>DBTZ01000060.1:0-146073 GCA_002307315.1 Alphaproteobacteria bacterium UBA1303
TCGCCGACATCTCTTCCGACGCCGCTGCGTTCTGCTGGGTCACCTTGTCGAGTTGCTGGATCGCCTCGTTGATCTGCGAAGAACCGATATCCTGCTCGCGGCACGCCGCCGAGATTTCCGACACCAGTTCCGCCGTCTTGTGAATGTCCGGCACCAGTTTAACCAGCATCTCGCCCGCCGCCTGCGCCGCCTTGACGGTATCGCCGGATAGCCCACTGATCTCGGTCGCCGCGGTCTGGCTGCGTTCGGCCAGCTTGCGAACCTCCGAAGCCACCACCGCGAAGCCCTTGCCGTGCTCGCCGGCCCGCGCCGCTTCCACCGCCGCATTCAAGGCCAGCAAATCGGTCTGGCGGGCGATCTCCTGCACGATGGTGATCTTCTCGGCGATGGTCTGCATCGCCGCCACCGCCTTGTTCACCGCATCGCCGCTGGCCTCGGCATCCTTGGCCGACTGCCGCGAGATCTTCTCGGTCTGCGAGGCATTGTCGGCGTTCTGCTTGATGTTGGCAGCCATTTGTTCCATCGAGGCAGACGCCTCTTCGGCCGCGGCCGCCTGTTCGGTGGCGCCCTGGCTCATCTGCTCCGACGTCGCCGACAGTTCCTGACTGCCCGAGGACACATTGTCGGCGGCGGCGATGGCATCGCCGACCACCCCGCGCAAACGTTCGACCATGTTCTTCAACGCATTGCCGAGCCGGTCTTTATCGGATTGCGGTTTCGGCTCTACCGTCAAATCGCCGCCGGCAATCTTGTCTGCCAATTCGGCACTTTCGCGCAACGCCAGCACCAGCGCTTTTAAAGAAATAATGAGCTGATCGACTTCGGAGCGAGGCCTGGGTTCATAGGACAGATCGCCAAGCTTAATTTGCGCCATAATCGAGGCGATGCGACGGTCGATATTCACCACTTCGATCAGCGCCTTGCCCATTATGTCTTTATCGGATAACACCTTCGGCTCTTCCGAAACGTCGCCGATCGAAAGTTTGTGCGCCACGACGGCGCGTTCTTTTAAGGTTTTAGCCAGCGTTTCTACCGAACTGACGACATCCTTGATTTCGTCGTTACTCTTATAGTCGATTTCCTGATCGACATCGCCGATGGCCATCGCTTCAGCCATCGCACCGATTTTCTTGAGGCCGCCGCTGATCGAGATCATGATCCATGCGGCCATTCCGACGGACAGCACCAGGGCAAGAATTGCCACGACGATCAGAATGCGCCGAGTGCTTTGCTCGACTTCCTCGGTTGCGGCTTCCTGCTGCTTGAGCGTCGCGGCCGTCAAATCCTCCAAATCGTCCGTCGCCTTCAGGATCGAGGCGGTAATCGGCGCCATCTGTCCAAGACTGAGCTTTTGTGCCTCGTCGCGTCTGTTAGACAGACTGAGTTCGCGCACCTTGGCATCGAGCGGCTTGAACGTCTCCCAATCGTTGCGCAGCGTGCCGAGCTTCTCTTTTTCCTTATCGGTTGCGATTTTTTCGGCCTGCGACAGCTCGGTGTCCAATTCGGCGACAAGCGGCATGACCTGCTGTTCGTGGACTTGCGTTTTCTGCATGTCCGTTTCGAGAATAATATCTTTTTCCAACCGTACAATTCGCTGAATCGTACTTTCGATTTTGTTGGCGGCCTGCTGCTGCGCCACCGGCCCATCAAGTACGCCGCTGAACATGCCGTTGAGGGTCGACGTGCTGTCTAGGCCAAAGTACGAAGCGCATAGCAACATGGCTATCGTTATTGCGAAAGCCAAACCAAGTTTCAGTTTGATGGTAAAGCGCATATTCCCCTCCCAAGGGCTGATGCAACGCGTGGGACAAACCCCATAACGGAAATTATCGTCTCGTCGCGAACCGTCCTGCACAGATGTACCCGATACCCCGAACGGATCTCATCCGTTCGGTCGTTACGACAAGAATGCAGCTCGCGGTTCTCCGCAGCCGCACGAACGGAAGAACACCGTATCCTCCGATTTTTTCGGGTGCATGTATCACTCCCTGTATTTCCTCAAAGGGAGAGATACGCGTACGGAAAGCATTCGGACGGTCGGGTACGTTGCCCGGTTCCGCAGCCCTAAGCCGCCGCACCCCAACCGATCGATGCAAATCCGCCCCTACGGCATGCCTGACAGCAGCCGGTGCAGACGAATGTTTGCTAAAGTAAAATGCAAACAAACTCATTTTCACGAAGACCTCAATCGATCATGAAAATGATTCGGCTTGGAGCCGCTAAAATTTTCTGAATCAATGTCAAGATAATACCTGATTGATAGAGTCAAAAAATTACAGTTAAAATAATTAATTTGTCATATTGACTCGTACGAATCACATGAACGAATCATGATTCTAAACGAACACTATATACTAGTGGTTGAATTCTGTTGTTTCATGCATATAAAAAAGATTGTATTTTACAATTGCAGATTATTACTTTGATTTACTCAATCTCTAGCATTATTGTCTCAAATTGTCGCGATTTCTATTTTTTATTATTTACATCATAAATTTTTTTACTTTGCGCTTTAAAAAAAACGGCATCGCGTTTTCGCGCGACGCCGTTCAGGACGGCCGGATCCCGCCCGTCAAAATTGCTCTTGCTGAAAATGAAAAGTGTCAGACGGCCTGTAAGCCGGGTTCTGTCCACCGCTTAAGCGCGGCTGTATGGCCATTCCTCTGGGGCGCCCGTTACCGAACGCCTCGCGCGACCGACCCGGACGGCAATCCGAAAAACGCGATACCGCCGTCCCTATTTGGTCTTGCTCCCGGTGGGGCTTGCCATGCCGTTTCCGTTGCCGGACCCGCGGTGCGCTCTTACCGCACCTTTTCACCCTTGCCGCGCCCGTTCCGCCGAAGCATTGGGGCGTTTGGCGGTTTGTTTTCTGTGGCGCTGTCCCTGGGGTCGCCCCCGGCGGATGTTATCCGTCACCGCGTTTTCCGTGGAGCCCGGACTTTCCTCCCCCCCTCTCGCGAAGGAGAGCGACCATCCGGCCGTCTGACGCGTCAGAGTATGGCCGCGAGCAGCGCGTTCAGCAAGCCGTCGCATTCCGCATCCCACCGCCCGTCGACCCGGGCTGGGCGGAAATGGCGTTGAAAGGCGGCAACGACCGCCTTCAGGGGCACGTCGACATCCGGCGGCAGACCGTAGCCGTAGGCGGCAAGGCGGATGGCGGACGAGGCGCCATCGGGGCACGGCACGGCAGCACGCGCCGGCCACAGCCCGATTCCGCTTTCGGCCAGGCGTTGCCAGGGAAACAACTCGCCGGGATCGGCTTTGCGCATCGGCGCTATGTCGGAATGGCCGACCACGCCTCTTGCCTGAATGGGATGGCGAGACAGGATACCCCCGGCCAATTCGATCAGGCCGTCGACCTGATCGTCGGAGAATGGTACATAACCGCATTCGTGGCCGGGGTTGACGAGCTCGATACCGATCGAACGGTCGTTGACCCGCGCCCACCCCGCCCAGAACGACGCGCCGGCATGCCAGGCGCGCTTTTCCTCGGCGACATGGGCGTAGACGCACCCTTTGGTGTCGATGGTGTAATGCGCCGAAACCTTGGCCGCCGGATCGCACAACCGGTCGATTGCCGCATCCGCCGACGTCATACCGGTATAGTGCAGCACCAACATGTCTATGGTCGTGCCGCGCGGTCTGTCGTCGAAATTGGGCGAAGACGCAATGACGGTGCGGTGGGACATCACAAGAAAATCTTGAAGGAAACGGCCTCGCCGTCGGCGCGTTTCAGAAGCAGTTCGGCCCCCTTATCGTGCTCGCCGGCCAGCGCCTCGAACAAACGCAGGCTTTGACGAACGACCTCGGCGTAGGACGCGGCCTCGGTGCGTTCCTTCAGGCGCTGCAACCGTTCCATCGCCTGCGGCGGCAGTTCGAGCTGCACCCGCGTAGTGGAACGCGGACAGATCCCATCCCCCTCGCCGGCCCCCTCGCCGGCCCCCTCGCAGCCGCAGCCGCGACGATGGCGATGGCGCTCGCGCCCCTCCATCTAGTGACGATGCCCGCAGCCGCAACCGTCATGACCGTGCCGATGCGGACCGTGCGGCCCGGTGCCGTCGCATTCGCCGGACTTGTGTTCTTCGCCGTCATGACCGTGGCCGCCGCAGCAATGCCCCTCCTTGCCGTGACGATGGGGGCCGTGCGGCCCGGTGCCGTCGCACTCGCCGGCCTTATGCTCCTTATTGCCGTGTTCGCCGCATCCGCATTGGTGATTTTCTTCGGCCGCCGACGTGTCTGCAGCCTTATCGCCTTTAAAGAAGATTTTGCCCAAAACGGTCTCCCGCCACAGCGCCATGATATGCTCCTCATGAAGTTCATTGTACCTAATTATCATCAAATAATCATCACTGGCAAGCAAAAAGATAAGGCGGTGTCTCTGTTTGACTTTTTCCCATCAGCGCAACGAATTTTGCGGAGCAAATCATTTCAATCATTTGCGTCCACATCTTCGGATTATCGGCCAACCCAGCCCACGGCGACACCTCCGCCTACTCAGCAACAGCTTCTCGCGCCGGATCGCGCCGGATGAGGCCTACATCGCGCATAGGTGGCGCGCCGAACAGCCGACGGTAATCGCGACTGAACTGCGAGGGGCTCTCGTAACCGACGCGATAACCGGCATCAGCGGCATCAAGGCCGACGAGCATCAAGCGGCGTGCCTCCTGCAAGCGCAACTGTTTCTGGTATTGCAACGGGCTGACCGCGGCGATCGCCTTGAAATGGTGATGCAGCGAGGAAACGCTCATACCGACGGTACGGGCTAACGTGTCGATCCGCATCGGTTCGGTATAATGGCGCTTCATCCAGGCGATCAGCTTGGCGATCGCCTGCCAACGACAGCCGCTGGTCGCCAGATGGTACAATCGGCCGCCCTGCGGCCCCGTGAGCAGGCGGTAGTGAATCTCGCGTATGATCAGCGGTGCCAGCGCCGGAATATCCCGCGGCGCGCTAAGCAGCGCGGTCAGACGCAAGGCGGCATCAATCAGCGGAACATCGATCCGACTGACCGCCATACCGCAATCCGGCGGTGGCGGCGCGCCCTTGGGCGCATCGGCCAAAAGCTCACCGATCAATTTGAGATCGAGTTCCAGCGACAGGCAAAGAAACGGTCTCGCCGAGGTTGCGCCGATTACCGTCGAGAGCACCGGCAGATCGAACGCAGTCAAAAGATAATGCGACTGATCGTAGACATAGGTGCGCTTAGCCAAGCGCACCTGCTTCTTGCCCTGAGCAACCAAGGTCAGCGCCGGAGAATAGAACAGCGGCGTCGGAACACTTGATGCATCGCGGCGGCTAAAGCGTAAACCGGGTATGGGGCTCTGACACAAGCCAGGCACCTTAGCCAATCGGGCGATGCGCACCGCTAGTTCCCGTCGCCTGGTTTCGATCAGGCTGTCGTTTTGATCCACCATAGCGACGATTTCTGTCGCAATGGTGAAGCGGAAGCAACCGTATCGCCGAGAGGTTTTGCAGAATCGGGCAAGTCTCTTGCAAGATTGCGCTATTGCCCGGGGGAAGAACCGGGCGATAAGGCGCCGGTAACGTGAAGGACGATCGCCATGCTCATGCGAAAGAAACTCGGAACGGAAGGATTGGAAGTCTCGTGCCTCGGCCTCGGCTGCATGGGCATGAGCCACGCCTACGGCGGCGCCGATAAGGCGGAGGCGATCAAGACCCTGCATCGTGCCATCGCGCTCGGCTGCGATTTTCTCGACACCGCCGAGATGTACGGCCCCTATACCAACGAGGAACTCTTGGGCGAAGCGCTGACAGGCCGGCGCGAAAAGGTCGTCCTGGCCACCAAGTTCGGCTTCCGCATCGAAAACGGCAAGCGATTGGCCGGCACCAACAGCCGCCCGGCGCACATTCGCGACGTGGTCGAGGCCAGCCTCAAGCGGCTCAGGACCGACCATATCGATCTGCTCTATCAGCACCGCGTCGACCCGGCGGTGCCGATCGAGGACGTCGCCGGCACGGTGGGCGAACTGATCGCCGCGGGCAAGGTCCGCTTCTTCGGCCTGTCTGAGGCCGCGCCCGCCACCCTCGAACGCGCCCACAAAACGACGCCGGTCAGCGTCCTGCAAAGCGAATACTCGCTGTGGGAACGCACTATAGAGGCAAAGGTGCTGCCAACGCTGCGCCGCCTCGGCATCGGCTTGGTGCCGTTCTCGCCCTTAGGCCGCGGCTTTCTCACCGCCCGGCCAAAGCCAGCCGAAGCCTACGGCGAAAAAGACTTCCGCCGCGCGGGCGATCCCCGCCTGCAGGGCGATAACTTTGCCGCCAACCTCAAGCTGACCGAGATCGTCCGCACCATTGCCGCCGAACTTGCCGCCTCTCCCGGACAGGTGGCTCTAGCCTGGCTAATGGCGCAAGGCGACGACGTGGTGCCGATTCCCGGTACACGCACCATTGCGCATTTGGAGGACAATCTCGGCGCGGCCTTGCTGCACCCGACTGACGAACAGATGCGGCGTCTCGACGATGCTCTGCCGCCCGGCGCCACCGCCGGTCCACGCTATACACCGGCGATGGCGGCGATGGTCGACAAGGGCTGACCCCCTAATGTATTGATCGCCCTGTCCCATCGCCGACTGCAAAACTGGATGGAAACCAGCAAGCCGGGTGCCGGACGCCATAAAGCGGGGCTACCGCACAACTGGCGCATCGTCCATAAAACCGGCACCGGCGATCACGGCACCAGCAACGACATCGCCCTGGCTCTGCCGCCCGACCGCAAACCGATTCTGGTCGCCGCCTATTATACCGAAGCTGCGGGAAACGAATCCGTATTGGCCGATGTCGGCAAAATCGTCGCTCGCCGTTTCGCCTAGCACACGTCACCGGAAAAGCTTGCCCAGTACGTGTTGCGGGGTGGATGTCGGGGTTTTGCGAAGCGCCCTATATTCCCCGTTCGTTTCTGATCTTTTCGTATGCCCCGTTGATCGCCGCGAGCTTGGCGGTGGCAAGCCTGACGAATTCCTCCGGCACGCCGCGGCCGATCAACGTGTCGGGATGGTTCTCGCGCACCAGCATGAGATAGGTACGCTTGATCTCGTCGTCGTCGGACGTCTCGTCCACACCGAGTATCGTATACGGATCGGCGGCATCGGCCCCAAAATGCGAAGCCCGAATGCGGCGGAATTCGCGCGGAGAAAATCCGAAGATTTCGGCGACGCGGGACAAAAACGCCTCTTCGCCGGGATGCAACACGTTATCGGCCTTGGCGATCTCGAATAGTCCGTCAAGCACATCTTCAAGCAACGCCGGCTTGCCAGCATAGATTTTAGCGATCTGGTCGGCATACATCTCGAAGCCGGCGGTGTCGCGCCGGGCCAGATCGAAGAACCGACGGACGTGCCGGCGCTCATCGTCGGGCACCGTGAATACCCGCTCGAAAGCGTTGATTTCGGCATCCGACACTACACCGTCGGACTGGGCCATCTTGGCGCACAGCGCGATCATCGCCACCGCGAACTGCACATCGGGATCGGCGAACGCCTTATCGATGAGGAAATGCCCGGCCAACGCCCCCAGCGCCGCGCCAACCGGCCCCGCGAACAACAGGCCGGCCGCTCCGCCACCCAATTTGCCCCAGACAGACATCCGCCCTCAATACAGGCATTTTTGGCGCTTTGCGAACCTTCTTGCTTCCGGCGCAGCCCGTTTCATTGCCTCTTATATCCCCCGGAAGCGACGAAATCGCCCCCGCTAAGCCAAAAGGCTATTAACCGGTTGATAGCAAATAAAGTTACCAAATCCTTACCGTGCGTCTTGACGCCGCAGGCCCATCGGGCAACACTTTATTAAGCAGGGAAGAGCAGGAGGAGGCCATGGCATTTAAGCTGCAGCTTATGACCGTCGCTTTCGTATTCTTGTTTTTAGGGGCAGTCGTCGTCGGCGTGTTTTGAGGTTAGCCGACCGCGTCTTCATCGGGGCCGAGCGGCGCTTCCGGGCTTAAGTTTTTTCGCCAGATCGGCGAAGAAAAACGGCGCGTAGCAGATCGCCATCGATAGCAGCGCCAGCACCACCACCACCGCAATATAATACGGCCAGGGCGGCATCAAATCGTACAGGCTGGCGTGGCCCGGTTTGGCGCGGAAGAAGCCGTAATTGACCTTGAGCAGCCAATCCCCCACTCCGGCAGCGGCGGCGTAGATCAGCGTCCACAGCAACACCCGGCGAAGCGACGCCGGATAGGGGCGCATGCGCATCCCGAATGTCATGAACAGTACCGCAGCGATGATTCCGCCGTGAAAGATCGAGAACACCAGAAAACGAATTTCCGGAAAATCGTACTGTATATCCGGCGTCAGCAGCCCTTGCAGTGTGCCGGCCAACGCCCAGAAATAGGTCAGCTCGTAAGCGCCCTGGCTCGGGCGGATCAGTGCGACCACACAAGCGATCGCTGCCCAGCTGCACAAATCGAGAGGCAGGGCATTGCCGATGTCGAGCCAGCCCTGATGCCAGGCGGCGACGTACCAGACGGCCCAAATACCCGAAATCGCCGCAGCAAAAATGACGCGTACCGGCAATACTAGTCTGTTGCCCGTTAGCCGACGCGCAAAAAACGCCAATACCAACGGTATTGCGAAGGTCAGAGCCAATACCAGTCTGTGAGACGGTCCAAAGGCCACAAACGATTGATATTGTTGGATCATCACAGTCTCCCCGCCCCATCCGCCAGGCAGCATAGCGCTAGGGAGACGTTGCCTCAAATACGCTGCGCGGCATTCTTACCCAAGCTGCAGACCAGAAAACCGGATTCCACGTTTCTGTGAAGCGCTCTAGTGGTCCGGTTCAAAAATCCGCTTTATTCTGGGTTCAGGATCTTACGGATTTTTAGAACCGTCAGGACACCTACCAACCTATTGATCCTAGTGTCGTTTCTGCTTTGACATTCGTTACCCGTGCCGAAGAGAGAGAAAAAACGAACTTCAAAACTGCGACGCTAGTCAATTTTGCGAGATCGGGGTGCATTAGTTTTTTTTCGCACATCGTACTAGGTTGTCTTTGACACCGGTTTCCAATAGACAGGAAATCGGTTTAATATCGCTAAGTGCGCACTGTCGAGAGGATGTATTCGGTATGGATGCGGCAGAAATGACGAAATTCGCCCACGCAAAAAAGATTGCCCAGCGGTTTGTGGCCGCCCGCATGAATGCGCTGGCGCTGGCCGATTTTCCCGGCCCGATACCGCCGGACCTCGCATCTGCCTATCAAGTGCAGGATGAAGCGATCAAGCTGTGGCCCGACGCGGTTGCAGGATGGAAGATCGGCAAGATCGGCGAGGATATTCAAGCGAAATACGGCAGCCATCGTCTCGGCGGCCCGATCTTTTCGCGCGCGGTGAAAAAGTCCGACGGTTTGGCACCGATCGAGGTGGGCTTGTTCGTCGGCGGCTTTGCCGCGGTCGAGGCCGAATTCATCTTTGAGATCGCCTACGACGCCCCAGCCGAAAAGACCGAATGGACCATTCCCGAAGCCGCCGAGATTGCCGGCCGGCTTCTGATCGGCATCGAGATGGCTGGCAGTCCGCTTGCCACCATAAATGCGTTGGGGCCGTGCGTAATCGTTTCCGATTTCGGCAACAATGCCGATGAAATCGTCGGCGGCGAAATTCGCGGCTGGCGCGAAATGAAATGGGAAGATCTGGCTGTCGAAACCTTCATCGACGGGGCTTCCGTCGGCAGAGGCAGCGCCGCGTTCATTCCCGGTAGCCCGCTGGAATCGCTGCAATTCATTGCCGGAAACGTCGCCTCGCGCGGATTGCCGCTCAAGAAAGGCACGCTGATCTCGACCGGCGCGGCCACCGGCGTGCATGATATCAAGGTGGGACAAAAAGCTAGGGTTGAATTCAAGGGGTTCGGCAGCTTCGACCTGGTCACAAAGCCGCGAACCATCGAAACACTCTGAATTCCGATTGGAAGATTAAAGCGTTTTCACGTATACCGGACGCCGTTCAACAAACCGGATAGCCGCCCCTGACGGCGGCGCGTAATGGAGAGGGAGATCATGGCCCAGGAAACCGCGGCTAAAAAACCGCGTATCGGCAACTATCGCTGGATTATCTGTGCATTGCTGTTCGCAGCCACCGGCCTTAACTACGTCGACCGGCAAACCATCGGTTTCTTACGTCCCGGCCTGATGAAGGAATACGGCTGGACCGAGCAGGATTACGCCTCGATCGTCCAGTGGTTCATGATCGCCTATGCACTCGGCTATGCGGTGTTCGGAAAAATCATCGACAAGGTCGGCACCAAGACCGGCTACACCCTTGCGGTGTTGATCTGGACCTTCGCCCACCTGTCCTGCGCGCTGCTCGGCTTCTTTCCCGCCTCGTGGTTGCTAGTCAGCTTTATGGTCACCCAGTTTCTCCTCGGCCTCGGTCAGTCCGGCAACTTCCCCGCCGCCTTAAAGGCGGTGGCCGAATGGTTTCCGCAGCGCGAACGCTCGTTTGCCAATGGCGTGTTCAACGCCGGCTCCAACGTCGGCGCCATCCTGACTCCGCTGATCGTCCCCACCATTGTACTGGCGGCCGGCGAAGCGGGCTGGTTCGGCGTCAAGGGCTGGCAATGGGCTTTCGTCGCCACCGGCATGCTCAGCGTGTTCTGGCTGTTCTTTTGGTTCGCCGTCTACAAGAAGCCGGAGGAACATCCCAAGGTTTCCAAGGCCGAGTTGGCATATATCGAAAGCGATAAGATCACAGTTACAAAAAGTCTGCCGTGGTCGAAGGTGATCTTCGTCAAGGAGACCTGGGCGTTTTCGATCGCCAAGATGATGACCGACCCGGTATGGTTCTTCTATCTGTTCTGGCTGCCCGGCTTCCTGCTCAAGGTCTTCCCCGATCAGGTGCATAGCATTGCCGGCGTCGCCGCCCCGGTGATCGTGGTCTACGTGATCTCCGACTTCGGTTCGGTCATCGGCGGCTGGATGAGTTCGGCGATGATTAAGGCCGGCATGACCGTCAACATGGCGCGCAAGCTGACCATGCTGATCTGCGCCCTCTGCGTATTGCCGGTCGGCTTTGCCATGTTGTTCCACCTCAGCATGTGGGGCATGACCCTCGTCGTCGGCATCGCCGCCGCGGCGCATCAGGCGTTCTCGGCCAACCTCTACACCGTCCCCTCCGACACCTTCCCCAAGGTGGCGATCGGCACGGTGTCGGGCATCGGCGGCACCTTCGGCGCGATCGGCGGCATCATCATGGCGCGCGGCGTCGCCGCGGCCTTGCGCGACAGCCTGAACGGCTATGCGATTATCTTCTTCGTCGCCGGCGTTGTCTATTTGGCGGCGTTGTTGATCCTGCATCTGCTGACGCCGAAACTGGCGCCCGCCAAGATCAAGGGCATCACCGATCAGGGCGCGTAGGCGAAAGCGAAAGCGAACCCAAAAAAAGGGCCGGAGGGAAACCTCCGGCCTTTTTTTTATTGGATCACCGTGGTCTGCATGGCCTCGGTCGGTTCGCTGCGGACCACCCTGAAGACGATGCGCCCAATCAGCCGCTCGTCGACGGTCTGGACATCGACCCGCCAGCGCCCCGGCGCCGGATTGCTCTTGACGGTATAGCCGCGGAACCCTTTTTCCCGTCCGCCGTTGATGGTGTAGAGCTTGGTCTGGACCGTTCGCCATTCGTTGGTCTTGTCGTCGTAACGTTGCCAGACGTGGCGAATGGTGGTGGAAAGACGGGTCGGGGCGAATACCGCGCTGAAGGCGTAGACCTTTTCGCTCTTCTGCAGATGCACCACCGGATCGGCGCCGATCCAGGTCTGCCACGGTTGATGCTCGCCCGTCGCGTAGAATATTCTGCCCACCCGCTTCACCGAGGTATAAGCGCCGGATTTTTGCATCGCCAGCGGCAACGGCGGCAGCACACTGAGGAAGTAAAGCCCGTAAACCGCCGCAAATACGCCGACGCTGCCGGCGAGTATCGGCAGCCGTGCGGAAAGCCAGCGTTCGTGCGCCAACGCCGACAACAGCCGCAGGAACAGCAGAAACACCAATCCCGCCGCCGCCCCCGATAGAACGAACGTCCACATGCCGATGGTGTGGGTGAATACCGGCACCATAAAGATTGCGTAGGACAGCAGCGCGAAGGCAAACAGCACGGCGGTGAAGATCAACCGCGCATGATAGCTGGCGAAGATTTCGTTGCCGACGAAGATGGCAAGCAGTACGCACAGAAACGGCCACGACGAAGCGACGCTGCCGCCGCGGGCATAGAACACCAGAAAAGCACTCCACAACGTGCCGAGTGCGAACTGGGTAGCGGCGGGCATCAGCCCGCGCAAACGTACGACCAGTTTCCCCGTCCATTCGGGACGAGCTTCGAGATATTGCAGCAGTAAAATGGTCAGCGCCGCCGTCGCCAGATAGACGATGAGAATCGTCTGGGTGGCATCGTGATCGACCCGTCCGTAAGCGCAGAAATCGAACACAAAACCGCCGATCATGCCCAACGCGGACAAATGCCGCTCGTAGGGTTTGAGCCGGCTTCCGTAGGTTTTCAATTTGTCGATCCAGGCCGCCATCGGCTCCCCCCGGTGCTTTTTCGGACGCACCCAGGGCATACGCCTTTGCACTTCGTATGGATAGAACGCGCTGCGTCGCGATGCAGCTAGGCTATTAACCATATACTATATAGTGATTTTATGTGCCCCCCCCCCCCCGCGTTTTTTCATAGTAAACACTTCGCGTTCAGGTTAATATTTTGCTAATATTTCGCTTGGCGCGCGTTCGCCGGGTTGCCGCGTTGGGGGTGGTGGTGACGACGACAACAACAACGAAATACATGCGCGTACCTCGAACCTTGCTCGCGCTTGGCGTGCTGGCGATTTGTTTTACGCTCTTCTCTACCGATGATGCGACGGCAGATTATGCCGATGGTGCTGTCGTCGTGGCGAAAACGAAGTCCGTCGACGATGCCGTCAAGGTCTGGCGCATGGCGGCGTGGCAGCAAGACGACTTCCTCGCCCAAACGGAACTTGGCAAAATCTACGCCGACCATAATAGAGACGATCGCGATTACTACGACCCCATTGAGTCCTACGTCTGGTACTTCCTGGCAACCCGCCCCTATCGCAATTGGGATACCGATTACGGTCAGCTGCTTTCCGAACGGTACTACGAAGCGCAGAGCGCCTTGAAACGGATGTACGGCCTGTTGACGCAGGAACAGAAGGCGGAGGCGCGCAACCGCATTATTTATATTTTGGCCGGTCGCGGCGCCGGCGGGTTTCTGTCGCTCGCTCAACTATATCTGACGCAACAAACCGACGTCGGCATATCGGATGAGGCAATTTACGCCTGCGTTTATCGGCCAAGCTTATCGCGCCTGTTTCAGAACTGGCTATGGCGGCTGTTTCATCGCCATACCGAGCCGAAGATTTATAACGGCGACCTCAAACCGATTTTGATATCGGATTTGCGGCGGTTCGAAACGAATGTAGGATTGTCACAATGCGTGGATTCCAGAGGACGGCGCAAACCGTTGCCGCCGCATTCGGATACTCCACGGATGCCGACCTATTCGGTTTCGGTGATCGATCAAAATAACGACGAAGCGCTGATGTATGCCGACATTGCCCAAAACCTCAATCACCCGCTCGCCGCATCCTATGTAAAAACCATCGTCTCCGGTATCAGACAGGAAAACATCGAAGATGTTAACGTCGCCGAAGACACGGCAACGAAACGTGCCAACGTATTTTCCCTCCCATTCGAGTTTTATCCCGGCGCCACTATAGGCAACACTCCGCACAGCGACGAACGCGTTATCGGCTATGACGAACGTCAGGCGCAGTATCGGTTCCTGAAGGAAATGCGCGGCAAGTACGATTACGCAATTCGGCAGGCGCTGTACGCCACCGGCCGCTTGCGGCAGCCGCCGTTCACCCGCACCCCGCCCGCCGAAATCGACCGGGCGGTACGCGACTTCCAGAAGAAAAACCGCTTCGAGGTGACCGGCGCTCTTACGGTCGGCCAGGCCATACGGTTGATCAAAACCGCCGCCCAGAACGGAGATATGGAATCGCAAGATACTCTCGGCGTCATGTATGCCAACGGCGGTATGTATGCCAAAAAAGATAACGACGAAGGGGTGGTACACAACTATCCGCGCGCTGAATACTGGTTCCTTGCCGCGACCCGACAACAAGATTGCAACGCAATGATGAACCTTAGCTTTCTTTATGAAAAAGGCGTCGAAGGCGTACCGCAAAATCAAGACAAGGCCGCGTATTACCGCGAGTTGGCCAAGACGACCCAATGCAAAATTCATCCGCATAAGTGAGGATATTGAAATAATGGATATTCGATCGCTGCGGTATTTGACGTATTTCGCCCTGCTGCCGCTGACCGGAGCGACGGCTTTGGCGGCAAACTGGCCGGCGGCACCGTGGGACGGCGACCCGGCACCAGGAATACATTTACCCCCCGCTCATCCGTCGGCGGCGCCGTTTGGACCGCAAGGCCAAAAGCCGAAACCGCTGAGCGCCCCCCTGCTGGTTAGGTGCGGCAGCAATGCTCGCGGCGGTGGTTATGCTCGCGGCAGTCAAAACACTCGTAGAGAAGGCGGCATAAATAGCGGCGAGTTCCATTCGGTGAATGCGGCAGCTGCCGTTGCTCCCCCAGGTGCCACTATTTTGATTTTGCCGCCCGGCCAGGGCAGCACAACTTGCGTCGAATCGGTTGATATCCGTAAACCCCTGACTATCGCCACCTATGGCGGCGGCCGCGATGCGGTAATTCAGGCGCCGCCGAACCAACCGTGTCTGGTTGCCGACATCCCGCTCGGCGACGCGCTGATAATCGACGGCGTGCATTTTGTCGCTCGCGATTCGAGCGCCGTTTGTTTAAGCCTCAAGGCTGGCCAAGTCGAATTGCGCAACAGCCACATTGACTCGCGTCGGTCGAGTTGGGCGCTGGATGCCGAGCGCAGCGTCACGCTTGAAGTATCCGACACTCACATCGAAACCGACGGCGCCGGTATTCGTACAGATCGCGCTCATGTCGACTTCCGTAACGTCGACATTGACATTTCCGGCGAGTATTTCTCCAAACCGGCAGTTTCGCGGCGCGACAATGCGACGGCTTATCAATCGCCTTGCGACGGAGACGTCCTGCCGCGCGTCGGGCTGAAACTGATGCGAACCGACGGTGCGGTCGAAGGCGGGCGGATCAGCGGCGGCGTTTGCGCGGTCAGTGCATCCAGCGGCACGCACGATTTGCGCCTTACGGGCATCGGCATCCGCAAGTCGGTCACCGGTGTCGAAGCACTACCGGGGGAACAGGGCAATGTTATGCTTCAGCATATCGACATCGCTCAGAGTTTGACCGGCATCGCCGTCGCCGGCAGCGTCGAGGCCAGTGTAATCGACAACACCATCACCGATGTTTTCGGCGCCGGCATCGACATCGCCGACGGCGCCCACGCGCGCGTCGACGGCAACACGATTTATGCCGATCCGCACGGCGAATGCATTGTCGACCGGTCCGGCCATCGCCCGCTGGGCCGCAACATTTGCCATCGACGGGCGAGTACGTGGCTGGGCAGACTGTTTTGCGACGAAGATCGCGGCTGCTGGTGGTGAGTTCAGTACGCCGTTGCGGCGCCTAAACCCACGATCTCGTCGTCGAGAACAGCGTTGACGAACTGCATTGGAGAGATTTCAGCATCGGTCATGTCGGGTCTGGCGACACCGCCCCCGATCAGATCGATCCGCAGCAACTTGGCACGGTCGAAATTGGCGTGCAGCAACTTGGCGCCGCGGAACGAAGCACCGCGTAGGTCCGTACTGCCGAAATCGGCACCGCGTAGGTCGGCACCATCGAACTTGGCGCCCTGAAGCTGACTGCACGAAAAATCGACGCCCACTGCAACGACCTTCCGCAGGGACAATGCACTCAGTTTGGCACCGGCGAAAAGTTCGCAAAATGGTCTGATGTCCTCACCGTCGAACGAGGCGGATGCACCGGCTTTACCTGCGCTGTCGACCCACAGCCGATGCGCTTCCAGCATCGCCGCGACGTCGACCATCCGCTCGGCGGAAAGTTTCGGCGGATCGAACAGGCAGCCCTGCAGCGCCGATTTCGGCAGCCCCAGCGCCGCCACGTCGATACCCATCAGCACCGCCCCGCGGAAATTGGCGCGACGAACGTTGGCGCCGTCAAACGAAGCGTCTTGCAAAAAAGCACCGCAAAAATTGGCGTTGTCCAGCCGGGCATGACGGAACGTGGCGCTCTTCATCGAGCAATTGGTAAAGTCTACCCCGCTGGCGTTTTCCCTGGATATCAGCGACGTTCGAATGTCGGCCTCGTCGAGCTGGACATACGACATTTTGGCGCCGCGGAACGAGGCACCGCGCAAGTCGGCGCGTGTCAGTTTGGCGCTGTGCAGATCGCATTCCTGCATCTCGGTACAGCACAAAATCGCCTGCGACAGGTTCGAGCCGAACAAGGTGGCCCCATTGAGCGTCGAGCCGGTAAAATCGGCCTCGCTTAAGTTCCGGTTGGCGAGATTGAGAGAATGCATGTCGGCATAGCGCAACTGCAAGCGCTGTCCCCCATGCCCATAGACGAAATGCTCGTGAGCCGCGAGCATGCGATTCAATTCGCCCTGAGTGGGGGCGATGCGCCGACCATTGCCGACATTGTCTGGCATTGCTCTACCTTTCTGCCAGTCCGTTCCCATTCCCCCTGCGGAACGATGCCAGTACCAATTCATTCTGTATAACGATATTCTGCAAAAGATTAGAAAAGTCTTATCGGATGGCGAGACTGCGGCGAAAGGCGCCTGCGTTGTCTCGATTTGGCACGCCGATTATACAAGACCTGCCTTAGCGCGGCAGAGCGTTTTAAATCTGTCGCCGCGATCCGCGTAGTTGCGGAATTGACCAAAACTCGGCGCGGCGGGCGACAACAGCACCACATCGCCCACTTGCGTCCGCCTGAAGGCCTCGGTCACGGCAGCGTCGAGATCGGGCACAGAAAAATATTCGAACCCGCAGTGTCGGCGCCGCAGCGCGGCAAGAATGCGTGCGCCGGTTTCAGGCAGCAGCAGCACGCAGCGCAAATTCGCCTGCGGCAAGAAATCGATAAGATCCGCATAGTCTTGGCCACGATCGAACCCGCCGAGCATCAGGGCAATCGGACGTCCGGCATAGGCCCGCAGCGCGGCAAGGGCCGCCTCCGGTACGGTGGATAGGCTGTCGTTGACGCAAAACCGGCCGCCGACCGAAAATTCCTCCAGTCGATGGGCGAGTTGCACGAACCCCGCAAGCGTAACCCGTCGGCGCAAATTGTTGGCGCCAAACAAATCGGCAGCGGTGCAGGCGGCGGCAAGATCGGAAAAATTATGCTCGCCGTGCAAGGGAAATTCTTCGCAGTCGACAGGCGTGCCGTTGAACAACAAGCTCTCCCCGTGTGCGGAAAATCCGAAGCGAGCATTGAACCAGACGATGCCCTGCCGCTCGGCCAGCCGCACGCGCAGTCGGTCGTTGGCGAAATTGGCGACGCCCTTCACGCCGGGTAGTTCGAGCAGGCGCAGCTTGTCGCGGAAATAGTTCTCGCTGCCGCCGTGCCAGGGAGCGTGCTCGGGAAACAGATTAGTATACACGGCCATTTGCGGCGCGTATTCGAGGTCGGCGATCTGATAGGAAGACAGTTCAAGCACCGTTACGTCGCGCCCGGGCGTCTGCCCCAGCACCGGAATGCCGACATTACCGAACATGGCGGCGTCGAAGCCGGCCGTAGTCAACAAATGATGCAGTAATCGCGCGGTGGTGCTTTTACCCTTGGTGCCGGAGACCGCGATCACACGCGCATCGGGGTTATGCTCGAACCAAAGATTAGTCGGCGAAGTAAGACGCACACCCTTTGCTTTCGCAGCGGCGATCTCCGGCCGCCGTAAGGAAACGCCGGGACTTTTGACGATGCAATCGAAGCAACCGTCGCGCACAGCGCGTTGTGCCGCCTCACCGATCAACACTTCGGTATCCGGCACCGCCGTGGTATCGAGCGACGTATCGTTGAGGATTGTCACCGCACATCCGCGTGCGTGTAAAAATTCAAAAGCGGCACGCCCTTCTCGGCCGAATCCCCAAACCGCCAAACGCTGTTTCTCATCCCAGATAGGCATTCAGTATTCTTTCGTAGCGTTGGGATAAACGATGAACGGCGGACGGCGTCATCAGCGCCGTTTCTATCTCGTGCCAGTTCGGCATGTGGGCACGCAAAGCCGGCGCCAGCGCGGCAACCGTCGCACAGGCGTGCCAATCGTCGGCTTCCGACAGACGCAGAAGCGCCGCGGCGGATTCGGCAATTTCGCCGACGCACTCCCACGGCTTGTGACCGGCCAAGCCAACCAATTCCCGATAACCGTCGAGGTGAGCCGGATCGTCGAGCAGATTGCGGCCGAACACGCGTTCGACCCGCGGGCGCCCCATCGCCCCGGCGAGGATCAAAAAGGCGAAACGGCACTTCGGACAATCGCAGCACCAGCGTTTGCGCTCGCCCGTCTCCCGCAGCACGAAAGCGCGGTTACAACTGGTGAAAGTGGCGTCGTAGCGCTCGTTGCGCGCCATCAGATTGGCGATGTGCAATTCGGATAGCGGGCGCAACAAAGAAAAATACGACAGCGTCGGGCAGATGTTTCTCGCTGCGTAATCGCCAAGCAGCCGCTCGAAGTCGAGCGTTTTGCTGTACTGATGGTTGACGTTGCGTCCTTCGTAAACCAGATTGCCTTCGTCGGCAGAACGTTCGGCGGAAAGCACTACCGTATCGTAGCCGTGTACGAAGGCACCCGCGAGCGCGATCAAGCTGACGATCGCGGTCACGGGTACGTGGCCGTTAAGCGCACCGGCAGCATTGAGGGCAAACAGCTTCTCGTCGAGCCGACGCCGAACCGTTATCAGCGGTAGCCCCGCAGCATCGGCGCACTCGACCATCGGCCGCTGCGGATTGACCGCAAACAGCACCATCGGTTCGTCGACGGCACGCAAGGCTTCGATACTGACCAGCGAGTCCTTGCCGCCGCCGAGCAACACGGCCGTGCGTCGCGCTAAATTTGCAGGCGGGACCTGCGGCGTAATGTCGTCCGTATAAGGAAAATTCACCCGTTCCCAGGCCTTGATGCGATTACGGGCGGAGAACTCGCCCAGGCCGCGACAGTACAGCGTCTGGAAAACGTCGCGCGCCTCATTGGCCAGTTCCCGGCCGACAATCCGCATGCGCGGCGGAAGGTAGGCCTTATAATAACTGATCCCGGCCGCCAAATGCAGGGCATCGAGCGCCGCCGCGAATCCCGGCCGTAAGGGGCTCTGCGTATCGGGCAAGGCGGCACCGAACTGCAGCGTCTCGCAAAACGACTCTCCGCCGGCGAAGGCGTAGTGCAGGCGCACCTCACCCGACGTTTCGTCGGCTTCCCAACCGAGGAAATCGAAACAGGTCGGCGTATCGGCAAGGCCCAGGTTCATGGTTGCGGCCTATAGCACGGCATACGCCGTCTTGATACGTACTTTACCCTGCTATACACGATCCATATAAGCCCGATCATGGTGAAACATGCGCGATCTACTGGCCGTATTCTTGAGCGTTTTCGTCGCCGAACTCGGCGACAAGACGCAGCTTGCCACCCTGTTGTTCGCCTCGGAACACAAACTCTCTCCGTTACAGGTGTTCATCGCCGCCGCTTCCGCGCTGGTGCTCAGTTCCGCACTGGCCGCCATAGCGGGATGTACGATCAGTCGTTACCTCGAAGGCATTCCGCTTAGACTGATCGCCGGCATCGGGTTCATCGCCATCGGCCTTTGGACTATCGCGCAGTCCTGGCGCGGCGCCTGACCCTGCCGCCGCAGCCGGAAGAGACCGCCGCGAAAACGACACCGCCCCGCCCATCGCAAAGGACGGGCGAGGCGGCTAAAAAGCAAGAAAACTTATTGCTTTTTCTGCGGACAAACTTTCGGATCTGTATCGCGGGTGCAGTGGGCAACGCGCAATGTGTTGAAGTCAGTGACGACCAACTGCTCGCTGTCGACGGACTTGTCGCTGATCGCCTGGCGATCCGTCATACGGCCCTGGATCTCTTTGGCCAGGGTATCGTCGTGCTTGGCCTTCGCGACTCCGAGCGCGGCGACGTCGTCCTTGGTCACGCGCTGCAAACACTCGCGGAAGGACCTGAGTGACCCCTGATAGGTTTTCACATGATGATAGGAGCCCACCACTTCGGCACGGGCGGCCTCAACCGGTTTAGCATTCAGGTCGGAGATAGTCAGAAAGGCCGGCGCAACCGGCAACGGACCGCATTCATCCGCCGCCCACACCGGTGCCGAAACCGCAGCGACAACCGCTGCAGCTGCGTAAATACTCTTGAACATACGAATGTACTCCCCTGTCAGGTTTAGCTAGTCCCAAGCAGCTCCAAGATAAGCATATATCCTCCCCCGGTACAAAGAGATCAGAGGCTTCATGTTAACGCAGCAAGCGGGGAGCGCCGGATCATATTGCGAGGCACAATGGACGCGTCTTAAGCGTACGCATACAGCTCTGCTAACCACAACGCCATCGATACAGACGCCATCGCCAGAAAATAACCATTTAGTATTTATGGCTTATAATATTTCCTTCTTTCGTATAGCCACGGCAAAACCGGGGACATCCACCCCCCTTTCGACCCTCGGCACACAACTCAGTAATCCCGTCAGATCGAAGCCCGCGATTTCTGCCGTCCGCCGCAAGTATCCCTCGCTATGGCGCCAGCGCCGTTTAGGGCCGAGTTCGAACCCGTCGCCGTCCCAGCGTTCTACCGTGAACAGAAAAAAACCGCCGGTCTTAAGCGCCATATGGGCACAGGAAAAAGGCGCCTTGAGATCGCCGATATAGACCAGCGTATCGGCGGCTAGCGCCAAATCGTACCCCTTCCGTACCGGCGGCGTTTCTAGATCGGCCAGGGTGAGCAAATCGTAGATGCCGCGTGCCTTTGCTTTCTCGAGCATTTTCGGGCTGAGATCGACGCCGTCGAGCCGCGCGGCCACATCGCGGAACGCGGCCCCGCCGAGACCGGTGCCGCAACCGAGATCGAGCACCGCCCGCTTTTCCGCACCGGGTGCAATCAGGCCGTACAATTCGCGCAAAATTTGCGGTGCGCGATAGCGCAACTGCCCCAGCATGCGTGCGTCGTAATCGCCGGAGAACTGGTCGAACAAATGGCGCACGTAGCCGGCATCCGAACGCGGCGCTAGGCGCATGGCTTCGGCCGCGGCAATCGCCTGAGCAAGACCGCAGAGGTCACTCGGCAGTTCGGTAAAAACAGCCAGCGCCCGCTCCGTTTCGCCGGCAGCTAACCACGCTTTTCCCAACAAAAACCGTGCCGTATCGAGAGCAGGATCAATTCGTAAAGCCCGCTGAAATTCGCATATCGCCGCCGGCAATGCCTCGGCCGCCAACAACGCTTCACCCAGCCCCATAACGCCGGCTGCCAAATCGGGATTGAGAAACGCAGTTTCGCGCGCCGTCTCAAGCGCCGATGCGACATCCCCTGCCGCCAGATAGGCCTTAGCCAGCAGCAATCTTGCCAGAAGCCCGCCGCGTCCGGCAGCAAGTATCTTTGCCGCCTCGGCCGGACGCCCCTCGGCCATCAAGCGCTCGGCAGCATCGAGAGGATTTTCTTCGCCGTCCATGCCGGTTTAATCTCTCCTGTGTATTCTCGCGTTCCCCCATGCGGAGGTTCCCGTGGCATACCCCACTCCCGAAGATACCGTCACCCCAAAACGCCGCCATCACGGTTTTCTCAGCGGCTGCCTGATCGTTGTCATCGTCGCGGCCCTTCTAGCCGGCGGCGGCATCTATTACACCGCCCGAAACTTGTTTCGCGAAATGCAAAACGACCCAAACGTAACCGAGATTGCCGAAACCATGCGTCGGGACGCCGCCGTCATGTCGCAAATCGGCGGTAAATTTCAGATCATGGAGACCGAACGAAGCACCTTTCCACTGCCCAAAGGCGGTTTTGCCACGACCTATCGCCTGACACTGGTCGGCCCGCACGGCGAGTTTCGGGTAGATGCGCGCTACGAACCCACAGCCAAAGGCAAGAAACTGGTCAGCCTGACGTTGACGGACCAAGCGGGCAATGTACGTCACCCCCATCCTGGACCGGCCGGCACGGCGATCTGATATTTCCTTAGTATTACAGGATTTGTATGGTTAATATATTGAACAGCAGAAACGCCGGGTACGGTCGGCGAAAAATGGGCCTGAGTTAAGAAATTGCTTACGCTGCGCCGCAATACCGCAGTCGCCGCATTGGAAACGCCGCTCTGCCATACTAAAGTTACAAAATTCTTCAGAATGCCCAGGATAAAGACTACAAAACTGGCGCGTCGGCCTTCACCCAGACCGCCCGCCCCAGAGAAGAGGATGATCATGTTTAAGAATATGCTGCGCGCATTGGCGCTCGCGAGCTTGTCGCTATTTGTTACGACTGCCGTCGTCGCGCCCACGGCCGCTTACGCAGCGGATAAATCGAAAAAAGACGGCGACAGCGCGAAGAAGATGAGCAAAGGCGTTTCCAAGCTCGCGGTCGAAGCGGGCAAATTGATGGAAGCCAAAGACTGGCAGGGGGCAATCGCCAAACTCACGGAAGCGCAGGCGAAAGCCGATCAAACCGACTACGACAAATACATCGTCAACTATTATCTCGGCGTCTGCAATGTCCGCCTCAACGACTTTAAGACCTCCGCCGATTTTTTCTACGCCGCGGCGCTGGTACCGAACGTTCCGGTCGAAGATCATAACGACGTGGTCGCGAAGACGCTAATGGTGACGGCTAACACCAACAATTATGCGCGCATCGTCGAAATCTCCAAAAGTCTGGTGACGTCGGATGCCCAACTGACCGAAATGCTCGCCATGATCATCGGTACGGCCTATCACAATATCGGTGACTACCAAAACGCCATCGCTTACGCGAACAAGTCGATCGATATAGCTGTCGCCGCCGGCCGCACGCCCGATCACGAAGTCTATCAGACTTTGCTCAGCTCCTATGGCCATCTCAAGAATTTGCCCGAACAGGTCAAGCTTCTCGAGAAGATGTGCAGTCTCTTCGGCCGCCCCGACGATTGGAGCTACTTGAACGACGTAACCTTCAACGCGATGTCGACTATTGGCAGCAAGGGTAACCGCGAGACGGCTGCTTTTTTCCTTTATCGTTTGCGTCTGATCGTTAAAGCCGACGCGTCGACCGAAGATTATCAGCTAGCTGCTGACCTCGCCTTCGACCAAAACTCGCCCGGCGATGTGGTCAACGCTCTGAGCCGGGCCGAAGCCGCCGGAAAAATTACCGCCAAGGGTAGGGCTTTGCTTGCCAAGTCGCGCAACGATGCCCGCGCCGACGAAGCGACGCTGTCCAAGGCTGAAACTGCCGTGGCCAAAGCGCCGAATGGCACTCAGGCCGTTTCCGTCGCCGAAGGCTATTTTGGCTACGGCAAATACGCCGACGCCGCACGGGTGGCGCAAGTGGCCGTCGGCAAAGGCGGGCCGAAGCTGAACGAGGCATTAATGGTGCTTGGGGCTGCTCAGACAATGCTGGGGCAAGACGATGCCGCGGCAGCGACGTTCGCCAGAGTTAAGGGCGACAAGGCGTTCGAACGGGTTGCCCAGATCTGGACGATCTATGCGACGCGCAAATACGGCCGTGTCCAGACCGCGCCGGCTTCTGCCCCCACGAACTGAGACTATTGCACGAACGACACCGCCCGGCCAAAAGCCGGGCGGTTTTTTTTCACTGGACGCAAATACCGGCCTTGCGCCGCCGGTAGAATGGCTTAATTCATTTTTAGAGCGCCGCGCCTTCAGACAAAATCGGCGCAGCGCTCTATCCTTTTGTTTGATCGCAACTTTCCGCGCAAAAGCGAACACACTTTTGCACACGTTCTCTAAAGACTCGGGTTCGGATGCCATGATTTTTCTTAACGCCATCAAGCCGGTCTTACGCGACTTTCTGTCGACGATCGTTTTCGTCGCGCTGATCTGGATCACCGACGATGCCGTTCTGGCGACAGCATTAGGCGTCGGCACCGGTGTCATGCAGACCGTTTGGATGCTGGCGCGCAAGGCCCCGATCGGCCCCTTGCAATGGATCAGCCTCGGCTTGGTGACAGTACTCGGCAGCATCACCATCTTCACCGGCAACGCGCTCTTCTTCAAGCTGAAGTCATCGATCGCCGCGTTGGCCATAGGTACGGTGATGTTAAGGCGTTCGTGGTTGATGCCGTACCTGCCGCCCTTCATTACCGAAACCCTCGACGAACGTACGATCATACGCGCCGCGCGTGCCTGGGCGGCCTTGATGGGCGTCATCGCCCTCTCCAACTTGGCCGTCGCCTATTTTTGTTCCAACCGGGTGTGGGCCGCCTTTATTTTTACCGTGCCGGCGCTTTCCTATTTCGCCTTGCTGGGGGCGCAGTACGCCATCTTCGGCAAACGCATCAGAGACAATATCCGTGCGCGCAACGGAGCCGACGCCTGAGGGACGATACCTTCCACCGAACAGTCCGGTAGGCTGCAGCCAATTCCGGTCATTAAGAACCGTAATTGGCTGTAGCTTTCTTTGTTGCCGCGCATTTTTGCGGCGAACCGGATTCCACTTCGCCGGAATGCGCGCTAGTGTCGCTTCGGTTTCGAAGTTCGTTACCTGTGTCGATATAAAGAATAAAACGAACGCCGAAACCGCGACACTAGGCAATTTTCGCCCCGCAACGGAAACCGACGTGAAAATCCTGCCGTATTTTGTCTTGTGTTTTCTCGCCGCAAGCATCGTAACCGGATGCGAAAGCCCGTCGTTGCCCGCAGCGTTACCGGTTCGAACCGTCGACCTCGACGCCGGATTGCCCGAACTCGAAAACCGTATTTTCGTGCTGGTCGAAGAGTCCCGCGGGCGCCGCCGGCCTGACGCCGCCCCTTTGGCGCTCGATCCAGAACTGACGGAAGTGGCGCGCCTGCGCAGCCAACGAATGGCATCGGCATCGTCGTTTGCCGATGCTGACGGAAATCCCCATGTCGCCGCCAGCCTGTTGATGGCACGCAATCCAACCTTCCAGGGTCGGCTTGGCGAAAACGTCGCAGCCCGGCATTTCGCCTCCGAAGACGGAATCGATGTGGAGGCCATTGCAAAGGGATTCGTTGACGAATGGCTACAAAGCCCCCCCCACCTGGAAAACCTTTTATTTACAGCGTATAATCACGGTGGCGTTGGGGTGGCAGCTAACCGTGATACCATCTACGCGACCCTGCTTTTTTCCGTGGAAATACCGCAAGGCATCAAGGCCGAGGGTGCGTCTAGGTCGCAGGGGCCCAAGGTTGCAATTCCCCCCGGCGGACAAGACGATACCGGCGCATCGCCGCTTGGTGGTGGCGTCGTGCCGTGATCCGATCCTAAGGGGGTTAACTGTTGGCTGTTTGCTCGCCTGCCGAGGCGGAGCGTTTCAAACGCTTCGAAGAATTCTGGCCGTATTACTTGCGCGCCCATGCCAAACCGTTGACGCGGGGAACCCATTATGCCGCCGCAGCCTCGACCGCATTGGGCGTGGTTGCAGCCGTCGTCACTGCCAATCTCTGGTGCCTTGTCGCCGGCATCGCTTCGAGCTTTGTTCTTACCCTATCGGGCCACACCCTCATCGAAAGAAATAGGCAGACGCTGTTTGTTTATCCCTGGTGGTCAATCAGCGGTTGCCTCAGGCTGTCGATCAGCGCACTTACTGGACACCTTAGCGAGGATATGGAAAAGGCCGGCATTGTGCCGGATCGCTAACCAACGGACCGTAACCTAACGTCGTGCCGGCCCTGAAGTTCGCTCTACGCTAGGTATAGAGAACGATGTGAACATTGAAATCACGATACAGAAGCAGCGCAACACCTAGCGAGCCGATTCATGTAAATGCGCTTCAGCCGCGGGCGCCTTTCCGAACGCACGCGAATCTTGTGAACGGAAGCCGCTTGCGGTCGGTTTCCTCTTGATTCGTAACAGGTTTCTTTACACTACATCTTGTCCCGGCTACTTTGCGTAGTGTCGACCGGGTTAGGTGAGTCGAGATGCGCCCTGATCTACCGTGGAATGTTGCGGGAATTCCCTCGGAAGCGCGGGAAGCGGCGCGCGCGGCTGCGCGGCGCGAGGGACTGTCGGTCGGAGAATGGCTGACCAGGCGCATAGTTTCCGGCCTTGCCGGCATCGAGCCGCAGACCGAATCCCACCAGGAATGGATGAACTACCCTGCCGATCAAGGCGTTGAATCCCGGCGCGAAAGCGAAACGCGGCGGGAAAGCGACGACATGTTAGCGCGAGTTTCGAGAAGCGAGAGCGAAACCGCCGATATATACAAACGCATCGAAGACCAATTGCGTACCGTAGGCCGACGCCTGGAAACCGCTGAAAAGAATCAGAGCGAAAGCCACCGGGCCATGAGCCGGGCGGCGGACGAGATGAACGAGACCGTCCGCGAACAGACCCATGCGTTCGATCAACTGGGCACCCACGTGACGGCGCTGTCCGATCGGTTGGAGCGATTGGAGCGGCAGCCCGGTCAAACCGACAGCCTTCAAGATGCGGTAAAGGCGCTGCATCAAGGCATGGCGCGACTGGCCGATCAAATCGCCAAAACCGCCGGTCAATCCGAGACACAGATTGCCGCATTGGCGAGCAATCTCGAATCGCTTGCTGGGCGGCTAGGCCAGGCCCGACACGAGGCGGAAACCGCCAATGCGGCGCTAGAGAATCGCTTGGCCGTACTCGGTGCCAAATTCAACGAACGAATCCAAGCGGTCGAAACGGCGAAGCCGGCTCTGCCGCCGGATATTGCCGATGCCGTGGGCAAGCTGACCGACAGCGTTCGCCGCCTGGAGTCCCGCAGCAATGAACCGGCACCTAACCAAGCCATTGAAAAACGTTTATCCGGTATCGAACGTACGCTGGGCGATCTCTTGGGCCGCATGGATGACGGCGATGCCGGTGCCAGCCACCAAATCGAAGACGCACTGGCTAAGCTGTCCCACCGGCTCGACGCCGCCGAGAAAGCACAGGCCGAGGCCCTAGGGACGATCCGGGAGCGGCTTGACGACAAGACGACCGCCGCCGCCTCGCCGCCACCGTTTGCGACAACGCCGGTACCCTCGGCGTTTGCGGGGCCGTCAGCGCAAAGCGCGCCGCCGCCCTTTATTGATTCATCGACTGTAGCCCCCCCGCCCTTTGTGGAGGCTCCGAATGCCAACATTCTGAACACGGGCGCACCTTTTGCTGCGCCGGGCGCAGCGCCGGCGGATAGTTCGGCGGACGGCTATTTGGCCGCCGCTCGACGCTCGGCGCTCGCCGCCCAGGCCGAAGCCGAGAACCAAAGCGGCCCGTTTTCAAACTTCTCCTGGGGCAACGGGCAGAAACAAGAAGCCGCAGCCCCGAAATCCAAGCGCGGGCTATCCGTCGGTATCGGCGTTCTGGCGCTGGTGGTGGCAATAGCCGCCATTGCCAGCACGATCTTGAGCCACCGCCTGCCGTCCGCGCCGGCTCCCGCCACGGTCAGCCAGCCCCAAGTCAAGCCGAGCTTGCCAGCGCCAACACCGAAAACGACCGCGACGACGGAAGCCGAAGTGCCGGCACCGGCCGACGCAGCCCAGCCGGCGGCACAGGGTAAATCGGTACTGGACAACTTAACGACACTGGCAAGCGGCGGCAACGCAAAGGCGGCGCTCGTTCTTGGTCTTAAATACCTCGAAGGCAGCGGCGTACCGGCGAACGACCAGACTGCCGCCAAATGGCTGGAACGGGCGGCAAGCGCCCATGAGCCGGTAGCGCAATACCGCTATGCCGTCATGGTCGAGCATGGGCGTGGCATCAAGGCCGATCGGGCAGCCGCCGCTAAGCTCTACGCCGCCGCCGCGAACCAGGGCAACCGTAAAGCTATGCACAATCTTGCTTCGGCTTATGCCGCCGGTTCGGGGGTAAAGCAAGATTACGCCGAGGCGGCCCGCTGGTTCCAGCGTGCGGCCAATCTCGGTCTGTCGGATTCACAGTTTAATCTGGCGGTACTCTACGAACGCGGCATAGGCGTACCGCAGAGCCAGACCGAAGCTTACAAATGGTATGCCATTGCCGCGGCAAACGGCGATACCGAAGCCAAGACGCGGATGAATGCACTAGCAGGGCAGCTTTCGCCGGATGCACTCAAGGCAGCGCAAGGCGCGGTGACGAACTTCAAACCGGTGCCGCTTGATCCCCGTGCCAACGTAGCTCCCCCGGAGGCGGCACTGGCCGGCCGCGGGTAGGCACTCCGGTCTCGCTCTAGAGAGCCCCTGCGCCTTCAGACAGAAACGGCGCGCCACTTCGTCCTTTTGGTTGGTCGCAACATTCCGCACAAACACATTGTTCTAGACGATTGACCCTCAGGGTGAGGGCGCGCAGATTGCCGGTTGCAATCGCCGCTTCGCACGTTCCGCCAATGGAAGTATATCTGCCTGTTGCCGAAATGTCGGTCCATTGGCTGGTGATCCTCGGTATGAGCTACGCCGTGGGATTCCTGTCCGGCATGTTCGGGGTGGGAGGCGGGTTTCTGCTCACCCCCTTGATGATTTTCTACGGCATTCCGCCCACCGTAGCGGTAGCGACCACCGCGAGCCAAATCACCGCATCGAGCCTTTCCGGCGTGTTGGCGCATTGGCGGCGTCGCACCGTCGACATCAAGATGGGCGTCGTGCTGGCAGGCGGCGGCATTGTCGGTACCGCGGCGGGTGTTTTCCTGTTCGCTGCCGTCCGCCGCATGGGGCAGATCGATTTCTTGATCTCCGCCAGCTACGTAATGCTGCTCGGCACGATCGGCGGATTGATGCTGAACGAATCGGTGCGCACCTTAATATCCGCGCGCCGGGGGAAAAGCGCACCGGCTCGCCCCAGCCAACACAATTGGATTTTCCACCTGCCGATTAAAATGCGTTTTCGCGTATCCAAGCTTTACATTAGCGCAATTCCGCTGTTGGCGCTGGGCTTCGCCGTCGGTCTGTTGTCGGCGGTCATGGGCGTCGGCGGCGGCTTTATTGCGGTACCGGTGATGATTTATCTGTTCCGCATGCCTACCAACGTGGTGGTCGGGACGTCGATGTTTCTCTTGTTGTTCGTTACCGCCGCCGCAACCGTGCTGCATGCGGTCGGCAATTACAGCGTCGACATCGTTTTAGCGCTGGTTTTGATCGTCGGCGGCGTACTTGGCGTGCAGTACGGCGTGCGGGCGGGCGCGTCGTTACGCGGCGAACAACTGCGCTTTCTTTTGGCAGCGCTGGTGCTGGCGGTGGCGGCGCGGCTGTTGTTCGACCTGGTGATTACGCCCGACGATCTATTTACCGTCACGGTGAACCTGTCGTGAAGCGGGGCATGTTTATCGCAACACTTATCGCGCTATTTTTCGGACCGGCCATCGCGCAGGGCGATTTGGCGAGCGGGCTGTCGCAAGATGTGGTCGAAATCACGTCGACCTATACCGGGACCGACCTAGTGGTCTTCGGTGCGGTCGAACGGCCGCAACGCGGTGAGACCGGCGACATCGCGGTGGTGGTGCGCGGCCCCGACGCCCGCATGACGGTACGCCGCAAGGACCGTATCGTCGGCCTTTGGATCAACGGCTCCAGCGCCCGCCTCAGCGGCATGGCGGCCTATTACTTTCTCGCCGCCACCCGGCCGCTGGCCGATATTGCCGCGCCGGAAACGCTAAAGCGCTACGGACTGGGCTTTGACACCCTTGTGCCCCGCCGGGCTGTCGGCGATGGACCGCAACATACCTATCGCGCGGCGCTGATCCGCATGATGGAACGCAAGGGCTTCTATACCGAAAAATCGCGCGGAGTAGAACTGCTGTCGGGCCCCACGCTGTTCCGGGTGCATGTGCCGCTACCTGCCGCCGCCCCGCGCGGAGAATACACCGTACAGGTTTATCTGTTCCGCCGCGGCCAACTGGTCGGCGTGCGATCGACACCGCTGTTTGTAGATCAGATCGGTTTCGAGCGCCGCGTTAACGCCTTTGCCCACCACTGGCCGCTGCTTTACGGGTTGGCCGCAGTGCTGATGGCCGTGCTGATCGGCTGGGCTTCGTCGCTGCTGTTCCGACGCAACGGGTGATGCGGACGCGTACCGAACTGCCGCAAGCCCGTCTATGGCATAGCCGAACCGCCGCCGAAGAATTCCACTGCCGCCTTTCGGTAGCCGGCATCGCCCACCGCACTCATGTGATCGCGTCCCGGCAACGCAACTGCGTGGCCGTTGGGAAAGACTTTTGCCAGCGGTTCTGGAGGGCCGGAGGCCTCGTCGCGCGTTCCGCACACCACCAGTACCTCGCGGTCGATGCGGCGAAGCTCTTCGGCGGCATGACGGGGAAATTCCGCCTCGATGCAAGAGGCGAGCGCCAACGGATCCTTGCCGCGCTGCGAGGCAAACTTGCGGAACGTCGCAGCCGTGGGATCTGCAGAGACCGTCCGGTCTTTCAGCGCCGCGGATATCGCCGAGTAATGTAGAGGACGGGAAAAATAGCGCGCCCCCACGCCGGCGACTATCAGGCGCTTCACCCGCGCGGGGTTATTCAATAAAAAATGGATGCCCAGCATGCCCCCCATCGAATAGCCCATCACCTGCGCGTTTTGGGCTTCGGCCGCCTCCGTCACGGCCAAAATGTCGAGCAGCATGGCCGCGCCGTACCATTTCGGGTCGCGCGGCTTGTCGCTTTCTCCGTGGCCGCGGAAATCGAGCGCCACCACCCTGAAGCCGGCATCGCCAAGCGTGCGCAACCAGCCGGTCGCCCCCCAGTTCTGCTCGATGCTCGAAGCGAAGCCGTGCAGCAGCAGCACCTGCGGCCCCTCGCCGGCGGTACAATAGGCGATGCGAAGACCGTCGGCGGTTATGGCAAACTCCGTCAAGGCCGTTCCTTTCGGTTGCCGGTTATGTCTAGAGCGCCTCACAAAAAGGTGGAATCCGGTTTTCTGGTATGAAGCGCGACAAAACAAGAAGTTAGAGCATTTCAATGTTTCCGTTAAACAATAAAATGCCCTAAAATGTTTTCCGATTTTTCGAAAAGGCGTCCGATGGGCGACCGCGCCGAAACCGACTTGTACGATTTTACCTACACCGACGCCAAAGCGCCATGGTGGAAGCGCAAGACGACACGTCTGATCGAGCTTCTGACCGGTCAGCCCGCCTTTGTGAACTTGTACCTTTCCTGGCGCGACGAACCGCATCCGGGCGAAGATTTTTTCTCCGCCGTGTTTAGGCTGCTGCACATCGACCTTGCCTACGACGCTGCAAAACTCGCCACATGGCCGAAAACCGGTCCGTTGGTGGTGGTGTGCAACCATCCGTTCGGCGTGATCGACGGTGTGGCCGCCTGTCATCTCGCCCTTCTGCGGCGCGACGACGTCCGCATCCTGGTCAACGCGGTGCTCGATTGCATCGATGAGATCAAGCCGTACGTGCTGCCGGTCGATTTCGACGAAACCGAACAGGCGTTGCAAACTAATTTACGCACGCGCGAAGCGGCATTGGAACACATCCGCGCCGGCGGCTGCCTGATCGTATTTCCCGCCGGCGGCATTTCGACCACTCCGCGTCTCTTTGCATCGAAAGCCGAGGATGCGCCGTGGAAGACCTTCGTGGCCAAGCTGGTATTCGAAGGACGCGCCGCCGCGGCGCCGGTGTTCTTCGCCGGCCAGAACAGTCTGCCCTTTCAACTCGCCAGCCACGTCAGCATGGATTTGCGCCTGGCGCTGATGTTTCGCGAAACCCGCCGGTTGATAGGGAGCCGCATCGAGGCACGACTCGGCAACGTTTTGCGTTTCGAGCGGCTGACGCGCTTCGAGCGCACCGACTTGACGCGACAACTGCGCGGCGCAGTCTATGCTTTGGAGCGCAACAACTAAACGCGAACCAATTTTCCGCCCCGTAGTAGAAGCTTTGCCTTGGCATCGGTCTTCAAATCGAGGGTAATTCTATCGCCGCCGTACAGCACGACCGCCCGCTTGCCGCCGCGGCTTTGCAGCACCGCTTCGGTCAGCTTCCCGTTCTCCCAGGACAGATCGACCTCGAAGCCGCGCCGCGCCCTTAAGCCCGCAACCCGGCCCTTTGGCCAAGCCAACGGCAAAGCCGGCAGCAGCCGGATTTCGCCGCCCCAACTTTGCAACAGCATTTCGATCATACCCGAAGCGCCGCCGAAATTTCCGTCGATCTGAAACGGCGGATGGGCGTCGAACAGATTGGCGTAGGTACGTTGCGGCCCCAGCAGCATTTTGAGGATGCGATAGGCATGTTCGGGGTCGCCCAGGCGCGCCCAGAGATTCAGCCGCCAAGCGGTGCCCCAGCCGGTGGCGAGATCGCCGCGCATTTGCAGCGTTTTGCGTACCGCATCGCACAGCGCCGGGGTGTCGCGCACGTTCAATTGCGCGGAAGGAAAAACGCCGTAGAGATGGGAAACATGGCGATGATGGATGTCGGGCGCAAGCGCATCCCAATCTTCCATCCATTCCTGCAACTGCCCCATATTGCCAATTTGCGGCGGCGGCAGACGATCGGCGGTCTTGCGTAAAGTATCGACGAACGCCGTATCGATTTTCAGCGTCTTCGCCGCCTCGACACAATGGGCGAAGAGGTCGCGCAAAATCTGTCCGTCCATGGTAGGTCCGGCGCACAACGAAGAGCGGAACGGATGGACGTTCTCCGGCGACAGCGACGGGCAGGTAACCAGCCACTTTTGCTTGGGCTCCTCCACCAGCGTATCGAGGAAGAATTCCGCCGCCCCTTTCATCAACGGATATATGATTTTGAGATAGCCGGCGTCGCCGGAAAAATCGTAGTGCTCCCACAGTTGATTGCACAACCAGGCACCGCCCATCGGCCAAACGCCGAACATCGCCCCATCGATCGGCGCCGAGGCGCGCCACAAATCGGTGTTGTGATGGGCGACCCAACCGCGCGCGCCGTACATAACCTTGGCGGTACGTGCGCCGGTCTCAGCCAGATCGCGCACCAGATCGACCAGCGGCATCGTGCATTCGGAAAGGGCCGCCGCTTCGGCCGGCCAGTAGTTCATCTCGGTATTGATGTTGATGGTGTACTTGCTGCCCCACGGCGGGTCGACTTCACCGTTCCAGATACCCTGAAGGTTGGCGGGTTGGCAGCCGGGGCGAGACGAGGCGATCAGCAAATACCGGGCGTATTGGAAATAAAGCGCCGCGAGCTGCGGATCGTCGGCCAAAGCGTCGGCCTTGACGCGCCGGTCGGTGGACCGGCCGGCGTTGTTGGTATCGCCGAGATCGAGATCGACACGCCGGAACAGCCGGCGATGATCGGTAAGGTGATCGGCAAGCAGCGCATCGAAACCTTTTTTCGCCGCCGCATCGAGCCGAGCGACATTGACGGCATGGGGATCGCCGCCGACATCGTCAAAACGCTTATACGAGGTGGCGGCAGAAATAAGCAGCAACACCTCGCCGGCGCCCCTGACCCGCAGGCGGCCGGCCTGTGCAGAGACGTTTCCGCCAACAGAGATCACCCGCACCGCCGCCTCGAAGGACAGGGCACCGTTGATGCCGCTGCGCGCGTCGTTGCGTCCCGAAAGCAGCAAAGTATCGCCCCCGGACACCTCGGTCTTGGCATCGAGCGGCGCATCCCACACGAGATCGAGACTGATTTTCTTCGGCGAGCCGATACCGGTCTTCGTCCCAAGACGAACGACGATAACCTGATCCGGCGCCGAGGCAAAGGCCTCGCGGGTCGTGGTGGGGCTGCCGCTGTTGAAACCGGTGCGTGCCACCGCGGCATCGAGATCGAGCTCGCGGCGATAGCCTTCGACCAATTCGTTGTCGACGCCTAAAAAATCGAGCCGCAGGTTTCCGATGGTCTGATACGGCATCTGCGTCAACGGCTTGGCCATAAAGCGCTTGTTCGTCAACGCTTCGGCTTCGGCATATTTCCCGGAGAAGATCAACGCGCGGATTTCCGGCAGAGCGGCCAGAGCATCGGGATTGTCGGGATCGTAGGGACCGCCCGCCCACAAAGTATCTTCATTGATCTGCAGGCGCTCTTCGCCGATGCCGCCGTATACCATCGCGCCCAGCCGGCCGTTACCGATCGGCAGCGCTTCGATCCATTGGCTGGCGGGCCGGTCGTACCACAGCGTCCAGGCATTTGCCCCGGAGGCACTGGCGGCCTTCGGCCACCCCAACCGGCAAGCCAAAGCCCCCACCAGACCACCCTTCAGCATCCCACGGCGGCTCGTTTGTCCGATCGTCATATCCCGTCGACTTCCCCTACATGCCCTCAAAAAACGCCAAGCGGCTTTCCAACGGTGCAAAAAAATTACAGCGCACGGTATTTGAAATTGCGAAACTGCGCATACCCCGCCCCCGCCACGAACAGCGCAGGCTTGAGCGCCAGAAAATCGTAGCCGGTGTTGTGATTGTAGCCGGAAACCTCCATCTGTACACCGTATTTGCGCCAAGACTGGCCGTCGGCGCTAAAGTGGACGGTAACGATGTTGGCATCGTCGGTGATGCGTAAAAAAACGTGCCGGCCGATGTCGTCGAGCCGGCGGGCATCGCGCGCGATGGCGGCACGATGCTGCACGAACCCCCTGGCGGCGTTGCCGAGGCCGCAATAGAGCTTCTTGTTGTAGAACAGAAGCAATCCGGCCTGGGCCTCGCCCGACACCTCAAGTTCGACCTCGCATTGGTAGCGCAAATCGCCTGCGGTCAGACACAAGGGCGAACAGTCGCAAGGCTGGCTGCCCTTGCCTTGCATCGTCAGCGTGCCGGCATCGAAGCGCAACCGCGCCGCCTCGCTCGGCTCCGGCAAATAGAAGCTCCACAACTCGCCCAGCCGATCGGTGGAAAAATCGTCCGATTTGGCTTGGCCGTTCGCCACGGCCTCGCCGCCCTTGGGCTTAACGAGCGGTTTCGATAGATCGCCGCCGCCCGCTTCGATCCAGCCGCTGCGGGTCCAACGCATCGGCGCCAGCAACGGCTGGCGGCCCAACGTCCAAAACCCGTTTTCATAACCGTGATAGATCAGCCACCACGAACCATCGGGGCCTTCGATTGCCGAGGCATGGCCGCGCGACCACCACTTCTCGGCCGCCGACCAGGTACGAATCAAGGGATTGCAGGGGTCGTTCTGCCACGGGCCGAACAGCGAGCGCGAACGCGCCGCGATCACCATGTGCCCGGTCGGCGGGCCGGCGGTGCCGCCCACCGCCGTCAGCATGTAGAAATATTCGCCGCGACGAAAGATTTTCGGACCTTCGGGCGAAAACGATTCCACCGTCCAGTCTTCGGGGTATTGCCAGGGGTCGTAGATGTGCTTCGGCGCGCCCGCAACCGCCAGACCATCGTCGGTCAACGGCACCAGATCGCCGCCGCTAAGCGCGAGATAGCGTTTGCCGTCCTCGCCGACCACATGGTTGGGATCGATGTATTTGCCCAGACCGGTCAGTTCGACCGGTTCGCTCCACGGGCCCTCGATCCGGTCGGCCTGAATGACGTACATGGCATTGGGCCGGCGGGTCGGAATGTAGATGTAATAGCGTCCCCGGTACTTGCAGAGATCCGGCGCCCACACCGAGCCGATCGGGGTTTTGAGCGCGGCCGAAAGCGGCCGCCAGTTCACCAGATCGCGCGAATGCCAAATCAGAAGGCCGGGGTAGGAATCGAAGGTCGAGAAGGTCGCGTAATAGTCCTTGCCGTCCTTGACGATGCTGGGATCGGGGTGATCCCCGCCGATAATCGGATTGAGGTAACGGCCGTTTCCAAGATCGGCCTTGCGTTGGTTCTCGATACCGCGCGGCCATTTCATATGCGCCCACTCCAACCCCGATGGCGAGATCGCGCCTTCCTTCGGCCGCTTGGGACCGATGTTGCGGGGCTGCGCCCCAGCCTCCGGCGCAGCCAGCAACGCCGCGCCCGTTACCAAGGAACTTAATGCCTGTCGGCGGTTAACCCGGGACATATTCTTCTCTCGTCGGATACCCACGCCAGCTATCGCACGATCCCAAACCGCAAAAAAGTCCCGCGCTTCGTAATCGAAACAATATCTTGCGATATGCGTTACGACGCGTTTACCGTTTTGCCGGCACCGTCAACGGCACCGCCCTCGCCGGGGGCCTCGTAGCAGGCACGGCAGCCACCGCAAACACGTCATAGTCGGCAAAATCGGTCAAACGGTGAAAATCCGCCTCGTCGCGCACCATGAACGCCGATAGGGTATCGGTGACTTCGGTAGCCCCGTCGGAATTGACGGCGCGCTCGGATAACGCCGTTCAATTACCGGCTTGCAGCGGCGCCGGCACTTGGCCTGCGCCACGTGCCGTACCTTGCGACGGATCGGGTTTGGCGTTCTTGATTATGACCGCCTTCTCCTGGGTCAACGAACGGTAGCGCGGCGGGTTGACCGCTTTCGGCGCGGGCGGGATGCTTTCGAGGGCGTTGATTTGCAGTGTGACATAGGATTGTTCGCGGTAGTCGCCGCGATTGGTCTGCCATCCCGTGCGCCTTCCTGCGGCAGCAAATTGCTCTTTGCGGCTTGGCCCGTTCAGATCAACATCGGTGTTGGGATCGCGCGAAGCGATCTTTCCGTCCTCGTCGCTCCGGCTGCCGGCATAGACCAGCCGCCCGGTGTTGTTGTCGAGCTTTAGCCCATTCCATTCGAAGGCGTTGTCGCGCGCTTCGTGGCGCATCAGCACATAATTGCCGGCCTCGAAGCGCGGATAGGGTAAGCCTTCAACCCCACCGGACGGCAGCAGCGTCAGGGTGTAACGCGTCGAGTAGCCGTCGCGATCGATCAGGTCGAACAGATCGCGCTCGCGCGCCCGCCAGGTGCGCCGTTTGCCAGGATCGGGACCGACAGCCTGAGATTGTGCCGTATCGGAGGGCATTACCATTCCGTCGTCGCAGGTATCGTGGCCGCTGGCCGCATCGTGAACTCCCGCTTCGCAATCGGGCTCAGCCGCCAAATCGCGCAGCATATCCTTGATATGACCGGTGGTGCCGCGCAGGTGGATTTCGTCAACGTCGATAGTGACGACGCCGCCCTGATATTCGGTCGGCCCGACGGTAAGCAGGTTGGAAAAATTGAGAAACTGCCCGCCGAGCTTGAGATCGTCGGTATAGAACACCAGCCGGCCGGGACGGCTTTTGTCGTTACTGTCGTGGACCCGGAGCACCAGGGCAATCTCCTCGTGCTCGCCGAACAGATTATGTCCGCCGACCCGCGCCTCGGGCCCGACGAAGGCTTGCAGCAGCGATACGTAATAACGCCGCCCGTAGGTAATCGGAATGGCGCCGCCCTTGGCATACTGCGTGGTATCGGACAGAGCGTATTTCTTGGAGATATCGGTCGGCGCACCCATCGCAGAGCGGTCGTCGATTGTCGCCTTGCGATAATCGGTGACGCCTTCGTTCACCGTTTCGGCGCATCCGGCCAACGCCAAAAGCGCGGTAAAATGAAGAACGCGGGCGGACAGTGCCCGGAGAAACGTCTTGTCCATCGCCATCACCCCCAAATGTGAATTTGGCCGTCGCATCCGGTGGAAGTGAAAGTGTGGCAGAAATCAACCTTAACGACTAGACTGTTTGCGATTCTGGGTTGTGCGAAAAATCGAGGCGCACCATCATGTTGAAATACATTCGTTTTTTTGTGGTCCTGCCGCTGTTGGCGGCCAGTTTTACCGGCGTCGAAGCGGCACCGCATTATCGTGCCGTGGCAAAATTGATCGGTCTCGACGGCCGTGACATCGGCAAGGCAACCTTTGCGCAGATGCCCCGTGGCGTATTGATCGATTTGGAAACGCACGGGCTCCCCCCCGGCGCGCACGCCGTCATGATCCACGCCACCGGCTCTTGCGATGCCAAGAAACAGTTTTATACGGCCGGCCCCGATCTCGATTTCGATCCGCCGCGGCCGCATGGTTATATCGTCACCGGCGGACCGCGGCCCGGCGATCTGCCCAACCAATACGCCGGAGCGGACGGCGTACTGCACGCCGCCATATTCACCACCTACATTTCGCTCGGCAACGGCAAGAAATCGCTGTTCGACCGTGACGGCGCATCGATTATCATTCACGAAAAGGCCGATGATTACCGCACAGCACCCGACGGCAATTCGGGATCGCGCATCGCCTGCGGAACCATCGTCCGCACCATCGGCCCGAAGCCGCGGAAAAAACCGTCTAATCGGTAATCCGAGATCGTCGCGGATTCGGTATTTCGGAGGGGTGAGCGTCCCCCGGAGGGCGGGGTGTTCGGCGGTTGTTCATTGCACTGACGGCAAGTGGCTTGAGTACGGTTTTTCTTTAAAAATCCTATGGTTCGCTCCTGCCGTACCGACAGCCGACCAGATTTCCAAGCCCACGGAAATAGCTAGGGCGGCTTGCCTAAACCGCCGAAAACGCCTATATGAACAACAGTTAAGGCCGCGCAAATCCTGCAGAGACAAGTTTCAAGCGCGCCCAAGCGAAGCCTTCCCCCTAGGGAAGTACGTGCCTGGAGTGACGACGACGACGCTTTCCCTGAAATATTGGTGCGACTTTGACAAACCGCGGCGGATATGGTGTTCGCGGCGGACTTTAATGCTTTCAGGAGAAAGCCGTCATGACCATCGGTCAAGTCAAGTTCTTTAACACGACGAAGGGTTTCGGGTTCATCGCGCCGGAAGGCGGCGGCAAGGACGTATTCGTTCATATGACTGCCGTTCAGGCCGCGGGACTGCGTACCCTTAACGAGGGCCAGAAGGTTAGCTTCGATGTCGAAGCCGACAAGCGTGGCCCTAAGGCCGTCAACCTCAAGCTCGTCTGAGCCAGGGTTTTAGAACTTGCCGGAAGCAGCGGGCGCAAAGGCGTATATGGTTTTGCGCACGAAATTGCGGCCGAACAATTAAGGCGAACGGCGCGGGGCTATTTCCGCGCCGTTCGTGTTTTTAGCGGAATGCAGCCATGAGCGAGGGCGAATTCGTCATTCTCTATTCCACTTTTCCCGATGGAGAATCGGCGGGGAAAGCGGCTCATGCGCTGATCGAGGCGGAATTGGCAGCCTGCGTAAATATCTCGGGGCCGATGACGTCGGTTTACCGCTGGCAGGGTAAAATCGAAACCGCGAGCGAAGTAAGTGTTTTCGTCAAGACCCGCCGGGCTTTGGCCGACCGGGCGATTGCGATCGCCCGTGCCGTACATCCGTACGATCTGCCGTGTTTCCTGACACTGCCGATAATCGGCGGCGATGTGGATTATCTCGATTGGATCAGACGGCAAACCCGCAGCGGCGGTTGACTTGTCTTTAGCAGTCCGGCGGTTATGAATTGAATGCCGACGGAGAAATACGGAGCAGCATTCAGTGAATTACGAAGGGCCGGAGGACAGTTCCTATCTCGATGGCGCCGCATTGCGCCGCGCTATCGAAAGTACTGTGCGCGGGCAAGACAACCAGACCGAATTGCGTCAAGACGTCTTTGGTTTGATCAAGAGCGCCTTTCAAAATGCGCGCGATCGTGTCAAGGAAGACGTGACGGACCGAGATTTGCACGGTTTGGAGGCAGCACGAGCGCTGTCGGCGATTCAGGACACGACGATCCGGATAATTTTCGAGTTCGCCGTCAATCATTTTTATCGCACCGATAACGCCGACGCAGCCGAACGTATCGCCGTGGTTGCCACCGGCGGCTACGGCCGCGGCGAGCTTGCCCCGGGATCGGATATCGATCTTCTGTTCATCCGCGCCCAAAAGCAGACCAAGTGGGGCGAGAACGTTATCGAGTTCATCCTCTATATGCTGTGGGATCTTAAGCTCAAGGTAGGCCATGCCACCCGCTCGCTGGTCGAATGCGTACGGCAGGCAAAACTCGACAACACCATTCGTACTGCACTGCTGGAATCGCGCTACCTCGCCGGCGAAGAGACCCTCTACTGGGATCTGCGCAGGCGGTTCTGGACCGAAATCGCCGCCGGAAACGGACGCGACTTTGTCGAGGCAAAATTGGCCGAGCGCGACGAACGCCACCTTCAACAGGGCGAAAGCCGCTATCTCGTCGAACCCAATATCAAGGAGGGCAAGGGAGGTTTACGCGATCTTCAGACGCTCTACTGGATCGGAAAGTACCTCTATCGCGTCTACGATTCCGCCGACCTGATCCGTAGCGGCGTCTTCACCAAAGAGGAATTTGAGACGTTCCAGAAGGCGGAAGCATTCATGTGGAACGTCAGAGTCCGGCTGCATTACCTGATGGGCCGCGCCGAAGAGCGGATTTCCTTCGAGGCTCAACCGGGTCTTGCCGCCTCGCTCGGCTTTAAGGCGGAGAACTCGCGCCTGGCGGTGGAAAATTTTATGCGCGCTTATTTTCTCGTCGCCAAGGATGTCGGCGATTTGACGCGTATTTTTTGTGCCGCCCTCGAAGTGCAAAACCGCAAGCAGCGTACGGCGCTGTCCGGCATTCTTCCGGGTTTTTTGCGGCCGCGCACCAAGGAAGACGACTTCTTCGTCGATACCGGCCGCTTGAATGCCGCCGAAGGCGTCTTTCAACACGATCCGGTCAATTTTATCCGTATTTTTCATGTCGCCGACGCAAAGAAAATCGACATTCATCCCCATGCCTTGCGCGCCATCACCCGGCTGCTGCACTTGATCGACGACGACGTACGATCCAATCCGGCTGCCAATAAGCTGTTTCTCGAAGTGCTGTGCTCGCGACGCTCGCCGGAATGGGCCTTGCGCCTGATGAACGAAGCCGGCGTCTTGGGGAAATTCGTGCCGGAATTCGGCCGCATCGTTGCCCTGATGCAGTTCAACATGTACCACCACTACACGGTGGACGAACACTTGATCCGTGCCATCGGTTACGTCGCGGCGATCGAGCACGGCCATTTTAAAGAAGAACACCCCATCGCTACCGACATCGTCAAGCGCATCAAGTCGCGCGAGGTGATGTATTGCGCCATGCTTCTGCACGACATCGCTAAGGGCATGCCCGGCAACCATTCCGACGTCGGCGCGAAAATCGCAGAAACCCTATGTCCGCGGCTCGGCCTCAGCGCCGAAGACACCGGCTTGGTCGCCTGGCTGGTGGAAAAGCATCTGATCATGAGCGACATCGCCCAGCGGCGCGACATCTCGGATCCCAAAACGGTGCGTGATTTCGTATCGGTGGTGCAATCGCCGGAAATGTTGCGTCACCTCCTGATTCTGACGGTGGCCGACATCTGCGCAGTCGGTCCCGGCGTGTGGAACGGCTGGAAAGCCCAGCTTTTGCGCGAACTCTACTACGAGGCCGAGGCGGTGATGTCGGGCGGCGACAACGTGCGTACCCACAGCGTCCGGGTGCAGGCCGCCAAGGACGAGCTGGTGGATCGCATCAAAGAACTGCCGGCCAAGGCGCGGCTGCACACCCTGGAGCGGCACTACGATTCCTATTGGCTTACCTTCGATGCCGCCACCCACGAACGCCATACCCGCATGATCGTCGAGGCGGACGCCAAAGGGGCGTTATTCGCCTGCGACGCCATTGCCAACGAGGCCCGTGCGGTCACCGAAATCGTCGTCTACACCCCCGATCATCCCGGCGTGTTCGGACGGATTGCCGGAGCGATTGCGGCATCGGGCGGTTCGATTGTCGATGCCAAAGCCTTTACCACCTCGGACGGGTTTGCCCTCGACGTGTTTTCGGTGCTAGACGCCGAGGGTGGCCCCTATGGCGATGCCTCGCGCATCGCGCGCCTCAAGCAGACCATCGAGCGGGCGTTGACCGGCGAAGTCGTGCCGCGCATGCAAGCGGTCAGGCAAGCGGCGCGCAATCGCGCCAGCGCCTTCAAGGTACCGGCGCGAATTAACTTCGACAACGACGCCTCGACCACCGCCACGGTGCTGGAGGTACGCGGTCGCGATCGCCCCGGTTTCCTCTACGACGTCGCCACCGCAATCTTCGAGTCCGGCTTGTCGATTTCTTCGGCGATGATCGCCACCTACGGCGAACGGGTGGTCGACGTGTTCTACGTCCGCGACGGTTACGGCCACAAAATCAACCATCCCGACAGGCTCAAGGCGATCGAAACCCGGCTGTTGCTGGCGGTCACCGGCGATGCAGCGGCCTAGAGCGCATTCCGGCGAAGTGGAATCCGGTTCGCCGCAAAAATGCGCGGCAACAAAGAAAGCTACAGTCAATTACGGTTCTTAATGGCCGGAATTGGCTGTAGTAGTAGCGGCCGACAGCTTGCGGGATGGCGCGCCAGGGGGCATAACCGGCGCCGTTTCGAGCAAGAGCATGAGCATGAGCGACGCCGTTAAGCATAAGAAGCTGGTTTTTTCCGGCATGCAGCCGACCAACACGCTGCATCTGGGCAACTATCTCGGCGCGCTCAAGAACTGGGTGAAAATCCAGGACGAGATGCCCTGCATCTACTGCGTGGTAGACATGCACGCCATCACCGCCGTGGGCTACGGCAAACCGGAGGAACTCACCCGCTCCATCCGCGAGGTCGCTGCCGCCTACATCGCCGCCGGCGTCGATTATACCAAGCACCCGATCTTCAACCAGAGCCGGGTGCCAGCGCACGCGGAACTGGCTTGGATCTTCAATTGCGTGGCGCGGATGGGCTGGGCCGACCGCATGACCCAGTTCAAGGACAAGGCCGGCAAGCACAAGGAACGGGTCTCGGTCGGGCTTTACACCTATCCGATGCTGATGGCCGCCGACATCCTGGTCTACAAGGCCACCCATGTGCCGGTGGGCGAGGACCAGAAGCAGCATCTGGAGCTGGCCCGCGACATCGCCCAGAAGTTCAACACCGATTACAATGCACCCGACTTCTTTCCCCTGCCCGAGCCGGTTATCGTCGAGGCCGGCACGCGGGTGATGTCCTTGCGCGACGGCGCCAAGAAGATGTCGAAATCGGACGAGAGCGATATGTCGCGCATCAACCTCACCGACGGTGCCGATACCATCGCCCAGAAAATCCGCAAGGCCAAAACCGATCCTAATCCCCTGCCCGATTCCGAGAAGGGGTTGGAGGGACGCCCGGAAGCCGAGAATCTGATCAACATTTTCGCCGCGCTTTCGGATCGCCCGCGTTCCGATGTCATCGGCGAATATGCCGGCAAGCAATTTTCCGAATTCAAGACCGCGCTGGCCGATCTGGCCGTGGCCAAGCTCACGCCGATCGCAGGCGAAATGCGCCGGCTGTTGGCCGATTCGACGGAAATCGACCGCATTCTCAAAGACGGAGCGGAACGGGTTTCCGCCATCGCCGAGCCGGTGATCCGGGAAACCAAGAAGCTGGTCGGGTTCTTGGGGTAGCCCTCTCGGCCATCCCCGGTGAGCGCGTCGCTATCAGGCCTCGATCAGAGGGCCGTTACGCCGTTTGCTTCGGCGCATACGCGGCGCCGGCTCGCGGGCGGTGACACGGATGGGTTGTGGCGGAAGCGAGGGCGGAAAATGACAGAAGTTGTCGATAAGGTCGTAAACTGGTTGAGGGCACAACAAGAAAAGGCATTTTGCGATGATTGCATTGCCGAAAAGGTCGGGCTGTCCCGGCGGCAACAGGCACATCGCGTTACCAACGCACTTGCGGCTACCTCTGATTTCACCCGTCAACAGGGCGTATGCGCTGCCTGCGGCGAAGATCGCAAAGTATAAATTCAAATTTGGTTTTCCTCCCCCTTGAACCGTGTCTGTAGAAACCCCGTACGTCCCACATATTCCGGGAATTCGGTCATCCAAGCCATGACAGGCGTATCGGCCTTCGGCTAAAATCCCCCCATGAGTGCAACCCGAACCGTCCTTGTCACCGGCGCGGCCAAAAGGCTAGGCAAGGCCATCGCCGTCGATTTGGCGCGCCACGGCTGGAACGTGGCGGTGCATTACCACACCTCGGAATCCGAGGCGCGCGCCACCGCCGCCGAGATTTACGCCGCCGGGGTCAAAACCGCCGTCTTCAAGGCCGATCTGTCACGCGAGGAGGAAACCGCCGCCCTGATCGGCAAGGCGACGGCTGAACTGGGCCCCTTGACCGCGCTGATCAACAACGCCTCGCTGTTCGAGAAGGACGATTGGAACAGTGCCACCAGGGCAAGCTGGGACCGGCACATGGAGACCAATTTGCGCGCCCCCTTCGTCTTGGCGCAGGACTTCGCCCGTCAACTGCCGGAAGGGGAAGACGGCGCCATCGTCAACCTGATCGATCAGCGCCTGTTGAAGCCGACGCCGCAATTCATGTCCTACAGCCTGTCCAAGGCGGGCCTCAGGTGGCTGACGGTGACGCTGGCGCAGGGCTTGGCGCCAAAGGTGCGGGTCAACGGCGTCGGCCCCGGCCCCACCATCATCAACGCCCGCCAGACCGAAGCCGATTTCGCCCGCCAGCGCGCCTCGACGGTGTTGAAGCGCGGCCCCGAGCCGCAGGACGTCTGCGACGCGGTGCGCTATCTGCTTGACGCAACCTCGGTTACCGGCCAGATGATCGCCACCGATGCCGGCCAGCATCTGATCTGGCGGACGCCCGATGCCCTGGTGAGGGAATGACATGAACGCCACGTTGAAAGTTCAACCTTTGCGCATCGCCGATGCGAAACTCGCAATCCGTCATGTCTTCATCCGCAATCTCGAACTGTCGGCGTTGATCGGCATCCACGGTTACGAAAAGGGCGTGCCCCAGCCGGTACGCATTAATATCGATCTGGCAGTCGAAGACAGCCTGACCATCGCCGATGACCTCGACAACGTTGTCGACTACGATACCATCGCCGGCAAGATCCGCGCGCTAGTCGCCGCCGGGCACATCAATCTGGCCGAGACCCTGGCCGAAAAAATCGCCGCCGTATGTTTCGAGGACCGCCGGGTCAAAACCGCGCGGGTGCGGGTGGAAAAGCTTCGCGCCGTTAAGGGCGCCGAGGCGGCCGGGGTCGAAATCGAGCGGATGCGGCCTTGAGCGAAACCTCCGCCCCGTCGCCGACGGGGGCCGCTCTTATCGCCGAATACGTCAAAGATTTGCCCGATCGGCCTGGCGTCTACCGCATGATCGGCGATACCGGCGAGGTGCTCTACGTCGGAAAAGCCAAAAGCCTGAAAAAAAGGGTCGCCAACTACGCCAAGCCGGGCGGCCACAACGAACGCATCGCCCGCATGATCGCCGCAACGAAGGCGATGCTGTTCGTCACCACCGCATCCGAGAGCGAAGCGCTGCTGTTGGAGGCAAACCTTATTAAGCGGTTGAAGCCGCACTATAATATCCTGTTGCGCGACGATAAATCCTTCGCCGACATCCTCTTGCGCCAGGATCACGACTTTCCGCAAGTTTTGAAGCATCGCGGCGCCAAATCGGTCAAAGGCGACTATTTCGGCCCCTTCGCCAGCACCGTAGCCGTAAACAACACGCTCGACACCCTGCAACGGGCGTTTCTGTTGCGCACCTGCACCGATTCGGTGTTCGCCTCACGCACGCGCCCGTGCCTTTTGTATCAGATCAAGCGCTGCGCCGCCCCTTGCGTCGGCCGCATTTCCAAGGGCGACTACGGAAAGCTGATCGACGAGGCCGAACGGTTTCTTACGGGAAAAAGCCGTGCTTTGCAGGACATCTACCGGCAACAGATGGAAGCGGCGGCGACGGCGCTCGACTTCGAAGCGGCGACGGTTTTGCGCGACCGGATCAAGGCACTCTATCACGTGCAATCGACCCAAGGGATCAACCCGGCGGGTTTCGAAGAGGCCGATCTGTTCGCCCTGTTCAGCGAAGGCGGCCATTCCTGCATTCAGGTGTTTTTCTTCCGCGCCGGCCAGAACTGGGGCAATCAGCCCTACTTCCCCCGTCATACCGCCGATGCCGAACCGGCCGACATTCTTGCCGCCTTCATCGGCCAGTTCTACGACGAGCGCACTCCGCCGACGCTGATCCTAGCTTCGCACCCTGTCGGCGACCGCGCACTGTTGACCGAGGCGCTGTCCTCGCGCGCCGACGCCAAGGTCGCCATCGTTACGCCGGAACGCGGCGAGAAGCGCGTCATCGTCGAGATGGCCCTCAACAACGCCCGCGAGCAGCTCGGCCGCAGGATGGCGGAAAATGCCGCCCAACGCGAGCTGTTGGGGAAACTGGCCGAAGCCTTCGGACTTGATGCGCCGCCGCAGCGCATCGAGGTCTACGACAATTCGCACATCCAGGGCACCAACGCGGTCGGCGGCATGATCGTCGCCGGACCGAACGGTTTCGAAAAAGGCGAATACCGCAAGTTCAACATCAAATCGGTGGAGCCGACCCCGGGCGACGATTTCGCCATGATGCACGAGGTGCTGACCCGCCGATTCGCCCATTTGGCGACGGATGACGACGCCGAGGCCAAGCGGCCGGATCTGGTGCTGATCGACGGCGGCCCCGGGCAACTGGCGGCGGTGCTAGGGGTCTTTGCCGATCTCGGCATCGAGGGGGTCGGGCTTGCCGCAATTTCAAAGGGGGCAGAGCGCGATGCCGGTTTCGAGCATTTTCACCTGCCGGGCAAACCGGCCTTCCGGCTCTCGCCCAAGGACCCCGTGCTCTACTATCTCCAGCGTCTGCGCGACGAGGCCCACCGTTTCGCCATCGGCAGTCATCGCCAAAAACGCGCGAAAGCCATCGGCGTCAACCCGCTCGACGAGATCGCCGGTATCGGCCCGGCGCGCAAACGGGCGCTTTTGAGCCATTTCGGTTCGGCGCGCGAGGTGGCGGGCGCCAGTTTGGCCGACATCGCCGGGGTCGAGGGCGTGTCGCAGGCGCTGGCGGAAAAAATCTACGGCTTCTTCCATCCCGACCGCAGGCCGGAGTAGACTGACCGTATGCTTGCTTTGCCCAACATTCTGACCGTCTTGCGCATTGCGTTGGTGCCGGTGTTCGTGCTGGCGTTCTGGCTGCCCGGCGATACCGCGCGCTGGACCGCTTTCGTCCTCTTCGCTATCGCCGGCATCAGCGACGGCCTCGACGGCTTTCTCGCCCGCAAATACGACGCCGGCAGCGATTTCGGCCGCATGCTCGACCCGATTGCCGACAAAATTCTCGTCGGGGTGGCGTTGATGATGCTGGTGGCCGACGGCCGATTCGACGGCTGGAAGCTGGTGCCGGCACTGGTCATCCTCTCGCGCGAAATTCTGGTGTCGGGCTTACGTGAGTTTCTAGCCGGAGCGCAGGTTGGCGTTCCGGTGACCTTCCTTGCCAAGATCAAGACCACCATGCAGATCGTCGCCATCGGTGCCATGATCCTGGGGCCGATCGCCGACCGCGAAGTGCCCGGCGCTTTGGCCTTTGCCTATATCGCGCTGTGGGTGGCGGCGGGGCTGACGGTGGCGACCGGCTACGCGTATCTTCGCGCCGGGCTTGCCTATACCAGGAAAGTCGACCGCGGCCTGCCCGCGGCATGAACGGCCGAAAATGAACGGACTTTGGATCGCCTTTACGCTGATTGCGGCGGCGGGGCAGACTGCGCGTAACGTTATGCAGCGCGAACTGACAGACAGCCTCGGCGCGGGCGGTGCCACTCATGTGCGCTTTCTGTTCGGCTGTCCGTTTGCGCTTATGATCCTAGCCGTCGTCCGAGCTACGACGGGCACCCCACTCCCGTCACCTTGCGGTACTTATTGGCTATGGGTGCTGACGGGTGCCGCTACCCAGATTATCGCCACGGCCTTGATGCTGCTGGCGATGACCGAGAAAACGTTCGTCGTCACCGTAGCGTACATCAAGACCGAGCCGATCCTGGTGGCGATTTTCGGGTTGATCTTTCTGGGCGAAGTGCTGCGTTTGCCGGCCATATCGGCCATTCTGATCGCTACCGGCGGCGTATTTCTGATTTCATATGCCCCACTGGGAAAATCGGCACTGCGCCCACCCTTGCGCGGGCTTTCCTCGGCGGCGTTGTTCGCCTTTTCCGCCGTGGCCTATCGCGGCGCCATCGTCTCGCTCGGCTTAAGCTTCGTGATGGCGGCAAGCTTCACCCTGGCCGTCGGCCTCACCGTCCAGGCGCTGCTTCTCAGCGTCTATCTGCTCGTCCGCAAGCCGGGCGTGATGACGGCGATCTTCCGTTTATGGCGACCGTCGTTGTTCGCCGGTTTTTTGGGCGCGCTGGCATCGGAATTCTGGTTTCTTGCCTTTGCCCTGACCTCGGCGGCGAACGTGCGTACCCTGGCACTGGTCGAGGTGCTGTTCGCAGGGGCGGTATCGCATCGGCTGTTCCGCCAGCGCACCGGCAAAAAAGAAGCAGCCGGCATCGCGTTGATCGTTGCCGGCTGCGCACTGCTAATCTGGGCGGTCTGATTACAACTGTACGATCGACTCCGGCCGGCGGACGTCCTCGGCATAATCGTGCATCAGGGTCTCGGTGATCGCGCCGGGTTTGAACTTGTAAGGTCCGATTTCGGAAATCGGCGTCACTTCGGCGGCGGTGCCGGCAAAGAAGGCTTCCGAAAAACCGGCCAGTTCCTCCGGTTTGATGTGGCGGACGTTGACCTTGATCTGGCGTTTGGTCGCCAAGCCCTGCACCACGCGGCGGGTGATGGAATCGAGGAAGCAGTCCGGCATCGGTGTATGCAGTTCGCCGTCCTTGACGAACATGATGTTGGCCCCGGTGCCTTCGGCGACATAACCGCGATAGTCGTACATCAAGGCGTCGGCATAGCCCTGGCCTTCGGCGGCATGCTTGGACAGGGTCGCGATCATGTAGAGGCCGGCGGCCTTGGCCTTGGACGGCGCGCAATCGGGCGCCGGACGCTTCCAGTCGGAAATGCCGATGCGAATGCCCTTCATCTTGGTCGCCGGGTCGAAATACGACCCCCACTGCCATACCGCGATGGCGACGTGGATCTTGGTCGACTGCGCCGACACCGCCATCATCTCGGAGCCACGGAACGCCACCGGGCGGACATAGCCGTCGGGAAAGCCGTGCGAGGCAATCACCTCGTTGCAGGCGGCGTCGATCTCGTCCGGGGTATAAGGGATCTTCATGCCGAGGATGCGCGCGCTTTCGAACAGCCGCTCGGTGTGCTCCTTCAGCTTGTAGATGCGGCCGTTGTAGTACCGCTCGCCCTCGAATACGCTGGAGCCGTAGTGCAAGCCGTGAGTCAGTACATGGGTCTTGGCGTCGCGCCAGGGAATGAGTTTTCCGTCGTACCAGATGGTACCGTCGCGGTCGTCAAATGGAATCACTTCGGCCATAACACGTTCTCCAATCGCGCGCTTTCCGCATTTTAAGGGAAGCGCTTTTTCCTCCAGCCTCTTGCCATGGCTCGGCGCGAGGCGTAATTATGTCAGCATGTCTGACGCAATATTCGGCGGAACTCCGCCCGATACCCGTGCATTATACCTTAGCGACGAGGCGCTCAAGCAAGGCGTGGATTTGCTGATTTGCGCCGCACGCGATATTTCGGCGCAAAGCGGAACTTTGTTCGTGCGAGCCGGCTTGGGACGGGCGCACGCCAGGGCGCTGTACTTTATTGCCAACCACCCCGGGTTGACGGTGGCGGAGCTGTTGAAGCGGTTGAAGGTAACCAAACAGAGCCTGAATCGGGTGTTGAACGAACTGCTGGCCGATGATTATGTCGAACGCCGGGCCGGCCTCGAAGACAAACGCACCCGGTGTCTGTTTCTAACCCCCAAGGGTGCGGCGCTGGAGGAATCCGTCTGGAAGCTGCACCGCCCGCTGATCGCAAGCGCCTTCCGCGTTGCCGGACCTGAGGCGGTGGAAGGCTTTCGCAAAGTGCTTACCGGTCTGATCGGGGAGACGTCGCCCCAAGGAAACGCGTCCAAAATCGAGCCATGAACACGCAAACCTTGCAGGACCCTCATCTTCTGGTCGTCGACGACGACGAGCGGCTGCGTGCGCTGTTGCAGCGCTACCTGAGCGAAAACGGCTTTCGCGTCAGCGCCGCGTCCAACGCCGCCGACGCCCGCACGTTGATGAAGAGCATGGCGTTCGATCTTCTGATCGTCGATGTGATGATGCCGGGCGAAAACGGTTTCGATTTCACCCGCTCGATCAGGGCGACCTCGGGGATGCCGGTGTTGATGCTGACCGCCAAGGGCGAGGCCGAGGACCGCATCAAAGGCCTCGAATGCGGTGCCGACGATTATCTGCCCAAGCCGTTCGAGCCGCGCGAGCTGCTCCTCCGGGTAGCAGCGCTCTTGCGCCGTGCCGCTCCGCCGGCGGAAAAGGCGACCGGCGATCTCAGCATGGGTGAATGCCGTTTCGATCCGGCCCGCGGCCTCTTGACCCGCAGGGGCAAGCCGGTTCGGTTGACTTCGTCGGAGGCGACGCTGCTGCAACTGTTCGCCGCCAATCCCGGCCGCCCGTTCTCGCGCACCGATCTGTGCGCCCGCCTCGGCGTGGCGCTGGAACGCACCATCGACGTGCAGGTGACGCGGCTTCGCCGCAAGATCGAGGAAGACCCCAAGCTTCCGTTGTATTTACAAACCGTGCGGGGTGTCGGTTATGTCCTGGTTCCCGACGCGTGAGCGGACGGCGGCGCTGTGGGCGCGTTACCGCCCCGGGCACCTTCTGCATCAGATCATGCCGCACGGTCTGTTCGGCCGGGTGCTGATCATCATCGTTGCGCCGATGTTCCTGTTGCAGGGCGTCGCCACCTACGTTTTCTTCGAACAGCAGCTCGACACCACCACCCGGCGGATGGCGCGCGACATCGCCGCCGACGCCGCCTTTCTGGTGGCGTTGGAAGACAGCCATAGCGGCACCGACCGGATTCGCCTCAGGGCGCTGGCCGAGAGGCAGCTCCGCTTCAAGCTGACCTTCGAGCCGAACGAACAAATCACCTCGAATGGGTATCTCAAGCCGCACAGCACCATCGACAAGGCGCTCGACGACACCATCGGCCAGCAGATCGGCGAAGATCGCAAGTTCCAGACCCGCCGCATCGGTTCGCACTATTTCGACATTGCCGTCGAGGTACACGACGGCGTGCTGCATATGCGGGTGCCGCGCGAACGCGTCACGGTGAGGGCGCCCAACCTGTTCGTGGTCTGGATGCTGCTGTCCTCGCTGCTGCTGATCGCCGTGGCGGTGCTGTTCATGCGCAATCAGGTGCGGCCGATCGAGCAGTTGGCGCGCGCCGCCGACGCCTTCGGCAAGGGGCGCGACGTGCCCGACTTCAAGCCCTACGGCGCCGCCGAGGTCCGGCGGGCCGCGCAAGCCTTTATCACTATGCGTCTACGCATCGAACGCTACCTGACGCAGCGCACCGAGATGCTGGCCGGGGTCAGCCACGATCTCAAGACACCGTTGACCCGAATGCGGCTGCAACTGGCGATGCTGCCGCAAAGCCCCGACATCGAGGCGCTCAACCAGGATGCGGTCGAGATGGAGCGGATGGTCACCGAATATCTCGATTTTGCCAGGGGCGAAGGCGGTGAGAAAAGCGAACCGACCGACCTCGGCCAACTGCTCTCCGAGGCGGCGGCAGCGGCGGGGAGAACCCGCGCCGGCGGCAAGGAGCGGATGCGCCTCAATCTTCCCGCCGGCGTCGTCGTCGCGGTCAAGCCCTATGCCTTGAAACGCTGCGCCGCCAATTTGATCGACAACGCCCTGAAGCACGCCGCCCATGTTGAGGTCACCCTGGCGCTCGGCACCCGTTTCGCCGAGGTTCACGTCGACGACGACGGCCCCGGCATCGCCGAAGACAAACGCGAGGACGCCTTCCGTCCCTTCCATCGGCTCGACGAAGGCCGCAACCTCCAGGCCGGCGGCGTGGGATTGGGTCTTTCCATCGCCCGCGACTTTGCCAGAGCTCACGGCGGCGATCTTCTGTTGTCGGCCAGCCCGCTTGGGGGCTTGCGCGCCACGATCCGTTTGCCGATTTAGTCGTCCGTGAAAAAGTCCTTCGGCCTAAAGGCCTCAGTGTACTTTTTCACAGGCAACTACGTACCTGCACAGGCCCGAGCGGCGGCAACATCGCCCGGCAGCGGACCGGAGCTATTTTCTCGCAGGCGGCGGACCGAGATAGGAAACCGAGATCGGCCCGGTGGCGGCCACCAGTTTTTCCAGCACGACGTTGTCGTCGAGCCGCCAGACTTTGATCGTATGCTTTCCGGCGGTTACGCCCGGGAACGATGCGGAAAGTTCGACCGCGTTGCTGTTGACCACGTTTTCCCACAATCGCTGTTCGGGGATCTTCGAACCGGTGGGTGCCGGGATCGGATTGAAGCGCAAAACCTGCATCGCTCCGCCATCGAGCGAAACGCCCACCTTGAGACCGCCCTGATTGCGCACATCGAGCGTCGGCACCAGGATGAGCCGTAGGTTCAGATCACCCGCGTGTTTCACCGTGACGTCGTATTCGAGGCGTACGCCGTCGGCCTCGGTCGTCGCCGCTTGCGCCTGAGGCAAGGCAATGACCGCGCCGTCGGTGCGGCCCAAATGGGGCACCACATGCCAGGCAAGCCCCTTGCCGCCGAAGGCGCGCGTAAAATGCGGAGCCTCGATGGCAATCGCATCGTCCGCCGGCTTGACCGACGCGAAACGGATTGGCCCCGCCTTGCCTGCCACCCGGGTCAGCTTCGGGATCGTTTGCGTCTTCGGCTCCTGCCAGGAGGTATAGCCGATATGGGTTTGCAGCATCATGCCGTCCCATTTGCCGTGGGCGATGGCGTGATAGCGATCCGAAATTTCCTGATCGCGGCGGAAGGCGGCCTCAGCTTGATCGGCAAACGCGTCGGCGCGCGGATCGTTCGCCGCCGACAATCGACGGTTCCATGCCGTCGCGTAATAGAGCCGGTACAGATTGGTCATGGCGAGAATCGGATGCTCGACAAGTTCGAAAAAGGCGTCGCGCCCGCCGGCCGGCACCTTCGCCTTGAGCTTCAGCATCGACGTCTCCAGCGCGGTCCATTCGCCGACCATGCGACCGAACTCGCCGCCGTCGAGCGCCGTGCCCGTTCCCGCCCCCAGGGCGAAGCTGTTTTCGTCGATGAGTTCGGGTTTCCTGCGTGCCACCAGTTGGCTGTAGCGGGTGACCAGCGCGGCGATGGCACCTGCGTTTCCGGGGCCGAAATTCGCCGTCGCCCATTGCTTTGGGAAAGCCTTCAGCGCCGTTAGCGTCATCGCCTCCGGGTCCCATGCCTGCTTAAGGAAGAAGTCGATGGGATATTCCATCGGCTTGATGTCGCCGACGTTGACGATCCAAAGGGTGCGGATGCCGCCGGCATAGGCGAGATCCATCTGCTGCCAGGTTTTCTCGATCTGGTTGGTGTTGAGCCATTTGTAATTCCGCGTCGCGCCGACATATTCGAAATGATAGTACATGCCGAAGCCGCCTTTACGGTTTCGGTCGGCGCCCGGGATCCGCCGGATCTGGCCCCAATTGTCGTCGGCGAACAATAGCGTCACATCGTCGGGCACCTGCATGCCGTGGTCATAGTAGTCCTGAACCTCCTTGTAGAGTGCCCAGATTTGCGCCGTTCGATCCGCCGGCTTGCCGGTGACGTCGGCGATAATTTGGCGCTGATCGGCAACGATCTTCTGCAATAGATCGATGGCGGACCCTTCGGTCATCGGCTCGTCGCCGTCGCCGCGCATACCGACTGTGACCACGCTCTCGTATCCGCCCGGCTTGCGCATCATGCGTTCGATGCCGCCGCGCCAAAAGGTGCGTAGGGTTTCGCCGTTGGTCGTGTAGTCCCACTTGCCGCCGAGGACACCCCGTTCGAGACCGTGGTGCCATTCGCCCTGAGAGCGCATCATCGGCTCGTGATGCGAGGTGCCCATCACCACGCCCATCTCGTCGGCCAGCACCATGTTCTTCGGATCGTCCACATTGAAGGCGCGATCGGTCCACATCGCCGGCCACAGATAGTTGCCCTTCAGCCGCAGGATCAGTTCGAACACGTGGGCATAGGCTTTGGCGTTGGAACCGCCGAATTTTTTCCTCGACCAGGTGCCGAACGACGGGTCTTCGTCGTTGATGAAGATACCGCGGTATTTCACTTTCGGCGAATCGCGATGCGAGCCGGCAGTGACGAACAAATCGGCTTTACGCGCCACCGGCACGTCGGCGAACCAGTACCACGGCGAGACGCCGATCTTCGCGGAAAGATCGTAAAGGCCAAACACGACGCCGCGCCGATCGGCGCCGACGATCACCAGCGCCCGAGGGACGTTGGGAAAGGGATGCTCGACCACGATCTGGCGGAAGGCTTCCCATTGCCCGGCAATGTCGGCGACGGCGATCTTGCCGTCTTTGATCAGCGCGTCGATCGCCGGGCTTTGGCCGATGACGCCGGCAATCACCAGATCGCCCGCCGCCTTGGTAACGTCGTCGAGGCGTTGCGGCGCCCGTCCGCTTACCCTTTGCAAATCGTCGGCAAAACCGGCGGCGGCATGACGCACGGCCGGATCGGCGGATGTCTCGACGTAAAGCGCCGCCGGACGATAGTTCCGGATCAGCGCAAAACTGCCTTTTGCGGAATGCGGACAGACCGAAACCGGCCCGCCGCACGCCCCGGCAGACACGAAAGCCGCCGCGAAAGCCAGCGCCGCAAGGCAGGCTCGAAACGCCGTTGTGTGATTGCCGCTCATGGCTCGTCCTCCCGGATGTATTCCCGGCGGTTATAGATTGGGAGCGCTACCACCGCAACGAATGCGATATCACATCCGCGTCAGGAGGACACCGAATATGGCCAGTAGAGCGTTTCATTTTTTAATGGAAACCGGCGAGGCGCCCTATTTTCCCAGTTCTTTGGCGCGTTTTTTTGCCGCGGCGACGGCTTTCTTCAGCAATGCCGGGAACCCGCCTCTGGCCAGCAGCACGTCGAGCGCGGCGGCGGTGGTGCCGCCAGGGCTGGTGACGTCGCGGCGCAAGTCCGCGGCGGGCTTGGGATCGACGGCCAATAGCGCGCCGGAGCCGACCACTGTGGCGCGAGCCAGTCGCATCGCCACATCGGGAGCCAAACCGGCCTTGACGCCTGCGTCGGCCAAGGTTTCGACCAGCGCGAACACATAGGCCGGACCGGAGCCCGAAACCGCCGTAACCGCGTCGATCAGGCTTTCCTTCTCAACCCATACGGTCTCGCCTAACGCCGACAGCAAATTGCCCGCCAACTTGCGGTCTTTGGCGGCGGCGCCCGGCCCGGCGAACACGCCGGTGATGCCGCAGCCGATCGATCCCGGCGTGTTGGGCATAGCGCGGACGATATGCGCCTCTTTTCCCCACGCTTGGTGCAGGAACTTGGTGTTCACCCCGGCGGCGATCGACAGCATCAATATCCCGGTTGCCGCGACGGGCTTCAGCGCCGCAGCTTCCGGCTTGAGGATTTGAGGCTTGAGCGCGACCACGCCGGCGCGATAGCGGCCCTTGGGGATGTCCCCGATGCCGGGCACAAAGGCGACGCCATCGAGCTTTTTCAGCACCGGCGAAGGATGAGGCTCTACCGCCACCACCGGACCCAAACCGCCCTTGAGCCAGCCGCGCAACAGCGCACCACCCATCCGGCCGGCACCGATCAACAATATAGGTCTCATCAAGCTTGTCCTGCGCATTCCAAAATGGCGGCGGCTACCGCCTCTTCGGCAGTCTTACCGCCCCACAGCACGAATTGAAATGCCGGATAATAGTGCTCGCATGCTTCCAGCGCGAGATTCAGCAGGGTTTCGACCTGCGCGGCGCTAACATGAGCCTCGGTGAACACCATCGAATGACGGTAGACGATGGTGCCGTCCTCGGGCCAAAGATCGAAATGGCCGATCCACAGCCGGGCATTGACGTACATCAAAAGCGAGGCGATATCGAACAGCTTCATATCGCCCTTTACTTTCATGTCGAACGCGCTGGACAGATGCAGCGATTGCAGATCGTCGCGCCAGGTGACAGAGAAGTGATGATCCGACCAGCGCCCGGCAACCGACAGATTCAATTCGTCGGAGGACGCACGCTCGTACGCCCAGCCGTTGTCTTCCACCATGCGCTCCAGAAGGTCGAGCGGGTGCGAACGGGAAGGCGCGGCACTTTGTTGCAACACGGTCATCTCTGAACTCCCGGCGCCGGTACGATATGCGGTGGCGCAACGCAAAACGAAGCAGTCGGCAACGAACCTGCCACAAGATTTTGCGCGGTCAAGAGTCCGCGGACTCCGCATCGAGTCACATTACGTCAACTCACAGCTTTCCTCTGTGCAGCGTTCGGGGTGAATCTTATTTGCAACTATTGGCCTGCGCCCGGCGGAGAGGAAACTTTCTTTTCCAGTTCCTCGATTCGCGTTTTGAGCGCTTCGTTTTCCTCGCGCGCCTTGGCGACCATCGCCTTAACCGCCTCGAACTCCTCGCGCGGCACGACATTCAGTTCGCCAACCAGCTTTTCCAGGCGCGATTTCAAAAATGTGTCGATTTCACTGCGCAACCCTTCGGCGGCGCCGGCGGCGTCGGTGAGAAGCTTGGCAAGCTGGTCGAGAACGGGATTTTCGCTAGTCATGGCCTGACGTCCGGGTTGGTTTTCCTTCATACGCCGAATCCCGGTTTGAAAGCGAGAGCCGCAATATCGCTCGACAGAATCTCTTGACAGCAACGCCCGAAGCAGCGCGTCTTATTCGCCATGCTGGCGGCCCTTTCCTATCCCGAAATCGACCCGGTGATCTTCCAGATCGGTCCGTTTGCTTTGCGTTGGTATGCGGTTGCCTACATCGCCGGGCTGCTGATCGGCTGGTGGCTGATCTTGAGGATGCTGCGCCAGGTATCCTTGTGGAAAAATCCGCCCTTTGCCGGCAAGGCCCCGGCGACCGCCGACGACATCGGCGACCTGTTCGTTTGGACCATGCTCGGCGTCATTGTCGGCGGCCGGCTGGGGTACGATCTGTTCTACGGCACCGTTTTCTGCGGCCTTTATTCCGGACGCGATTGCGGTGATTTGCCGATGGGCTATCTCGACAACCCCTTGCGCCTTTTGGCCGACTGGCACGGCGGCATACCCGCCCTTCGCGGCATGTCGTTCCACGGCGGGCTGATCGGGGTCGTCGTCGCCATCGTTCTGTTCTGCAAAAACCGCAAACTTGACCTCCTTAAGGTCGGCGATCTGGTCGCTTGCGCCACGCCGATCGGCCTGTTCTTCGGCCGAATCGCCAATTTCATCAACGGCGAGCTGTGGGGCAAGGTGACGACGTCGCCGTTCGGCATGGTGTTCTGCAACGACACCACCCAAAACACCTACGGCTATTGCCCGGCTGGCCTTCTGCCCCGCCATCCCAGCCAACTCTACGAAGCCTTCGGCGAAGGCATATTGCTGTTTGTGCTGCTTCAGCTTGCCTATCGCGTTTTCCGCTTGCACGAGAAACCCGGACTGATCACCGGTCTGTTTTTCGCCGGTTACGGGCTAACGCGCATCGCCGTCGAGTTTTTCCGCGATTCCGAATCGATGATATACGGTTGGTTCAGCATGGGAATGTGCCTCAGCCTGTTTATGTGGCTGGCGGCGGCGTGGTTCGTCTGGACCGCCGCCTTTAAACGGGAAAAGACATGAATCCGCTGGCAGAACGCATCGCCGCCGCGATCGAACGGGAAGGACCGATTTCGATCGCCCAATTCATGACCATGTGCCTTTACGACGCCGAACACGGCGCCTATGCCGCGCGCGCGCCTATCGGCGCAAACGGCGACTACATTACCGCCCCCGAGGTTAGCCAAACTTTCGGTGAGATGTGCGGATTGTGGATCGTGCAGACGTGGCACAATCAGGGTCGGCCGCAAAATCCGTTGATCGTCGAACTTGGCCCCGGCCGCGGCACACTGATGAAGGACGCGCTTCGTGCAATTCGGGCGGCGGCGCCGAAATTTTTGCCTCAGGCCGAGGTCAAACTGGTCGAGATCAGCCCGGCATTCAAAGAGATGCAGACTAAGACGTTGGCCGAAGCGTCGGCGAATATCGCCTGGGTCTCGCGTTTCGACGATATTGTCGTCGACCGACCGGTCTACCTGATCGCCAACGAGTTTTTCGATTGTCTGCCGATCCGCCAATACGTCAAAACCGCCACCGGCTGGTGCGAGAAGGTGGTGGCGGTCGAGAACGGCGCCCTCGCTTTGGCGCTGGCGAAACTGCCGTTGCCGCCGGCCCTGCCGGGCGCGGATGTGGCACCGGAAGGCGCCGTGCTAGAGACCTGTTCGGCCGCAGAAGCGGTTATCGAAGACATCGCCCGTACCGTCGTCGGAAACGGCGGAGCGGCATTGCTCTTCGACTACGGCTACGATGCCCCCTCCTTCAAGGACAGCCTTCAGGCGGTGGCACGCCACAAACACGCCGACGCGCTTTCGGCGCCGGGGGCGAGCGATCTGTCGGCGCACGTCGATTTTGCCGCGCTTGCCCGCGCCGCGGAAAAAGGCGGTGCCGCCGTCTTCGGTCCGCGCGGACAGGGCGATCTTTTGGTCGATCTCGGCATCGAGGTGCGGGTGCAGAAACTGGCCTTCGCCAACCCCAATCAGGCAAAATCCATCGTGGCAGGCGTGCGGCGGCTGATCGATCCCAAGGAAATGGGCGATCTGTTCAGGGCGATCGCCTTGGTTCCGCCGGGATCGCCCAACCCGCCGGGATTCGATTGACCGCTTCCGTAAAGAGTTGCCTGTGAAAAAGTCCCTCGCTACGTTCGGTGTACTTTTTCACGGACGGCTTAGTACCGTGCGCTACCGCGGCTGACCGGGTGCCGCCACGCCGTAGAACGCATGCCCGGCACCGGTCAGTGCCGACCACATCAGTTCGCCAAACCCATAGTGCCACCATTCGGAAGGGTTGGCCGCAAAGCCGGTTTGCCGCATCACCCAATACAGCAACCGGCGGTTGGCGCGCGCTTCGTCGTCGGATACGGAACCGGACGCCGTTGCTTTACGCTCGAAATAATCCAGATCGGCCAGGGAACTCGTTTCGTCGATCAGCGATCCCATCCACAACGGTTCCGCGCATTCCTTCCAACGAATTGTCAGATCGACGGCTCCCCCGGTCGCATGCGGCGCCGGAGACCCCACCCCTTCCGTCGGCGCGGCCCAATATTTCTCAACCTCCCGCATCAGCGCTTTTGCAGATAGAGACGGCCGGCTAGCGCGCAGATAATTCGGCATCCACATATCGTGAAAATACCGCTGAACCGCATCGGGACGCCACGCATCGGACAGAAATAGCTCCAGTCCGGCCTTGGCCAGTACCCGGTTGGCGCGCTGCAGCCGCTCTCCAACCCCCCGCCTTACCAGCAGCCGGTCGGTCGAACCGGGAATTTTCTGATAGTATGGTGGGTTAGTGCCCGAACCATAGAGGTTTCTACCTGCCAGACCGAGCCCGGCGATATCCAACAACGGCTCCTTTGCACGGCGATCGGTCAAAACCAGGGAACCCTCGCGATAATGCCGCTTCAGGCGGCGCAAATCGACTTGGTCCGGTATCGGCTTGCCGCGAAGCGCCGCAAGCGACCCGAACCGCTTATCGGCGGAGGTTCTACGATTCGGTGTCATGTCTTCCTACCGTGGTGCGGTCACTTGAACACATATGCTTCTCGCATCTCGCTCAGACGCTGCCAGTGCAGGTACAAATCCGGATACGGACCGGGCTTCATCTGCCGCATTTCCTCGATCAGAGGCGCATATTTTTTCCACAAAGTCGTATTTACGTTCACCAGCCGGAAAACCATATCCGGTTTCAGCAACCCGGAGGCTACGCAGGAACCGATGAATTCGTAAAATGCGAAGACCGGGCGTATTTTCTGCCAAGCTGGCGAATTCATATAGGCATCCCGATCATCATGACGCCTGAACTGTATCCAGTCGATCTCGCTCACCAAAACCTGCCGGTAGACCGGATAGATCGACTTCCACTCCTCGTTCACGGACAGGAAAACCGATGCCTCGGTCGAACGATCGACGGACAAAATTTGCCGGCGGAGAAGCCAAATCGACAGACAAGATAGCGCCGCCGACCCCGCCGCGAATGCCGTCGAAACAATCTGGGTCCAATCGCTTACGTTCATCTGCATGTCGCCCCCTATCGGCAATGGGTTTGATTATGTCGTGCGCAGTGCGCATTGCAACCTCGACATCCGCAACCGTCCCGGCCACAACAGCGTGCGCAAAAGTATGCGCGCTTTTGCGCGGAAAGTTGCGGCCGAACAAAAGGATAGTGTGGCGCGTCTATTCTGTCGGAGGCTACGGCGCCCTAAGGTCACACAAGGCCGAGCGTTTTTTTTCGTAAGACCGCCTTCCAAATCTGATAATGGAACTGCCATGCTCATTCTGAAAACAAACCTTTTGACGCTGCCGCACGTCGCCCATGGCTTTTTCGGCCGCAACGGCGGCGCGTCCAAAGGCATCTACGCCTCGCTCAACTGCGCCCCCGCATCGCAAGACGAACGCGAGGCATTGCACGAAAACCGCCTTAGGGTAGCGGCCAGCTTCGGCAAGAGCTGTGCTTTGGTCACTTTGCAGCAATATCACAGCACCGAAGTGGTCACCGTCCGTGCCCCGTGGACGATGGAGGGCAGTCCTAAGGGCGATGCCCTGGTCACCGACAAGCCGGGCATAATTTTGGGTCTCAACACCGCCGATTGCGCGCCGGTGCTGTTCGCCGATCCCGAAGCGAACGTCATCGGCGCCGCCCATGCCGGCTGGAAAGGGGCGCTCGGCGGCATCTGCGAGGCTACTATCGCAGCGATGGAGAAAATCGGCGCCATGCGCACGCGCATCCGCGCCGCCGTCGGTCCTTGCATCGGCAAGGCCAGCTACGAAGTCGGCGCCGATTTTCGCGAACAGTTCCCGGACGATGCGGCGCCGTTCTTTGCCGCCGCCGAACGGACGGGCGCGTTTTATTTCGACCTCGAATCCTATGTCGTAGCCCGGCTTGAAACGGCCGGCATCGCGAATATCGAAGCGCTGCATGCCGACACCTTCGTCCGCGAGGACGAATTCTTCAGCTTCCGTCGAGCCACGATACGCGGCGAGGCCGACTACGGCCGTGAAATCTCGGCGATCATGCTGACGGATTGACGGGGTTAACCACATCGCATGCGACATTGTGGCGTTATGGTGCCGCAAGCGGCAATCCGCACAGCTTTTCGTCGGTTGGACGATTAAGATGGTTTACCCGCCCTCCTCACGTTGCTAAAAGCCCGGCGTCGTCAATCCTTCATATGTGGGGGGCTTGGGTCCGTAATGGCCGACACCGATACCAATGGTATGAAGCTGATCGCGGGCAATTCCAACCGCCCGCTCGCCGAGGCGATCGGCCAATATCTTAAGCTCCCCCTCACCAAGGCGGTGGTCCGGCGTTTTGCCGATATGGAGATTTTCGTCGAGATTCAGGAAAACGTCCGCGGCGAGGACATTTTCGTCATCCAATCGACCAGTTACCCCGCCAACGACAACCTGATGGAACTGCTGATCATGATCGACGCGCTCAAACGGGCGAGCGCGCGCAGGATCACCGCGGTGATGCCCTATTTCGGCTATGCCCGCCAAGATCGCAAAGTCGGCCCGCGCACGCCGATTTCGGCCAAGCTGGTGGCCAATCTGATCACCGAAGCCGGGGCCAGCCGGGTTCTGACCGTCGATCTGCATGCCGGCCAGATTCAGGGCTTCTTCGACATCCCGACCGACAACCTTTACGCCATGCCGGTGATCGTCAAAGACATCGCCGACGCGGTCGGCACCGGCGACAACCTGATGGTGGTGTCGCCCGACGTCGGCGGCGTGGTGCGCGCCCGCGCCCTGGCGAAAAGGCTGGGGGCAACACTGGCGATCGTCGATAAACGCCGCGAGCGGCCCGGCGTATCGGAAGTCATGAACATTATCGGCGAGGTCAAAGGCAAATCGTGCATTTTGGTCGACGACATCGTCGATTCCGGCGGCACCATCTGCAACGCTGCCGAGGCCTTGATGAAGGCCGGCGCCAAGGACGTCTGCGCCTACGCCACCCACGGCGTCCTGTCGGGCGGCGCGGTGGCGCGCATTCGCGATTCGGTGCTGAAGTCGATGGTGGTGACCGATTCCATCGCCGCCACCGAGGACGTGAAGAACTGCGCCAACATCCGGCGCATATCGACCGCCCAACTGCTCGGCGAAGCGATCGACCGCATCAGCCACGAAGCCAGCGTCTCTAGTCTGTTCGACTAGTTTTTTAAACCCTCGGGCTATGCGCGGCGCAAGTCCACTTGCGCTATTCGCGCGCCCTCGGGAAGTACGCGCAAACCTGCGCGACGCCCGTTCGGGCTTGCGGCCGCAGAACGGCCGTTTATCAAACCCTCGGGCTATGCGCGGCGCAAGTCCACTTGCGCTATTCGCGCGCCCTCGGGAAGTACGCGCAAACCTGCGCGACGCCGTTTTCCTCACCCCTCGGAGGGTTTCCGCCTCCCTCTCCCCGGCCCCGAAAAAACGTGTATGATGGCGGCGGACACCCGCACCGTACCACACATGACCGCCGACGATTCTCCATCCTTTCCCGACGGGCCGTTCTATCGCCGCGCCATCGGCGTTGCGCTGATTGCCGTATTGCTGCTGGTCCTGTGGCGAATCTCGCTGGTCCTGATCCTCACCTTCGGCGGCGTGCTGGTGGCAGTGGTCCTGCGCAGTCTGTCCTACCCTTTGCAACGCATTTTGCGCATTCCCGCCCGGCTGGCGCTGCTGATCGCCACTTTGGGGTTGGTTTGCGTCGCCTTCGGCTTCTTCGACATGTTCGGCACGCAGGCGGCGCACCAGATCGATGCATTGATCCGCCGCATTCCCGAAGCCCGCGAAGCGGTAAACAGTTGGCTTTCCGGCATTGCCATCGGCCGGCAGATGCTGGCGCACATACCCGATGTCGGCGAGGCCGCCGTGAAGATGATCGAGGCCCTGCCGCTGGCCGGCGGCATCCTGGGCGGCATCGGCGAGGCGATTTTGGTCTTTGCCGTCGGCATCTATTTCGCTGCCGATCCCCAGACTTACGTCGAAGGTACGCTCAGGCTGTTTCCCCCACGTCGGCGCCATCGCATTCGCGTCATTTTGGAGTCGGTCGGCAGCGCATTGACTAATTGGTTCGTCGGCATGTGCCTCGACATGGTGATGCTGGCGATCATGATCTTTTTCGGCATGTGGGCAATCGGTATGCCGCTACCCTTCGCGCTGGCGGTGCTGTCGGGCGTGGCGGTGTTCGTGCCCTACATCGGTCCGGTGATCGCGCTGATCCCCGGCATGCTCTTGGCGCTCAGCGTCTCGCCGTCGATGGCGCTCTCTGCCGGCCTGGTCTATCTGATTGCCTTGACCATCGAGGGCAATATCAGTCAGCCGTTGTTGCAACGCTGGGCGGTTTCGGTGCCGCCGGTGGTGAATTTGCTGGCGATTTTGGCCTTCAGCCCGCTGTTCGGTATCTGGGGCGCGGTGCTGGCCACCCCCCTGTCGGTGGCGCTGTCGGTGGTCATCCGCTTGGCCTATATCGAAGACGTCCTGAAGGACGGCAAACATAACGAAATTATCGAATGAATTCATTTTTTTAGTCGATACTCGCCAGTCGCCGTTTGCCCAAACTCTTTGTTTTGTCGCAACTTTACGCGCAAAACCGATTCCACTTTTGCGTTCGTTGTTCTAACGATTTGCCATCCGGTGCCCCTTCCGCTACAAGCCACGCCTTCCGCAGGCCCCGCGGGATGAGCCCCGGGGCTGGCCGGCTATTGGTACGCCGTTAGAAAACAAGGACTTGACACCATGCACGCCATTAAAGAACTCGTCGTCGAAGCCCGTACGGGCACCGGCAAAGGCCCCTCCTATCAGATCCGCCGCAAAGGGCGCATTCCCGCCGTCATTTATGGCGGCAAGACCGAGCCGGAAGCGGTTTCGGTCGATGCCCAGGCTCTCGGTCGCTACTTGGAGAAGGGCGCGTTCCTGACGACGCTGTTCATGCTGGTCGACGGCGACAAGAAGATCCGCGTCATTCCCCGCGCTCTTCAGCGCGATCCGGTGTCCGACCGGGCGGTGCATGTCGATTTCATGCGGCTGACCGACGGCGCCTCGGTGCGCCTTGCCATTCCGGTGAAGTTCAAGGGCCAGGAAGCTTCGCCCGGGCTCAAGCGCGGCGGCGTGCTCAACATCGTCCGCCACCAAGTCGAACTGGTCTGCCCGGCCGAGACCATCCCGGATTTTCTCGAGTGCGATCTGACCGGTCTCGAAATCAACGACTCGCTGCACATCGGCAACATTAAGTTGCCCGAAGGCGTCAAGCCGGCGATCAAGGGCCGCGACAAGACCATCGCCTCGATCGTGGCGCCGACCAGCGTGATCGAAGAGCAGCGTGCCGCTGCCGCTGCTGCTGCGGCTCCCGCCGCCGAAGCGGCTCCGGCCGAAGGCGCCGCGCCCGCAGAGGGCACCGCCCCCGCCGCCGGAGCCCCCGCTGCCGGTGCCAAGCCCGCCGCCGGTGCCAAACCTGCTGCCAAGCCTGCGGAGAAGAAGTAATCTTCTTCGCCGGCGGAGGCCGGGGCCATGTCCGATACGCCGCTTCTCATCGCCGGGCTGGGCAATCCCGGCGGCGAATATGCGCGCAACCGCCACAATGCCGGCTTTATGGCGGTCGACGCCATCCATGCATCGTTTGGCTTCGGCTCCTGGCGGGCGAAGTTCGAAGGCTTGTTGTCGGAAGGTAAGCTGGCCAGGCGCAAGACCTACCTGTTGAAGCCGATGACCTACATGAACGAGAGTGGCCGGTCGGTCGGTGCGGCCGCGCGGTTCCTCAAGCTGCCGCTCGCCGCCGTAACGGTGTTTCACGACGAAATCGATCTGGCCGCCGGAAAATTGAAGGCCAAGATCGGCGGCGGCGATGCCGGTCATAACGGCTTGCGCTCAATCACCCAGACCCTCGGCCCGGACTATACCCGTGTGCGCATCGGCGTCGGCCACCCGGAAAAGGGCCGCGTCGTCGGTCATGTGCTGCAGAACTTCTCCAAAGCCGACGAAGAGTGGCTGGTGCCGATGCTGTCGGCGATCGCCGACTGCGCACCCAGTCTCGCCGAAGACGATCCGATCGGCTTTCTCAACAAAATTGCGCTGATCCTGCACCCGCCCGAGCACAAACCCAAACCCGAGAAGGATTCCTGATGGGATTCAAATGCGGCATCGTCGGCCTGCCCAACGTCGGCAAGTCGACACTGTTCAACGCCCTGACCCAGACCGCGGCGGCGCAAGCGGCGAATTATCCGTTTTGCACCATCGAACCCAACGTCGGCGACGTGGCGGTGCCCGATCCGCGTTTGGATACCCTGGCGAAGATTGCCGCTTCGGCGCAAATCGTGCCCACCCGCATCACCTTCGTCGACATCGCCGGCTTAGTGCGCGGGGCATCGAAGGGCGAAGGCCTCGGCAACCAGTTCCTCGCCAACATCCGCGAGGTCGACGCCATCGTCCACGTGCTGCGTTGCTTCGAGGATTCCGACATCACCCATGTCGAGGGCCGCATCGATCCTTGCTCGGACGCCGATACGGTGGAAACCGAGCTGATGATCGCCGACCTCGATTCTTTGGAAAAGCGCATCAAGCCGCTGGAGAAAAAGGCGCACTCGGGCGAAAAGGAAGCCAAGGAACAGCTCGCCCTGATGATGAAGGCGGTCGATCTGCTGCGCGAGGGCAAACCGGCGCGGCTGGCCGAGCTTACGCCGGAGGAGCGCGAACCATTTCGCCAGCTTTGCCTGCTTACCGCCAAGCCGGTTTTGTATGCCTGTAATGTCGAGGAAGCATCGGCGGCCTACGGCAACGCCTTTACCGAAGCGGTAAAGGCCAAGGCGGCCCAAGAAGGCGCCGGCGTGGTGGTGATCTCGGCACGCATCGAAGAAGAGGTGGCGCAATTGCCGGAAGAGGAGCGCGCGGACTTTCTGTCCAGTCTCGACCTTACCGAGCCCGGCCTCAACCGTCTGATCCGCGCCGGATACGACCTTTTGGGCCTCATCACCTTTTTCACCGCCGGGCCGAAGGAAGCCAAAGCGTGGACGGTGGTGAAAGGATCGCGCGCGCCGCAAGCCGCAGGCGTCATCCACACCGATTTCGAAAAGGGCTTCATTCGCGCCGAAACCATCGCCTATGACGATTACGTCGCCTGCAAAGGCGAAGCCGGCGCGCGCGATACCGGCAAGTTCCGCCTGGAAGGCAAGGACTATGTCGTTGCCGACGGCGACGTGATGCATTTCAGGTTCAATATCTAGGGCAACGAGCGCAAAAGTGGAACCCGGTTTTGCGCGCAAAGTTGCGACCCCAAAAGGAGATAGAGCGATGGACCGACCGCGTTTGAACGTTCGCCCCACTAAGGTACGCGCATGAATGCGGACCGCGACATTCGCTACGATTGGTCGCGCGAGGAACTGGCAAGCCTTTACGCCGAACCTTTTGCCGATCTGATTTTCGCGGCGCAAACCGCCCATCGTCGGCATTTTTCGGCCAATCGGGTGCATATCTCGAAGCTGCTGTCGATCAAGACCGGCGGCTGCCCGGAAGATTGCGGTTATTGCCCGCAAAGCGCCGCTCATGAGGCCGAGGTCAAGGCCGGCAAGCTGAAGGACAAGGACGCGGTACTTGCCGCTGCTGCTGCGGCCAAGGCGGAAGGTGTCGCCCGCTTCTGCCTGGGCGCGGCTTGGCGGGCGCCGAAAGAAAAAGACCTCGACCTTGTCTGCGAGATGGTGCGCGAAGTCCGGGCGATGGGCCTGACGGCCTGCGCCACCCTCGGCATGCTGACCGCCGCCCAGGCCGCCAAGCTGAAAGCGGCCGGTCTCGACTATTACAATCACAACATCGACACCTCGCCGGAGTATTACGGCAGCATCGTCACCACTCGCAGCTATCAGGATCGCCTCGATACCCTGGCGGCGTTGCGCGACGCCGGCATTCGCGTGTGTTGCGGCGGCATCGTCGGCATGGGCGAAAGCGAGGCCGACCGCATTGCCATGATCCATACTCTCGCCACCCTGCCCAAACATCCCGACAACGTGCCGATCAACATGCTGATGCGGGTGAAGGGAACCAAGCTGGCGGATGCGCCGCCGCTTTCGCCCATCGACCTCGTCCGCACCATTGCCTTGGCCCGTATCGCTATGCCCGCCTCGATTGTGGCGCTAGCGGCCGGGCGCGAACATATGAGCGACGAGACCCAGGCGCTGTGTTTCCTTGCCGGGGTCAATGCGATCTTCTCGGGCGACAAGCTTCTCACCACCGCCAACCCGGCGCTGGAACATGACCGGCAACTGATGGCCCGTCTTGGGCTGACCGCCGCATCGCTCTCAGGCGAATAGCCCCCGCAATCCATCTTCGCTCGCCTCGCACACGCCCGCTTCGGTGATGAGGCCGGTCACCAACCGCGCTGGCGTCACGTCGAAACCGGGGTTGCGCGCGGGCGAGCCGGGGGCGGCAATGTCCACCGTCACCACATCGCCGTTCAAGCGTCCGGATATTTTCAATACTTCGTCGGTGCCGCGTTCCTCGATCGGAATGTCGGCGCCTTTTTCCATGGTCCAGTCGATGGTGGTGGAGGGCAGCGCGACATAGAACGGCACGTTGTTGTCCGTTGCGGCCAGCGCCTTCAAATAGGTGCCGATCTTGTTGGCGACGTCGCCGTTCCGCGTCACCCGGTCGGTGCCGACGATACAGACATCCACCTCGCCCGCCTGCATGTAATGCCCGCCGGCATTGTCGGCGATGATGGCATGCTTGACACCGTGGGCGCCTAATTCATACGCGGTCAAGGATGCACCCTGATTGCGCGGCCGGGTTTCGTCGACCCAGACATGGACATCGATGCCTTGGTTGAACGCCAGGTAGATCGGCGCCAGCGCGGTGCCCCAATCGACGCACGCCAGCCAGCCGGCGTTGCAATGGGTCAGCACATTGAGGCGCCCGTTTTTCTTTGCGGCAATCTCGCGGAAAATCTTGAGGCCGTGTTCGCCGATCTTACGGCAGATCTCGACATCCTCGTCGCAGATTTTGGCCGCCTCGACCCAGGCCAGAGAAAAGCGGTCGCCGTGGGTTTGGCGCGCCAGCACATCGCTCATCCGTTTCAGCGCCCAGCGCAAATTCACCGCCGTGGGGCGCGTAGCGAGCAGCATGTCGTGCGCCGCCACCACGGCGCGGCTGGACGGATCAACCTTCATCGCCAGGGCCATGCCGTAAGCGGCGGTGGCCCCGATCAGAGGCGCGCCGCGCACCAACATGGTTTTGATCGCATCGGCGCATTCTTCGGCCGAACGCAACACCTGGGTCTGAAAGCGATGCGGCAACGCGATCTGGTCGATCACCTCGACGGTTTCATCCGGCCGCGGCCAGATGGTGCGATAGGGTGTGCCGTCGATCTTCACGGTTTGGTCGCCAACACCGACTGATAGCGGTCGAACTTTTCCGCCCAGGCGGCAAGCTGCAGCCGGCCCTCGCGCCAGGCAAGATAACCGTGGCGCAAATCGACATAACCCAGCGCGCAACCGACCGCGATCTCGCCAATGGTGGGATATTCGGCAAAGCGCGGGGCGATCCGCTCCAAGGCATCGAGGGTGGCAAGAATGGCCGCCTTGTGATGCTCCAGCGCGGTGGTACTTTGGCGGTCTTCTTTGCGCCGCTGCTCCAGCATCAAGGCCACCGCCGCATCGGCAAGGCCGTCGCCGATCGCCGCCAGCGTCAGCGCCTTCCAGCGGCCCTTGGCATCGCCGAACATGCTGTGGTGGGGGCAGAACTTGCCGTTGCCGAGATCGTCGAGATATTCGCAGATCACCGGCGAATCGAGCAGGATCGAGCCGTCGTCGAGCTGCAGCGCCGGGATCTTGCCCAGCGGATTGAATTTACGGATCTCGTCCTTGTTGGCCAGATCGACCGGCACTTCCGTCACCAGCTTGGTCAGATCGAGTTCGCGAACAATGATCCGCGCCTTCCGGGCGTAGGGCGAAGTCGGGGTCATGTAGAGTTTCATCATTGCTTCCTTATCGCACGCCTAATGACTATTACGCCCCCTTGAACGACACCAGGGTGATGACGTTCTTGCCCAGCTTGCGCAGCTTGTCGGCGCCGCCCAAATCCGGCAGGTCGATGACGAAGCAGCAGCCGACCACGTTGGCGCCTGCCCGCTCCAGCAGCTTGACCGCCGCCACCGCGGTGCCGCCGGTGGCGATCAGATCGTCCACCACCACCACGTTCTCGCCTTTCTTCACCGCATCGACGTGAATCTCGACGCTGTCGGTGCCGTATTCGAGATCGTAGGTTTCGCAAAGAGTTTTATACGGCAGCTTGCCCTTCTTACGCACCGGGACGAAGCCGGTGGAAAGTTGATGCGCCACGGCGCCGCCTAAGATGAACCCGCGCGCCTCGATACCGGCGATCTTGTCGATCTGCACCCCGGCATAGGGCTGCACCAAGGCATCGACCGCCGAGCGAAACCCGCGCGGATCGCCGAACAGCGTGGTCACGTCGTAAAACAGAATCCCCGGCTTGGGATGGTCGGGAATGGTGCGGATGACGGAAGCAAAATCCATTTTGATGTATTCCTTATTTCAACACGCGGCCGGCGACCGCATCGAGTTTGGCAAGCAGCGCGGGATCGCGCTTTTCGGGGGCGGTCATCAGCGCGGTATCGAGCACGGCTTCCACCGTGGGCGAAGGATCGCGCTTGGCCTTCAGCTTTTTTGCCACCGCGCAGACCAGCTTGCGGGCGTTGGCAGAATTGGCCATCAGCACCTTGATCACCGCATCGACGGTGACATGGTCGTGGTCGGGATGCCAGCAATCGTAATCGGTGACCATAGCGATCAGCGCATAGGGCAGCTCGGCCTCGCGGGCCAATTTCGCTTCGGGCGCCGCGGTCATGCCGATCACCGAACAGCCCCATTGGCGATAGAGGTTGGATTCGGCCAAGCTGGAAAACTGCGGCCCCTCCATGCACAGATAAGTGCCGCCCACCGCATGCACGATGGCCTCGTCGGAAGCGGCATCGGCCACCACCTTGGCAAGGCGCGGATCGACCGGATGGGCCATCGACACATGCGCCACCATGCCGGGGCCGAAAAAGCTCTTTTCGCGGGCAAAGGTGCGGTCGATGAATTGATCGACGATGACAAACAGGCCGGGCGGCAGTTCTTCTTTCAGCGAGCCCACCGCCGACACCGAAATCACGTCGGTGACGCCGACGCGCTTCAACACGTCGATGTTGGCGCGGTAGTTGATCGAGGACGGGGTCTGCACATGGCCGCGGCCGTGGCGCGGCAGGAACACCATGTCGAGACCTTCATAGGTGCCGAACAACAAGTCGTCGGAGGGCGCGCCCCAAGGGGATTCGATCTTCTGCCAATGCGGATTGTCGAGGCCGTCGATGTCATAGACCCCGCTGCCGCCGATCACGCCGAGAACCGTTTTTGCCATGTGTCACTCAATCGTTGGAAATGCCGAACAAACTACGGTTTTATCATGCAGGACGGCTTTCGCCAGCGTAGAGCGCTTCACAGAAAAGTGGAATCCGGTTTTCTGATATGAAGCGCGACAAAACAAGGAGTTAGAGCATTTCAGTGTTTTTCGTTAAGCAGTGAAATGCTCTAGACCTGGGCGCGGGGCTTACGAAAACGCGGCAGAGCGCCACAACATCTAGATTTGCCGCGCGCCGATTCCACAATCGATTGATCTTTGTTTGCACTGTTTTGCACCTCCCCCCCTCGCGCCTCGGTTCGGGGCCTCAGGCCAAGCGTGAAGAACAACCCGGCACGATACCACCGATAAGCGGGGATGGGATAAGACGGGCGAACGCACGTTTGCACTCGCTGCTCTATGAGCCGATCATGCGTTCCGGGCGGACGATGGCGTCGAATTCTTCCGCCGTGACCAGGCCGGACTTAACCGCTTCCTCGCGCAAGGTGGTGCCGCATGTATGCGCGGTTTTGGCGATCTTGGCGGCGGCATCGTACCCGATCTTGGGCGCCAGCGCGGTGACCAGCATCAAGGATCGTTTCAGCCCGGCTTTGATGTTGTCGAGGCGCGGCTCGATGCCCGCCACGCAATTGTCGGCAAAGCTTAGGGCCGCATCGCCCATCAGCCGCACGCTTTGCAGGAAATTATAGGCCATCACCGGATTGTAGACGTTGAGTTCGAACTGGCCCTGGGAGCCGGCAAACGACAGCGCCGCGTGGTTGCCGAAAATATGTACGCAAACCTGCGTCATCGCCTCGCACTGGGTGGGATTCACTTTCCCCGGCATGATCGAGGAGCCGGGTTCGTTCTCGGGCAATGCCAGCTCGCCGAGCCCCGCGCGCGGGCCGGACCCCAAAAATCGGATATCGTTGGCGATCTTGAACAGCGAGGCGGCCACGGTGTTGATCGCGCCGTGAGCGAACACCATCGCATCATGAGCCGCCAGCGCTTCGAATTTGTTCGGCGCCGAAGTGAAGGGCAGACCGGCGATCTCGGCGATCCTGGCCGCCACGGCTTCGGCAAAACCGGCCGGCGCATTCAAGCCGGTGCCCACCGCGGTGCCGCCTTGGGCAAGCTGCATCAAACCGGGCAGCGTCGCCTTCAGCCGGGCGATGCCGTTTTCGACCTGTTTGGCGTAACCGGAAAATTCCTGGCCCAAGGTGAGCGGCGTCGCATCCTGGGTATGGGTGCGGCCGATCTTGACGATGGCCGTCCATGCCTTGGCCTTGGCATCGAGCGCGGCATGCAAATGCTGCAAAGCCGGGATCAACCGCCGCACGATTTCCTCGGAACACGCAATGTGCATCGCCGAAGGATAGCTGTCGTTCGACGACTGGCTTAAGTTGACGTGATCGTTGGGATGGACCGGATTTTTCGATCCGATCTCGCCGCCCAGGATTTCGATGGCGCGGTTGGCGATCACCTCGTTGGCGTTCATGTTGGATTGGGTGCCGGAGCCGGTTTGCCACACCGCCAGCGGGAAATGATCGGCCAGCTTGCCGTCGATCACCTCCTGCGCCGCCGCAACGATGGCGTTGCCGATTTTCGCTTCCAGTTTGCCGAGCGCCATGTTGGTTTCGGCCGCCGCGCGTTTGACCACCCCTAACGCCCGGATCATCGGTTCCGGCTGTTTTTCCCAGCCGATTTTGAAGTTCTGCAACGAGCGCTGGCTTTGCGCGCCCCAATAGCGATCGGACGGCACCGCGATGGGGCCGAAGGTATCGGTTTCGATTCGGGTTTTGCTCATGCCGGATTATACCCTGGAGCGACGGACGCAGAAGCGCCGGCGCGGTCCCGACTGTCGCCGGGAAATCTCATTTCTTGCGGAAGGCGTCCAGGCTGACGACCTCGCCCTGCGCGGGCGTCGGCTTGGGAGGCTCTTCCTCGGCGGCAGGGGCCTCCTCGTCGGTGGGCGGTGCCGGAGGAGCCGCCTGAGGCTGACCTACGGGGGTCGGCCGGGAGGGCCTGGCCACGTCCTCGGTCACCTTGAACTGCAGGCCGAACTGCACGCCGGGATCGAAGAAGGTGGTCAGCGCGGCGAAAGGAATCACCAGCGTCGCCGGCAATTTCCTGAAGGTCAGCGCCACCTCGAACTTGTCGTCCGACACCTTCAGGCCCCAGAACTGGTGCTGAAGGATGATGGTCATCTCGTCGGGATACTGCTCGCGCAGAAAACTGGGCAGCTCGACGCCGGGGAAATGCGTCTTGAAGGTCAGATTGAAATGATGCGAACCGATCAGACCCTGGGCTTCGACCCGGCGCAACGCATCGCGCACGACGCCGCGCAGCGCCGCATCGGTCAACGCCTGATAGCCAATATAGTCTTTCGCCATCGCTCCAGCCTGTCAAACTTTCGGCAGACTAAACGCCGGGGGGCGCGAGTCAATCCGAATCGAAAGTCGCAGCCCCTTTTCCCACGCCTCGGCAGGCGGGATACGGGGCGCAAGGTCGCGCCCGAGTGGAGCAAGTGGAGAGTGCTTCTGTTGCCCGGTGCACTCTCCGAAACCGCGCTTGGCTAACTAGAAGTTAGGCAGCGAGGGCCATTTCATTATCGTTGGCACCTAATACGATTAGCCCGATAACGGCGGATACCATACCGAGCGAAAGGACAGCCTTTACACGTCTGTCGATCCTATTTCGCCCCCAAATCGCCGGAAAAACCGGGAAGAATGGTGGAGGCGCCGGGTACCGCCCCCGGGTCCAGTCCGCTTATTACGCAGCCGTTTATCGCCATAGCCGGTTGCCCGGCGAGGGCACTATAGTAGGGTCGGGACTTTTTTCATAGCCGCGCTAAACTGGCCGGCAGAATCGGTTGAAAAGTCAGTAAGGTTTCATGCGTCCATATTTAGATCTTCTTCAGCGTATCCTGGATTCCGGGGGAGAACGACGCGACCGCACCGGGGTGGGCACCAAATCGGTGTTCGGCCATCAGATGCGGTTCGACTTATCCGCCGGGTTTCCCCTGGTCACCACCAAGAAGCTGTACGTCAAAGCCATCTTCTACGAGCTGTTATGGTTTTTGCGCGGCGACACCAATGTGCGCTGGCTGCAGGAACGCGGCGTCTCGATCTGGGACGAATGGGCGGACGACGCGGGCGAGCTGGGGCCGGTCTACGGCAAACAATGGCGCGCGTGGCGGACCCCGGACGGCGGCGCCATCGACCAGATCGCCAAGGCGATCGACGACATCAAATGCACCCCCGATTCGCGCCGGTTGATGGTCACCGCCTGGAACCCGGCCGACGTGCCGCAGATGGCGCTGCCGCCCTGCCATTGCCTGTTCCAGTTCTATGTCGCGGACGGCAAGCTGTCTTGTCAGCTCTACCAGCGCTCGGGCGACGTGTTTCTCGGCGTGCCGTTCAACATCGCGTCCTATGCGCTGTTGACCATGATGATGGCGCAGGCGACCGGCCTCAAGCCCGGCGAATTCGTCCATACCCTGGGCGACGCCCATCTTTATCTCAACCACATCGAACAGGCAAAATTGCAACTGACCCGCGCGCCCTATCCCCTGCCCGCCTTGCGGCTGAACCCGGCGGTGACCGATCTGTTCGCCTTTACCTATGAGGACATCACCTTGGAAAATTACCGGGCCCACCCCGCGATCAAGGCCGAGGTGGCGGTATGAGTATCGTCATCCGCCGCGCCGGCGAAGGCGACGAAGCGGCGATCCACGGCCTGTTGCGCGGGCTGGCCGAATTCGAGAACCTCACCGACAGGTTTCTGCTCACCCCTGAGATCGTGCGGCGCGACATGCTGGGGCCGCACCCGGTGCTGACGGCGGCCTTGGCGTTCGACGGTGCCGAACCCGTCGGCGTCGCCACCTGGTACTGGACCTATTCGTCGTTCCGGGCGGTGCGCGGGCTGTTCATCGAGGACATTTACGTGCAGCCCGCGCGGCGTGGGAGCGGACTGGGCAAGGCGTTCTTCGCGTTTCTCGCCGCCGAGGCCAAGCGCGAGGGCGCGATGCGGCTCGACTGGGTGGTGCTCGACTGGAACGAAAAGGCGCAAAACTTCTATCGTTCGCTGGGCGGCAAGCCGGTGGCGGAATGGCTGACCTATCGCCTCGAAGGCGAGGCTATGGACAAATTGGCGCAATGATCTCGCTGATCCTGGCGCGCGCCGACAACGGCGTCATCGGCGCAAACGGCGGTTTGCCGTGGCGACTTGCCGAAGATATGCGCCGCTTCAAGGCGCTGACCCTCGGCAAGCCGGTGGTGATGGGCCGCAAGACCTGGGATAGTCTGCCGAAAAAACCGCTGCCGGGGCGGAGCAATATCGTCGTCACCCGCCAGACCGGCTTTCGAGCCGATGGCGCATCGATCGCCCACTCGTTCGAGCAGGCGCGGGAACTGGCCGGGGCGGCGCCGGAGATCATGATCATCGGCGGGGCCGACATTTTTGCCGCCGCCCTGCCGCAGGCGGGGCGGGTCTATCTCACCTCTATCCACGCCGAGCCGGACGGGGATGTGCGTTTCCCCGGGTTTTCCCCGTCGGAATGGATGGAAACCGCCAAGGAAACCGGGCATACGGCCGCCGGCCTGTCCTTCAGTTTCGCGGTGCTGGAGAAAGTGGCGGGAAAGTAAGGAGAAAGACCATGCGCGTATTGTTTGCCTTCGTTCCTTTGCTGGCACTGACGGCGGCTGCCCTTGCCGACGGCCCCGCCGATGCCGCCGCCCGAGCTGCGGCCGAAGCCCGCATCGGCAATACCGTGATCGCCACCGATCCCGACGGCACGGCGACCCACATCTATTGGCGGGCGGACGGAACCTTTTCGGCTTGGCGGCCGGATTGGAAAAGCGAAGGCAAATGGTTCGTCAAGGACGGCAAGCTGTGCCTGACCTACGACCTTGCCCGCCCCAAGATGGGCGAATCCGAATGCATGGCACACGCGGCGGCACACCGGGTCGGCGACGTCTGGAAGACCGAAGATCGCACGGTCACGCTGGCTTCCGGCCGGCAGTGACGAAAAGCCCCGGACCGGTTTTCCGCGGCAATTTCACGCCGAATATCACATAACGGCATGAAAGACTTCGTATAAGAACGCCGCCAACCGGGCTTGCGCCGTCCGGGCACGGTTGCGCATGATGGGACGGTAGAATCGAAAGGCTTTGAGGCCATGCATATTCAGACGGTATTTTTGTTCGATCTCGACGGCACGCTGGTCGACAGCGTGTATCAGCACGTATTGGCATGGCACGAAGCGCTGGAAGCCGAGGGGCTGGATCTGTCGGTGTGGCGCATCCACCGCAAGATCGGCATGAGCGGGGGCTTGTTCACCGATCAGTTCATGCGCGAAACCGGGGCGGAATTTACCCCTGAGTTGCTGGCGCGTCTGCGCACGCACCATGCCAAAGCCTACAAGCGGTTGACTCCTTCGGTTAAGCCGTTGCCGGGGGCCAAGGAATTGCTCGCCGCGCTGACGGATGCCGGAATCCCTTGGGCGATCGCCACCAGCGGACGAATGGAAACTGCGGCGCCCAACATCGAATCGCTGGGCATCGATCCTTCGCAAGCCCATGTGGTGACCCGCGATCAGGTCAAATACGCCAAGCCCGATCCCGACCTGTTTCTTGCGGCGGCGGAACGGCTGAAGGCGCCGATCGAAAGCGCGGTGGTGGTCGGCGACAGCATTTGGGACATGCTGGCCTCCAGGCGCTGCCGGGCGCTCGGCGTCGGCCTGTTGTCGGGCGGTTACGGCCAGGACGAACTGGAGCGCAGCGGCGCGGTGCGGGTCTACGAAGACCCTAAGGACTTGCTCAAGCACCTCGACGAAGTCGGCGGTCGACGCTAAAGATCGGATTCCGTCCTCCCCGGCGGCGGGCGGATAGCGGTTTGCCCGCAGCGCGTGCGTTTCCGCCCTGTTAACGGCGGCTTTGGTTGGCTATGCTCCCGCGACAGAACAAACGCGGGGAGCATGGTAAAGCATGCCGCGCAGGAGGGGGCCGTGCGCCTTACGTTGCATACGGATTACGCCTTGCGTCTCTTGATGCTGCTGGCGATCGAACCGGGGGAACTGCACACCATCGCCACGGTGGCCAAGCGCTACGGCATCTCCCGCAACCACATGATGAAGGTGGCACAGACCCTGATTCAAGCCGGCTTCGTGACGAGCGTGCGCGGCCGACACGGCGGGCTTAAGCTGGCGAAAAAACCGTCCGAGATCATGCTCGGCGCCGTAGTGCGCAAGACCGAGGACGATTTGTCCCTGGTCGGCTGTTTTGCCGTCAAGCGCGATCCCTGTCTGATGGAAACCGTTTGCGGCATGCGCAAGCCTTTGCGGCAGGCGCTGAACGCCTTTCTCGAAGTGCTCGACGGCTACACCCTGGCCGACGCCTTGCAGCATCCCGGCCGAGTCAAGCGCATGCGCAGCATCCTGGGCGCGCAGACCGCCGTCTGACGGATTTACTTCTTTCCCGGCTTGGATCGCCGATACTTCGGCAGCGGAAAGAACGGCGTATCGGTTCGCGCCAACCGAATCAGTTCGCGCATGGCTGCGTGTGCCTTGTCGGTATCCTTGGCGGCGATAGCCGCGAAGACGTTGACGTGATCGGGGAGCGGATCGCGCCGCAAGGGATATTCGCGTTGCTTGTAGATGTTGGTCGAAACGATCGCCGAGGCGAACCCGTCGACCAGCGAGGCAATGTAGGGATTGTCGGCCGCCTGCAGCAGGGTCGTATGGAAATCCACGTCCGCCTGATTGCCGGCTTCGGTATTAAGGGTGAAACGCTCCATCCGCTCGATCGCCTGGCTCATCGTCTTGACCTGAGCGTCGGTGCGGCGGGCCGCGGCGAAGGCGGCGGCGGCCGGCTCCACCACGTCGCGCAGCTCGAACAAGCTGTTCAGCGTATTGATGTCCGGTCCCGCTTCGAAGGCCCAGGCCAGCACGTCGGGATCGAGAATGTGCCACATTCCCTTGGGGTTGACCTTGGTGCCGATCTTGGGCTTGGACGACACCAACCCCTTGGCGGCGAGAATGCGGATCGCCTCGCGATAGGCGGTGCGCGACACCTTCAGTTCTTCGCTGGAAGCAATTTCTCCCGACAGGATTTCGCCGGACTTGTATTTGCCCGAAACGATCGCCAGACCGAGGTCGCGCGCTATCGTGCCGTGAAGGCGCAGCGTCTTGCTGGGGTTGCGAATGGGGCCGGCGAAGCGTTCCATGATCGAAGAAATTACGCGCGATGCCGGGCGAATGCAGCAACAATAATCGCAGAGCCCTTCACTCCGCTGGGGATGGCGACGTCCTATGGTCCGGCATCGTGGCGGTCACGACATTATGATCGGCGGCGCCGGCGATCCTGGGGGATTCTCGCGGGATGCGGGAGGGCGCGGTCTTGTGCGGCGCAAGGGACTGCTTTAATTGTCTTACAATTGGCGGATGACACGGCGGAAATTAAGGCAATCGACATAGCGAATTGCCGATTGCCGAGGGTATGTCCGCCGGCCGAAAAAACGGCGACGGGATAACGCTAGAGAGGGCACCATGAAAAAGACCATCATTCGAAGCGCGGCGGCTTTGACCACGGCGCTGCTGACGTTGTCCGGCGCGGCGGCGGTCCCGGCGCCGGCCGATACCAGCATCGTCGTGCATGCCGACAAGCCGGGCGCGGTCATCAACAAGAACGTCTACGGGCAATTTACCGAACACCTCGGCCACGGCATCTACGAGGGCATCTATGTCGGCAAGGACTCGCCGATACCCAACACCAACGGCTTCCGCAAGGACGTGGTTGCGGCGCTCAAAAGCCTGCATGTGCCGCTGGTGCGCTGGCCGGGCGGCTGCTTCGCCGACCAGTATCATTGGCGCGAAGGCGTCGGCCCGCAGTCGCAGCGCGTCGTTCGCATCAACAACAATTGGGGCGGCGTGCCCGAGAACAACGCCTTCGGCACCCACGAGTTCTTCGAACTCATCGACATGATCGGCGCCGATGCCTACGTCAACGCCAATGTCGGCACCGGCACGGTGCAGGAAATGGCCGATTGGATGGAATACATGACCGGCGATCAGGACACCACGCTGGTCAAGATGCGCAAGATTAACGGCCGCGACAAGCCCTGGAAGATTGCGATGCTGGCCATGGGCAACGAATTGTGGGGCTGCGGCGGCAACATGCGGCCGGATTACTATGCCGACCTTTACAAGCAATATGCCTCGTTCGTTCACGCCAAGCCGGGCGAGCGGCCGCTGCTCATCGCTTCGGGCGATTCCGACAAGGATACCGTCTGGATCTCGACCCTGCTGAAAGAGGTCAAGCCGGGGATGATGGATGCGATCTCCATGCACTACTACACCCTGCCGACCGGCGATTGGCAGCACAAAGGCGCGGCGATCGGATTTCCCGAAAGCGAATGGATCTCCACCTTCGCCAACACCCTCCAATTGGACGGCTTCATCAAGACCAAGGTCGCGCTTCTGAATGCCGCCGACCCCAAGAATAAGGTCGGTCTCTACGTCGACGAATGGGGCACTTGGTACGATCCCGCACCGAACAGCAATCCCGGCTTTCTGGTGCAGCAGAATTCCCTGCGCGATGCGCTGGTGGCGTCGACCAACTTCAACATCTTCCACAAATACGCCGACCGGGTGCGGATGACCGCCATCGCCCAGACCGTCAACGTGCTGCAGGCGATGATCCTGACCGACGGTGCGAAGATGATCAAGACGCCGACCTATTACGCCTATCAGATGTATATCCCGTTCCAGGATGCGACCATGCTGCCGGTCGATCTCAAGACGGCGAATTATACCCTCGGCAAGGTGTCGGTTCCGCAGGTCAATGTCTCGGCCGCCAAGACCAAGGCCGGCGGTATCGTGGTCGGCCTGACCAATCTCGATCCCAACCAGCCGGCGTCGGTGTCGATTGCCATTGCCGGCGCCAAGCCGGGTGCGGTCGGCGGGACCGTGCTGACCGCAAGCGCGATGGATGCGCAAAATACCTTCGACGCCCCCGATGCGGTGCATCCGGTGCCGTTCTCGGGCGCGACGGTCGCCGACGGCAAGTTGAGCGTTACGCTGCCGCCGAAGTCGGTCGTGGTGCTTGACGTGAAATAATGGGAAACGGGCGATGGAATCGTTTGCACTTTCCCGACGCAACGTAATCGCGGGGCTGTTGACCGGCCCCGCGGTTGCGTATGCGGACGGCGCATCACCTGCGGATTTCCGTGCCCTGGCCCCGACGCCGCCGATGGGGTGGAATTCGTGGGACAGTTTCGGGCCGTCGATCGACGAGGCGCAGGCGCGCGGCAATGCGCAAGTCATGGCCGAGAAACTGCTGCCGCACGGCTATCGCTTCTTCACCGTCGACATCCAATGGTACGAGCCGGGCGCCAATTCGTTCGAATACCGCAAAGGCGCTAAACTGGCGATGGACGAATGGGGCCGGTTGGTTCCGGCGACCAATCGGTTTTTTTCGGCCGCAAACGGCGCCGGGTTCAAGCCGCTGGCCGATTATGTCCATAATCTCGGACTCAAATTCGGCATTCATGTCATGCGCGGGGTACCGCGGCAGGCGGCGGATGCCGATATGCCGATCCTTGGAACCGAATATCGCGCCGGCGGCATCGCCGATAAGGTCAATGTCTGTCCCTGGAACACCGACATGTACGGCATCGACATGACCAAGCCGGGTGCGCAGGCCTATTACGATTCGATTTTCAAGCTCTACGCCTGGTGGGGCGTCGATTTCGTCAAGGTGGACGATTTGAGCCGTCCCTACGTACGCAACCAGCCGGAAGTGGAAGCGGTGCGCCGCGCCATCGACCGGTCGGGGCGGCCGATGGTGCTGTCGCTGTCGCCGGGGGAAACCGCGCTGGCCGCCCACGACCATGTGATGCGCCACGCCAACATGTGGCGGATCAGCGACGATTTCTGGGATTTTTGGCCGGCGCTGGTCGAACAATTCGTCCGCCTGCGCAACTGGAATCCTTACCGCCGCGCCGGCACTTGGCCGGATGCCGATATGCTGCCCCTCGGCGTGCTGGCGATGGGCAAACGCACCACCCATTTTACGCCGGACGAGCAGCGCACCTTGATGACGCTGTGGTCGATTGCCCGTTCGCCGCTGATCATGGGCGGCGACTTGCGCAAACTCGATGCGGCGACCGAAGCGCTTTTGACCAACGACGAGGTGCTGGCGATCGATCGGTTCAGTTCGCAGAACCGGGAACTGTTTCTGCGGGAAGGTCTATGCGCCTGGGCGGCGCAGGACGAGCGCGGACGCACCGTGGTTGCCGCATTCAACCTGCGCGAGGCCCCCGCCGCGGTGCCGGTCGATCTTGCGCAGGTGGGCTTGAAAGGGCGCGTGCGGATGCGCGATCTGTGGCGCCATGAAGATGCCGTGATCGACGCGTTTGCGCCGCGTCTTCCGCCGCACGGCGCAGGGTTGTACCGACTGACGTAACCGTCTTTGCCGAACGGCAGAAATACGAGGAAAAAAAATGAAAAACCTACATTGGCTTCGCGTGGCGCTGCGTTCGTCGGCGCTGTTTCCGGCGGCGTTCGGCGCCGCCCTGGCCGCACCGTGCTCGCCGGCGATCACCGCCGTCGCGCCGCAGGCCGACCGTCTGATCCTCAAAAGCGAGTGCGGTTCGACTCTGGTCGAGCCGTGGGGCGAGACGATCGTGCGGGTGCAAAAACTGCCGCTTGGCGCGCCGGAACCGCGGCAAAGCCTGGTGGTGATCGGCAAAAAACCGGCAACGGCGCTTAAGGTGACGCAGGACGACAAAACCGTCACCGCCGAAACCGCCAATCTGCAGATATCGGCGGATCGCAAGGACGGCCACCTCAGCTTTGCCCGGCCGGGCGAGAAAGAGTTTTTAAGCGAAGACGCCCGCCACAGCCGGATGACGGCAACGCCATCCAAGCTCTACGACGTCGCGCAAGGCTTCTCCGTCCACTACGACGACGGCTATTTCTACGGCCTCGGCCAGCAGCCCACCGGGCTGCTCGACCGCTGGCACGACAGCGTGCGTCTGCAACAGGCGAACGGCTGGATCGGGCTGCCCTTCCTTTTGACCGACCGCGGCTGGGGCCTGTTATGGGACAACGCCTCGGTCAGCGACGTTTCGGTGGACCGGCCGCAGGACGGAGGCGGCCTCCAGATCAAATCCGAGGCGGCGCAGAGCGTGGATTATTATATCGTCGCCGGTCCGAACAGCGACGCGGTGATCGCCGGCTATCGCAAGCTCACCGGCGAGGCGCCGATGCTGCCGCGCTGGGCGTGGGGCTTCTGGCAATCCTTCGAGCACTATGCCACCCAGGAAGAAACCACCGGCATCGTCCGCCGCTACCGCGACATGGGCGTGCCGTTCGATGCGGTGATCCAGGATTGGCAGTATTGGCGTACCGGCGAATGGGGTGCGCACACCTTCGATTCGGCGCGCTATCCCGATCCGACCAAGATGATGGACGATATCCATGCCATGCATGCCCATTCCATCGTTTCGGTATGGGCGCGCATCGATCAGGGCACCGATACCCGCGCCGAACTGGAGGCGGCAGGAGCGCTCTTTCCCAAGATCTACCGCAACGTCTATCCGGCCGGAGAGGGACGCTGGTACGATCCCTATGGCAAGGGGCGCGAGCTTTATTGGCGGCAGATTTCCCGCACTCTCGGCCGGAACGGTTTCGACGGCTGGTGGCTTGACGCCAGCGAAGCGGAATTGGGCGGCGAATGGGGGCAGATGCGCGAGGTCGAGACTGCGGCCGGTCCCGGCGCGCTGGTCTATAATGCCTATCCCTTGATGCATACCTCCGGCGTGTTCGAGGGGGCCAAGCGCGATTTTCCGGCCAAGCGGCCGGTCATCCTGACCCGCTCGGCCTGGGCCGGCCAGCAGCGCAACAATGCGATCAGTTGGTCCGGCGACATCTCCGGCACCTGGGAAACCTTCCGCCGCCAGATTCCCGCCGGGCTCAATTTCGTCGCCTCCGGCATCCCTTATTGGAACACCGACATCGGCGGCTTCTTCGGCGGCGATCCGGCCGATCCGGCCTACCGCGAGCTGTTCGTGCGCTGGTTCGAATACGGCACCTTCACGCCGATGTTCCGCGTCCACGGCACCAACAAGCCGAAGGAAATGTGGCGGTTCGACAAGGATGCGCAGGACATCCTGATCCGCTACGACCGCTTGCGCTACCAACTTCTGCCCTACATCTATTCGGCCGCCTGGGCGGTAACCAGCCGCGGCTCGACCATGATGCGCCCCTTGGTGTTCGATTTCGCCGCCGACCGCGAGGCGCTCGACGTTCCCGATCAGTACATGTTCGGCCCGGCGCTGATGGTGGCGCCGGTCGCCCGTAAGGGCGCCGACTTCCGCTCGGTCTATCTGCCGGGCGACGGCGACTGGTACGATTTTTGGACCAACGAACGCCGGCACGGCAAGGCCAACATCGACGCCAAGGCGCCGCTCGATACCCTGCCGCTGTTCGTCCGCGCCGGAGCCATTCTGCCGCTCGGGCCGGTGGTGCAGTACGCCGACGAAACGCCGAATGCGCCGCTGGAATTGCGCATCTATCGCGGCGCCGACGGACATTTCGCGCTTTACGACGATGCCGGCAACGGCTTCGGCTACGAGCGCGGCGAGCGGGCCGTGGTCGAGATCGACTGGAACGAAAAGACCGGCGTGCTGTCCTTTGCCAAACGCCAAGGGCACTTCCCCGGCATGAAGCCCAGCCGGACCTTCAATATCGTCTGGATCGGCGGCAAGGGTGGGACGCGCCGCATCGTCTATGACGGACGGGCGCAAACCGTCAAACCGCCGGCGTGATTTTCCGAGCGGGCATAAAAAAGAGCGGCGGGGAAACCCACCGCTCTTTTTTTTCAGTCCGGTATTATTTCGCCGTCCGTGAAAAAGTCCTTCGGCCTAGAGCAACGAGCGCAAAAGGGAAATCGGTTTTGCGCGTAAAGTTGCGACAAAACAAAGAGCTAGAGCGACGGACTGATTGCGTTTGAACGTCCGTCGCTCTAAAGGCCTCCGTGTACTTTTTCACAGACAATTATTTCTCGACGCCGAACACGAACACGGTGTGGGTCTTATAGACCTGCCCGGGCCTCAGTTCGGTCGAGGGAAAGTTCGGCTGGTTGGGCGAATCCGGATAGTGCTGGGTTTCCAGGCAGAAACCGGTGCGATGCTTGAACACCGTACCGACGCCCGCCGGTTTGCCGTCGAGGAAATTGCCGGCATAGAACTGCACGCCGGGCTCGACGGTCCGCACTTCCAAGGTGCGGCCGGATTTGGGTTCGACCACCTTGGCGGCGAGGATTTCCTCGCCCGGCTTGGGCTGATTGAGCACCCAGTTGTGATCGTAGCCGCCGGCCAATTTAAGCTGTTCGTCGTCGGCGCCGATGCGATCGCCGATGGCGGTGGCTTTGCGGAAGTCGAACGGCGTGCCGGTAACGTCTTTCAAGTCGCCGGTGGGGATCAACCGTTTGTCGACCGGGGTGATCTTGTCGGCATTGATCGTCATCAGATGATCGAGGATCGGCGTGTCGGTGTCGCCGGTCAGATTGAAATAGCTGTGGTTGGTCAGGTTGGCGACGGTCGGCTTATCGGTAGTCGCCTCGTAGTCGATGCTGAGCGCGTTGTCGTTGCGCAATTGATAGGTGACATGGACGGTCAGCGCACCGGGGAAGCCCATTTCGCCGTCGGCACTGACATAGGTCAGCTTGAGGCCGGGGCCGTTCTTGTCTTCATACGGCTTGGCCTGCCAAACCACCTTGTCGAACCCCTTAGGTCCGCCATGCAGGGTGTTGGTACCGTCGTTCTGCGGCAGCTTGTAGGTCTGGCCGTCGATGACGATGGTGCCGTTGGCGAGGCGGTTGCCGTAGCGGCCGATCAGCGCACCGAAATACGGCACGCCCTTCTGGTAGGGCTCGATACGGTCGAAGCCGAGCACGATATTGGCAAGCTTACCGGCCTTGTCGGGCGTCTTCAGCGACACGATGGTGCCGCCATAGGTCGCAATGCGCGCCTCCAGACCGTTTTTGTTGGTCAACGTATAAATCTGCACTTTTTCCCCTTTCACGGTCGTCCCAAACGGAGCCTTCTTGACGTGCGAGACCTTGGCGGCCTCGGCCGGTGTCGCCAAGCCCGTCGCCAACGCTGCAAGCGCAAGCCCGGCGAGGCCGGCGCGCAAAACCAGTGTCCCTGACATTTCAGCCTATCCTTTATTTTTGTTCCAACGCTTTGTTCCAAAGCGATCAGGGCGGAGGATATGTCGGACAATTCGAAATGGAAACCCGGCTACGGCCCGTTTTTTCGTGCCCCGCCGCGGCGCACGGAAGGGTTGCCGGCCGCATGAGGATGGGTTGAAGGCAGACCCGATTTCTCAACCGGAATAGCGTTGCCGCCACCGCCAATAACTCATACAAATTGACAGCCCTGGGACGGCTTTCTAAAATCCTCGACCAATTGATAGACTGGCACCGACGGTCATCCGCCGCGGCGGCCATTTCGGCAACGACCTTGAGGAAGCAGCACGCATCATGAAAGCTTTAGCGAATTACGAAATCTGGTTTGTCACCGGCAGTCAGCATCTCTACGGGCCTAAGACGTTGGAACAGGTCGCCGCCGATTCCAAGGAAATCGCGGCAACCCTCGACGCATCCGCCGCCATTCCGGTCAAGGTGGTGTTCAAACCGGTGATGGTGTCGCCCGACTCGATCACCGAGCTGATGCTGGCGGCCAACACCACGCCGGCTTGCGTCGGCATCGTCACTTGGTGCCACACCTTCTCGCCGTCGAAAATGTGGATCAACGGGCTAAAGCAACTGGTCAAGCCGGCAGTACAACTGCACACCCAGTACAACCGCGACATCCCGTGGGCGGATATCGACATGGATTTCATGAACCTCAATCAGGCCGCCCACGGCGACCGCGAGCACGGGTTCATCTGGACCCGTCTGCGCAAGGATCGCAAGGTGGTGGTCGGCCATTGGAAGGAAGCCAAGGTTCAGGAAAAGATCGGCGCCTTTGCTCGCGCCGCCACCGCCTGGGCCGACTGGCAGGGCGCCCGGTTCGTCCGCTTCGGCGACAACATGCGCGAAGTGGCGGTGACCGACGGCGACAAGGTTTCCGCCCAGTACAAGCTCGGCTTTGCGGTCAATTATTATGCCGTCGGCGATCTGGTCAAACGGATCGATGCGGTGAGCGAGAAAGAGATCGACGATCTGATCGCCCAGTACGAAGCCGCCTACGTTATGGCCGCCGATGTGAAGAAGGGCGGCGCCAAATACGCTTCGGTGCGCGATGCCGCCAAGATCGAAGCCGGCCTTAGCGCCTTCCTGAAAGAGGTGGGTGCCAAGGGCTACACCAACACCTTCGAAGATCTCTACGGCATGAAGCAACTGCCCGGCATCGGTTCGCAACGACTGATGGCCGAGGGCTACGGCTTCGGCGCCGAAGGCGACTGGAAAACCGCCGCCCTGGTGCGCGCGGTCAAGGTGATGGGAACCGGGCTTCAGGGCGGCACCTCGTTCATGGAGGACTACACCTACCACCTCGATCCGGCGAACACCCTCAATCTCGCCGCCCACATGCTGGAGGTCTGCCCGTCGATCGCGGCGGCCAAACCGAAGCTGGAAGTGCATCCCCTCGGCATCGGCGGCAAGGAAGACCCGGCCCGGCTGGTATTCGACGCCGCGGCCGGCCCCGCCACCGCCGCCTCGCTGATCGACATGGGCAACCGTTTCCGCCTGATCGTCGACGAAGTGGACGTGATCAAGCCCCCCCATCCGATGCCCAAACTGCCGGTCGCCCAGGCGATGTGGAAGGCGCGGCCGGATTTCGAAACTGCCTGCACGGCGTGGATATTGGCCGGCGGCGCCCATCATTCGGCGTTCAGCTTGTCGGTCACCACCGAGATGCTGGAAGATTTCGCCACCATCGCCGGCATCGAATTCCTGCCGATCGACGCCGACACCAAGATCCGCGACTTCAAGCAAACCTTGCGGACCAACGAAGTCTATTATGCGCTCAACAAGGGATGGGCGATCTAAACCGCATCGGGACCGCGTGAGGCGGTTTTTCAGGCAAATTTTACGAAACGGAATTTTGAGCATGATCCGGAAAATCGAATATCGGTTTTCGAAACGGATCATGCTCAAAATCGAATAGGGCTGAACATGAACGCCAAATACGCAATCGGTCTCGATTACGGGACAAACTCCGTCCGCGCTCTGGTCGTCGACGTCGCCGACGGTCACGAGTTGGCCGCCGCCGTCTGGATCTACGAACACGGCAACCAGGGCGTCGTGCTGGGGCACGATCCCAATCTCGCCCGTCAGCATCCGGCCGATTATTTGGTCGGCGCCGAGGTTACCATCAAGGATGCGCTGGCCATCGCGCATAAACGGGTGCCCGGCTTCGCCCCCGATCAGGTCATCGGCATCGGCGTCGACACCACCGGCTCGACCCCCATGCCAGTCGATACCGACGGCGTGCCGCTGTGCTTCCAGGAGAAGTTCGCCGACAATCCGGCGGCGCTCGCCTGGCTGTGGAAGGACCACACCGGCTATCGGGAAGCGGCCGAGATTACCCAACTGGCGTCGGAAATTCGCCCCCAATATCTTGCCAAGATCGGCGGCACCTATTCGTCGGAATGGTTCTATTCGAAGATCCTGCATTGTCTGCGCACCGCGCCGGAGGTGTTCGATGCGGCCTATTCCTGGATCGAACTGTCGGACTTCGTGCCGGCGGCAATGACCGGAACCCTGCATCCCGACACCTTCGTCGCCGGCATCTGCGCCGCCGGCCATAAGGCCATGTATAGCAAGGATTGGGGCGGCTACCCGGACAAGGAATTTCTGTCCAAGCTCGATGCCAAACTGGGTGCGCTGCTCGGACGGCTGACGCCGCGCGTGAAAGCGGTGGATTCGGCGGTCGGCGGCCTGTCCAAGGACTGGGCCGGAAAAACCGGCCTGAAGGAAGGCATTCCGGTGGCGGTCGGCGCCTTCGATTGCCATTTGGGCGCCATCGGCGCCGGGGTGAAGCCGGGGGTGCTGGTCAAGATCATCGGCACCTCGACCTGCGATATCACCGTCAAGGTCAACACCGACAAGCTGGCCGACGTGCCGGGCGTATGCGGCGTCGTCGACGGGTCGGTACTGCCCGGCTATTTCGGCTTAGAGGCCGGCCAATCGGCGGTGGGCGACATCTTCAATTGGTTCGTCAGCTACATTCAGCCCGGCGGCGAGCAGAAACTGTCGCATGTCGAACTGACTAACGATGCCGACAAGCTGAAGCCGGGCGAAAGCGGCCTGATGGCGCTCGATTGGAACAACGGCAATCGCACCGTGCTGGTCGATCAGCGCCTGACCGGGCTTCTCGTCGGCCACACCCTCTACACCACGCCGGCGGAAATCTACCGCGCGCTGGTGGAGGCGACCGCCTTCGGCGCCTTGACCATCATCAACCGGTTCGAGGAATACGGCGTCAAGATCGACGAAGTGATCAACTGCGGCGGCATCGCCGAAAAGAACGCTTTCGTCATGCAGCTTTATGCCGACGTGACCGGGCGGCCGATGAAAATATCGCGCTCGGCCCAGACCCCGGCCCTCGGCTCCGCCATCGCGGCGGCGGTGGTGGCGAAGGCCCATCCCGACTTCGCCACGGCCATTGCGGCGATGACCGGGCTTAAGGACAAGGTCTATCAGCCCGACCCGGAAGCGCACGCCGTGTACAAGGAACTGTACAAAATCTATTCTACCCTGCACGACGCCTTCGGCACCAAAGCGTGGCAGGGCAGCCTGTACGGTGTGATGAAGACGTTGATGGACATCCGCGACAAGGTACGGAAATAATGCTGGAACAACTGAAAGCGGATGTTTGCCAGGCCAATCTCGATCTGGTGAAGGAAGGTCTGGTGATCCAGACCTGGGGCAACGTCAGCGGTATCGACCGCAAAAATGGGCTGGTGGTCATCAAGCCGTCGGGGGTGTCCTACGACGGCATGAAGCCCGAGCACATGGTGGTGGTATCGCTAAAAACCGGCGAAACGGTCGAAGGCGATCTTCGCCCCAGTTCCGATACCCCCACCCACCTGGTGCTTTATCGCGCCTTTGCCGGCGTCGGCGGCATCGTCCATACCCACAGCCTGTATGCCACCGCCTGGGCGCAGGCGAAGAAAGCCATCCCGGCGCTCGGCACCACTCAGGCCGACTACTGGTACGGCGCCATTCCCTGCACCCGGTTGATGACCGAGGCGGAAATCGAAGGCGAATACGAAGCCAAGACCGGCGACGTCATCGTCGAGACCTTCGAGGGGATCGATCCGATGCAGGTACCGTCGGTGGTAGTGGCCAGCCACGGGCCGTTTGCCTGGGGCAAGGATGCCCACCATGCGGTACACAACGCGGTGGTGATGGAATACGTCGCAAGGTTGGCGAGCGAAACCTTGCGTATCGCACCGGATATCGGCCCGATGCAAAAAGTGCTGCTCGATAAGCATTTCTTACGTAAACATGGACCGAAAGCCTATTACGGTCAGAAGTGATCCGTGATTGAACGAGGGGAAACGTAATCAACATGATTAAGGAAACCACAAACACCGCAGCAGCGGCGCACGGTTCGGTGTTCAACGCACTGGACTGGTGGATAATCGCCGCTTTTGCCATCGCCATGGTCGCCGTGGTGCTGATGTCGATGCGCAAAAAGGCCGTATCCGGCAAGGACTACTTCCTGTCGGGCAAAGACAGCAACTGGCTGCAGATCGGCACCTCGATCTTCTCGTCCAACATCGGTTCCGAGCACCTCGTCGGCCTCGCCGGCGCCGGTTTCGCCACCGGCATGGCGATGGCGCATTGGGAGATGCAAGGCTGGATCATCCTGGTCTTGGGCTGGGTATTCGTACCGCTCTACGACCGGATGAAGGTCTTCACCATGCCGGAATTCCTCGAACTGCGCTTCTCGCGCGGCTCAAGGAGCATCCTCAGCGTGCTCACCGTCGCCAGCTTGGTGCTGACCAAGATCGCCGCCACCATCTATGCCGGCGACGTCGTCGTGCGCACGCTGCTCGGCGTCGATAGCGTCAACATGTTCGGCCACCAGGTGGACATCTTCTGGGTGATCGCGTTGGGGCTGGCCTTCACTACCGGCCTCTACACCGTGCTCGGCGGGCTTCGCGTCATCATGTATACGGCGGTGTTGCAGACCCCGGTGCTGATCTTCGGCTCGGTCGCCATTCTGGTCATCGGCCTGCAGGAACTCGGCGGCGGCAGCCTGCTCGCCGGTTGGACCGCGATGGTCCATGCCGCCGGCAGCAACATTCATCTGATGCGCCCGGCGAACGATCCCGAATGGTCGTGGCTGGCGGTGATCCCCGGCTCGATGATCATCGGCTTCTGGTACTGGTGTACCGACCAATACATCGTCCAACGCGTGCTCGCCGGCCAGAACCAGACCGAGGGCCGCAGGGGCGCCATCCTCGGTGGCGCCTTGAAGCTCACGCCGGTGTTCATTTTCCTCATCCCCGGCATGATCGCCTTCGCCCTCAACAGCATGCCGGCCAGCGGCTTCCATACCTCGGGCGACGCCGCCTATACTTCGCTGGTCGGTCAAATCCTGCCCCACGGCATCCGCGGCTTCGTCGCCTGCGGCATGATCGTGGCGCTGATGGCTTCGCTGGGTTCCAAGTTCAATGCCTCGGCGACGCTGTTCACCATGGACTTCTACCGCTATTGGCGGCCGAAGGCTTCGGGGATCGAAGAAGTGATCACCGGGCGCATCGCCACCGCGGCGATCGTGGTGCTCGGCATTCTTTGGGTGCTGGTGATCAAGAGCCTGCACTCCAACTTGTACGAATATTTGCAGAACGTGCAGAGCTACCTGTCGCCGGCCATCGTGGTGTTGTTCGGCCTCGGCGTATTCTGGAAACGCGCCACCGCGCCGGCGGCGTTTTGGGCCTTCCTGGTCGGCGTAGTGGGCGGCTTTGCGCGCCTCGCCGCCGACATCGTCATGAAGGACCACAAGGTCTATGTCGCCGACCTTAAGCAGCAATTGTTCCACCACGTCATCAACCACGATCAGTACATCGCGGCGCTGGCGCCCTTGAAGGCGCAGTACGGCGTAATCTTCGACTTGTGGAACGTCCATTGGCTGTTCTTCTGCCAATCGTTGCTGCTTTTGACCGGCGCGCTGATGGTTGTCATCAGCTTGCTGACCAAAGCGCCGGATGCTTCCAAGCTGAAGTATTCCTGGTACGGCGCGACGCCCGAAGAGAAGGCCGTCACCCGCGCCAGTTGGAACGCTATCGATGTCATCGCCAGCATTCTGGTCGTCGTAGCGGTCGTCGCGTTCTATTGGTTCTTCTGGTAAGCGATCGTTTGACGAAAAAAAAAGCGGCGGCCGCATCAGCGGCCGCCGTTTTTTTTTGCTTCGTCCTATCCGTCAAACCAGGTTCAACGGCGGCGCCGAGATGTGCTTGCCGATCAGGAAAATGTCGGCCACCAGACGAAACGGCGCCGCATCGACCTCCGACTCGCCCCGCGCGATCAGCTCGGAAAAGCGACGGTAAAGTGGGGCATATTCGGCATAAACGCCGTCCGGGCTATCCGGCAAATTCCGCCGTTCGCCGTCGACGGCGAACACCCTGGCGGAATCGGCAAGCCGCATCTTTCCGTCCGCCGCGGTCAACTCGATATCCCAGGACTGCTCGCCCTGGCAAAAAAAGTCTAGGGCGGCGGTAATCCCGGCACCGCTTTCGGTACGGAAGGCGATGTCGGCGGCGACCGGCGTTTGGCAATTGGACGGGAAAAACAGTTCGGCCGCCTCGACGAGGACGGCTTCCGGCAAAATTCGGGTCAGAATAGAGACGGCATTGATGCCGGGATCGAATACGCCGAAGCCGCCGCTCCGCCAAATCCAGTCCTGGCCGGGGTGAAAGCGGCGCACATCTTCCTTCCACACGATGTGCCCGCCGACCACCTTGCGGCCTTTCAGCCATTCCTCCGCGTCGGCCACCCGCGGGGCATAGCGAAGATGCCACGTTTGAAACAACGTCCGCCGCTTGCGGCGGGCCGCATCTTCGAGCCAATCCAGTTCGGCCATCGTTGCACAGGGAGGTTTTTCGAGAAAAACGTGCTTGCCGGCTTCGAGAGCCAGCCGCGCCGCGGCAAAATGCGTCGCCGGCGGACTCGCCACCACCACCGCGTCGATATCCGGCCGGGCGTCGAGCATCGTTTCGAGGGTGGTGAAATTATCGATGCCGTCGACTTTTGCGCTGCGGCTGACGCAAGCCGTAAGTTCGAAGTCCGGATCGGCGATGACCACAGGTATATGCTGTTCGCGGGCGATTTTCCCGATTCCGACCAGACCGATCCGAATTTTCGTCATCGGGTTACTCCAGCCCCCATATTTTATCGCGCATACGAACCGACCGCCAACCGCCCGATGCAGGGAACGAGGCGAACGCCCCCCCGACGCCGGCGACATCTTTTCGAAGCCGCAGGGGTTTTACAAGTGCGGCGAGACAAACACGGCATGACCGACGGGCACCCGCGTTGCGGTTGCGTCATCCGCAACCTTGATAACAGTATCGCATGGGTTAATGTACATCACATGCCGGTGAAGCCTGTGACGCCGATTTTGTCGTATCGTCGGCCGGTTTTCTGCCGCGGGCGCACCCAATAGAATAACTACATGGATCAAAAGGATAAATTTCACAAGCCGTCCAAGCCGAGCCGCCGACACAACGGCGCGGCGACGATTCTCGACGTGGCAAACCGCGCCGGCGTATCGCCGATGACGGTTTCGCGGGTGATCAACGGGGCGAAAAACGTGCGCGACGCTACCCGCGCCGTCGTGTTGCAATCGGTGACGGAACTGAACTATGCGCCCAATCCGGCCGCGCGCAGCTTGGCCGGGTCGCAAGGTGCCCGCATCGGCCTTTTGTACTCGAATCCGAGCGCGGCCTATTTGAGCGAATTTTTGGTCGGGGCGCTCGACCAATCGAGCCGCAAGGCCGCCCGGATCATGCTGGAAAAGTGCGAAAGCAATGCCGCCGCCCAAATCACCGCGGTACGCAAGCTGATTCAGGGCGGGGTCGATGCGGCGCTGCTGCCGCCGCCGATGGGCGAAGCCGAGACGGTCCTGGGCGAGCTGCTGGCCAACGAACTGCCGGTGGTGGCGGTCGCTTGCGGTCGTACCAATGTCAAAGCGTCCTGCGTGCGAATCGACGATTTCGCCGCGGCGCAGGAGATGACCGAATACCTCTTGTCGCTCGGCCATACCCGGATCGGCTTCATCCGCGGCCATCCCAACCAGTCGGTTTCGAGTATGCGCGAAAGCGGCTTCCTCGCCGCCATGCAACGCTCCGGCTTGGCGTTCGATCCGGCCATGCTGGTGCAGGGTTATTTCAGCTACCGCTCGGGGATGGAGGCGGCGTGGCAGCTTTTGTCGCTCGACCGGCCGCCGACCGCGATTTTCGCCAGCAACGACGACATGGCCGCCGCCGCCGTCGCCGTGGCCCACCGCAAGCACCTCGAAGTCCCCGCCGATCTGTCGGTGGTGGGGTTTGACGACACCTCGATCGCCACCACGATCTGGCCCGAACTGACCACGATTCATCAACCGGTAGCGGCAATGGCGGAAATCGCTCTCGATCTGGCGGTGCGTGCGGTGCGCAAACAGCGCGCCGGCATCGCGACCAAGCCGGTCGACCATTTGGTGACCTATTCGCTGGTCAAGCGCCAATCGGCGGTTTCGCCGCGCCGATAATGAGCCACCGTCAACCTTAAAGCGTATCGGGCCTCGCGGCACGATAATTTGACCGTTTTGTCCGCTTGCGCGCTGATAACGCTATCATTACCGTCCCCCCCCAACGCGAGACGGACTTGACGAAGAAAACAATGCCGGTCCGCCGCGACGGAGGATACGGGTACTTCAGCATAACAAAGAGGGGTATGCCTATGGCTAAGTCCAATACGGCATTGGTAGTGGGCCTGACGCTGATTGCGGCGTTGGGTGGGCTTCTGTTCGGTTACGACACCGCGGTGATTTCCGGCGCGGTGGCGGCCATTGATCATAACTTCATTACGCCGTTGCATTTGTCCGAAACGGCCGCCGGCAGTCTTTCCGGCTGGACGATTTCCTGCGCCTTGGCCGGCTGCATCATCGGTGCCGGCGTTGCCGGACCGGTGGCCACCCGCTACGGACGCAAGCCGGCTTTAATGCTGGCGGCGGTGATGTTCTTTCTCGGCGCCCTGGGTTCGGCGATGCCGGAGATCGGTTTCGCGCCGATCGGCAACATCGGACCGGAAGCGCTCACCCCCTTCATCATCTATCGTATCGTCGGCGGCATCGGCGTCGGCATCGCTTCGATGGTATCGCCGATGTTCATCGCCGAAATCGCTCCGCCCGCGGTGCGCGGCCGGCTGGTCACCTTCCAGCAGATCGCCATCGTCGGCGGCATGCTGGTGGTCTATTTCGTCAACTGGGGCATCGCTTCCCAGGGTGACGATGCCTGGATCCTTTCCGTTGGCTGGCGCTGGATGTTGGCCTCGGCGGTGATCCCGTCGTCGCTGTTCTTCGGTCTGATGTTGCTGGTGCCCGATACCCCGCGGTGGTACGTGCAGCGCGGCCGCGATGCCGATGCGCTCAAGGTTCTCCGGCGCATCAGCAGCGAGGACGATGCCCAGAAGACCTTGGCCGAGATCAAGGAAACCTTGGTCGTACACACCCGCCCGCTGCTCAGCTTCGGCATCGTCGTGCTGATCGTCGGCATTCTGTTGTCGGTGTTCCAGCAGTTCGTCGGCATCAATGCGGTGCTCTATTACGGGCCGCTGATGTTCAAGAACCTCGGCGCCGGGACCAATGCCGCCTTCCTCAACACCGTCGGCCTCGGCGTGGCGATGGTGGTGTTCACCGTGGTCGCCCAGTTTCTGGTCGACAAATGGGGCCGCAAGCCGCTGCTGGTCACCGGTTCGGCGATCATGGCGGTGGCGATGATCGCGCTCGGGTTCCTGTTTCACCTGAACGGTACTGGGGTCGCCGGCGAAATGACCATGACCCGCGAGACCGGTATGTGGGGATTGTTGTGGGTGGTGGTCTACATCGCCGGGTTCTCGCTGTCGTGGGGCCCAATCGTTTGGGTGATGCTGGCGGAAATTTTCCCCAACTCGATCAAGGGCCAGGCGATGGCGATCGCGGTGGCGGCGCAATGGATCGCCAACCTGTTCGTCTCGTGGTCGTTCAAGGTTATGGACGGCAGTTCGGCGCTCAACGCCGCCTTCAACCACGGGTTCGCCTATTGGGTGTACGGCGCGTGCAGCATCGCGTCCGGCATCTTCGTCTGGCGCATGGTGCCCGAGACCAAGGGTCGCAGCCTGGAGGCCATTCAGGAGCTGTGGCACAAGAAAAAATAAGGCCGCAAATTCGCGATTGACGTACAAAAGCACGATCCGGCTTGACCGCCGGGTCGTGTTTTTTTCATTCGGTATCGGGCGCTTCCTTAAAAAAAAGGAACCGGTTTTCGCCGGATTACGCGCGACATCCTGCGGAGGAGCGCATGATTGCGCTAAAAGCAAGCGGTTACGAACTCGTCCTCACACCCGATGTCGGCGCCAGCATCGGCCGGTTCGGCTATATCGGCGCGCCGGTGCTGCGTACCGTCGCCGCCGGCATCGTCCATGCCGCCGACAGTTGCTGCTATCCGCTGGTTCCCTTCGCCAACCGGATCGAGAACGGATGCTTGCGTTTCGGCGGCAGCGAAATCCGCCTGAAGCCCAACCTGGGCAATCACCCCCATCCCTTGCACGGCCACGGCTGGCTGGAAGACTGGCGGATGGTATCGTGTACCCAGACCTCTGCGGTGTTCGCCTTCGATCACGAAAAGGACGAATGGCCTTGGGCCTATACGTCCGAACAGAGCTTCGCGCTGGGTGACGACGGATTGAAGATCCGCCTTTCGGTGCGCAACCGCGCGTCGACGCCGATGCCGGTCAGTTTGGGCCTTCATCCGTACTTTCCGCGCCGAGCCGGCACCGTATTGAAAGCGCGCGTCGGCGGGGTTTGGCTGGCCGATGCCTTGACGATCCCCACCGAGCATGTTGCGGCAGGATCGGTTTTCGATCCGTCCGGCGGCGTTTTGTTGCGGGATGCCCCCTTCGTCGACCATTGCTTCACCGGCTGGGACGGCGTTGTGCGGATAGAGCAGCCCGATCTGGGCATCGTGCTGACCATACAGGCATCTGCGGAATGCCCCTTTCTCCATTGCTACCTTCCGCAAGGCGCCGATTTTTTTGCCGCCGAACCGGTCAGCGCCATGCCCAATTCCTTCAACCGGCCGGAAGATGCGGCAATCACCGGCGCGCGGGCGCTGCCGCCGGGCGAACGCTTCGCCGTCGAAATGCGCATCGCGGCCGCCCCGCTGTAACATTCCACCGACAAAGGGTGACGAGATGAACCGCTCCGTGTTTTCGATTTTTTCGCTGGCCGCCGGTCTGCTGCTGGCGCAGTCGGCGTTTGCTTCGGACACAAAACCGCTTGCCCCCCCTCCGGCAGCCGCCTGGCCGTCCGATGCCGATTTCGCCGTTTCGCGCACCGTTCACCCGGACATCTGGCCGAAAGGAAAAAGCGGCGTGGCCCGCGATCCGGCGATCGAGGCCGAAGTGGCCCGGCTAGTGGCGCAAATGACATTGGAAGAAAAAGTCGGTCAGATTATTCAAGCCGACATCGCCTATGTCGCCCCCAAGGACGTGCGCACCTATCATCTCGGCTCTGTCCTCAACGGCGGCAGTTCCGGCCCCTACGGCAACGACAGGGCCCCGGCCGCCGACTGGCTGAAGCTGGCCGACGAATTCTATGCCGCTTCGACCGGCGGAAGCACCGGCAAGCCGAAAATCCCGGTGATCTGGGGTATGGATGCGGTACACGGCAACACCAACATCATCGGCGCCACCATCTTCCCGCACAACATCGGTCTGGGGGCGATGCGCGACGTCGGGCTGATGCGCAAAATCGGCGAGATTACCGCCGAAGAAGTGCGCATCGTCGGCGGCGACTGGACGTTCGCGCCGACCGTTGCGGTGGTGCAGAACGACCGCTGGGGCCGCACCTACGAAAGCTATGCGGAAAATCCGGCGTTGGTGGCCGAATACGCCAAAGCCATCGTCGAGGGCATTCAGGGCAAACCGGCCGATCCCGATTTTCTTAAAGGTCCGCACGTCATCGCCACCGCCAAGCATTTTCTCGGCGACGGCGGAACCGACAACGGGCACGATCAAGGCGACAATCTGTATTCCGAGCCGGCCTTGCGCGATGTGTTCTCGCCGCCCTACCGCGCCGCCATCGAAGCCGGCGTGCAGACGGTGATGGCCTCGTTCTCAAGCTGGCGCGGCAACAAGATGCACGGCAGCCGGGCGTTTCTCAACGACATTCTGGTCGACCGGTTCGGATTCGACGGCTTCGTCGTCGGCGATTGGAACGGCCATGCGCAAGTTCAAGGTTGCGACCAGGTTCATTGTCCGCAGGCGGTTAATGCCGGCCTCGACATGTTCATGGCGCCGGACGGCTGGAAGAAACTTTACGAAAATACTCTGGCCGAGGTGAAAGCCGGCACCATTCCCGAGGCGCGGCTCGACGAGGCGGTGGCGCGAATCCTAAGGGTGAAACTACGCGCCGGGGTGATCGACGCGCCCAAGCCTTCGGCGCGGCCCTTGGCCGGCCGCTTCGAGCGGCTCGGCTCGCCCGAACATCGCGCGGTGGCACGCCAGGCGGTGCGCGAAAGTTTGGTGCTGCTCAAAAACGACGGCCGGGCGCTGCCGCTCAACCCCAAACTCAACGTGCTGGTGGCCGGCCCCGGCGCCGACGACATGACGATGCAGAGCGGCGGCTGGACCGTTTCGTGGCAGGGCGACGGCAACAGCAGAGCCGATTATCCTCATGCCGACACTATTTTCGACGGTATCCGCGCGGCGGTTCAAACCGCCGGCGGCACCGCCGTCTTAAGCATCGACGGCCGCTTCAAGACCAAGCCGGACGTTGCCATCGTGGTGTTCGGCGAGCCACCCTATGCGGAAACCCGCGGCGACCGCACCACCGTCAATTTTCAGGGCAACGACCGCAAGGCGCTTCGGCTATTGCTGGGATTGAAGGAAAAGGGCATCCCGGTGGTGGCGGTGCTGCTGTCCGGCCGGCCGCTTTACGTTACCCCGGAAATCAACGCCGCCGACGCCTTTGTCGCCGCCTTCCTGCCGGGAGGCGAAGGCGCCGGCATTGCCGATGTGCTGTTCGCCGCGCCCGGCGGCACGCCGCGTTACGACTTCAGCGGCAAGCTGTCCTTTTCGTGGCCGCGCGCGCCGGACCAGACGCCGCTCAATCTCGGCAGCGAGCCATACTATCCGCTGTTTCCCTACGGCTATGGGCTATCATACGCCGCACCGCGCAACCTCGGCCGATTGCCGGAAGCCGCAGGAGACGCAGCGGCGGAAGGCGCCGGCAATTTCATCGAGAACGGCCGAGCCGCCGCCGCCTGGACCTTGGCCCTGACGGGACCGGCAAATGTGCGTGTCCCGCTTGATCGCACCCCGACGGAGACACCGGGCGGATTTATCAAGGCATCGAGAATCGACCGTCTCGCGCAGGAGGATTCGCTGGCGCTCGAATGGGCAGGGCAAGGCAAGGCCGATCTGGTGCTGTTCGGACCGCCGGCGAACGTGCAGCGTCAGCTTAAGGAAGATTTTTCGCTTAACCTTATCGTTCGAATCGATGCCGCCCCGGACAAACCGGTAACGCTGGCGATGGGCTACCGCACATTCGGCGAGCTTAACGTGACTGGGGCGCTGACCCAGGCAAACGGCAAGGGATGGGTGAAGCTACGGGTTCGGCTTTCCTGCTTGGCCAAGGCGGGGGCGAACCTGGATGCGGTCGCAGTTCCGTTGCGGCTGTCCACCGAGGGGAAACTTTCCCTCGCGCTCTATTCGGCGCGGTTGGACATCGGCCCCGGCAAGGGATGCGTGACGATTTCGCGCCTATAAATGCTTTTGCGCGCGCAGCTTTGCTCTTAATACCAAGCTGCATGGAAAAGATCCCATGCAGCTTTATGGCGTTCAAACGCCACGCGGGCTTATCCGCGCCATAGGGCGCGGCGGCAGGTCGGCCGCTCGGACGTGCTTAGGTCATTACCTATGCACGTCCGTATTATGTTGGCCGCAACTTTTTTAGCGCAAAACCGAATTCCACTTTTGCGCGCGTTGCTTTAGCATTGCGGGGCGACGCGATGTTGAAGGAATCGCCATGAAGCGTTTGATTGCCGCCGCTCTGACGTTGACCTTGGGCTGGTGCGCCGCACAGGGCGGGCAGTACCGGAATTTCCGCGCCGCGATTTACGTGACGGCGAGCGCCACCAGAGATCTGGCCGACCCGGCGGCGTTCGAACGGCAATATGCCCGCGTCGCCCGGCAGATCAAATTCGACAAGATATATATCGAGGTTTATCGCTACCCGCTTATTGCCGGCGCAGCGGAAATCGAACAGGTCAAGCAATTGTTTGCCGCCAAGGGCGTGACGGTGGCGGGGGGCGTATCCCCGACGTCCGGCACCTTCGATTACGAAGACCCGCTCGCCCGCAGCGAATGCCAACGGGCCGTCGAGCTGGCGGCGGCGCATTTCGACGAAGTCATCGTTGGCGATTCATTTTTCTTTGCCGCCAAGAGCGACGCCGACATCAAGGCCAAAGGCGCGAAGAGCTGGACCCAGTACCGAATCGACGCCATGCGCGAAGCTGCCGCCGATCTGGTGGTCGCCCCCGCCAAGAAGGTCAATCCCAACGTCCGCGTAGTGATAAAATATCCGGCCGGCTACGAACATTTTCACGAACTTGGTTACGATCTGGAAAAACAATCGCGCCTTTTCGACGGCATATATGCCGGCGGCGAGTCCCGCGATATTGCCCAAGCCGCCTCGTCCTTGCCGCAGTATCAGAGCTATGAAAGCGTCCGCTATTTCGACAACGTCAGACCCAAGGAAATTTACGGCGGCGGCAACGGCGGCGGCTGGGCCGATGCCGCTTCGTTACGCACCAACGAACGCTATATCGAGCACGTGCAGGATATTCTGTTTGCCAAAGCACCGGAAATTACCCTGTTCGATTGGACCGATATGGCCGGCTCGCAATCGAACGCCGTCATGACCAAACCGCATCGGGCGGCCAAGGGCGACGCCGGACCGGGTCGGGCGCGGACCGCAGGCATCGCGCTGGAACGCGTCGACGCGGTATTGGCCGGGCTCGGCAAACCGATTGGCATTGCCGCCTACCAACCCTATCGGTCGCACGGCGAGGATTATCTGCCCGGCTATCTCGGCAATATCGGACTGCCGATCGAAATGTCGCCGAATTTCCCCATCGGGGCAGACCTTATTTTGATAACGGAAAACGCCAAGTTCGATCCCGATATTATTTCCAAGATCAAATTGCAGCTTACGATCGGCAAAAACGTTCTGATCACCTCCGGTTTTTTGGCGGCGATGCAGGACAACGGCCTGAAAGACATTGTCGAATGGGAGGTTACCGGCCGCAAAGCGCCGGTCCGCGATTTCGCTGCCGGCTTCGGCGCCGCAACAGATCGGAACAATGCCAAACTCCCGGCAATAGCGGTCCTGCTCCCCGAGATTCGCTACGCCGACGATGCCAAAACGCTCGTGCGCGGTACGGCCGGCGCAAAGGGGTATCCCGTACTTTTGGCCGGCACCTACTCCAAGGGGACGGTTATCCTTCTCGTCGTCCCCGACAATCCAAGCGATTTATCCAGCCTGCCGCAGGACGCTCTGAGCCGAATGAGAACGTACTTGCAAGAAGATGCCAAAGTCAGGCTCGACGCTCCGTCGCCGGTGGGGCTGTTCGTTTACGACAACGATGCGTTAGTGGTGAGGAATTATCGCGACGATCCGGCGGTAATACGCCTATCGGTCGCCGGCGAAGGCATGCGGCTCGGCGACCTTGCCACCGGCCGGACGATTGCGGCCACACCGGCAAGGAACGCGGGACGCCGCGGACGCGACACGACGAAATCTTTGCCATTGCCGTCCGGCCGCACGGTGTTTTCGCTGAAGCTTCCGCCGCATAGCTTTGCGGCGTACCGGCTCGAACGATAGCTTACGATCCGACGGCGGACGGGAAATGCGGCAAGACACAATTCGGACATGATGATGCGCATACTGAAGTAAAATAAAAGGTGCGAATGATATAGCGCGCCAAACGCAGGAGGAAAGCATGCCGTTTCCGCCCTCGCATCGGTTGTTGTCGCGACGAAAGATCATTGGGCTTGGAGCAGCCTCGGCTTTGCTGGCGCCGCACGCTTTCGGACAGAGCGTGCGCGAGGAGGCGCCAAGCCAGCCGGGAGTGGAGCAAGGCACCATCGCCGCCGCCAACGACGCTTTCAAGCACATGACGATCGGAGTAATGGTCAACGGCAAAGGGCCGTTCCGTTTCGTCATCGATACCGGCGCGGATCGTTCGGTAATCGCCGACAGCGTCGCCGATGAGATCGGGATTCGCCGCAGCGGCAAAGTCATCATCGAAGGCGTGGTGCGTACCGTTCCCGCCGAAACCGTGCGCGTTGCCAACCTCGAATTCGGCCCGGTCAACTTAAGCAATCTGGTGCTGCCGGTTCTGCCGCACGCATGGCTCGATGCCGACGGGTATCTCGGCCTCGACGCTATCGCCCGCTACCGGGTCGTGCTCGATTTCAGAAACCGCGAATTGCGCGTCGAGAAGCCGCAAGGCTTTTGGGACCAGGGGATCGACAAGAACGACAGCGTTTCGGTCGATGCGCGCGGATCGCACGGCCATCTGCGGGTAACCAACAGCCGGATCGACGGCGTACATACCTCGACGTTCCTCGACACCGGAGCGGCGATATCGATCGGCAACCGCGCGCTGTTCGAAGGTCTGCGGAGGAAGCATCCCGAGTACGCTCTCTCCGACCGCAACGTCAAGATCAGCGGCGTTACCGGAGGATCGGTCACCGGGCTGGTGATGGATTTCGACCGCATCGACATTCCGCGGGTCGAACTGACCAGCGGTTCGATCGTCATCGCCGATTTGCAGATCTTCGACGTTTGGGGACTGGCCGACAAGCCGGCGCTGCTGATCGGCATGAATTTCCTGCGCCAATTCGGCCGCGTGACGATCGACTTCGGACGGAAGGAATACCGTTTTATGGTTTCGCAGTTGCACCTTGCGCAAAACGCATGAAACCGCATGCGGGCCTGCCCGGATGACAATCCAGGCAGGCCCGCATCAGGCGTGCGCCTCGTTCATTCGAAAACCATCACGAACCCGCCGTAGAGCACTTCACATAAAAAGTGGAATCCGGTTTTCTGGTATGAAGCGCGACAAAACAAGGAGTTATACGGACCTGCATGGGTCGTAACCTATGCAGGTCCGAGCGGCCGACTGGCCGTAAGCGCCATGTGGCGCGAAGCCCGCGTGGCGTTTGAACGCCATAGAGCTGCATGGGTACTTTCCCATGCAGCTTGGTATTAGAGCATTTCAGTGTTTTTCGTTAAACAGTGAAATGCTCTAGAGCGCCGCGCCTTCAGACGGAATCGGCGCGCCGCTCTATCCCTTTGGTTGGCCGCAACTTTCCGCGCAAAAGTGAACACACTTTTGCACACGTTGCTCTAGGGCTTGAGCTTCTGCGCCACCTTGCCGATGCCGTTCCAGCGTTGCGAAGCGAAGCCGCCGGTTTCGCCGTCGTACGGCAAGAAAACGGGTCATGGTATTGGTTTTCCGTAGACATTACCGCGCATCGCAGACGACGCGGAACAATAAGGCAGTATCCGCATCCGGGGCGCCGGGCCGAGTCCGATCAGCCTTTCAGGAGCACATCCACCCGATCGGCGGCGCCATTGTCGTCGGCGCCGCCCATTGCCCGTACATCGATGCGGTCGGAGGGCACCCCGGCGTCGATCAGAAGCTGGCGGACGATCAACGCCCGCTTGAGCGACAGCCGCCGAGAATCCGAGGACTTTTCGCCCTTCGGACCGGCATAGGCCAGAAGCTGCACCCGCGTCGAACCGCGCAACACCGTGCCGTTCAACTCGTCGGCCAGCTTGCCGATGGTTTGCAGCGCCGTTCCCGACGGATCGCTGGCATTCGCCTCGAACCCGATGGAGCCGCGGCGCGTGCCGACATTTTCGACTGCCGTTTTTTTGGCGGGGACATCTATCACGGCCGTACGCACCGGCTTGGATACGGGCGGTTTCGCCGCTTGAGCGGGTTTGGCGACGCCCGACGGTTTTGCCACCATCAGATCGCCGAAACCGGACATCGCCGGAACCTGCGGCGTGTTGCGGATGGAAGGCGGGGGAGGGGCGGCGGCACGTTTGGGCGGCGCTTTGACCGGCGGAGGGGCTTCCGCCTCAAGTCTGGGCGGCGGCGGCGCAACCGCGGAACGACCGGTCGATGCCGGGGCAAAAGCCGGTCGCTCGATCGTTTTCGATGCGGCTTTCTTGCCGGGTTTGCGCAATTTTACCGGGCCGGTGAATTCGCCCGGTTCCCGCAACGGACGGACGATTCGGCCGTATTGGCCGCCGGGATAGAGCAAAACCTGAGACCCGGCTAACGACGCCGAATAATCGACGCTAACATCCTGTTGTCCGGAATAAGACTGAGCGCCCGCGGCGGCGGTCGCCAACAAAGCTACCAACAGGCTGGATAATCGCATCGGGTATGGCATGGCTTTTTTGGGTCTCTCCGATTCGTCAACCATATCCGCCTAGCCCCTTCGCCTCAACCGGCCTGCTGTTTTTCCGCTTCGGCCAAGAGTTTCATGATCTGAGGATAGAGCGCTTCGTTGGTCGCAACGATATTGCCGGTGCCGAACATGTTCTGACCGCCGGAAAGATCGGCGATTTTGCCGCCGGCCTCGCGCACCAGCAGAATGCCGGCCGCCATATCCCAAGGATTGAGTCCGTGCTCCCAGAACCCGTCATAGCGGCCGAGCGCCGTGCCCGCCAAATCGAGCGATGCGGCGCCGCAGCGGCGGACGCCGGGACTGACCGCCAGCACTTTGGCGACCTCGGCCAGAGCCAGTTCATGCCCATCCTTGCCGCAAAACGGCAATCCGGTGGCGAACAGGGCGTCGGCCATGGATCGGCGGGCGGCGACGCGCAGGCGCTTGTCGTTGAGATAGGCCCCGTGACCCTTTTCGGCAACATACATCTCGTCGGCAATCGGGTTGTAGATCACCGCCGAGACCAGTTCGCCCTCGCGCTCCAACGCGATGGAAATGGCGAAGATCGGGATCCCGTGGAGGAAGTTGGTGGTTCCGTCGATCGGATCGATGATGAAGCGGTGGGATTTGTCGGTGCCCTGGTATTTATGCGCTTCCTCGCAGAAGAACCCGTAGCCGGGACGGGCCTTGGAAAGTTCCTCGACCAGGATGGTTTCGGTGCGCTGGTCGGCGTTGGAGACGAAATCGCCGGGGCCTTTGAGCGAGACCTGAAGGTTTTCGAGTTCACCGAAATCTCGGATCAGCGGGCGACTGGCCTTGCGGGCGGCGGCGACCATCACGTTGAGGGCGGGGGACAGATAATAGGCCATGCTATTCCGCCCGCCGCACGTAGGTTCCGTCCTCGACCGCCACCACAATCTTGCTGCCGGCCTCGATAAAGGGAGGAACCTGGATCTTCACCCCGTTTTCCAGCACGGCGCCCTTGTAGGAGGGAGCGGCCGTGCCGCCCTTGAGCACCGGATCGGCCTCGGCCACCGTCAGCGTCACCTGAACCGGCATCTGGATGCTGATCGGTTTGCCTTCGTAGGCTTCGACCATCACCTTCATGCCGTCCTGCAGAAAACGGGCACGCATCCCGATAAAATCCGCCTGGATCTCGATCTGGTCGTAGGTTTCCATGTCCATGAAGGTCAGCGCTTCGCCGGACGCAAAGAGAAACTGGTAATCCTTTTTGTCGAGATAGATTTCTTCGATGGTGGCGTCGGAACGAAAGCGCTCGTTCAGCTTGGTGCCGGTGACGATGTTTTTCAGCTCAACCTGGTTGTAGGCGCCGCCCTTACCGGGCTTGACCGCCTGGGTCTTGACGGCAAGCCACAAGCCCCCCTGATGCTCGATCAGGGTGCCGGGGCGGATTTCGTTGCCGGCAATCTTGGCCATTGAAACCTCTCGGGAAATTCGGGGCGGTGATAGCAGCAGACGCGGGCAAGCTCAACCGGCCCTAAAAACAAACGCCCCCGGAGGGTTTTTCCGGGGGCGCTGTCGCGGTTCAATCGGAATCAGCCGACGACGGTACGGCCGGCCGAGCCGAGATCGTTCATCGCCTCTTCCAGGCGCTTGATCATGCTCTGCTCGCCGGCGCGCAGCCACACGCGCGGATCGTAGAACTTCTTGTAGGGGGTGTGGTCGGCGGGATCGACCTGGTACTTGAACGCCTTGGGCTTGGCGTCGACCTGGGCGCCGATGGCCTCGGCAAAGGCAAACTGAATGTCGGTATCGATGTTCATCTTGAACACGCCATAGCCCACCGCCTCGTGGATCTGCTCCTTGGGCGAGCCCGAACCGCCGTGGAACACCAGATCGAGCGGCTTGGCCGACAGCCCGCGCTCCTTGGCGACCAGTTCCTGCGAATTCTTGAGGATGACCGGACGCAGCTTGACGTTGCCGGGAGCATAGACGCCGTGGACGTTGCCGAAGCTCGCCGCCACCGTGAAGTGGCCGATCTTCGACAGCACGTCATAGGCGTAAAGCACGTCTTCCGGCTGGGTGTAGAGCTTGGGATTGCCGACGTCGTTGGGATCGTGCTCGGCACCGATGCCGTCTTCCTCGCCGCCGGTGACGCCCAGTTCGATCTCCAGGCTCATGTTCATCGGGGCCAGACGATTGAGGATGTCGGCACAGGTGGCGACGTTGTCCTTCAACGGCTCGGCCGACAGATCGACCATGTGCGAGGTAAACAGCGGCTTGCCGGTCTTCTTGAAGTGCTCTTCGCTCTTCTCGATCAGCCCCACGACCCAGGGCAGGAGCTTGCGGTTGCAGTGGTCGGTGTGCATCACCGCCGCGATGCCGTACTCTTCGGCCAAGAGATGAACATGCTGGGCGATCGAGGTCGAACCGAGAATGCGGGCGCGCATGGCATCGGGAGCGCCCTCGCCGGCATAGAACCGGGCGCCGCCGTTCGACATCTGAATGATGATGTCGGATTTGGCCTTGGCGGCGGCTTCCATCACCGCGTTCAACGAATTGGTGCCGGTGACGTTCACCGCCGGCAGCGCGTAGCCGCCGTCCTTGCAGGCCTTCAGAAGCTGCAAATAGTCTTCGCCGGTCACGACGCCGGGGCGCAGTTTGATTCCGCTCACGCTGATGTCTCCTGTGGTCTTCGAAGCGAATAAAGGGGGTCTCTCGCTTTCCGCAATACTGCATTGCAGCATAAACGAACAGCGCTAATTCTTCGTCATTTTGGCGCAGGTTTAGAGCGCTTCACAGAAAAGTGGAGTCCGGTTTTCTGGTATGACGCGCGACGATACAAAGGGTTAGAGCATTTCAGTGTTTCCCCGAAACAATGAAATGCTTTAGAGAGCGACGGACGTTCAAACGCGATCAGTCCATCGCTCTAGCCCTTTGTTTTGTCGCAACTTTACGCGCAAAACCGATTCCACTTTTGCGCTCGTTGCTCTAGACACCGGTTTCCTTAACGAAAAATAAGCAAAACCCGGCAAAAAACCGGGTTAAGCGCGGAATAAAGCGTCAAGCGCGGCCACAGCCGCCTTGGGGCCTTTGGGGCTATTCCAGACGCCGGAGGAAACCGCCAGAAAGTCCGCGCCCGCCTCGACCAATGGGGCGGCGTTTTCCGGCGTGATGCCGCCGATGGCGACGCATGGCACTACCATCACATCGGCCCACCATTTGACGATCTCGATGTCCGCCGGCGCGGCATCGGCCTTGGTTGCGGTCGGAAAGAAGGCGCCGAAAGCGATATAATCGGCGCCCGCCTCCGCCGCCGCCATCGCCAGATGCTTGGAGGCATGGCAGGTGACGCCGACGATTTTGTCCTTGCCGAGCAAATTGCGGGCCGCGGCATACGGAGTATCGCTTTGCCCGACATGCACGCCGTCGCACCCCAGCTTGGCGGCCAAGTCGGGCCGGTCGTTGAGGATAAAGGCGACGTTCCGCTCCACCACGATCGGCATCAGGATATCGACGGCGCGGGCGATGTCGTCGTCGGATGCCTCCTTGAGGCGCAACTGCAGGCATGCCGCATCGCCGCCGTCGAGCGCGGCGCTCAGCGCGTTGGCGAAGCGTTTCGGCTCCAGCTTCGGCGGGGTGATCAAATACAGGCGGCAGCGCATCAACGTTCGACACCCATCCATCGCATGGAACCGGGGACCTCGGCGGAAACGATCATTTTCCCTTCCACACCTTGCGGTACGACAGGAACAGGAGGCCGGAAAACAGGATCAGAAACGCGACGACCTCGAAGCCGAGGCGCTTGCGCTGCTCCATTTGCGGATCGGCGGCCCAGGCCAGGAAGGTGGCGACATCGTGCGCTTCCTGTTGCAACGAGGCATGCGTGCCGTCGGCATAGATCACCGCCTCCGAGGTCAAGGGCTGCGGCATGGCGATGGCCTGCCCCTCGAAATAGGGATTGAAGTTCAACCCTTCCTTGACCTTGACGCCTTTGGGCGGGTGTTCGACAAAGCCGACCAGGATCGAATACACGTAATCCACGCCGTCTTTGCGCGCCGCCGCCATCAGCGAAAGGTCGGGCGGCAACGCCCCGCTGTTGGAATTGCGCGCGGCTTGCTGGTTGGGAAACGGCGACGGAATGACATCGGCAAGCGTGGCGGGGCGCTGCAGACGCACCCCATTGTCGTCGGTTTCCTCGCCGGTTTCGTTGGGACCGGCGGCAACTTGGAAGCTATGGGCAATGGCCGCCGCCTCTTGCTCGCTGAAGCCGGGGCCGCCGGGCGCGGCCAGATCGCGGAACTTGAGATAGGTCAGCCCGTGGCAGGCCGAACAGACCTCGCGATAGATCTGGAAGCCGCGCTGCAGGCTGGCGCGGTCATAGGTACCGAACGGACCATTGAACGACCACGCTTGTTTTTGCGGCGGCTGCGCCGCGGTGGCGAGCGCCGGGGCGGCAAGCGCCAAGGCGAAAAGCAGCAAAAGGAGCTTTTTCATGCCGCGCCCTCCTTGATCAGCACCGGCTGAGCGATGGTTTCCGGCGTCGGATCCGGCACCTCGATCCGCCCCAGGATCGGCATGACCAGCCAGAAGTAGGCGAAAAAGTAGAGCGTGGCGCAACGGCCGACCCAGACCAGCGGCAACGAAGCGACGCCCAGATGCAGCACCGCGGCAACCGGCTGCGAGCCGATATACCCGAGGGTCAGACAAGCGGCGACAAATCCCCAGAAAAACCAGCGCATCAAGGGCCGGTAGCGGCAAGAGCGCACTTTCGAGGAGTCGAGCCAGGGCGCGAACAGCGGGCTTATAAATGCCCCCAGCAGCACCGCGACGCCCAGCAGCTTGAACGGAATGGCGCGCAGCATGGCGTAATAGGGCAGGAAGTACCATTCGGGCTGAATCTCGGCCGGCGTCACCAGCGGATTGGCGGGGGAGGAATTGTCGGGGCTGACCAGCGCGTCGGGCGCGTAGAACACCAGTGCGGCATATACGATCACGAACAGCGACAGGAAGAATGCGTCCTTGACGGTGAAATAGGGATGAAACGGCAGGGTATCCTGCTCGCCCGCAACGTCGATGCCGGCGGGGTTGTTGTTGCCCACCACATGCAGCGCCCAGATGTGCAAAGCCACCAGCGCGCAGATCACGAACGGCATCAGGGTATGCAGCGCGTAGAAGCGGGTCAGCGTCGGCGATCCCACCGCATAGCCGCCCCACAGCCATTGGGTGAGCGAATCCCCGACCAGCGGCAGCGAGCCGAACAGGCTGGTGATGACGGTGGCCGCCCAATACGACATCTGCCCCCAGGGCAGCACGTAGCCGAGAAACGCGGTGGCGACCATCGCCAGATAGATCAGCACGCCCAAGATCCAGACGATCTCGCGCGGGGCCTTGTAGGAGCCGTAATAAAGACCGCGGAACAGATGGAGATACACCGCGACGAAGAACATGGTGGCGCCGGTGGCATGCAAAGAGCGGATCAGCCAGCCGTAGCTCACCTCGCGCACGATGTTCTGCACCGAGGCGAAGGCCAGACTGCCGTCGGCGACATAGTGCATCGCCAGCACGATGCCGGTAACGATCTGCACGGCGAGAAAGAACGCCAGCATCGCCCCGAAGGTGTACCAGATGTTGAGGTTGCGCGGCGTCGGATAAACCACGAACTGATCGTAGACGAGACGCGGCAACGGCAGGCGGGAATCGAGCCAGCGGGTCAGGCCGTGTTTCGGCCGATAGATGGGTTGTCCGTCTGCCATGATACCCCCTAGCCGACCCTGATGCGGGTGCTCGACAAAAATGCATAAGGCGGCACGAACAGGTTCTGCGCCGCCGGGCCGGTGCGCACCCGGCCGGCGGTATCGAATTCCGAGCCGTGGCAGCGGCACAGCCAGCCGCCGTAACTTCCTTGCGGCGCCTCTGCCGTGCTGGCGGCCGGCGTACAGCCGAGGTGAGTGCAAACCCCGACCACCACCAGCCATTCCGGTATGGCCGCCCGGTTGGCGTCGATCGCCGGGGCGTCTTCGGGCAGATTGGCGTTGCGCGCCAGTTTGTCGATCAAATCCTCCAGCCGGACATTGCGGGCGGCGGCGATCTCGGCCGGGGTGCGCCGGCGCACGATCAGGGGATGGCCGCGCCATTGCAGCACCTGCTGCTGGCCCGGCTTGACCGCGGAAATATCGGCCTCCAACACGGCGTCGGCGCGCGCGCCGCTCGACGGGTTCATCTGGTCGACCAACGGCCAAGCCACGCACGCCGTTCCCACCGCACCGGTCGTTCCGGTGGCGACATACAGAAAATCGCGCCGCGTGGGTTCGGGCTTTTCGGGATCGGCCACGGCTCCACCCTTTCAGGGATTCGATCAAGCAATTGAACGCGACTGTCTATACGGATGGCCGGGGGGATGCAACGCATCGGGTTTGCTTACCCCGGCAAATACCCCGTTCTAAAATCGGGTTCTCCGATCTTTTCCAATGCCTTACGCACGATCTCGGCGCAGGCCAGCGCATCGAACCCCGCCCGGTGGTGACGTTCGAGGCCGATCTTAAGCGCGCCGCAGACATCGTCGAGCTTGGTCGGAAAGATGTTCCACACCCGCCGCGCCAGATTGACGGTGCATAGATAGGGCTGCGCCGGCAGGGACAGGCCGTAATAGGCGCAGGCCGCACGCATCACCGAGCGGTCGAACGAGGCATTATGGGCGGCCAGGAAATCCGCGCCGTCGATGAATCGCTCGATGTCCGGCATCACGCCGGAAAAATCGGGCGCGTCCTTGACCATCTCCCAATCGATGCCGTGCAAATAGGTGAAGTTGAAGCGGCGCTCGGGCGGACGGATAAACCAGGAGACTTGTGCCGTCACCTTGCCGCCTTCGACCCGTGCAAGACCGATTTCGCAGGCGCTGTGGCGGCTGTAACTGGCGGTTTCGAAATCGAGGGCGACGAAGCTCAGCATGTCCGATCTATCTTTTCTCCGCGCCCGAATGTAAAGCGGACGAAATGCGCATCGCCCTCTATCAGCCCGATATTCCCGGCAACACCGGCGCCCTGATCCGCCTCGCCGCCGGCTTCGGGGTTGGTCTCGACATCATCGAGCCGTGCGGTTTCTTATTCAACGACAAAGGGTTAAGACGCGCCGGGATGGATTATATCGAGCTTGCCGCCGTTGTACGCCACCCCTCCTGGGAGGCGTTTCTTTCCGCCCACGGGGATAAGCGTCTGGTGCTTCTCACCACCAAGGGGGCCGTCCCCTACACCGATTTTGCCTTTTCCCCCGACGATGTACTGATCCTCGGCCGCGAAACCGCCGGGGTTCCCGACGAGGTCCATGCGCGGGCCGATGCCGCCTTGCGCATTCCCCTGAAGACCCGCTCGCTCAATGTGGCGATGGCGGGGGCCATCGTTCTTGCCGAAGCCTTGCGCCGGACCAAGGGGTTTCCGCCGTAAAGCGGTTTTTTTGTATGGCCGTCTGGAAAACGCTGCTTGCAATGCCTACATAGATTCTTCGCGGCCCCTCCAGCGTTTTTTCGTATAAGGACATTGTTTTTGCTCGATATTTTTTCAAACGGCGGCCTGTTTGCGCTTTTGCAGGTCATCTTCATCGACATCGTGCTGGCCGGCGACAACGCCCTGGTGATCGGCATGTCGGCGGCGCATGTCGCGCTGAAAGATCGCCATCGGGTCATCTTCTGGGGCCTGGTGGTGGCGGTGGTGCTGCGGGTGATCCTGGCGGTCGGTGCGGTCGAGCTGTTGCGTTATTCCTGGGTGATGCTGGCCGGCGGCTTGCTGCTGTTGTGGGTGTGCTGGCGGCTGCTGCGCGACATCAAACATCACGGCGAAATTGCCAAGGCGGCCAAACGCGAAGAAGCCCCGCCGCAGGCGCTGCCGCACGCCAAGGCGATGCGCCGCGCCATCTTGAGCATCGCCGCCGCCGACGTGTCGATGTCACTCGACAACGTGCTGGCGGTCGCCGCCGCCTCGATGAGGTCCGACGGCGGCGCCCATGTCGAAATTCTGGCGATCGGGTTGATGCTGTCGATCGCGCTGATGGGGTTGGCCGCCAATGTCATCGCCCGGCTTTTGAACCGCTACCATTGGATCAGCTATGCCGGTCTTGTCATCGTGCTGTACGTGGCGGTGCGCATGATCTGGCACGGAGCCGAACGGCTGCATCAGTCCGGCGCCGTCGAACAGATGATGCTGTGGGCGCACGGCTTGGGGGCTTAAGCTATTTTTTGACGGCGTCTCGTGCGGCCCGTTTCAGCCGTTCCCGAAGCGCGAAGGCGTCGGCGGGAAAACCGCTTTCGATCCACCATTCTTCGACTTCGGCCAGCACTTTCCCCACCTGCGGCCCTTCCGGCACGCCGGCGTCCATCGCATCGCGCCCGGTTAGGGGAAAGCGCGGTGAAGCGAAGAAATCGGCGATCTCCAAAAGCGCGCACCACGCGCCGTCATGGCCGGGGTCGGCATCGCCCGCCCAGTTGAGGAAAAGCCGGTCGTTGAACGTTTGCACCCCCAGCCGGTACAGCAGTTTGCGCGCCTCGCCGTGCGGCAGCGAGGGAGCGACGATCCCGGCGGCCTTCGATGCCGCAGCCAGCCTGTCCTTTTGCGCATTCGACAGCCGCCAGCGCTCGGCCACCGCCGCGTCGGGCCGAAGCGACGCCAGACGCAGCAACGGATCGGGCAGAAAACCGTGCGTGCGGTCGATCAGCGCCAACCGTTCCAGGCGGTCGAGAACCGGCGCTGCAAGACCGATTTCGCTTAAAATTCCCGCTTCCGCCATCGCCCCTAAGGCAAAGGCGGGCGAGGATGCCGCCAACAGCTTCAGCATCTCCTTGGCGATCCGCTCGCCGGACAATTGGCGAAGGCCGGCGCGCCCCGCCGCCGCCGCCGCAAGCGCCGCCCGATCGAGCGGTCCGCCGCCGTACCAGACGTGAAAGCGGAACAGTCGCAAGATGCGGAGATAATCCTCGGCGATGCGCCGGTCCGGCTCGCCGACGAAGCGCACCCGCCGCGCCGGCAAATCCTCCAGACCGCCGACGAAATCGAAGATTTCGCCGGCCTGGTCGGCATAGAGCGCATTGATGGTGAAATCGCGTCTTTGTGCGTCTTCGCGCCAGTCGTCGGTGAAGACGACCTCGGCATGACGGCCGAAAGATCGCACGTCGCGGCGCAAGGTGGTGATTTCGAACGGCTTGCCGTCGGCCACCGCGGTGACGGTGCCGTGGCTGATGCCGGTGGGAACCGCCTTGACCCCCGCCGCCGTCAGCTTGGCCGTCACGCGGTCGGGCGGAAGCGGCGTGGCGATGTCGATGTCGTCGACCGGCTGGCCCATCAGCGCGTTGCGCACCGCCCCGCCGACGAAGCGGGCGTTGTTTTCCAGCGCGGCCATCACCTTCCGGCACGCGGGCGAACGCATCCAGGCATGGCGGGCGGGATCGAGCTTCATGCGCGGACCCTTCGCGCCAGATCGGCGACGATCGCGGCGGTCGCCCCCCAAATGCGGCAATCGCCGAAATGGAAAACCGGAAATTTGCGCACCATCCCCTGCCATTGGCATTCTTCCTCGCGGCAATGGGTGGGATCGAGGAAGAACGTCAGGGGCGCTTCGAAAATACCGGCAACCTCGCGCTCGTCGGGGGCCAAGGTGAAGCCTTCGCTCACCAGCCCGACCACCGGGCGGATGGCGAAGCCGGTGGCGGTGCCGGCGATACTCAAGTAGCCCTGAACGCTGACGAAAGCGGCCTCGATGCCGGTTTCTTCGTACAGTTCGCGCAAAGCGGTGGCGTCCGGCCCGGTGTCGCTGGTCTCCTCTACTCCGCCGGGGAAACTGATCTGGCCGGGGTGGCGCACCAGCTTGTCGCTGCGCAGGGTAAACAACAGAACGGGCTCGGCGTGCAGCACGATCGGCACCAGCACCGCCGCCGGCGGCATAAATCCGGGCGAGGGCGCAAAGACGTCGAGCCGGGATTTCAGCCCGGGAAGCCCGGATTCCGCCGAAAATGCCTGACCGTTCATGCCGTCGCCTTCGCCGTTCTTGCCTGCGCCGGAGCCGGCGCGGTACATAAGCGGTAAATCTCCGCGCCATAGATTAGTGGCGAGACGCCGCCCTTCGCAACATTAGGACATATGACTTCGATGAACGATAGCGCCGGGGAACCGTTTAGCGGACCAGCCGTACAGGCGGCGGAAAATATCGCCGCCGCGCTTGCAGCGGTGCGCACCGGCATCGAAAAGGTCATTTTCGGCCAGGATTCCGTGATCGAAGAGGCGCTGATCGCCCTGATCGCCGGCGGCCACGGATTGATCATCGGCGTGCCCGGCCTGGCCAAGACCAAGCTGGTGGAGGCGATCGGAATAACCCTGGGGCTGGAATGGAAGCGCATCCAGTTCACCCCGGATTTGATGCCCGCCGACATCATCGGATCGGAAATCCTCGACGAGGAGGCGGGCCACCGCAGCTTCCGTTTCGTCAAGGGGCCGGTGTTCGCCCAACTGCTGATGGCCGACGAGATCAACCGCGCCTCTCCCCGCACCCAATCGGCACTGCTGCAGGCGATGCAGGAACGCCAGGTCACGGTGGCGGGCGAACGTTTCGATTTGCCGAAGCCGTTCCACGTTCTTGCCACCCAGAATCCGCTGGAACAAGAAGGCACCTATCCCTTGCCGGAGGCCCAGCTCGACCGCTTTTTGCTGCAGATCGACATCGGCTATCCCGACAAGGCGGCGGAAAAGGAAATGCTGATCGCCACCACCTTCGACGAAGAAAAAAAGCCCGAACCCGTCGCCACGCCGGAGCTTCTGGTGCAGGCCCAGGCTTTGGTGCGGCGCATCCCGGTGGGCGAGGCGGTGGTCGAGGCGATCTTGAATCTGGTGCGCGCGGCCAGGCCCGACCAAGGGGGCGACGCAGAGTTGCGCGATGTCGTCTCCTGGGGACCGGGGCCGCGCGCCAGCCAAGCCTTCATGCTGGCGGTACGCGCCCGCGCGCTGCTGGATGGGCGCTTCGCCCCCTCGGGCGACGACGTGGCTGCCCTGGCCGCACCGGTGCTGCGCCACCGCATGGCCCTCAGCTTCGCCGCCCGGGCGGACGGCTTGAGCGTGACCTCGGTGATAGACCGGTTGTGCCGGACGTATCTATAATGGCGGACATTTAAGATGGCGGGCGAACGGGACCGACGCCGCGCATCGTCCTCAGGCGCCGCCGAAGCGCTGGCTGCGGCCTTGCCACCCCTGACGGTGCGCGCCGAGGCCCTCGCCTCCTCGATCAGCCTCGGCCTGCACGGACGGCGCAAAGGCGGCATCGGTCAGAGCTTCTGGCAGTTCCATCGCTACCGGATTGAGGATTCTCCGTCCCACATCGATTGGCGGCAATCGGCGCGCTCGCAGCACCTTTATGTGCGCGAACGCGAATGGGAGGCGGCGCAATCGGTCTATCTCTGGCGCGCCGGCGGGCCGTCGATGCGTTTCGCCTCGGAGCCGGGCCGCGAAACCAAACTCGACCGCGCAACGTTGCTGACGCTGGCGCTGTCGGCCCTTTTGATCCGCGGCGGCGAACGGGTGGCGCTGTGCGGAGAAAAGGATGCGCCGGCCGCTTCGCGCGCCGCCTATCTTCGCATCGCCCATGCCTTGTGCGAACGCGCACCCGCCGATGACGCGCTGCCGCCCGATGCCGATCTCGCGCGCAACGCCCAATTCGTCTGGTTCGGCGATTTTCTCGAACCCGTGAACGAAATCGAAGCCGTTCTCCGCCGATTGATCCGGTTCGGCGTCCACGGCCGGCTAGTACATATCGTCGATCCCGCCGAGGAAGACTTTCCCTACATCGGCCGCACCCGCTTCGAAGCCCCGACGGGCGGCGAAACCCATCTTTTCGGCCGCGCCGAGACCGTCGGCGGGGCCTATCGCCGGCGCTTTGCCGCGCGGATCGAGACGATTTCGCAGATGGCGCGCAGCTTGAACTGGTCCTACCTCAGACACCGCACCGACCGGCCGGCCAAGACCGCGCTGACCGCTCTCTTTGCCGATCTGTCCGGCGCGCCCGCCTTTCCCGGCGAGGGCGGCGCATGATCGGGTTTTCCGCACCGTGGATTCTCGCCGGCCTGATTCTGCTGCCGGCCATCTGGTTTTTCCTGCGCGTTACCCCGCCGCTGCCCAAGCGAGCGGTGTTTCCGCCGATCCGTTTGCTCGACGGCCTCAGCCAGGACGAAGAAACCCCGTCCGGCACGCCGTGGTGGCTGATCCTGATAAGGCTCGGCGCCGCCGGCCTGCTGATTGCGGCGCTGGCCGGACCGCAGATGAACGGCACCTTGCGCTTTTCGCACCAAGGACCGCTGATTCTTTTCGTCGACGACGGCTGGACTGCGGCGCACGATTGGGAAGCGCGCAAAAGCCTGGCCGCCGAAGCGGTGCGCCTGGCCGGCGATCGGAACCGCCCGGTGATGGTCGTGCGAACGTCGGCGCCCGATACCGGCTTTACGGACCAGGGCACCGCCATGCGGGCCGTCGAAACGATGAAGCCGATGCCGTGGCGAACGGAACGCAAAACGGCACTGGCCCGGCTTGCCAAACTGAAGCCGATGGATGCCGAAATTCTCTGGCTGACCGACGGGATCGACGACGGCAAGGCGGAGGCGGCCTTACGCACGTTGAAGCGGCTCGGAGGGGTGCGGATATTCCGCGACCGCCCCGAGCACGCACCGCTCGCCATCGCCGTGGTCGCCAACACCCTGAGCGGACTTGAGGCAACGGTAAGGCGCGCCGGCAGCGCGGGAAAACGCAACGGCCAGATCACCGCCTACGGCCGCGACGGCGAAACCTTGAGTACGGCGAAGTTCGTCTTCGCAAGCGGCGAAAGCGGCACGCACGTCCGCCTCGATTTGCCGCTGGAGATGCGCAACAAGACCGCGCGGCTGACGATCGAAGGCGAAAAGAGCGCCGGCGCGGTTCGCCTGTTCGACCGCGGCGCACCGCGGCGCGCCGTCGGCATCGTCGCCACCGGCAGCGACGACGAAAAATTGCTGTCCGGCCGGTATTACCTCGAACGGGCGCTCGGCCCCTTTGCCGACGTGCAGTCGGGCGACGTGGCGGCGCTGTTGGCGCGCAAACCGTCGATGCTGGTGCTTTCCGACGTGGGGAAAATCGACGGATTGAACCGCACGGCATTGATCCGCTTCGTCGAAGACGGCGGCATTTTGTTGCGCTTCGCCGGCGAGCACATGGCGGCGGGCTCGGACGATCTGGTGCCCGTCGCCCTTCGCAGCGGCGGACGCGCCTTGGGCGGCGCCCTGACCTGGGCGGCCCCGCAAACCCTCGCCCCCTTCCCGACGTCGAGCCCATTCGGCGGGTTGGCCGTCCCCGCCGACGTTGCGGTGTCGAAGCAGATTCTCGCCGAACCGTCGATCGAGCTTTCGCAGCATACCTGGGCGCGGCTGACCGACGGAACGCCGATGGTCACCGCAAATCGGCGCGGCAGAGGCTGGATCGTATTGTTCCACGTTACCGCCGGACCGGAATGGTCGAGCCTGCCGCTGTCGGGGCTGTACGTCGATATGCTGCGCCGGCTGTTGCCGCTGGCCGCCGGAACCGATCCGGCCGAACTTTCCGCCGATGCGTCGCTGGCACCGGCATCCGTTCTCGACGGCTTCGGCCGCATGCATCGCGCCGGATCGGAACTTGCGCCGATCAAGGCGGCAAAGCTGGCCGAAACCGTGCCCTCCGCGCGGCATCCGCCCGGGCTCTACGGCAGCCGCGAGGCGCTGCGGGCGCTCAACGCCGCAAGCGACGACGAAACGCTGCCGTCGATGATTTTGAGCGGCACCGAAACCTATACCGCCCATGCGGCACACGATCTGGCGCCGCCCCTGTTCGTCGCCGCGGCGATCCTGCTGCTGATCGATTTTCTGCTGTCGCTGGTTCTTCGCGGCTATGCGCCGGATTTCCGCCGGCTGATCCATTTTCTGCTGCCGGCGCTGCTGATTCTGCCGCTATGGCCGCCCTCCGCCCGCGCCGACGACGCCTTCGCGCTCAAAGCGGCGCTCGACACCCGCCTCGCCTATGTCGTCACCGGTGCCGCCGATACCGACGCCATGAGCCGAGCGGGGCTGATCGGCCTCGGCCGCTTCCTGCACGCCCGGACCTCCTACGAGCCGCAGGACCCGATGGCGGTCGATCTCGAACGCGATCCGCTGGACTTCTTCCCGCTGATCTATTGGCCGATGGAGCCGCGCGAGAAGAACCTGTCGCCGAACGCCCTCGGCAAACTGTCCGCCTATTTGCGCCAGGGCGGCACGCTGCTGATCGATACCCGCGATCTGACTCTGGGGCCGGTGCGCGGCGATACGTCCGCCGGCCAGCGCACCTTGCGCCGCCTCGTCGGCGCGCTCGATTTGCCGCCGCTGCAGCCGGTGCCGGTCAATCATGTTCTGACCAAGACATTCTATTTGCTGAGGGACTTTCCCGGCCGGTGGGCCGGCGGCAGGGTCTGGGTCGCCTCCGGCCTGGGCGGCGATGCGGTCTCGCCGGTGATCGTCGGCGACGCCGATTGGGCCGCGGCCTGGGCGACGGACGGACAAGGACGCTTTCTCGCCGATCCCTCGCCGGGGGGCGACCGCCAACGCGAGATGGCGATCCGTTTCGGCATCAACGTGGTGATGTATGCACTGACCGGCAACTACAAGACCGACCAGATTCACGTGCCGGCGATCCTCAAGCGGTTGGGGAAATAGATGCACGCTATCGCCTTCGCCCCGCACGTTTCGCTGATCGTTCTCGTCACCCTGATCGCACTGGCGGCGATTTTGTCGATCTACGCCGCCTTCGCCGGCGCGCGCGGCGCCACCGCCCGGGCGCTGGCGTTTGCGGTTCTGGTGCTGGTGCTGGCCAATCCCCTGCTGGTACGGGAAAACCGCGAGCCGCTCGCCGACGTGGCGACGATTCTGATCGACCGAACCCAGAGCATGCGGTTGGGCGAGCGCCACGGCGAAGCCGAAGCGGCGGCCAACAAGATCGCCGCCGATTTGAAAGCCTACGGCAATCTCGAGGTACGAACCCTTGCGGTCGAAAGCGGCAACGAGGGCGAAGATGCCGGAACGCAGGCCTTTGCCGCGCTCGATTCCGCGCTGGCCGACGTGCCGCCCTCGCGGCAGGCCGGAGCGATTTTGATTACCGACGGCGAGGTACACGACGTTCCCAAAAAGCCGCACCTCGCCTCCCCGTTCAACGCGCTGATCGTCGGCAGGAAGGGCGAAGCCGACCGCAAGCTGACGGTGGTGGATGCCGCCCGGTATGCCATCGTCGGCGGCAAAGCGCGGATCGTGGTGCGCGTCGACGATTTAAGCGGAGCGAATGCGGGGGCGGCGCGCATCGCCTGGCGCATCGACGGCCGCGACGCCGGCACCCAAACGATCGCGTTGGGACGCAACGCGACGATCGACGTGCCCGTCGCCCACGAAGGCGAGAGTGTCGTCGAGATCGAAGCCGAACCGGGCCCCGCCGAGCTTACCCTGCAAAACAATCGCGCGGTGGCGACGGTCAACGGCGTGCGCGACCGTCTGCGGGTGCTGTTGATCTCGGGCGAACCCAATGCCGGCGAACGGGTATGGCGCGCGTTTCTCAAGGGCGATCCGTCGGTCGACTTGGTCCACTTCACCATCCTGCGCCCACCGGAAAAGCAGATGGAAGACGAGACGCCCTTGAACGAGCTGTCGCTGATCGTCTTTCCCACCCAGGAACTGTTCGTCGACAAGCTGAAGGGCTTCGATCTCATCATCTTCGACCGCTACAGCGAGCACGGCATCCTGCCGCTCGGCTATTTCCAGAACATCGCGCGCTACGTCGAGGACGGCGGGGCGCTGTTGATTTCGGCCGGGCCGGAATTCGCCGGGAATCTCAGCATTTATCATACGCCGCTGGCCGGCGTGCTGCCGGCGCGGCCGACCGGCGAGATTATCGCCCGCCCGTTCAAGCCGACGCTGACCGAGGTCGGCCTCGTCCATCCGGCGACCCGCACGCTGGCCGGCGCCAATACCGGCAAAACACCGCCGACCTGGGGCCGCTGGTTCCGTCTCGTCGCCGCCCAGGCGATTTCCGGCGAGACGGTGATGAGCGGATCCGGCAAACCGCTTTTGGTGCTCGACCGCGTCGGCAACGGGCGCATCGCCGAGCTTTTGTCGGATCAAGGCTGGCTGTGGTCGCGCGGCTTCGAAGGCGGCGGTCCGCAAGGGGAGCTTTTGCGCCGCACCGCCCACTGGCTGATGAAGGAGCCGGAACTCGAAGAGGAATCCTTACGCGCCCGCATCGACGGCGGCGACATCGAAATCGAGCGGCGCAGCATGGCCAAGGCCGCCCCCCCCCTGACGCTGATCGATCCGGCCGGGCAGAAGACCGACGTCGCGCTGCAAGCGGCCGAACCGGGCATTTGGCGCGCCACCGCACGGGCCGAAGCGCTGGGACTTTACCGGATCGGAAGCGGCACATTATCGGCGGTAGCGGCGGCAGGACCGCTTAACCCCAAGGAAGTCTCCGACATGCGCGCCACCGACGCGATCTTGAAGCCGGTAGCGGAATTAAGCGGCGGCAGCGTGCAGTGGCTGGCCGACGGGATGCCGCAGATCACACGCAAGACCAACGGCACGCGCGGCGGTTGGGGCGAATTCGTTTTGCGCGAAAACCGCGCCTACCGGGTTACCGGAATCGAGCAAATTCCGCTGCTGCCGCCTTGGCTCTCGCTTTTTTTGATTGCCGCAACGCTGGCCGGGGCCTGGCGGAAAGAAGGAAAATAGCACCGCGGCGGCGACGGTGGCATCTTAACCATATCTGACTGTAAATATTACATATTCCGCCACGCACGTTTTCGCCCGTGCGATCGAGATATTTGTCGCAAGGTCTGCCGATCCCGATACCTCGGTATATCCTTGTAATATGCAGAAATACGCCGGAGACAAACGATCCGTAATCCTTCATCCATGAAGTATTACCTGCCGCGACGGCTGTATCTGCGTTATTTGCTTCATTCCGACAGTATGGCCCCGAACGACCGTAGCTGGCTTGCGGCTGCCTATCGTACCGCCAACCGACTCTATCGTTGGCGGCGCGACCCGTACCGCCCACAGCAGCGCGACTTGGGCGCCATCTACATTCACGTTCCCAAAACCGGCGGCGTTTCGGTCAAGCACATGATATACGGCCCCCATATGGACGGCGTCGGCTTGCATGCACCGGCCTGGGAATACCAGAACCGTCAACCCGACCTTTACGATCGAATGTTCGTGTTCGCCACCATCCGTCATCCGCTGCTCAGGATGCAATCGGCCTTCTGTTTTCTCAAATGCGGCGGCATGCGTTGGTACGACAAACGCTGGGCCGACCGCTGGCTTGCCGATTATTCCAATGTGACCGACATGCTGCGGGCGATGCGCGATCCGGCAATCCGCTTCAGAACGATGCGCTGGGTGCATTTCATCCCGCAGAGGTATTTCGTTTGCGACTTGCAGGGCAACGTTCTGGTCGACCGTTTGGTGCGGACGGAAGACTTCGCCGCCGACATGCGCAAAATCTGCGACCGCCTGCACCAGCCGTTCCAGGAACTGCACGAAAACGCCACGCCCAACCGGCAGTGGCACACGGCACAATTCGACGAAGAAACCGTTCGGCTTTGCTACGCGTTCTACCGGCAAGACTACGAGCTGTTCGGTTACGATCCCTGGCCGCCGCAGCCCGTCGATCAAGGAATGGCGGCCGCCACCCCGGCACTGGAAGCGGCGATGGCGTGATCGAGGGGCACGCGCCGAACCTCGCCCGAAAGCGTCAACATGGCATTTGCCTTCAGCGACAGCCCCAAAATCCGCGCCGGATCGACCGGACCGGGAAACCGCACCTTGCCGGGAGGAATCCGGGCAAAACCGACCCGCACATAATAGGGTTCGTCGCCGACGAGAATGATGCCGGAATGGCCTGTCGCACGGGCCTGATCGATGCCGGTCTGCATCAGGGAAATGCCGATGCCCTGTCCCCGCAGAGCGGGATCGACCACCAACGGTCCGAGTAGAAGATTTTTTTCCTTGCCGACGACGACCGGCCAGAAACGGATCGAGCCGAGCAACCGGCCATCCTTCCCCGCCACCGCCACAAAGCCGAGGTTTGCTACCGGATCGACCCCCTCGCGCAGCCGATAGGCGGATTTGGCAAAACGGCCGGGACCGAAGCTGAGCTCGGTCAGCGCGGCGACGGACGGCGCATCTTCTGTGCGCTCCGGCAGAATCTGCCAAAGCGGGGACGGCGGAGGTGTCATGAAGACACCCCTCTACCGCCTGACGGCCTACCAGTAAAGGCCCTGCTTCTCCATTGAGCGGAGGACGTTCAAGCGCGGTCGGTCCGTCGCTCTATCTCTTTGATTGGTCGCAACTTTGCGCGCAAAATCGGATTCTGCATTTGCGCACGTAGCTCTGGCCGCCCATTCCGCGAGGCGGCGGCGGGTCGGATCGGTGACGCCCTGAGGCGGTGCGGCCGGGTCGGCTAGTGTCGCTTCGCGGATTTCCCAATTCGGCTTGAAGGCATACCGCGCCCCCGCCACCCGATAAAGCACCACCAGATTGACCGCAGGCCAAGCCCGGTTGACGTACACCCCGAAAAGTTCCGGCTCGGACGACGAAATCAAGCCGATTTCCTCTTGCAGTTCGCGCATCACCGCCACTTGCGGCGGCTCGCCGTGTTTCGCCCCGCCGCCCGGCAGCCGCCAGCCCGGCGCATAGGATTGGCGCACCAACACGATTTTGCCTTCGTGCTCCACCAATGCCAGCGCCCCGACCGTGGTCGGGGCGACCAACCCGGTGGTCAGCATCCGCATGGAAAATATCAAGCGATTCAAATGCAACGCCGCCATACCGGTCTGCGTCCCCCGCGATAAGCACTTGATAATATCCGCGCCGTAACCTCCGATGGTCTTCAACGGATTACGACGACATTCGAAGGACAAACGGACGGCGCCTCGAAGAAAGTGCATCGGTGCAGGAAAAGCAAGTTTTTTTCACCTTGACAGCCTTGATCGTCGGCGACGATGCGCACTTGCGCACGCGCCTGCGCGCACTGCTTCAAACGCTGGCCGTCGGAAAAATCTTCGAGGCGGAAGACCCTGCCGCCGCTGCCGCCGCCATCCGCGAATACCGACCCGATTTCGTATTCTGCGATCTGATGATGGCCCCGACCGGCGGCATCGCTTTCGTCAAGGCGCTGCGCCTGTCCGACGACAGCCCCAATCCCTATGTACCGATCATCATGGTGGTCGGCCACCCCGACCGCCCAACCATCGAGGCGATACGCGATTGCGGCGTCACCGAAATTCTGACCCAGCCGTTCACCGCCCGGAATACGGCAATACGGATCTCCGAAATCGTCGAACGGCCGCGCGATTTCGTACGCTGCCAGAGCTATTTCGGCCCCGACCGACGGCGGCGCCGCGACGCGACCTACGGCGGTCCGTTGCGTCGCAAAGACGATTTCCGATCGGATTGGATTACCGCTTAACCATATCGGCGATGCGGAGCGGGATAACCGCCTGAAACCCGTTACCCGCGCGTTAATACGCCGTCAAGCATGCGCACAACAAATTAGCCGCTCCTTAAAGGCTTTCCTTTACAACGGGTAAGGCTCGAGCGGGACAGTTTTACATTACATGCTTCAAATCGGCGGCATCATTTTCCTGTTCGTATGTGTGTTCGGCGGATTCATCATATCCGGCGGCAAGATCGAGGTGATTCTCGAAGCGTTGCCGCACGAGATGATGACCATCGGAGGCGGCGCCATCGCCGGGTTCGTCATCGGCGGATCGATGTATTCGCTGAAGAAACTGGGGGGCGATTTCGGCAAACTGTTCGCCGGTCCCAAATGGAAAACCCAGGACTATCGCGACCTTCTGTGTCTGCTGTTCCTGCTCACCAAACTGATGAAGACCAAAGGTCTGATTGCGCTGGAAAGCCACATCGAAAAGCCGTCCGATTCCTCGATCTTCAAGCGCTATCCCCGGATCACCAAGGACCATTTTGCGCTCGATTTCATCTGCGACACCCTGCGGATGATGACGATGAGCCTGGAAGACCCGCTTCAGGTCGAAGCGGCGATGGAAAAGCAGCTCGACAAACACCACCACGAGGCGCTGACCATCGCCGATGCGCTGCAGACCATGGCCGACGGCCTTCCCGCCCTCGGCATCGTCGCCGCGGTCATGGGCGTGATCAAGACCATGGGGTCGATCACCGAACCGCCGGAAGTGCTCGGTCTGATGATCGGTTCGGCGTTGACCGGCACGTTCCTGGGTGTGTTCCTCGCCTACGGCATCGTCGGCCCGATGAGCGTGCGGCTGAAGGCGATCGTCGACGAGGAAGCGCTGTTTTACCACGTCATTCGCGATATTCTGGTCGCCCACCTGCACGGCAATGCGGCGCAGGTGTCCGTCGAAATCGGCCGCGGCAGCGTGCCTTCGGAAGCCCAACCGAGCTTCCTCGAACTCGAAGAAGCGCTCAACAACATCCCGCGCGAAAGCTGACAGACTTTCCCGTTTTTAGGGCAACGGCTCTATTCGCGCGCGCCGCGTTCCAGGCGCACGAACGCCTCCACCATGCGTTTGCGCTCAAGCTCGAGGGCATTTTTCTTGTTTTCCTGGCGCCGCTCGTCGATCGCCAGGGCGAACGTCACGATCGCGCCGGCCATCACCCCCAGCGGCACCGCTATCAGGACGTCGAGATCGGTGCCGAATACCACCAAAGCGGTGATCAGCATCCCGACCAGTTGCGCAGGCTTGTTCATGCTCGTCTCCCCACCGGCGCATGGTAGGCGAAAAGACGGCGCGGACGAAGAATATGCTTAAAAAGCGGTTAATGCCGACGAGCATCGTCAATCGTGCCTTGATTCAACCGCGGCCCGGCATACCGGCCGCACCGGCGGTCGGCCGGTTCCGGCCGTCACACCCTAACACTCTGCTCGGAAAGCCGGACTGGTAGCAGCGGAGGGATTTGAACCCCCGACCAAGGGATTATGATTCCCCTGCTCTACCGCTGAGCTACGCTGCCAAGCCCGGAAGGCTAGGATGTAAAAGCGGGCGCACCGGCTGTCAAGCCACCGGGCGGCAGGGCCCCGAGCCCCGCCTGGGGCGAGCTCCCCTCCTGCGGCCCCATACCTTGCCGCAGCGACCGGCGGAAGAGCGATCAACTCAGGTAATCGAGCAGCGAGATGTCGTTGAGCGTAGAGGTAACCTGCACCACCGCCTGCAACGCGGTCTGGGCGTTCGTCAGATTGTCGGCCGCCGTCGCCATATCGACGTCTTCGATGTCGGAGACGAAGCCTTTGTACATCGTCAACATCGTCGTCTGGGTATCGGACGCATCCTTAAGCGAACTGTAAACGTCGCCGTTTTTGCCTTCGATGCCGGTGATCGAACTGTAGGCTTTGGTGACGTCGGAATCGAAGGTGGAAAGAAAATTCTGCTGATCGACACTCAGCGATGTCCCAAAGTCGCCGTTGTCGCTGATGTAGGTGGCGTAGCTCTGAATGATCGACAGAATATCGGTGCCGACATCGGAAGCCCGCACGCCGATGTCGGTCGATTGCGTGTCCGATGTCTGCACCGACTTTATGCTGGTGCCGTCGGTAAAAACGTCGGATATGTCGGTCAAGCTGGCACTCGTCACATCGTCGAGTGTAGATGCCGCCACCGGTGCCGAGGAATTGTTGCCGCCGCCGAAGACGTAATTGCCGCTGGAATCCTGGGAATTCAGCAGCGACGCGATTTGGGTCAGGGCGGACTGCACCGCGTCGGTCAGGCTCGTGGCATCGCCGGAGGAAATCGCATCGCCGATCGAGGACTTCAGATCGCTGACCGCGGTATCGATTTGCGAAAGATAGGTGTCCTGCAATCCGACCTGGCTGATGGCAAGCGTAGTGGCGGCCTGATAGGCGGCGGTGCGGTTGACCACCGCGCGCGCCGATTCCAGCGCCTGCACCTGCGAGCCGTAGCCGGAGTAGGTGGTGGACACCTGACCGCTCGCCACCTGCGAAGAGTACTGCGCGACCTTGGCCTCAGACTTGAGCATCTGGCTGGTCATGTACGTGGTTTGATTGCTGGTGGCGACGCGATCGACAGACATGTTTCACCTATCAGGAGGATGTTGCGCTCAGCAGAGTGTCGTAAAGATCCGTGAGGGTCGTGACCAAGCGAGCGGACGCATTGTAGGCTTGCTGATAGACCACCATATTCGCCAGCTCCTCGTCGAGGTTGACGCCTTCGACGGACGATTGCAGCGATTGGGCCGTGGTCAGTCGGTCGCTTTGGGTACTGTAGTTGCTCTCGGCATCCGATGATCGGGATGCGATATCCTGATATACTAGGCTTGAATACCCGCTGAGCGACGTCGACTGGGCATTCAAGCCGCCCGCGGCGGCAACCGCGATTTTTGCGGTTTCCACGCCTTCCAGCGCCACCGCGCCCGAAACGTCGCCGCTACCGACGGCCGTGTCGCCAACATCGGTCGATGCCAGATCGGTTTCGGCGATCGGCAACGTTTTCTCGCTCAGACCGCTCTTGACCGCAATGGTACCGGCATAGGACGCCGTCGTATTGGTGCCGATGCCGAAAAACCCGGTGATGCTGACGCCGGTATCGCCGCGTTCGGTATTGTCCGCATTGACGAACAGGCTGCAACCGGAATAGTTCTTCGATAGCTCGATGTCGATCGAACCGTCGTCATTCACGCTGAACCCGACGGCGCCGTCGGTCGCCGTACCGAGCTGATCCAGCACGCTATCGATCGAGGTGCCGGAGTCGATCGCTACGCTATAGGTTTTGACGGTGTTGCCGCTTTGGTCGACCAATGAAAAGGCGATGACGTTGTCGCTGCCCGTCAACCCGGCATCGTCGCCACCGTCGACGCCGGTCGCAGTAGCGGTCGGGATAGCGCAGGAAAACAGATCGTTGAGCCCGAACAAATGGGAAATGCCGGTGCTGGTATCGGAATCGTCCTCCACCACGATGCCGTTGTCGCTGTCGGCGGCGGAAAGCGTCAACACGCCGCCGTCGAGCGACGCGGTTATCAAGCCGCCGGAAGCGCTTTCAAGCGTTTCGGTCAGTTCCTGCACGGTGGAGCCGATAACCCCCGACGCGCCGTCGCTGGTGGTATAGCTGTCGTTGTCGAAATCGAACGTGATGGTGGACAGCAGCTTGCCGTCGGCATCGGTCACCCCGACGATAGTGGTGCCGGTAAGGCTAAAGCTGTCGCTGCTCAACAGGCCGGTCTGGGTTCCGGTCAACGTCGTTTGCGGTATCGTGGCGGTATAGTTGTTGCTGACGCCGTTGTAGGATTCGATGACGGCTTTGGCGAGACTGCCAAGTTCGGTCTGCAACTCGCCGATGTCGGAATCGCGTAGGGTCAACAGCGCTTTCAGCGTGCCCGACTGGATGTGCGAGCCGAGATCCACCTGCGATCCGACCGTGCTGTCGGTCGCACTGCTGTAATAGGTTATGTCGATACCGGAATAGCCGCCACCGTCTTCCGCGCCGCCGTACGTCAGCTTGGCATACGCGGAGAAGCCGGTCAGCAACGTACCGTCGGTGGTGGCGACTTTGACGGTGCCGTCGCTTTGGACACTGGTTTGAATATCGATCAGTTTGGCCAAACCCTGCAGCGCCTGATCGCGCTGGTCGCAGAGCCCAGAGGTATCGTCGCCAAGCGCGTTCGTCGTCTGAATCTCGGTATTCAGATCGGTAATTTGCTTGATGTAGGAATTTACCGAATCGACATTGCTGGTAACTTGATCGTCCACCGAATTTTGCAGCGACGTCAGCGATGCCGAAAGATTCGAGATCGTCGAGGCAAGGGTCTTCAGCGCGCTGATCGTACTGGAAGCCGAACTGGTGGTGGCCGATTGCGACAACTGGGCCAGCGCCGTGGTGACGTTGGAAATTCTGGACGTGACCGATGTCCCGTCGCCGACGTCGCCGAGCAACGCATTGATCTGATCGTAGATGCCGTTTTCCGTATCGTATTGCGACGAGGTTCCCAGGGCCGTCAAGGTTTCCTGATCGAGATAGTCGCTGACCGTCCGTTTGATGTTGGTAACTTCGACGCCAGTCACCACCCCGTTGGCCGTGGTGGTGGAAAGCGTCGTGGTGCGGCGGACATAGCCGGTGGTGTTGACGTTGCTGATATTGTCGGAAATGACATCCAACACGGTGGCGTTGGCTTTCAATGCCGACAACGCACTGGATGCAATTCCGCTCAAGCTCACGGCCGTATCCTTCGAAAATATTAAATCTGCCGCTGCCTGCGACGCAAACGTCGTGCCATGCGGCAGCGCGGTCCGACGGCGCCGAAACCCGGCAAGCCGGACGATTGCGGGCGGCAAAGTTTTCCCCACTGGGCAGAACGTGCCTTCCAAAACTGCCCGGCAAGCTGTCGTAACCGGCTAAAATACCGATATTTTTACGGTACATGGCTTGGTCCAAGGCTTGCTAAGTCCGATGCGGAACCATTTCGGATTTGCGCGTGTTCATCGGAACCACCATGACCTCGGCCTTGACCGGCAATACGGCGGCGAAAGACATCGACGTCGGCAATACCGACGGTTGCGCAGAATCGGGCACATCGTTTGCCGACCTGCTGAAGCAAAGCGGAGAAGCGCCGTCGCAGACCGGCAGCGATGCCTCCAAGCCGGCAGAGAAGGAAACGAATGCGGACAGCGGGGCCGAACCGTCTTCGACGAACGACGCCGGACCGCCGAAACCCGAGGAAAAAACCGAAACGGCAACGCCGGGCGAACAGGACGGCACTACCGATACGACCGCCGCAGCGGACAATGCCACGCCTACCGCTGCGAACGACAACCTTGCGAAAAATATTGCCGAGGCTGCCGTAGCGATAAGACTGGCGAATCCGGACGGGATGCTCAACGGCGCGGAGGTTCTCGCCGCCGCCGAAACCACCGCCGGTACCGCAACCGCAACAAGCGACGGGCTCGCTGCACCACCGATGCCGCCCGCCGATGGCCCCGCTGTTGGGACTGAATCGACCGACGGCAGCGTCGAGACCTCACCATCCGTATCGCCGATTATAATCGCGGCACCGACGGTTCAAACCGGCGAAGATTCGGCTATCGGCACGGGCGTGCCGGTCCCAAACGCCGCATCCGCGCCGGCAGCACCGGCCAAGAAAACCGCACCACCTATCGCAGAGGCTGCCGATAGCAGCGGTACAAGCGATACAGACGCAACCTTGACCGCAGGAACCGGCAACGCCGCAGCCGCCGATCCGATCCCTATATATATGCAGCAGGCACTGACGGCCGTGCCGCAAATCACGACAATCGCCGGCAATGCCGGTACGACGGCAGAGGCTCTTACCGACGTGGCGCCGTCCGGGACTGTCACCGGCAAGCAGACGCAAACGGTTCAAGCCTCGCAAAATCAGCGCATGGCCGCACCGCGCGACGGCACCGCCGACGACAACGGAGAAACGTTCGCCGACGCACTCCAGCCCGGTACCGCCGAAAGCGGCGGGAAATCGCGTGCGGCATCGCCGGAAGCGACGACGAAAATTTCGTCGGCCGCATCAGGACAGCCGTGGTCGACGATGGCGGGCGAACCGTCGACGCAAAGTACCGCAACGTCCGCCGCGGCACCGGCCGCCGCACTGGCCGCGACGACATCGACCGCCGGCACCATTTCGACCCAAGCGACCGCGGCAGCCACTTTGAGCGTCACATCCCAAACCGCTTCGGACGCGTCATCCAGCCTGGAGACGCTGGGGCTTACCATTGCCGCCAAATCCGCCGAAGGCAAAAAGCACTTCGATATCCGGCTCGACCCGCCCGAACTCGGTCGGATCGAAGTCTCGATGACCGTAAACGATGCGGGCAAGGCGCAGGTCTCGCTCACCGCGGACCGGCCGCAGACGCTGGCGCTGTTGCAACGGGACGCAACCGACCTGACCCGCTCGCTCGCCGACGCGGGCGTCGATGTCTCGGGCAACGGGCTCAGTTTTTCTTTGGGCGGCGGCGGCGAGCAGCAAGACCGCAGCGGATACGGCGGCCGGGCTTTGAGCATAACCGCCCAAATCGAAGCCGATGTTATCGGCGACGATAGTGTCAGTCTTTCCGCCGGCGATGTTCGGCTTGATATCCGCGTTTGACGTGAAAAGGGAAAACCTTCCATGACCACGGTCAGTACCACCACCTCGTCGACCAGTTCCTCGTCGTCTTCGTCGAGCGCGTTGTCGAGCCTGACGTCGAACTTCGAGACGTTTCTCACCTTGCTCACCGCCGAGATGAAGAACCAGGATCCGACCGATCCGACCGACACCTCGACCTACGTTTCGCAAATCTCCCAGATGGCAATGGTGCAGGCGCAAATCGAAACCAACGACAAGCTCGACACCCTGATCTCGCAAGGGGAAAGCGCCGCCAACGTCAGCGCCGCAAGTTACATCGGCAAGTCCGTCACCATGAGCGACGGTACCGGCGTGCTCTCGGACGGCAGTGCAAGTTGGACCTACGGACTCGATTCGACGGCCGCCTCGACCACTCTGACGGTGACGGATTCGAGCGGCAACACCATCTATACCACCAGCGGCGATACCTCGTCCGGCACGCATACCTTCACCTGGGACGGGACCAGTACCAGCGGCACCACGGAGTCCGACGGCAATTACACTCTGACCGTTACCGCCACCGACAGCAGCGGCACCAGCATCACCACTTCGGTCGCCAGCAAGGCAACAGTGACGGCGGTCGACACCTCGGGCGACGAACCGGAACTGGTGGTCGGCAATTCCGAAATTGCACTTTCCAAGGTCAGTCTGATCAGCGAATGAGTTTTCAATTGCGGCCGAGTAGCGGTCGTTCGTATTCCGGCAAGTCGGCGAAGTCCGACGTATCCGGCAAAGGGAAAAGACAATGAGTATCTTCGGCGCATTATTGACCGGCGTTTCGGGATTGAATGCTTTCAGCACGTCGCTCAGCATCACCTCGTCGAACATCGCGAACGTCAGTACCACCGCCTACAAAGCATCCGATACCGCCTTTTCCACCATGGTGGCGGCGTCGTCGTCGAGCGGATCCAGTTCCACCGGCGTCGTGGCCAACACCCAACAATACGTTTCCGGCCAGGGTCTTTTCACTTCCACCGACAACGATTACGATCTGGCGATCTCCGGCAGCGGCTTCTTCATAACTTCAACCTCCAGCGCCGACGGCGGCGTCGTCGAATATACCCGCGCCGGCGATTTTTCGACCGATACCGACGGTTATTTGCAGAATGCATCCGGTCTGTATCTGCTCGGTTATGCGTTGACAGGCGGTACCGTCGCCGCCGACACGGCGCTGTCGGCAATTGACGTCGACAGCTTGCCGGGCACTGCCGAGGCGTCGACGAAAGTTACCCTGACCGGCAATCTCAATTCGACCACTACAATCGACGATGCCTATGTGGACGGAAATCTTACGTCGGGGGATTCCACCGCCGACGCCACCTTGCCGGTTTCGGTCTACAACAGCCAGGGCGGCACCGAAACGCTGAACGTCGCCTATATCAAGACCGGTGCCAATACCTGGGCGTACGAGGTTTATTCCACCGCCAGCGACATCACCGGCGATACCACCGGGGTCACCACCACGCAACTGACGTCGGGTACGCTTGAATTCTCCAGCGACGGGACGCTTCTGTCGGTCGACGGCGATACGACCTCCGGTTCGAAAGATTTCACCATCGCATACGATAGCACGGCGGGGCTGAGCGACCAGACCATCACGCTCAACTTCGGCACCATCGGCGGCACCTCGGGCTACACCCAGCTCGCCACCACCTCGACCGGAACCTCGACCACCGACGGTTACGTCTACGGCGACGTCTCCGGCGTTTCGATCGGCACCGACGGCATCGTCACCGCCACCTACAGCAACGGCATGACAAAACCCGTCTATCAGATACCGTTGGCGACATTTTCCAATCCCGACGGACTAAAGGCGACTTCCGGCACCGCCTACACCGCCACCGATTCGTCCGGTACGGCGACCATCACCACCGCAGGCAAAAACGGTGCCGGCACCATCAATTCTTCGCAACTGGAGGATTCCACCGTCGACCTCGCCACCGAGCTGACCGATTTGATCACCACCCAGCGTGCCTATTCGGCTTGTTCGAAGATCATCACTACCTCGTCCGATATGTTGGATTCCCTGATCTCCGCGGTCCGTTAACAATGATGTCTATGTATTAACTAAGTAAAATTCGGGATGTGCTCAAATAGATGCAAATGTAAGGGTCGTTTTAGCCAAATGTTTACTATGTTCGTTGGCCATTTTTTTAAAGTGTCACGCGTACTTTGTCCGCGGGTAGTGGAGATAGGAGTGCTATGACCATGGGCGAAGACCGCAGAGGTCGTGTAAGCTACGTCATCGGTCCGGACGGCAGTCCATTGACGATGGCTGATCTGCCGCCACCCAATACGAAGCGTTGGGTGATCCGGCGCAAAGCGGAAGTCGTCGCCGCGGTGCGCGGCGGATTGCTAAGTATGGATGAAGCCTGCCGCCGCTATACGCTGACGGTCGAGGAATTTCTCGCCTGGCAACGAGCGATCGACCGCTTCGGCATGCCGGGCCTGCGTGCGACCAGGGTGCAGCAGTATAGAAATTGACGAAACCGCGGATAGTCGCGCACAAAGCCGCGTGACGTGCGTAACTCCAACCACACGATAACCCGCGCGGCCCGGCGGTATCGTAACCGTCAGGATGAAAAAAAGCGGCATTTGTCCGTGGCAAACCGGAATCGGACATAGTCGTCCGTGAAAAAGTCCTTCGGCTAAAAGGCCTCAGTGTACTTTTTCACGATATTATAGGGCCGCCCCAAGCGAGTTTTGTCCTTACGCTTCAATTGTGAAAAAGTACCAAAGCGCAGCGAGGAACTTTTTCACAGGCAACGACATGATACAAAGCTGCATGGGAAAGCACCCATGCAGTTTTATGGCGTTCAAACGCGATCAGTCCGTCGCTCTAGCTCTTTGTTTTGTCGCAACTTTACGCGCAAAACCGATTCCACTTTTGCGCTCGTTGCTCTAAAGAGCAAAACGACGACCCCAAGCCCCTCACCCGGATATGGTCCGCCGATGGATCCTCGCCAAAATCGACCCTCATGCACTTTCCGTTTGAGGCGGCGCAATAGGCGACACGTCCGGTGCCGCGAGTCTTATTTCGGCAGCAACCCTTCGCGCTGAAGGCGCTTGCGCTGTAGCTTGCGATAGCGGCGAATGGCTTCGGCACGTTCGCGTGCGCGCTTTTCGCTCGGCTTTTCGTAATGGCCCCTGAGCTTCATTTCGCGAAAGATGCCTTCACGCTGCATCTTCTTTTTCAGCGCCTTGAGCGCCTGATCGATATTATTGTCGCGAACGATAATCTGCAAAGGGAAGCTCCTTAAAGTCCAAAGCGCAGCCTGGAAAAGCCTGCCCCCAAAGTGCCCGGCGGGGCCGTAAAGCGGCTTTCCTACGAACTGCGCAAAAAAACAAAAGCGGGCGGCTAAATATCAGATGGGGTCGGACTTGTCCACCAAGCGCGGACAAAGTTTTCGCGCCTCCCCCATCCGGCACGGTCCGCATTGCCCATTCCCAAGCGTAAGACTCTGATATATAGTCTAATATATTGAATTGAAAGACGTCTCATGGCTATTTTGAAAATCGCCCGCATGGGCCATCCGGTCTTATCGGCGGTTGCCGCATCGATTACGGCGCCGACCGCGCCGGACATCAAAAAACTTGCCGCCGATATGGTGGAGACCATGCTGGACGCCGACGGTGCCGGCTTGGCAGCGCCGCAGGTACATGTGCCCCTGCGACTGGTGGTGTTTCAAGTCCCGGGCGATGGCCAAACGGAAGCAGATTTCGATGCGGCGGCGCCGCTGACGGTGCTGATCAACCCGGAAATCGAAATTCTAGCCCAGCAAACCGAGACCGGATGGGAGGGCTGCCTGTCGCTGCCCGGCCTGCGCGGGCAGGTGGCGCGCCCGTCGCACATCCGCTATGCCGGCTTCGATCTGGAAGGAAACCGCATCGAACGCGTGGCTACCGGCTTCCACGCCCGGGTGGTACAGCACGAATGCGACCACCTCGATGGCGTTTTATATCCTCAGCGCATGCCGGACATGCGGCAGTTCCTGTTCGAAAGCGAGTTGCGACACTGGCAAAAGCAGGAATGAATCAGCCGTTTTGCCCGACGATTTTGCGCAAATAGGCAAGATAGGCATCGAAAGCGCGGCGGCCCTTTGCCGTCAGCATGATGCGGGTGCGCGGGCGCTTCTTATCGAAATCCTTTTCCACCGCGACATAGGCGGCTTCCTCCAGCGTTACGATATGGGCTCCGAGATTGCCGTCGGTGGCCCCGACGATCCCTTTGAGGCGAACGAACTCCAGCATCTCGCCTTCGGGCAGGACTTTCAGCGCCGAGACGATCCTGAGGCGGATCGGCTGATGGATGATCGGATCGGGCTGCTCCATCCCATACCTTTTCGGAACCACAAATCCGGCAACGATCCCCGTTGCCTTCACAGATAACTCTATAGCACAGAGTATACCCGTACCGAGTTTTTCCGATGAATTTTGCTTGCAAAACGCTGCGGGACGCACGCGATATGACGTACTCTTTCAAACCGCGAGCGCAAAGCCCATGTCAGACTCTCACCCGATCGACCGCCTGTTCGCCCTCATCGAATCGCGAAAAGATGGCGATGCTAAAACCTCCTACACGGCCAGCCTGTTGAAGGCAGGGGTTGCACGCTGCGCCAAGAAGTTCGGCGAAGAAAGCGTGGAAGCGCTGCTGGCGGCGGTGGGCGGCGATAAGAAGGAACTCGTCGCCGAATCGGCCGACGTGCTTTACCACCTGCTGGTGCTGTGGGCCGCGTGCGGGGTTACGCCTTCGGACGTCTATGAAACCCTCGCCGAACGCGAAGGGCGCTCCGGCATCGAGGAAAAGGCCTCGCGCCAAGTCTAGGCCGGCCCCGGCTCCCTAGACTGCGCTTCCTCGGCAAGGCTTTTGACCAAATCGAGCACACGCTTGCGCACCTTGGGATCCTTGATGCGCATGTAAGCCAACGAAAGCTGCAACCCCTCGCCGCTCGAAACGAATTCTAACACCGGCGGGGCTTCGCCTTCGGCAAAGCCCGGCGCGTCGGTCAGTTGATCGGACACACCCTCGTAGAAATAAAAGATGGGGACGCCGAGAATCCGCGCGATTTCAAACAAGCGCCCGGCACCGATCCGGTTCACGCCCTTTTCGTATTTCTGAACCTGCTGAAAGGTCAAACCCAGAAGGTCGCCCAAGCGTTCCTGGCTCATGCCGATCATCATCCGGCGCAAGCGCAGTCGGTTGCCTACCTGAGCATCAATCGGATTGGCTTGTTTTTTTGGCAAGGCCCTACACGCAGCATTTGTAATTCGCGCGAACCATAACCACATTCACCGGTTCCGAAAAGGCGAAAACCGACATTTGCCGTCGGCTGCGTCACTTTCTTCCTCTTTTCCGCCGGGTACAGATTAAAGTGACCGTCAAGAGGAGTGCAAACCACATACCTCGTATCCTAGCGTACGGCGTAGCCTCAATTTCAGATGGCAATGCACCATCCAATATACCTTGGCGGTCCAATCCAAGCTCGGCAGTGATTCGCCCCAAAGGATCGATGACGGCGCTGATACCGGTATTGGCGGCACGCACCACCGGAAGGCCTTCCTCGATCGCGCGCAAGCGCGCCACCAGCAGATGCTGGCGCGGACCGGCCCAGGGGCCAAACCAGGAATCGTCGGTGACGTTGACGAGCCATCCCGGCCGTTCGGGGCCGACCACTTCGTCCGGGAACAGAATTTCGTAGCAGATCAGCGGACCGGCGGACGGCGCTCCGGGGACGCGAAACCGTTGCGCCCCCGCCCCGCGGCCGAAACTGCCGTTAATGCCGGTGAGCTTCTTTAAGCCCCATTTTTCAAGAGTTTGTTCGAAGGGCAAATATTCGCCGAACGGCACCAAATGCGATTTGTCGTAGGTCGCGATCGGCCGACCGCGGTCGAAAATGTAGAAGCTGTTGTAGTAGTGCGCATCGCCCTCTTCGTCGCGCACCCCCCGGATGGCGCCGGTCATCAGAATCGTTCCGCGAATGTTGATGTCGCGAATCCAAGCCAATGCATCCTCATTGACGGCGATGAGAAACGGCGGGGCCGATTCCGGCCAGATCGCAATGGTGGGAACGCCAGCCCCCGGCTGCTCGGTCAGATCGGTCAGCCGGTACCAATTCCGTACGACGGCCGACAGGGTATATTTCTCGTTCTGCGGAATATTAGGTTGCACAATTCTAAGTCGCACGCCGTCGACCGTTCCGGTCGGCGTCATCGCCAAACGAACGAGACCGAAAATACCCAAAGCCGTAAACAGGCCGGCCATCGCCGCCGGCAATCGCCAACGCGGCCGGACCCCGATCAATTCCGCCAGCGACGCGCCGAACAAAATGGTGAGAAGCCCCAGCCCATAGGTGCCGACCAACGCCGCCCCTTGCATGATGGGAAGCACGGCCCCCCAACCGTAACCGGTAACATTCCAGGGAAAGCCGGTCAGCACATGACCGCGCAACCATTCGCAAAGCGCAAAGGCGAACGTAAAAACAAAAACCCTCGTCGACCCCGATCGCCAGAACTTCGCCGCCACCGCGCCCGCAACGGCGGGAAACAACGCCAAGCCGCCGGGAAACAACACCGCCACGAATGGCAATTGCCAAGCGTGAGAGGCGGCATCGACCATGAAGGCGTAACCGATCCAGTGCAGTCCGACGAGAAACTGGCCGAAGCCGAACCACCAGCCGCTCGCGAACCCGGCGCGAATCGGCCGCCGCTTTCCGACCGTCGCATCGAGCCTTAAGACCAGCGCGGCGTATCCGACGAGCAACAGCGGAAAAAGGCCGAACGGCGCAAAACCCAACGCCGACAACGCGCCGATAAAAAAATCGAAAGCGGCGCCGCGCCATCCGCGCCAAGCCCGCATGCGGGCGGCCAGGCGTGCGGCGAGCCGCTTCATAGCGCGCCGTCCGAATTTTGCGCCGGCCGAATGCGCAAACGCTTCACCCGTCGGGGATCAGCTTCGAGGATTTCGAATTCGTAGCCGGCCGGATGCACCACGATTTCGCCGCGCTGCGGCACCCGTCCGACGAACGCCACCACCAGCCCGCCCAGAGTTTCGATTTCGTCTTCGTCGTCGCCGAGCGGAAAGACGATACCGGTTTCGCGTTCGAAATCCTCCAGCGCGAGGCGGGCATCGGCGAGAAACCCGCCGCCGGCAAGCGGCCGGGCATGCGGCGCTTCCTCGTCGTGCTCGTCGGCAATATCGCCGACGATCTCCTCGATGATGTCCTCGATCGACACCAACCCGTCGGTGCCGCCGTATTCGTCGACCACCAGCGCCAGATGGGTATGCAGAGTCTGCATCTTCAATAGAAGATCGAGCACCGGCATCGACGGCGGCACGAACAGAATGTCGTGCTTGATCTCGGCGATCGGTTTCTCGTCGAGACGGAAGCTTCCATCGTCCTGGGGTTCGAGCAGACCGAGCACGCTCTTGAGATGCACCAGCCCGATCGGATCGTCGAGGGTTTCGCGAAACACCGGCAGGCGCGAATGCTGCGCTTGGCGGAACAACATCGCCAGATCGGCAAGCGACGTCTTCTCGTCCACCGCAACGATATCGGCGCGCGGCACCATCACGTCCTTCACCTTGAGATCGCCGAATTTCAGAAGATTGGCAAGCATGGTGCGCTCGGGCGCCGACAAGGTATCGCTTTCGCGCTCGCTTTCTTCGATCACCGCCTCCAGGCTTTCGCGGATCGATCCGCCGCCGCCGTGCAAGACTAGCGACAGCCGCTTCAGCAGCGAGGGTTTTTCGTCTTCGGTATTCTGACGATGGGAATCGCCGCTCATGACGCCTGCCTGTATGGGTTGCGAATGCCGAGACGGGCGAGAATGGCTATTTCCCGGCCTTCCATGATTTCCGCCTCGCCGGTTTTCACGTGATCGTAACCGAGCAGATGCAAGGTTCCATGCACCGCCAAATGCACGGCGTGATCGGTAACGCGCGTCTTCGCCGCCTTAGCCTCGGTGGCGGTCACGCCGTAGGCGATTGCGATGTCGCCAAGATACGCCTGATGACCGGAAGACGCGGGAAACGACAGCACGTTGGTCGGCTTGTTCTTGCGGCGGAAGCGCCGGTTGAGCGTTTGCAGAGCTTCGTCGCCGGTCAAAAGAACGGTCAGCGACCCTTTGCGCCTTTCGGCGGCCAGCGTCCGGCGCACCGCCATGCGCAAATGGGACGGCAGATTGCGAATCTTCCGCCAGCGCGCGTCCTCAATGTGAATGTCGACGCTCATGCCTTCTTCTTCGCGTGTTTTTCCGCCGCCCGATTATAGGCGGCAACGATGCGGGTGACGAGAGCGTGGCGCACCACGTCCGCTTCGCCGAAGCGAACAATGGCAACACCTTCGACATCTTCGAGCAGCTTCAAGGCTTCCGCAAGCCCTTCGCCCAGGTTGCCCGGCAAATCGCTCTGCGTCGGATCGCCGGTCACGCACATGCGCGAATCCTCGCCGAGCCGGGTGAGAAACATCTTCATCTGCATCGGGGTACAATTCTGCGCCTCGTCCAAAATGACGAAGGCGCGGCTAAGCGTCCGTCCACGCATGAAAGCCAAAGGCGCCACTTCGATCGTGCCCTGTTCCATCAGCCGGGTGGCGGCCTCGCCCATAGTGGCGAACAAAGCGTCGGTCAGCGGCCGCAGGTAGGGATCGATCTTTTCCTTGAGATCGCCGGGCAGAAACCCCAACCGCTCGCCCGCCTCCAGCGCCGGACGGGTGAGAATCAGCCGCTCGACCTCGTGCCGCATCAGCAGCGATGCGCCGTAGGCGGCCGCGAGAAACGTCTTTCCCGTGCCGGCCGGACCGATGCCGAAGGTCAGGGGACGTTTCGCCATTGCTTCGAGATAGGCGCTTTGCGCCGCCGATCGCGGTCGCACCAGCTTGCCGCCGGCGCATTTGATCGCGCCGGGAGCAACCTCGCCTTCCTCGACGAAGCGGATGTCGGCGTCGAGTTCGGCGCTGCCGGCGCTCTCGCCTGCTTCAAGTCGAGCATAGAAGTTCCTCAACGCCTTGGCCGCTCGCTCGCGCGATGCCCCCGTCACCGCCACCAGATTGCCGCGCATCGCCAAGCGTACGGCGAATTTCTGCTCAAGACGGGCAAAATGTTTCTGGTGCGGCCCGGCCAAAGCCGTCAGCAGGCGATTGTCGGGAAATTCCAAGGTCAGTTTCGCCGTTTCCGGTTTTGCCTTGATCACGGGTTTGGACATATTGGCACCTCTTGCCGCAGCGCGCCTTTCAGCGAATTGGGCAGTACCGCTTCGATAACCACGTCGGCGACGCGACCGATCAGATGGCCGGCATTTTCGACATGCACCGGTTGAAGATAGGGCGAACGGCCGACCGCCTGATTCTTTTTGCGGCCCGGCCGTTCGAACAATACCGAAAAGGTTTTGCCGAGGCAGGCTTGATTGAACGCGGCTTGTTGGCGGGTCAAAAGCGCCTGCAGTTCCTGCAGCCGCGCATTCTTTGCCGCATCGGGCACATGGCCGGCCATCGCCGCCGCCGGCGTTCCCGGCCGGGCGCTATACTTGAACGAATACGCGCTCGCGTAGCCGACCGCTTCCACCAGCTTCACGGTGGCGCGGAAATCCTCGTCGCTCTCGCCGGGAAACCCGACGATGAAATCGCCGCTAAGCGCGATGTCGGAACGCGCCGCGCGAATGCGCTCGACCAGACGCAGATAATCAGCCGCCTTGTGGCCGCGATTCATCGCCGCAAGAATCTTGTCGGACCCCGCCTGGACCGGCAGATGCAGGTACGGCATCAGCGCCGCAATGTCGCGATGGGCCTCGATCAGATCGTCGCCCATGTCGCGCGGGTGGCTGGTGACGTAGCGCAGGCGCAAATCCTTCATCTTCGCCAGTGCGCAGATCAACGTCGCCAACGACCATTCGCCGCTTGGTCCCTCGCCGCGATAGGCATTGACGTTCTGGCCGAGCAGCGTGATCTCGCGCGCGCCTTCGTCGTAGAGCCGCATCGCTTCGTCCAGCACATCCTTGACCGGCCGCGAATACTCCGCTCCGCGGGTATACGGCACCACGCAATAGGTGCAGAATTTATCGCATCCCTCCTGCACGGTAAGAAAAGCGGAAACGCCGACCCCGCCATGCGCTTCGGGCAAGGAATCGAACTTCGCCACCGCGGGAAAATCGGTATCGAGCGCATGGCCGCCCTTTCTGGCAATCTCGGCGATCATCTGCGGTAGGCGGGCATAGGATTGTGGACCGACCACAATATCGACGGCCGGCTGGCGGGCGATAATCTCCTCGCCTTCGGCCTGGGCGACGCAGCCGGCAACGGCGATGACGGTCGGTTTACCGGCGCGGGCACGCGTCTGCTTGACGATTTTCAGGCGGCCGAGCTCGGAATAGACCTTCTCGGCGGCTTTTTCGCGAATATGACAGGTGTTGAGGATCACCATGTCGGCATCCGCGGGATCGTCGGTCGGCGTCATGCCAAGCGGCACCAACAGATCCGCCATGCGGGCGGAATCGTAGACGTTCATTTGGCAGCCGTAGGTTTTTATATAAAGCTTCTGCATGCGACGGTTAGATTCATCGGCGCAACTTTACGCGCAATACCGGTTCCCACGTTTGCACCCCGCGCATAGCTTATGCGCGAAGCGCCGCGCCGACACAAGCAATCGCGCTCATGCCGCGTTGCGCCAGTTTTTCGCCGCCCGCCGCCAACCGGCGCGCACCAGTGTCTCGGCTTGCAGCGTGGCCTCTTTGCGGCCGAGCGACGACGACAGCGGCGGATGGAATTCCACCACCACATCGAGCGGCCCCGCCTTCAGCATGTTCCAGACGTGGGGAAACAGCGAAAAATCGCCGACCCAAGCGTAGGAATACCGGTCGGAGCGATTCATCGGCATACCGTGCATCGCGACATAGGAAATGGTGGCCGGCTGGATGGGAAAATCGGCCACCCCATCTCCATCGGCCATCGCCGCGCCCAAAAGCGAGCTTTTGAACGGCAAGATACGATTATTGTCGGACGTTGTGCCTTCGGGAAAGAAGGCTATGCGGTCGCCCATCGCCATCCGCGCCCGAATGCCGTCGCGCTGCTGGCCGACCTTGCCGCGCCGCCGCCGCTCGACCAGCACCGATTCCTGCAAACGCACCATGGTGCCGACGAACGGCCATTGGGCGGCATCGTGGCGGGCGACGAACGACATCGGCGCGGTCGAGCCGAGTATGAAGACATCGAGATAAGACGTGTGGTTGGCGATCAGAAGACTGCCGCAATCGTCGATCGGCTTACCGACGACGACGACCTTGATGCCGAACAAACGGCAGACCGCCGCGTGAAATCTCGGCGGAAAGGTCTTTCGCCGTTTCAATTTAAACTTCACCGCGATGCCCTGCCAGGCGAACGCAAGGAGGACCATCGCGACAAAGCAGAAGAGCAACACGCCGGCCCGCAAATTGGTCATGTCAGCGGGATTTCCTCGGCACGCCGTAAAGCTCGAGCCGGTGGTCGAGCAAATCGAAGCCGAGATCCTCGGCAATGCGCCGTTGCAGTTTTTCGATTTCTTCGTTGCGGAATTCGATCACCGTACCGGTCTGAACGTCGATCAGATGGTCGTGGTGCGCTTCCGGCTGCTCCTCGTAGCGCGAACGCCCGTCGCGGAAATCGTGTCGTTCGAGAATGCCGGCATCCTCGAACAGTTTCACCGTACGATAAACGGTGGCGATGGAAATCTTGGGATCGAGGGCGGAAGCGCGTCGATACAGCTCCTCCGCATCGGGGTGGTCGGCCGACTTGGACAACACGCGGGCGATCACCCGGCGCTGCTCGGTCATCCGCAACCCCTTCTCGACGCAGAGTTGTTCGATCCGCGTCACGGCCAGCTCCTGTTCCACCCTCTGCGACCCTTCTAAGGTCATGCAAAGTATTTCAAACTTCAAGTAGCGGAAGTTGCGCGCTTAAAACAAGGGCATCTTCTTTGTGGTCCCTATCCCTAAGGTAGTATCCTGGCCGCACCCCAACTTTTAAGAACCCTAGTCCGTTATACAAGTTCTTTGCCGCAAAATTGCCCACATTCACTTCAAGAAACAGACTTTTCGCCCCCATGTCGGCAGCTTTTTCTGCCCCTGCGCGTACCATCTCCCGACCAAGCCCGCGCCTTCTTGACGCAGGCCTCACAGCCAAGGTGAGAATCTCGGCTTCATCCGCCGCCACGCGAATCAAAACAAAGCCGCCGGGCCGGTTACCGGCCGCCACCGCAATTTCCGCCACCACGGCGTACACCCCGGCTTGCGCCATCAGGCTTGCAATGGCAGCAGCGCTCCAGGCGTCCCCGCACGCTTCGGAGTGAATGCGCGCGAGAATTTCGCAATCGCACGGATGGAACCAAAAGGCCGTGCTCACACGATACGGCACGCTTCGTCGAACGACAGGCGAGGTCCGCGCGGATGCAAACCCTTCGGATCGCCATAGCCGAGGTTGCAAAGAAAATTCGCCCTCACCTTCGTGCCGGCGAAGAATTCCTTGGTCACGCCGGCGATATCGAACCCCGACATCGGCCCGCAATCGAGACCGAGCGACCGCGCCGCGACGATGAAATACCCCCCCTGCAATGAGGCATTGCGAAAAGCGGTTTCCTCGGCCACCGCCGGATCGGCAAACCAGTCCTTGGCGCCGGGATAGTGCGGAAACAGCTTCGGTAGGGTTGTCGCAAAATCGAGATCGTAGCCCAAAATCGCCGTGACCGGCGCGGACATGGTCTTTTCGACGTTGGGGGGCGCCAGATGGGGCTTCAGCCGCGTCTTGGCCTCCTGCGACACCGCAAAGACAATCCGCGCCGGGGTGGAATTGACCGCCGTCGGCCCCCATCGCATCATATCGTACAGCGCCATCAACACCGCAGGACTGACCGGCTTGTCGGTCCAGGCATTATGGGTGCGGGCGGCGCGGAAGATCCGGTCGAGCGCCTCATCGTTGACGGCATGGGGCATGGGGTTTGCGCTCCTAAATTAAAGAATCAACAATCGGACAAGGTCGCAGAAAACAGCGGCGTCTTAAACCGCCTCGACCGCATTCACCTCCGGGACATAGTGGCGAAGCAGGCTTTCTATCCCTTGTTTTAGCGTCATGGTTGCGGACGGGCAGCCGGAACAGGCCCCACGCATGTGCAGGTACACCACACCGGACATTTCATCGAAGCCCTTATAGACGATGTCGCCGCCGTCCTGAGCCACCGCCGGCCGCACCCTAGTCTCGATCAATTCCTTAATCTGGGCCACGATTTCGCTGTCCTGACCTCTCTCCGCCTCAGCCGGCTCTTCGGCCGGATGGGCGATCAGTGCCGCGCCGCTAGCGAAATGTTCCATGATCGCGCTCAACACCGCCGGTTTAAGATGTTTCCATTCGCCGGCATTCTTGGTCACCGAGATGAAATCGGCGCCGAAAAACACCCGCGTCACCTCGCCGGTGGCGAATAGAGCGTGGGCGAGCGGCGAACGTGCGGCATCCTCCGCGGTAGGGAAATCGGCCACCGCACCTTTGGGCATCACCTCGCAGCCGGGAATGAACTTCATGGTCGCCGGGTTGGGCGTGGATTCGGTCTGTATAAACATGGGCTTTCCCGAATGGTTGACTACTTTACTTGGACCATAGCCGATTTCGCTTCAAGAGGCGATCAAAAATCGGAGATGATGCCGTTTTTTTCCCAATCGCCGTAACGGGTTGGCTCTGGCCCGGCGCGCCCGCCGCGCTCGCGCGGCAGCACCTGCGGTTTGGCGGCGGTATGCCGGACCTCAGCCTCCTGAAGGGCGCGTTCGGCGGCCTCGCGAATGCGGCGTTTAATCTCTTTATCGGGTGAAGATGCGCTCATTGACATAGCCATGCTTGACGGGGGTCGTTTCCAGCATACATCAGAGAGGCACTTTCTTGCCAAGGAGTAACCGTTGAATACCTTCCGCACCGGATTTCTGATGGCGTTGTTGACCGCGATTTTCGTAACCGCCGGGTTTCTGATCGGCGGTCCCGGCGGCATGACGATCGCGTTTCTGTTCGCGGTCGGCATGAATTTTTTCGCCTACTGGAACTCCGACCGCGTTGTCTTGTCGATCTACCATGCGCAGGAAGTGAACGAGGCGACCGCGCCCCGGCTTTATCGCATCGTCCGCAGGCTGGCCGAAAACGCAAATCTGCCGATGCCCAAGGTGTGCATCGTCGAAAATCCCCAGCCCAACGCCTTCGCCACCGGCCGCGATCCCGCACACGCCGCAGTCTGCGCCACCACCGGCATCCTGGAGCGCCTGAGCGACGAGGAACTTGCCGGCGTTTTGGCTCACGAACTTGGCCATGTCAAAAACCGCGACACCCTGACCATGACCATAACCGCGACCATCGCCGGCGCGGTGTCGATGCTGGCCAATTTCGCTTTTTTCTTCGGCGGCAACGACCGGCGCAACCCGCTGGGTATGGTCGGCGTGATCCTGGTGGCGATTCTGGCGCCCGTCGCCGCCATGTTGGTACAGATGAGCTTAAGCCGCGCCCGGGAATACGAAGCCGACAAGGCGGGGGCGGAAATTTCCGGCCATCCGCTGTGGCTGGCCGCTGCACTGGATAAAATTTCCCACGCCGCCGGCCAAATCGAAAACCGCGCCGCCGACGACCATCCCGCCACCGCGCACATGTTCATCATCAACCCGCTGCACGGCGGCTTTGCCGGACTGTTCTCGACCCATCCGCCGACCGAGGAGCGCATCGCCCGATTAAAAGCAATGGCCGGAACGCCCGCCGACCGCATTAAAGGACCGTGGGGTTGAACCGGTCGGCCCGCGAGGCGGCCCTTGCCATTTTTTCGGAGGTGATGAACCGGCGCCGCCCGTTCGAGGCGGTGCTTTCCGCATTGGACGGACTGGAGCCGCGCGATGCCGCCTTCGCCCGCGCCATTGCCCATGAGGCGCTGAAGCGCATTGGCCAACTCGACGATCTTGTCCGCACCTGCGTTCCCAAGCCGATCCCGCGCCATAAGGCCGGGCCGGCGCTGGAAATTCTTTTCTTGGGCGCCTGCGAACTGCTTTTTTTGAACGTCGCCCCGCATGCCGCGGTGGACGGCGCCAATCGTCTGGCGGCAGGCGATGCCAAGGCCATTCATTTTAAGCCGCTGATCAACGCGGTTTTGCGCCGCCTTACCCGCGAGGGAAAGGCGATGATAGCCAATCAGGATGCGCCGCGCCTTAACACGCCGGACTGGCTATGGCAGCGCTGGTGCGATTTTTACGGCGAAGAGACCGCGCGCACCATCGCCACCGCCCATCTCGGCATCGCCCCGCTCGACATCGTGGCGATGAGCGCCCCGCCGGCGGGCGGCGAAGCTGTGTTCGGATCGGTTCGCCGCTTTACCCCGCAACGGATCGAGGCGATGGACGGCTTCGCCGAAGGGCGCTGGTGGGTGCAGGACGCCGCCGCGTATCTTCCGGCGCGGCTGTTCGGCGAGGTTCGGGATAAACGCGTCCTCGACCTATGTGCCGCGCCGGGCGGTAAATCGGCGGAACTCGCAGCCAACGGCGCCCGCGTCGTAGCCGTGGAAAAGGACGAAACACGTCTGGCACGATTGCAGGAAAACCTCGCCCGCCTGCATTTATCGGCCGAAATCCTTTGTGCCGATGTGCGCGATCTGACGATAGAGCCGGCGCCTTGCGTGCTGTTGGATGCGCCGTGCAGCGCCACCGGCACCATTCGCCGCCATCCCGAACTGCCCTGGATCAAGGGCGCCAGCGACGTAACTTTGTGCGCCGCCGCTGCCTCCGAACTGTTCGACAAGGCGGCGGAATTGACGGCGCCGGGCGGAACCCTGGTCTTTGCCGTTTGCTCGCTGGAAGCCGAAGAAGGCCCCGAACAGGTGAACGCGTTTCTTGCCCGCCACCCGGATTTTGCCCGTACGCCCCTCGCGGAAAGCGATGTGTTCGGCCATGAAGAATGGATTGCCGGCGGCGATCTTCGCACGCTGCCGTGCCATTTGGCCGAGCAGGGCGGCATGGACGGCTTCTATGCGGCAAGGTTAAGACGCAAATTGTAATGTCCCAGGTTATTATACGCATATCCGAACGCAACTATAAATTGCGGTACATTACTAGAACGCACGAAAAATAAGTATTTTCTATCAACGTGCTACTTCGTCCTTGCTTGAAAGAACAAAACATGCACAAATGCCGTGTGGATAGCCCGAGATTTTCTTCGCAAGCAAGTCGGGCATGACTTAGATTGGAGAAGCGGACATGGCTCAGGCGGCATTGAAACTCGTGGCGAGAGACGTCAGCAAGGAAGACGGCACCGACAAGAAAAAAGCGCTGGAAGCGGCGCTGAGTCAGATCGACCGCGCCTTCGGCAAAGGCAGCATCATGCGGCTCGGCCAGCGCGAACCGGTCACCGCCGCCGATGTGGTCTCCACCGGCTCGCTCGGCCTCGACATCGCGCTCGGTATCGGCGGCCTGCCGCGCGGGCGCGTGGTCGAAATCTACGGGCCGGAATCGTCGGGCAAGACCACCCTGGCGTTGCATGCCGTTGCCGAAATTCAAAAGCGCGGCGGCATTGCCGCCTATGTCGACGCCGAACACGCGCTGGACCCGATTTATGCCGGCAAGTTGGGCGTCAACATCGACGAGCTGCTGATCTCGCAGCCCGACACCGGCGAACAGGCCCTGGAAATCACCGATACCCTGGTCCGTTCCGGCGGCATCGATGTGGTGGTGATCGATTCGGTCGCCGCTCTGACCCCCAAGGCCGAAATCGAAGGCGAAATGGGCGATTCCCTGCCCGGTCTTCAGGCCCGGCTAATGAGCCAGGCACTAAGGAAACTGACCGGCTCGATCTCCAAGTCGAACACCATCGTCATCTTCATCAACCAGAT
>DBTZ01000060.1:146358-148010 GCA_002307315.1 Alphaproteobacteria bacterium UBA1303
ATGTTCGGCAACCCGGAAACCACCACCGGCGGCAATGCGTTGAAGTTCTACGCCTCCGTCCGCCTCGACATCCGCCGCATCGGTGCGATCAAGGACCACGACGAGGTGGTCGGCAACCAAACCCGGGTCAAGGTGGTCAAGAACAAGGTCGCCCCGCCCTTCCGTCAGGTCGAATTCGACATCATGTACGGCCAAGGCATTTCCAAGACCGGCGAGCTTCTCGATCTCGGGGTCAAGGCCGGGATCGTCGAAAAATCCGGCTCCTGGTTCTCTTATGACGGCACCCGCATTGGCCAGGGCCGCGAGCAGGCCAAAAGCTACCTAGCCGCCAATCCGCAATCCGCCGATGCGATCGAGGCGGCGATTCGCGCCAATGCAGGATTGATCGGTGCCGCCCTGACCCACGCCGAAGCCGGGGGCGACGAGGCCGAGGACTGAGCGCCGGCTGGTGGCCCGATTCCGACATTTGCATCCCAGTTGCGGCAACAGCCAAGCAAATATCGGAATCAAAAGGACCGCTAGTGTCGTAGTTTCGAAGTTCGTTTTATTCTCTATATCAGCATGGGTAACGAACTTCGAAACCGAAACGACACTAGGGATCAATAGGTTGGCTAGTGTCCTGACGATTTCGAAATCCGTAAGTGTCTGATATTAGAAACAAGTGGATTTCGGAATCGGGACACTAGCAAGTTTATGTTTCTAGTGGTGCTTTTGAATTTGACGTTTGAACACGAGGGGGCGGCGGGCGGAATTCAAACGTCAAATTCGCTCCACTAGCCGCAAGGCGGCAGAAATTCCGGGCCGGTTCGACCGCAAGGTTGGGTCGGTCCGGTTCCGTTCCCTTCCTGGCATGAGGGAACGGCTCCGGAGGGGACGCAAGGGCGGTTGAACGCCCCCTTGCGTCCCTTCTTTTTTGCCGCGCCGCAGTGCATAACGCTGCGGATGACAGGTGAATTGCACACGGTTACAACGACATCATGAAAACGCTCGCAGATATCCGCTCCGGCTTTCTCGAATTCTATCGGGCCCAAGGCCACACTATCGTGCCGTCCTCGCCGCTGGTGCCGCGCAACGATCCGACGCTGCTGTTCACCAACGCCGGTATGGTACAGTTCAAGAACGTATTTACCGGCGCCGAGAAGCGCCCGTACAGCCGCGCCACTACGGTCCAGAAATGCGTGCGGGCCGGCGGCAAGCATAACGATCTCGACAATGTCGGCTATACCGCCCGCCATCACACGTTTTTCGAGATGTTGGGCAATTTTTCATTCGGCGACTATTTCAAGCCAGACGCCATCGCTTTTGCCTGGGATTTCGTCACCCATACCGTCGGCCTGCCCAAGGATAAGCTGTACGTCACCGTCTACAGCGACGACGATCAGGCTCGCGATATTTGGAAGAAGGTTTCCGGCCTGCCAGACAGCCGGATTATCGGCCACCCGAGCAATTTATGGGCGATGGGGCCGGTTGGCCCTTGCGGCTATTGCTCGGAGATTTTCTACGATCAGGGCGACACAGTCGCCGGCGGCCCGCCGGGATCGCCCGACGAAGACGGCGACCGCTACCTCGAATTCTGGAACCTGGTGTTCATGCAATTCGAGCAGGTGGACGAAAACACCCGCCGCGACCTGCCGCGCCCCTCGATCGACACC
>DBTZ01000060.1:148256-149551 GCA_002307315.1 Alphaproteobacteria bacterium UBA1303
GCCGCGCCCCTCGATCGACACCGGCTTGGGGTTGGAACGGCTCGCCGCTATCCTGCAAGGCGTGGTCAACAACTACGATACCGACCTGTTCCGCCACCTGATCGAGGCATCCGAGAACTATTCCGGCGCCAAAGCTGCAGGGGCAACACTGGCCAGCCACCGGGTGATCGCCGACCATTTGCGTTCCTGCGCCTTTTTGATCGCCGACGGCGTGCTGCCGTCGAACGAAGGCCGCGGCTACGTGTTGCGACGGATTATGCGCCGGGCCATGCGTCACGCCCATCTGATCGGCTCGGAAGATCCCTTGATGCACCGGCTGGTGCCGGCGCTAGTCGCCGAAATGAGCACGGCCTATCCCGAACTGACCCGCGCCGAGGCGCTGATCGGCGAGACCTTGAAGCTGGAAGAAACCCGCTTCCGCGAAACGCTGGTGCGCGGCTTGAAACTGCTGGACGAAGCGACGGCAGGCTTCAGTGCCGGCGACAGTCTGGCCGGCGAAGTTGCCTTCAAACTCTACGACACTTACGGCTTCCCGCTCGATTTGACTCAGGACGCGCTGAAAATCCGCGGCATCGCGGTCGATACCGGCGGCTTCGAAGCGGCGATGGCCAAACAGAAGGCCGACGCCCGCAAAGCCTGGGCCGGTTCCGGCGAGGCGGCCACCGATCAGACCTGGTTCGCCTATACCGAGAAATTCGGCAAGACCGAATTTCTTGGCTACGACACCGAAGAAGCCGAAGGCACCGTGCTGGCGATTATCAAGGACGGAGCGGACGTAAAGGCCGCAAAGGCGGGCGAGACCGTGCGTCTTCTGACCAACCAGACGCCGTTCTACGGCTTGTCCGGCGGCCAGGCCGGCGACTCCGGCAGCATCAAATCCGCACGGCTCGAAGGCAAGGTGATCGACACCGAGAAAAAGCTGGGGCTGCACATCCATGTGGTCGAGGTGACCAAGGGCGATCTGGCGGTCGGCGATGCGGTGGAACTGACGGTAGATCGCGAGCGCCGCGCCGCCACCCGTGCCAACCATTCGGCGACCCATTTGTTGCAAGCTTCGCTCAAGCGGGTGCTGGGCAAGCATGTGGCGCAAAAAGGTTCGTCGGTCGACGCCGAACGCCTGCGCTTCGACTTTTCCAACCCCAAGCCGGTGTCGCCCGAGCAACTTGCCGAGGTCGAAGAACTGGTCAACCAGGTCGTGCTGCAGAATTCGGATGTTTCCACCCGCCTGATGCCGACCGACAAAGCGATCGAATCCGGGGCGATGGCGCTATTCGGCGAAAAATACGGCGACGAGG
>DBTZ01000060.1:149879-152992 GCA_002307315.1 Alphaproteobacteria bacterium UBA1303
GTGCGGCGGCACCCATGTGGCGCGCTTGGGCGATATCGGGGTGTTTCATATCGTCGGCGAAAGCGCGGTGGCCGCGGGGGTGCGGCGCATCGAGGCCCTGACCCGCGAAAACGCACGCCATTACCTCGCCCATCAGGCGGAATTCGCCCGCGAAGCGGCGGCGGCCTTGAAGGCATTGCCCGAGGATTTGCCCTCGCGCGTGACGCAGCTTTCCGACGAGCGGCGCAAGCTGGAACGCGAACTGGCCGATGCCAAAAAAGCGCTGGCGCTGGCCGGCCCGGCTCAAGGCGGTTCGGACATCGAGGAGATCGGCGGCATCAAGGCGGTTCTGAAGGTGGTGGAAGGCGTCAGCCCTAAGGATTTGAAGGGGTTGGCAGACGACGCCAAGCAGAAACTCGGCGAGGGCGTTGCGGCCTTTGTGGCGGTGGCCGAAGGCAAGGCCTCGGTGGTGGTCGGCGTCACCAAGGAACTGACCGCCAAGATCAGCGCGGTCGATCTGGTCCGCGCCGCGTCAGAAGCGCTGGGCGGCAAGGGCGGCGGCGGCCGCCCCGACATGGCCCAAGCCGGCGGTCCGGACGGAGCCAAGGCGGAAGCCGCACTCGAAGCCGTCCGTCAAAAACTGCGGCAAGGCTGACAGGCAATGCGACCGGCGGCGGATAAAGAACCGTTGCGCCGCCCGCGTCTATCTGTTGCTCGAAGGCGGCCTCAAGCACGCCGTCACCCCCTCGTAAAAAAACCGCCGGCAGGAAATCCCGCCGGCGGCGTAGCTCAGTGCGGTTTCGGCGATTAATGCCGGAAGTGGCGCATGCCGGTGACCACCATGGCAATGCCCTTCTTATCGGCCTCGGCGATCACTTCGGCATCGCGGATCGACCCGCCCGGTTGAATGATCGAGGTAGCGCCCGCCTCTGCGATGGCGTCGAGCGCATCGGGGAAGGGGAAGAAGGCATCCGAGGCCGCCGCCGAACCGATGGTGTGCGGCTCGGGCCAGCCGGCGATCTTGGCGGCATCCTGGGCTTTGAGCGCGGCAATGCGGGCCGAATCGACGCGGCTCATCTGGCCGGCGCCTACGCCGGTGGTGACCAGTTCCTTGGCATAAAGCACGGTATTGGATTTGACGTACTTGCACACCGTGAAGGCGAACAAGAGGTCGTCCAGTTGGGCGTCGGTCGGCTGTTTTCGGGTGACCACCTTCAGATCGGCTTTAGTCAGGTGGCCGTTGTCGCGGCCCTGCACCAAAAGACCGCCCGACACCGACTTGAAAGTCAGCCCCGGCGCGTAAGGGTCGGGCAAAGCCCCCGTCAGCAACACGCGCAAATTCTTCTTCTTGGCCAAAATGGCGCGGGCGTCGGCATCGGCGTCCGGAGCAATGATGACCTCGGTAAAAATCTTGGAAATTTCCTCGGCGGTTTCGCCGTCCAGCGTGCGGTTGAAAGCCAGAATGCCGCCGAAGGCGCTGACCGGATCGCAGGACAGCGCCTTGAGATAGGCATCTTTCAATGAGGTTCCCAGCGCCGCGCCGCATGGATTGGCGTGCTTGATGATGGCGCAAGCGCACCTTGCACGATCGAGCTCCGCCACCAGTTCAAAGGCCGCATCGGTATCGCCGATGTTGTTGTAAGACAGTTCCTTGCCTTGAATCTGCTCGGCATTGGAAACGCCGGGACGATTTTCGCCGGTGACGTAGAACGCCGCTTCCTGGTGCGGATTTTCGCCGTAGCGTAAGGGTTGCTTCAAGCTGCCGGCGAAGGCCCTGCGGCGCGGCGGGTTCTTTTCGCCGTCCTTGGCAAGCTCGCCGGCAAACCAATTCGACACTGCGGCATCGTAGGCGGCGGTACGGGCGAGCGCGGTTTGCGCCAGGCGGCGGCGCAAGCCCAGGCTAGTCGCCCCGCCGTTCCCGTCCATCTCTTTTAGCACCGCGGCGTAATCTTCGGTGTCCACCACGACGGTAACGTATTCGTGGTTCTTCGAGGCCGAGCGCACCATCGCCGGTCCGCCGATATCGATATTTTCGATGGTGGTCTCGAAATCGGCGCCCCGCGCCACCGTGGCCTCGAACGGGTATAGGTTGCAGACCAGAAGGTCGATGCCCTCGATGCCGTGCGCCTGCATCGCCGCCGCATGATCGGCCTTGTCGCGCACCGCAAGAAGCCCGCCATGCACCATCGGGTGCAGAGTCTTGACCCGGCCGTCCATCATCTCGGGAAATTTGGTGATTTCCGACACGTCGGCGACCGGAAGCCCGGCTTCGCGAAGGGCGTGGGCGGTGCCTCCGGTGGAGATCAGCATCACATTGTGTTTCGCCAACCCCTTGGCAAAATCGATCAAACCGGTCTTGTCGGAAACGGAGATCAGCGCGCGAACGATGGGACGATGCGTCATGGCGACTCGCAGCTTTTAAGGTTTCAAAGGCATTTACCGCCACGCGACATAAAAGAGAAGAACCGAAGTTCGTTGACGGCGCGCGTCGATCGCATTTCACGGGGATAGTTGCCACGAAAGGCACTCCGGCTTTGCATGCCCGGGCCGGCACATGGAATTGGCACTTGGCAGAACCCATTGGCAACGCTATAGATATTCCCAAGCGCCCGAGTGGTGGAATGGTAGACGCACTGGACTCAAAATCCAGCGTCCGAAAGGACATGTCGGTTCAAGTCCGACCTCGGGCACCATCCAATCCTTTGCGAAATCGGCCGGTTCCTCAAGCCAACGCGCCGATCCTGCAAGGCATCGGCATGACGCAAAGGCCGTCGCGGTACGAGAACTTCGCGCCGCGCCCCTCACGTCGGATATTGGCAATCGTCTGGCCCGGCGGCGTCGGCATCGATCCCGCGTGGCACACCCAAGCCTCTCTGATGCGTGGTAGCGGTGCGGGGGCTCGGACCCAGACTTCAACGTTACCAAATCAATTTGGGGAATCCGCGGGCACTAACGCTATCGCGACTGACGCGTTTGTTGCGGCCGCCAAGGATACCGTCAAATTGCGTCGCTTGGCCGATTCTAGCGAAGCGGACATCCAAAAATCTGGCGGTTTTCCTGGTTTTTTATCTAGTTGTTTGAAACTTGAAGCCACTAGATGTTGTGTTGGTGGGTGATACAGGGCTCGAACCTGT
>DBTZ01000060.1:153227-158595 GCA_002307315.1 Alphaproteobacteria bacterium UBA1303
CCGGTGGGACTCGAACCCACGACCCGCTGATTAAGAGTCAGCTGCTCTACCAACTGAGCTAATCACCCGCCGAAAGTGATGGGGCTATAGCAGAGGGGCAAACGTCTGTCCATGCAAGAAAATCGTCAAATCAGCCCCGCCGCGTGACGGGGGATTTCAACCTGGCGATGCACATGGACGCTGAGCAGAAGGCCAAAGCTGAACATAACCGTGAGCATGGCCGTGCCGCCATAGGAAATCAGCGGCATCGGGATGCCCACCACCGGAATCAGCCCCATCACCATCGACGCATTGACCATGATGTAGAAGAAAAAGTTGAGCACGATGCCCATCGCCAGCAGCCGGGCAAACTGACTTCTGGCGCTCATGGCGATCTGCACGCCGTACCCGATCACCACGGCGAACAGCAGCAACAAGGTTACACAACCGAAGAAGCCGAACTCCTCGCCGAAATTGGTGAAGATGAAGTCCGTTTCCTTCTCGGGCAAAAAGTTCAGCCGGCTTTGAGTGCCTTCAAGGAAGCCTTTGCCGGTTAAGCCCCCGGACCCGATGGCGATTTTCGCCTGAGTGATATTCCAGCCGGCGCCGAGCGCATCCGATTCGGGATCGAGAAAGGTCATGACCCGGCGCTTCTGATAGTCGTGCAGAACGAACTGCCAAACGATCGGTACGGCGCAGGCCGCCGCCGTGGTTGTAGGGGCTATCCACCACCAGGAGAGCCCGGCAAGAAACAAGAGGGCTAAGCCATCGGCAACCAAAATCAACGTCGTGCCCAGGTTCGGCTGTATCGCCACCAGTACCGCCGGCAAAGCGATCAAAGCCAGGGGAATGAATAATTTCTGGGGTTTCGACACGTCTTCCACGCTGAGGCCGTGTAAGTAGCGCGCCATCGCCATCACCAGCGCGACCTTCATCAACTCGGACGGCTGCAATTCTATCGGACCGAGCGCGATCCAACGCTGAGCCCCCAATCCCACGCGGCCGGCAACCTCCACCACGATCAAAAGGGCGAAGCTGATCCAAAATGCGGGATAAGCCGCCGCCATCCAGAAGCGGATGTCTACCATCGCCACGGTGAGCATCAGAAGAAAGCCGAAGATGAAGCGCAGAATCTGCTTACCTGCCCAGGGCGAAATGGATCCGCCCGCCACCGAATACAGCATGGCAAAGCCGGTGCATGCGATGAGCGTGATCAGCAGCACCAAGCCCCAGTTGATCGCGTATAGCTTATCGCGGATCGACAAGGTACGTCGGGCGGTGGCGTAAGGGCGCGAGATCATGTGTTTTTCCTCGGCGCGGACATCGCCGGCGTAACGGCGGCCGCTCGCGTCGGATAGGCGGTCTTGAGCCGCAAGGGATCGCGCGTCTGTGCGAACAGCAGAAGATCCCGAGCGATTTGCACCTGCGGATGAGCACCGACGGCGCCGTGCTCGATCACCACGACGCAGGCGTAACGAGGCTGCGTCACCGGTGCGTAGGCAAAAAACAACGCATGGTCGCGCAAGTTCCACGGCAGCGTTTCGTTTTTACGGACGCCGGTAATGCGTTCTTCTTTGGAAATGCGGCGCACCTGCGCGGTACCGGTTTTCCCGGCCATCTCGAAACCGGGTTCGGAAATTCGCCAAGCGAAGGCGGTTCCACCCACCTCATTGGTCACGGCGTTGAGGCCGTCACGCACGGCGGCGAACGCATCGTCCGAAAACGGCAGCGGCCCGGGAATCGCCCGCGGCAGTATGGCGTCGCCGACGGCGTGAGCGATGCGCGGGGTGACCGCCCGACCGGAGGCAAGCCGCGCCGCCAGGGTGCAGAGCTGGATGGGGGTGGTCAGTACGTAGCCTTGACCGATACCGTTGACCAGGGTTTCGCCTTGTTGCCAAGGAATGCCGAAGCGCTGACGCTTCCAAGCCCGGCTGGGAATGAATCCCGACGTCTCGCCCGGCATTTCGATGCCGGTCGGCGCCCCGAGCCCAAGCTTGCGCGACGCCTCTTCCATTTTGTCGATACCAAGCCGCCGCGCCACCTCGTAGAAGAATATATCGCAAGACAATTGGATGCCGCGATGCAGGTCGACCTCGCCGTGGCCTTCCTTTTTCCAACAGTGGAATTCGTGATTTCCCAACGTCATCACGCCGGAACAGGTGACTTTGAGGTCGGCCAAGCCGTTTTCGACCGCCGCCAGCGCCATTGCCGGCTTGAAGGTAGAGCCGGGCGGATAGGCCCCGGCCAGCGCCTTGTTGACCAACGGCTTGTGGTCGTTGCCGGTCAAATCGCGCCACTGGTCGAGACTGATGCCGAGATTGAACTGATTGGGATCGTAGCCCGGCGACGAACACAACGCCAGAATGTCGCCGGTGGCGATATCCATCACCACGCAAGCCGCGCTTTCGTCGCCTAGGCGATCTTCGACGAAGTGCTGCAACTCGCGATCGATGGTAAGATAGACGTCCTTGCCGGGCACCCCTTCGGTGTAGCTGAGTTCGCGGATGATGCGGCCGTAGGCGTTGACCTCGACGCGGCTTGCGCCGGCGCTACCGCGGAGGTCTTTGTCGAATTGTTTTTCGATGCCGCGCTTGCCGACGCGAAAACCCGGCAAATCGAGTAACCGGTCGTTGTCGCTTTTTTGTTCTTCCGGCCCCGCGGCGGCAACATATCCCAGCACATGACTAAGCTCCGTACCGAAGGGATAGGAGCGGGTTTCGCCGACGTCGGGCTGCACACCGGGCAAATAGGGCAGATGGAGGTTGATACGGGCGAATTCCTCCCAACTTAAGTTTTCCACCACCGGGACCGGCGCGAAGCGCCGGTTCTGCGAGATGTCGTGCAGCGCTTTATCGCGCTGATGCGGATTGAGCGTGATGATCCGGCCGATGGCATCGAGGGCTTCCTCCACACCTTGGCTGGCCTGTTCGGCGACAATTACCACCCGGTAATTGCGCCGGTTATCGGCCAGCGGCACACCGAAACGATCGAGAATGCGTCCGCGGGGCGGAGGCAGCAGCCGCAAATTGACCCGGTTGTCCTCGGCTTGGGTCATGTACTGATCGCCTTCGAGGATCTGCAAATGGTAGAGGCGACCGGTCAAAAGCAGAAACACGCCGCCCATGCCGCAACTGGTCATGAAACTGCGGCGGGTGAAGCTGGCGTAACGGCTTTTGTCCTTGCGGTCGAATAACGCCATCTAGAAGTCGCTCCGCAAAGGTCCGACCATACGACGATGGACGAAGCCTAAGACAAAGGCTGCCGGTATGTAAAAAATCGCCGTAACCGCAAACTGCATGGCGAAAGGCGACAGCGGCCTGAGGTTCCAATCGTACACGGCAAGGATGGTGTAGGCCATCGTACACACGATAAGCGTCGCGGTGGCAAACCCCAGCACCGCCCCCCACCCCGATAACCCGGCGAACGTATCGCGCTGGCGATCGAGAAAGGCGTACATAACGACAAAAGATGCGGCCCAGATGCCGGGAGGTCCGCCGGACATGAGATCCTGCAGCACGCCGATGGCAAAGGTCCAGGCCGGGCTCATCAGATCGGGCCGCACCAGGCACCAAAAGTAGATCGGCATCAAAGCCAGAAGCGGCGGAGGCATCCAGCCGCCTAACACCGTCACCGGGATATTGGCGATGATCGCACCCAAAAGCCCGAGCAGAACCGGAATGACGGATGCGAATATTTTTGTTCCCATGTTACGGCCCTTGCGTCCGAAAAGGATCTTCGCGATCGGCGGTTATTTCAACAGGTTCCCCGCTCATTCGATGCCGTCATCGGCTTCGCCGACGTTGCCGACGTTGCCGACGTGACCGGTGTTGGCCGGTTTGACCTTCGTTACACCAGCCCCTCCGGTCGTGTCGGCGGATTTGTTCTGCGGCGCGACGACGGGCGGCGGCGGCGGCAACGCCGGCGGCAATCCGGCGGCAGTGACCGGCAAGTCCGCCAGCGTCGGCTGGGGCGGCTTTTCCGGGGCCTGCTTGAAATTGAGAATCTCCACGTCCTGCGCCATCGACTGGTCGGAAAACAGCGCTACGCGGTACTCCTTGCCGTGCATGACGATAATGCCGATCAAAAGGCCGGCCGGCAGGATGTCGCCGTCGCCGGAACTCACCACCTGATCGCCGGGTTTGATCTCCGCATTGTGCGCCAGAGCGTCGAGGACAGGCATGCGTGAATTGTTGCCGGCCATAATCGCCTGCGTCTCGCTCGGCTCGATGGTCACGGGGACGCGGCTATTGAGGTCGGTGAGCGGAATGACCCACGCCGTACGATCGCCGGTAAGAAAAATGCGCCCGATCATGCCTCTGGCGTCGACCACCGCCTGGCCGGGCTTGATGCCGTTCGCCTTGCCGGCGTCGAGGATCATGGTCTGCTGAAACGGATGATTGGCGCGCCCGATTACCCGCACGACCAGCTTACCCAACTCAGGATCCGGCACCGCGTGCAGGAGAAGCTGATATCGCTTGATTCTGTCTTCGAGTTCCCGGGCCCGGCTCTGCCATTGCATCAGCTTGGCCCGTTCGTCCTTAAGCCGGAGGTTTTCCTGATAAACGGAGAATATGTCGCCGATCGAACCGATCCAGCGGCGGCTGCTGTCCAACGGCGAGGCGACCGTTCTCAAGAACGGCGCCATCCAATCGGATACCCCCGCCCGCGCGCTATTGAACAATGTCGTCTGGGTCTTGCCGATCAAAATCAGCGCGATCGCCATCACCGTAACGATGGTCAGGGAAAGCCTGGTGCCCCCCCGCTTACGCGCATTTCTCCAATATCCATTCGCCATGCTTGTTACACCCGCGCGTCGATGGATGTTTGGCCGTCAGAAGGCGGTTGAAAGAACGTGCCGCATGCCCTTCATATTTTCCAGAACCCGTCCGGTGCCGAGTGCAACGCAGGACAAGGGATCGTCGGCGATTGATACCGGCAGTCCGGTCTCCTCGCGCAAAACCGTGTCGAGGTTGGCCAGCAACGAGCCGCCGCCGGTGAGCACGATACCTTTGTCGACGATATCGGCGGCGAGTTCCGGCGGGGTCGCTTCGAGCGCCACCTTGACTGCCTCGACGATGGAGCCGACCGGCTCGGCCAGCGCTTCGGCGATATGACGTTGGGTGATAGTGATCTCCTTCGGCACGCCGTTCAACAAATCGCGCCCCTTGATTTCCAGGGTCACGCCGTTGCCGTCGGACGGCGGCGCCGCGGTGCCGATCTCTTTTTTGATCCGCTCGGACGAAGCCTCGCCGATCAGCAGGTTCTGATGGCGGCGAATGTAGGCGATCACCGCCTCGTCCATCTTGTCGCCGCCGACCCGCACCGAACGCGAATAGACGATACCGCCGAGCGACAACACCGCCACCTCGGTGGTGCCGCCGCCGATGTC
>DBTZ01000060.1:158904-160337 GCA_002307315.1 Alphaproteobacteria bacterium UBA1303
CCGATCGCCGCCGCCATCGGCTCCTCGATCAGAAACACCCGGCGGGCACCGGCCGATAGCGCCGATTCCTGAATCGCGCGCCGCTCCACCGCGGTCGAGCCTGAAGGAACGCAGACGATAATCATCGGATTGGCGAAGGAGCGCCGGTTATGCACCTTGCGGATGAAATGCTTGATCATTTCCTCCGCCACCTCGAAATCCGCAATCACGCCGTCGCGCATCGGGCGGATCGCCTCGATATTGCCGGGGGTGCGCCCCAGCATCATCTTGGCGTCGTTGCCGACGGCACGAACCTGTTTCTTTCCTCCGCGATTGATCGTGGCGACGACCGAAGGCTCGTTGAGAACGATGCCGCGCCCCTTGACGTACACCAGGGTGTTCGCGGTGCCGAGGTCGATCGCCATATCGCTCGACAGTGCGCCGAGAAGACTGCCGAACATGTTAACCTGCCATTCCTTTTTTTTCCGATGGCCCTGCGCCCTCGCCGTTTTCAAGCCCCGGCTCAATCGCCGGGGCTTGAAGCAGCGATCACTGCGCGACTTTGAGGGTTTCGGGCTCCTGTTTCGTCCGTTTTACCAAAAGCTTGTTGAGAGCATTAACATAGGCGTAGGCGGAGGCAACCAGGGTATCGGTATCGGCGCCCTTGCCGGTTACCGTACGGCCGTCCTCTTCGAGCCTGACACTGACATTGGCTTGGGCATCGGTGCCTTCGGTCACCGCCTGAACCTGGAACAATTGCAGACTGGCCGGGTGGGGGAAAGCTTCCCGGATGGCGCGGAAGATCGCATCCACCGGGCCGTCGCCCTCGACCGTCACATGCCGATCCCCGCCCGAAACCGTCAACACCAAATCGGCGGTGGCCCTACTGCCGGTTCCCGTCGCGATTTTGAGGGTTTTGACCACGATCTGGTCCTTACCGCGCACGATGCCGTCGTCAACCAGAGCGACGATGTCCTCGTCGAAGACCTTTTTCCGGTCGGCAAGATCCTTGAAACGCTTGAACGCGTCTTCCACCGCCGCATCGGAAAGCTGATAACCGAGGGTTTCCAACTTCTTGCGGAAAGCGTGGCGCCCCGACAGCTTGCCCAGCACCAACGACGTTTCCTTCACCCCTACGTCGGCCGGGCGCATGATCTCGTAGGTTTCGACGTTCTTCAACATGCCGTCCTGGTGGATGCCGCTCTCGTGGCTGAAGGCGTTTTTGCCGACGATTGCCTTGTTGTACTGCACCGGGAAGGCGGTGACGTTCGACACCAGCTTGGAGGCGCGCGCGAGCTGGGTGGTATCGATGCCGCAGGCGAAGGGCAAGCGGTCTTTCCGCACTTTCATCGCCATTACGATTTCTTCCAGCGCGGCATTGCCGGCACGTTCGCCGATGCCGTTGATCGTGCATTCGATCTGCCGCGCACCCGCCAGCACGCCCGACAGCGAAT
>DBTZ01000047.1 GCA_002307315.1 Alphaproteobacteria bacterium UBA1303
CCCGCCAGCACGCCCGACAGCGAATTCGCCACCGCCAAGCCGAGGTCGTTGTGACAATGGGTAGCGATTACCGCCTTGTCGATGTTGGGCACCCGATCGAACAGCATCCGGATGAGTTCGAAGAACTCCTGCGGCGTGGCGTAACCGACGGTATCGGGAATGTTGACCGTTGTGGCGCCGGAGCGGATGGCCAACTCGACGCAAGCGCAGAGAAAATCGTGCTCGGTGCGGGTGGCATCCTCGGCGCTCCACTGCACGTCCTCGACCAGCGAACGGGCATGGCTCACCGACGCACCCACCGCGTCGAGCACCGCATTGGCGCCCATGTTGAGCTTGTGCTTCATATGCACCGGACTGGTGGAAATGAAGGTATGGATGCGCGGCCGCTTGGCGTACTTCACCGCCTCGAAGGCGCGGTCGATATCCTTGATGCCGGCGCGGGCAAGACCGCAAACCGAAGCGTTCTTTACTTTTTTGGCGATTTCCGACACCGCCTCGAAATCGCCCTGCGAGGAGATGGGAAACCCCGCCTCGATGACGTCGACGCCCATAGTATCGAGCATCTCCGCCACCTGAAGCTTCTCATCGAAGGTCATGGCCGCGCCGGGCGATTGCTCGCCGTCGCGCAAAGTGGTGTCGAAAATGCGTACGCGTTCAGGTGCCACTGTGGGCGATTCCATTTTATTCGTGCTCATAGCCGCTCGTTCCTTCCGTTTGCCGCTATTCAGGTTTCTCCGTATCCGATTCAATCCCCTAAACACCCGGCGCAAAGCGCCAGCCGGCGTCTAGGGGCTGGTAAGGAGGAGAAACGCCGCAAGCGGCAAACCGAGGGAAAAACGAGGACGATAGGGAGCGCGCGCAAACGCACGGGCGGCAAAGCCACCTGTCTCGTTTGTTTGATTTGCATGCTCCATCATCGCCGGATTGCCGTTCCGTCCGCCGGTATTAAGCCTATATAAACCCTAACGAATCGCCTCCAAGCGCCGGCATCGACGCATTTTCAGCCCCGTTATTGGGCATTTTTACGCTGGAACGCCGGCTATACGCAAGCGCAACGCCCTGTTCAAATGGCCAAAATATATCAGGCCGCGCAACATCATGGACGCGGATAACACCGGTTTAATGCACCGGGGCATCTTGTGGCACGATTTTTCTTTGGTGGCCGGTAGTCGACCTCCCCGAACCCCGCCGGCCTGCCGAGCGGTTTTCTTATGACAAGGAAAGCGAGACCTTCAGTTTGGAGAAGCCGAACTAGGTTTTGCCCGCAAGTTCACGTCGCTGTCGGCCAGCAAATACAGCAGACTCGCCCAGGCCGCGACGTTCTGGTTGAGTTGGTTCGTATCGACGATGGCCGGGGTATCGTCGGCCGAATGGTGATAGTCGAAATACCGACTGGCGTCCTGTTTGAAGGCGAAGGCCGGCACGCCGGCTTTGACCAAATCTTCCACGTCGGCACCTGCATCACGTACCGGTTCCCGCGAAATCATGATCTTGAGCGGCGCCAACAGATCGGCAAGCGGCGCAAGGACCGACTTGGCGGCAACATCCGACGGTAACATCAGGCTGACAATGCGGTCGGCGCCCACATCGCTTTCGCCGACGGCAACGATACGAGGGACTTCGTCCTTATGCGTCTCTAGGTAAGCCACTGATGAACCTGTTGTTTCTTCAGATCCCCACATCACCACCCGGATGGTGCGCGCCGGGTGCAAACCGGCAACCAGCCTCGCCGCCGCCGTAGTGATGGCGATGCCGGCCGCATCGTCGATGGCCCCGAGACCGGAATCCCAGGAATCGATATGCCCGCCGATCACGACGATTTCGTCTGGATGCTTGCTGCCCTTGATCTCACCGGAGATGGTCCAGGCCGTGGTCTTGGGCTGCTCCGTCGATGCCAGCTTCAGGCGAATGCGCACCGGCCCCGCGGATGCCAGGTAGGCCAAAAGGTCGGCGTCGGGCACACCGAGCGCGGCACATGGGATCTTCGGCGCATCGTCGACATACCGCATGTAGCCGGTGTGGGGACTGCGGCCAGTGCCGGTCGAAATCGAGCGAACAAGATAGGCGACCGCCCCACGCCTTGCCGCTTCCGATGCGGCATATCGCGCCCGCACCGCCCCGCCGTAGCCAGCACCATCCTCGGCGCGAACCGTCGGCTGGTTCACCATGACAATTTTACCCGAATACGCGCCGGGCGCGGCGGCCATCAGCACATCGAGAGATGGTAGCACCGCTATCTCGGCCTCTATCCCCGCCTTGGGGGTCGGCTTCGATCCACCAAGGCCGATGATCGCCAGATTTTGCGCGTGCGGGCCGATAATTTCGGCAGATTCCGCCCCACGCTTCCAACTCGGCTTGGCGAAGGGTTCGACCTTGATATCGGTAAAGCCGAGTTCCTTGAATTTGGCCACGGCCCAATCGCGGGCCTGTTCATAGGCTGGGCTGCCGACCGGGCGCGGACCGACTTCGTAGGAAAGCGATTCCAGCACCTTCCAGGCGGTCGGATCGGTCAGCGCCTTGTCGCGGAGGGCTGCCGCCGTCGTGCCGTCGCCGGCCACTGCCGGCAGAAACAGAAACGCCGCGCCCGCTATCGCCCAAAAATTTCCCATAACCTTCACCCGCACAAATGGCAGCCCAAAAAATAAGCCCCCGCTCGCGCGCCGTTCAAGCGCAAGCGGGGGCTAACAGCCGTCAATTTCGCGTGTTTAGTTCTTGTTCTGGTCGACCAGCTTGTTCTTGCCGATCCAGGGCATCATGGCGCGCAAACGCGTCCCGACTTCCTCGACCTGATGACCGGCGCTTTGCTTGCGCAGGGCCTTAAACGAGCACTGGTTGGCTTTGTTCTCCAGCACCCAGTCGCGGGCGAATTTGCCGGTCTGAATGTCGGTCAGCACCGCCTTCATCGCCTGCTTTACTTCGGGGGTGATGATGCGCGGGCCGGAAACGTATTCGCCGTATTCGGCGGTGTTGGAGATCGAGTAGTTCATGTTGGCGATGCCGCCTTCATAAATCAGATCGACGATCAGCTTCAGTTCGTGCTGGCATTCGAAATAGGCCATTTCCGGGGCATATCCGGCTTCGACCAGAGTTTCGAACCCGGCGTGGATCAGCTCGGCCAAGCCGCCGCAGAGCACGACCTGCTCGCCGAACAGATCGGTTTCGGTCTCTTCGCGGAAGGTGGTCTCGATGATGCCGGAGCGACCGCCGCCGATGGCGGAGGCATAGGCCAGCCCGAGTTCATGGGCGTTGCCCGAGGCATTCTGTTCGACCGCAATCAGGCAAGGCACGCCGCCGCCCTTGAGGTACTCGCCGCGGACGGTATGGCCGGGGCCTTTGGGCGCCACCATGATGATGTCGAGATCGGGCCGCGGCACGATCTGATGGAAATGGATGTTGAAGCCGTGGGCGAAAAACAACGCCGCGCCTTGCTTCATGTTGAGGACGAGTTCGTTTTTGTAAATATCGGCCTGATATTCGTCGGGGGCGACCATCATCATGACGTCGGCAATCTTGGCGGCCTCGGAGGCCGACATCACCGTGAAACCGGCAGCCTTGGCCTTCTCGGCCGGCTTGGAACCGGCGAGTTCGGCGACGACGACGTCCTTGACCCCGGAATCGCGCATGTTCTGGGCGTGGGCATGACCCTGCGACCCAAATCCGATGATGGCAACTTTCTTGTTCTTGATGAAGTTCAGATCGGCATCCCGATCATAGTAAACGCGCATGGTTTCTCCTTAAGACTTAGGCTGACTGGTCGCATTTCCGAGGGAAATGCGCTCGCTGAAGGGCCGGGTCAAGCCCGGCCGTGACGCAGGAGGGGTAAACGGGGGACGAAAAAGCGCAGCCTGTCGCCATCACATCGCCTCGGGCCCGCGCGAAATGGCGGCGACGCCGGTGCGGGAGACTTCGACCAACCCAAGCGGGCGCATAAGGTCAATAAAGCTGTCCAGTTTGGAGGGCGCCCCGGTGATCTCGAACACAAAGCTGGTGTGGGTGGTATCCACCGGGCGGGCGCGGAAGGAATCGGCGATACGTAAGGCTTCCACCCGTTTGTCGCCGGTGCCCGCCACTTTGATCAGCGCCATTTCGCGCTCGATGCCGGGTTTGTCGATGGTCCAGTCCACCACCTTGTGAACCGAAACCACGCGGGCGATCTGGGCCTTGATCTGCTCCAGAACCTCGGGCGTGCCGGAGGTGACGACGGTGATGCGCGAGGTGTGCTCGGAGACGTCGATCTCGGCCACGGTAAGGCTTTCGATATTGTAGCCGCGCCCGGCGAACATGCCGACCACGCGGGCGAGCGCACCGGCCTCGTTATCGATCAGAACCGCGATGGTGTGGCGCTCGATTTTGCCGTTGTTGTTCATCAGACCAGTATCTTTCCTGCGTCGCTCACTTCGGTCGCCTCTTCCTCGGCGTCGGTGAGAATCATTTCGTTATGGGCGGCCCCCGAGGGGATCATCGGGTAGCAGTTCTCGAACTTCTCGACCCGAACGTCGAGAATCACCGGAGCGTGCGTGTCGATCATGGTCTGGATCGCCTCGTCGAGATCTTCCGGCTTTTCGGCCCTGAGGCCCACCGCGCCCAGCGCCTCGGCCAATTTGACGAAATCCGGCTGGGTGTCGGTGCTGGTCTGCGAATAGCGCGAACCGTGCAGCAACTGCTGCCACTGGCGCACCATGCCGAGATAATTGTTGTTGAGAATGAAGATCTTGATCGGCAAACGGTACTGCACCGCGGTGACGATTTCCTGCATCGTCATCTGCACCGAACCTTCGCCGGCAATGTCGACCACCAGGCTTTCCGGGTGGGCGGTCTGAACCCCCACCGCGGCGGGCAGGCCGTAGCCCATGGTGCCCAGACCGCCCGAGGTCATCAGCCGGTTGGGCTCCTCGAACTTGAAGCGCTGCGCCGCCCACATCTGGTGCTGGCCGACTTCGGTGGTGATGTAGACGTCCTTGCCCTTGGACAGCTCGTACAGGCGGTCGATGGCGTATTGCGGTTTGATCGTGCCCTTCGAGGGCTTGAAGTCGAGACTGCGCTTCTCGCGCCAGCGCTCGATCTGCCGCCACCAGTCGGTCAAGGCGTGGCGGTCGGCCTGATACTTCTTTTCCTTCCACACCCGCACCATGGCGGAAATCGCCTTGGCGGCATCGGCGACGATGGCCAAATCGATGTGAACGTTCTTGTTGATCTGCGAAGCATCGATATCGAGGTGGATCTTCTTGGCATGGGGAGCGAAGGCGTCGAGCCGGCCGGTGACGCGGTCGTCGAAGCGAGCGCCCAGGCAGACCATCACGTCGCAATCGTGCATCGTGTTGTTGGCTTCATAGGTGCCGTGCATGCCCAGCATACCCAACCAGTTGGGGCTGGAGGCGGGATAGGCACCCAGGGCCATCAAGGTCGCGGTGACCGGAAACCCGGTCAAAGCGACGAGTTCGCGCAAAGACTTCACCGCTTCCGGCCCGGCGTTGACCACGCCGCCGCCGACATAGAATATCGGCCGCTTGGCCCCCGCCATCAGCGCCACCGCCGCCTCGATCGTCGCCTCGTCCGGCTCGGTCTTGGGGTGATAGGTGCGATGAGCGATCCGCTGCGGATCGACATATCGTCCCTTCTTGAACTGAATATCCTTGGGGATGTCGATCACCACCGGGCCGGGCCGGCCGGTGGTGGCGATCTGGAATCCTTCGTGGATGGTGCGGGCGAGCAGGTTCACGTCCTTGACCAGCCAATTGTGCTTGGTGCAGGGCCGGGTGATGCCGACGGTATCGCATTCCTGGAAGGCGTCGGTGCCGATCAACGAGGTCGGCACCTGGCCGGTGAGCACCACCAGCGGAATCGAATCCAGAAGCGCGTCGGCGATGCCGGTCACCGCGTTGGTGGCGCCGGGACCGGAGGTCACCAGCACCACGCCGGGTTTGCCGGTCGAGCGGGCATAGCCTTCGGCGGCATGCACCGCACCTTGCTCGTGGCGAACCAGAATGTGGGTGATGTCGTTGGCGGCGAACAGCGCGTCGTAGATCGGCAGCACCGAGCCGCCGGGGTAGCCGAATATGTGGGTGACGCCCTGATCTTTCAGGGCGCGGATAACGATTTCCGCGCCGGTTATTTCTGGGGGGGTGGGCTTTTGGTCTTCCAGGTCCATGACGATCCTCGTCGAAGCAAGTGTTCTTACGTGATGAAAAAAGCAAAAGGGGCGTCTCCGCCCCTTGTACAAGCCGCCAATCTCGGATGCCGGGTTATCCCCGTCCGGGTAGCGGCTTGATAATCGTTACGAGCACCTTATGCACAGCGTTTCCTCGCGAAAGTGGGGGGAAAATAGGAGGTGAAAATAGAGTCGTCAAGCAATTTCATGAGATATGTTGATGTAATATAGCAACAATGTTGCTATAATCGGCAGGTATTTGATACCAATCCGCCATCCGGTGGCGAATCCAGGTTTCCTGCCGCTTGGCGAATTGGCCGGTGGCAATGACGGTTTTTTCGATCATCTCGTCCTTGCCGATTTCACCGCGCTGCCAGGACAGAATTTCCCGTAAGCCCAGAGTTTTGGCCGCCGGCAGGGCGGGATCGAGACTGCCGAGGGCCGCAGCTTCCTCGACCGCACCGGCCTCCAGCATGGCCATAAAGCGGGCGCGGATGTGGACCCGCAAATCCGCCCGCGGGACCGAGACGGCAAATTTCGCCAGCTTCAGCCCTGCCAGCACCGATGTACCGGTTTCGTTTTGCCAGGAATGCAGGGGTTTGCCGGTTGCTTCCAACACCTCATAGGCCCTGACCACCCGTTGCGGATCGGAGGGCTTCAGCTTGGTCGCGGTTTTAGGATCGCGCGCCATAAGCTCGGCATGCAGGGCGGCAACGCCGATTTCTTCCAGCCTGGCCCTGGCGCGCGCCCGAACCTCGGGCGGTATCGGCGGAATGTCGGCGATACCTTGGATCAGAACGCTAAAATACATCCCGGTGCCGCCGACGAAAATCGGCAAGGCGCCCATCGCGTTCGCCTCGGCCAGCGCCGCCGCGGTATCGCGTTGAAACCGGCCGACCGAATAAGCCTCGGCTGCCGGCACATGCCCGTAAAGGAGATGCGGCGCGCGGGCCTCGTCCGCCGCGCCGGGGCGGGCGGAAAGGATGCGTAAATCCTTATAGACCTGCATCGCGTCGGCGTTGATGATCGCGCCGTGGCATTCCTCGGCCAGCGCCAAGGCCAGCGCCGACTTGCCGCTCGCGGTCGGCCCTGCGATAAGCACCGCATCGAAGGGAGTATGATCGTGGCCGCTGTGCATGTTCTGAACGTCATCTCTCCTGAGGCGCGGGCTCTTGCCGCGTCGTTGACGAAATTCGGCGCGCCGCGCTGGCTATCGGAAGGATATGCGTTCGATCTTCCGATCGCCGCCCCCCCGCAAGAGGCCCTCGCCGAGGCGCGCGCCATCGCCAGCGACATGCCCGCCGACATCAATGTGGTGGCGGCGGCGCATCGGCGCAAGCGCCTTCTGATCGCCGACATGGATTCGACCATTATCACCTGCGAATGCCTGGACGAGTTGGCCGATTTCGCCGGGTTGAAGGACAAGATTTCCGCCATTACCGAGCGGGCAATGCGCGGCGAAATCGCCTTCGAGGGCGCGCTGAAAGAACGGGTCGGCATGCTCAAGGGCCTGCCGCTGGCGACCCTCGAACGGGTGTGGACCGAGCGTATTCATTTGACCGGCGGCGCCAAGGAATTGCTCGCCACCATGAAGGCGTTCGGTGCGCGGGCGTTGCTGGTTTCCGGCGGATTTACCTTCTTCACCGCGCGCGTGGCGCAAGCTGCCGGTTTCGACGAGGCGCGCGCCAACCGCTTGATCGACGACGGCAAGGCGCTCACCGGCGAAGTCGGCCTGCCTATCCTCGGCAAGGAAGCCAAGCTGGCCGCGCTGGAAGACGAAACCCAGCGGCTCGGTCTTCTCTTCGAGGAAACTATGGCGGTGGGCGACGGCGCCAACGATCTGAAAATGATCGAACGGTCCGGGCTCGGCGTCGCTTTTCACGCCAAGCCCAAAGTGGCGGCGGCGGCGCACGCCCGCATCGATCATGCCGACCTGCGCGGGCTGCTGTATCTGCAAGGCTATGCCGACGGCGACATCGTCACTTAAGGAGCTGAACGGCGAGGCGCAGCGTCATGTGCTTGCCGCCGCGACGGATGTCGACGTTTACGGTTTTACCCGGTGCCGTTCCCGCCGCTATGCGAGCCAGCGCCCGAGAATCCGAGATTTTCTTGCCATCGAAGCCGAAAACGACGTCGCCGGGCCGGATGCCGGCCCTGGCGGCGGGACCGTTCGCCGCCACCGAGGTGATGGCGGCGCCGCCCCCTTTGGCCGGCTGAATGTTCACGCCGACCCAGCCGCGATTGACCCGGCCGAAGCGACGCAAATTGTCGATCACATCGCGCGCCAGATTGGCGGGAATGGCAAAGCCGATGCCGACCGAGCCGCCGGTGGGCGAAAAAATTGCCGAATTGATGCCCACCACGTTGCCATCCATATCGAACAAGGGACCGCCGGAATTGCCCTTGTTGATCGGCGCATCGGTCTGGATGAAGTCGTCGTAGGGACCGGATTCGATGTCGCGATTGCGCGCCGAAACGATGCCCGCGGTCACGGTGGAGCCCAAGCCGAAGGGGTTGCCGATGGCGATCACCCAGTCGCCGATCCGCGCCCTATTGGAATCGCCGAAATGCGCCGCCGCCAGCGGGCGTTTGGGCGCAATCTTCAAAAGCGCCAGGTCGGTCTTCTCGTCGCGGCCGATCAGTTTGGCCCGATAGGTTTCGCCGTTGTTGAAGGTGACGGCAACCTCGGCGGCGCCCGCCACCACATGATTGTTGGTGACGATCAGCCCGCTCTGATCGATGACGAAACCGGAACCGACCGAGGTGATGCGGCGCGGCGCGCCCGCCCCGCCCAAAAAGTCGCGGAACATGTCCTGCAATGCCGGCGGCAGGTCGGGCACTTGGCTCTTCTGCCCGCCCTTCATGGTCTGCATCGCGGCGATGTTGACCACCGTGGGCAGGAGTTTGGCCGACAGATCGGCGAAGGAATCGGGCGCGCCGCGCGCAAAGCTCGGCATCGCCAGCGCCGCCGCCATAACCGCCGCCAAGCCGAAAGACCGCTTGTTCACGTCAGGTTCCACCATCTTGTTGAATCGGCCGCGAGCATAAGCCAACGCCTTGAAAACAAAAGGGGATGCGAGACTGTTTTCTCGTCATTCCGCTACTTTCGCCGGTATACCGCCACCGGCCCGTCCCTGAACCATAGATTGTAGCGTTCGCGGATCAGCTTGGCATAGGCCGCAGCCTGCCCGCCGTGGATATAATCCGGCACATAGGGCGGATTTCCCTTGGCTTCTCCCACGATATAGCGCGGCGCCATTTGCAGGATACGGCCGTACTCGTCGTGCGATGCTCTGCCCGCGGCAATCAGCGGCGCGACAATCGACGGGCGCACGATCGAATCGGGTTGCGCCGCCAGCGGCGTGGGCGGCAGCGCGTGCAGATAGAAATAGATCAGATTGTATTTCGTCGCCCAGACTTGGCCCGGCTGCCGGTCGGCGGCAATTGCCCCGGCCGCTTTGCGGATGTGGTAGCCGTCGGCGATCTTTTCGGGGAAAAACAGCATTTCTCCGGCACGCGGCAGAAAATACACAACCGTCAGGCTAAGGCCGACTATGGCGACGACGTAACGAATGGATCGCAGGGAGAAACGAACCTCGTCGAGACATATCGCCGTTGCAACCGCCATAAACGGCATCAACAGCAGGAAATAGTGCGCATAGAAGACACCGCCGCACAGAACCGAAACGAAGACCGCGGCAAATACCGCAAGCACGATGACGCCATCGCGCCGTTCGACGGTTGCGGTTAAGGCCGTGCGAAACCGCCGGCGCCAAATGACGGCGCCGAACCCCGTCAAAACGGCGAAGGGGGCAAAGCCGCCGGGCAGGGTGAACGCGGCGGAAAACACATCCGACAGCAGAGTAAGCACATTGTACGCTATCGAATGCTGTCCGCCGGCATAGGACAGCGGCACAATGACGGCAGACAGCCACAGCAGTAAAAGTCGATCGGCCAAGCCATAGACTGCAGCGAGCGCGGCCATCGGAACAACGGCACCGAGACCATAGAACGGCGCCCCCCACCGATGCAGGCGCAAATCGCGATGCCGCAGGGCGACGAGATACAGCAAGCCGGTCGCCACGGCGACGATGGCGATGTTGGTGCGGAACAGAACGGCCAACGATATGCAAAACCCGGCGGCGACGGTGGACCACCGATTTTCGCCGAAACGCAGCATCAACAACAGACCGCCCTCCAGCAGCACCAGCGCCGGCCATTCGCTGGCGGCGAACTGACCGAAACTGTTGGATGCCGCGGCGAGCATGAGGGCGGCGGCCACCCCCGAAGCCGTTATTCCAGCGAAGCGCCGGCAGATTAAGAACGCCAGGCAGCCGCAGACGGCGGCACACACACCGCCGAACAGACGCACGACGGCAAGACTTTCGCCGAAGCATCGCATCGCCGCGGCGACGGCAAAAAAAATCCCCGGCGGTTTGTTGTCGAACAGATTCACATACGGCAGGTACCCGCGCAGCGCATCCTGCGCCAGCAGCATGAAGGTCCCTTCGTCGCCGGAAATGAATTCGCGCGTCAGACTGGCATAACGGGAAATCAGGGCGAACGCCGCAATACCGACCAGCCAATAGACGCTTGGGCGACCCGCTTCGACTCGTATCGCCATCATATCGTCCCCGCAAGGCCTATGCGAATTTCAACCAAGCCGCCGGGGACGGAACCGATCTTATTTGCTGCGTTTTCCGTCGCCGCCGCCGGGGCCTTCGCCGAAATAGCGGAAGAATTCGCTCTTGGGCGAGAGCACCACCGTGGTGTTGTCACCGGAAAGCGCATCCTGATAGGCGCGCATGGCGCGGTAGAACGAGAAGAACTTGGGATCCTGACCGTAGGCTTCGCCGAGCATACGGGTCTTTTCGGCATCGCCCTGACCGCGCAGGATGGAGGATTCGCGAGTAGCCTCGGCCTTGATCACCACCACTTCGCGGTCGGCCCGGGCGCGGATACGCTGTGCCGTCTCGTCGCCTTCGGCGCGGTATTCCGAAGCCTCGCGCTGGCGTTCCTTGCGCATGCGCTCGTAGATCGATTGGCTGTTCTCGGTCGGCAGATCGGCCCGGCGAATGCGCACGTCGGCGAATTCGATGCCGAAGGCGCGGACGTTCTGGTTCATGTTGTAGCGGATCTGATGCATCAGATCGGAGCGATGCGAGGTCAGCATGTCGGCAAAATCGCGCGACCCCAAAACCCGGCGGATATTGGAGGAAAAGATCGGGGTCAGCCGCTCCATCGCTCCCTTCTCGTTCTTCAGGTTCTGATAGAAGCGCAACGGGTCCGAGATCCGCCAGCGGGCGAAAGCGTCGACCAGAATACGCTTTTTGTCCTGGGCGATCACTTCTTCGCTCTCGGCGTCGAGGTTGAGCAGTCGCCGTTCGAAGAAATGGATGTTCTGATAGGGCAATTTGAAATGCAGGCCCGGATCGCTGACCACATATTGCGGCGCACCGAACTGCACAATCAACGCCTGCTGAGTCTGGGTGACGATGAACACGCAGGAGAACAAAAGCCCCAGCGCGAACAGGCCGGCTACGACGACGGCGACGGCGATGTTGCGGTTCATTGCAGGTTGCCCCCCTGATTCGACGCCGAGGGCGTATTCGATTTGGGCGCCGGCTGTGCCGGCAAGGTCTTGCCGAGCGCCGGCAATTGGAAATACGGCACCACGCCCTTGGCGGCATCGTCGACGATGATTTTGTTCATCGGCGCCAGCACCTGGCTCATGGTCTCGTAATACATCCGCCGCTTGGTCACTTCCGGCGCGCGCTTGTATTCCTGATAGACCGAAAGGAAGCGCTTGGCCTCGCCCGAGGCTTCGGCGATGGCGCGCTGGCGGTAGGCTTCGGCGTCTTGCACGATCTGCGCCGCCTCGCCGCGCGCCTGCGGGATGATGGTGTTGGCGTAGGCTTCGGCTTCGTTGCGCTTTCTATCCTGATCGGCCAGCGCCTTCTGCACGTCGATATAGGCTTCGCGCACGTCGAGCGGCGGATCGGCTTTGCGCATCTTGACGTCGGCCACCACAATGCCGGCGCGGTAGGAATCGAGCGCCTCCTGCATCAGCTTCTGCACCTTTTGCTGAATCTGCTGGCGATGCGAGGTCATGATCAGATCCATCCGCTCCTGACCGACCGCCTCGCGCATGGCGCTTTCCGCCACGGCTTTGACGGTGTCGTCGGCCTCGCCGATGCGTAAATCGACGTTGAACAGATAGGCATTGGCGTCTTTGATCTGCCAATAGACGGTAAAGTTGACATCGACGATGTTCTCGTCGCCGGTCAGCATCAGGCTTTCGTCGGGAACGTCCTCCGGTTGCGCTTCGTTGCCCTTGTCGGACGATACGCGGTAGCCGATGTCGACTTGGCGCTGACCCAGCACGTCGGGTGTGTAAGCGGTCTCGATCGGCCAGGGCAGGTGATAGTTGATGCCCGAGTCGGTGTGGCGAATGAACTTGCCGAAGCGCAGGACCACGCCTTGTTCGCTGGCGTTGACGATATAGAAGCCGCTGAGTAACCATATGACCAGAACGGCCATGCCGGCCACCGTCCAGCCGCGCTTTCCCATGCCGCCGCCGGGGAACAATTTCGCGTACCCTTCCTTGACCCGCTTCAGCAACCCTTCGAAGTCGCTGGGGCGCATGCCGCCCCCCGCGCCGGAAGGCTGGTCTTGTCCCCACGGGCCTTTACGGGGGCGGTTGTTCCCGCTGTCGTTCTGGTTGTTCCAGGGCATCGCGATATTCTTGTTTTCTGCGTCTATACGGTTATATGTGCTTCGTTAATCTAGAGCAAAGGCGGATCTTCGCAAAATCGCCTTTTTGTTTTAGCCGGTTGGGACGCTGCGAACTTCACAAAGTAGTGTTTACAGACCCCAATGTCGTCGCGTTTTCGGGCTGAAGACCGGTTTTCGCTTTTCCCTGATACCGCGCTAGAGCTTTTGGAAGCAGAACATGACTGAGCTTTCCCGCGAAACGGTTCTTTCCGCGCTTTCCGGCATCGTCGACCCCTTAAGCGGCAAAAATGTCGTCGAAGCCGGCATGATCGAGGGCCTCACGGTCGAAGACGGTCATGTCGGTTTCGTGGTCGAAGTCGACCCTGCGCGCGGGGCAAAAGCCGAGCCTTTGCGCCAAATTTGCGAAGATGCGGTCAAGGCGCTGCCGGGGGTAAAGAAGGTCGGCGCCGTTTTGACCGCCCATCGAAACGAGGAGGTGCCGCAGTCGCCTCATGCCAAGCACGAGCCTAAGCGCGCTCCGCCCGCCGGACTTCCTGGCGTCAAGGCCATCATTGCAGTGGCCAGCGGCAAGGGCGGCGTGGGCAAATCGACGGTTTCGGTCAATCTGGCGCTGGCGCTGGCGGCGCAAGGACTGAAGGCGGGCGTGCTCGATGCCGACATCTACGGCCCCAGCATTCCCAAGCTTCTCGGTTTGACCGAGGAACTGAAGGAAAAGGACGGCTTGGTCCAGCCGATCGAAAAGTTCGGTATCAAGGCGATGTCGATCGGTCTGATGATCGACGAGGACACGCCGATGATCTGGCGCGGGCCGATGGTACAGAACGCCATCCAGCAGATGCTGCGCCAAGTCGAATGGGCTCCGCTCGACGTGCTGGTGGTCGATCTGCCGCCGGGCACCGGCGATGCGCAGCTCGCCATCGTGCAGTCGGTGCCCCTAAAGGGGGCGGTGATCGTTTCGACCCCGCAGGATCTGGCGCTTCTGGACGCGCGCAAGGCGCTCGCCATGTTCCGCACCACCCATGTGCCGATTCTCGGCATGATCGAAAATATGAGCGGTTTCGTTTGCCCGCACTGCGGAAAGACCAGCGACATCTTCGGCCAGGGCGGCGCCAAAGTCGTCGCCGAACGCCTGAATGTGCCGTTTCTCGGCGCGGTGCCGCTCGATCTTGCCATCCGCGAGACTTCGGATGCGGGCGCGCCCATCGTCGCAACCCGGCCGGAAAGCCCCCAAGCGGCGGTTTTTCACTTGATCGCCAGGGACGTGGCGGCGAAAATCGCCGCCGCTTCTATGGAAGCCCCGCATATCGTCTTCGAATAACGGAATTTCGCACACCATTATGGCCGCTTCGAAACCACAAATCCGCAGCCTGTTTGCAACGCCGGTCTGCATCCATTTTCATCCTGTGGCGCAGGAGATCAACGCAGAACTCAAGCCGCTGATCATCGCCAAAGCGAACGGGAACGAAACGAACTGGCGCTCGGACGCCGATTTCGAGAGCTGGAGCGGCGTGCAGGGCCAGACGCTCTTTCGCATGCTGCGCGATCTCGCCGATGGGTTGATTCAACCGCGCAGCGGCGGGCGCGCCACGCTCGACTGGAAGATTTCGGCCGCCGCCTCGGTGCGCCGCAAAAGCGAATATGCCGAAATCGCCGCCCGCCCCGGCTGGATGTGGTCGGGTGTCTATTACATCGACGACGGCTATCACAAGTCGGACGACGAATCCTTGGGCGGCGAGTGCGAACTGGCCGATCCGCGCGGCGTGCTGCCGGCGATGATCGCGCCGCATCTCGGCTATCGCATGCCGGGCGGACTGTCCGCCGGCGGAAGCGAGATCATCCGCCCGCAAAGCGGCATGATCATCCTCCACCCCTCGTGGCTGCCGCGCGGCGAGCGCCGCTTCGACGGATCGGACAAACGGATCACCGTCGAATTCGACATGGCACCGCCGTGAATGCAATGCACGGCAGGTAGTCGTTAGCGCGGCCGGTTTTCCGTCCGTTCCGCTTCATCGATTTTTTTCCGTAACAGCGGCAACCAGGTCGCGTCCGGCTTGCTGTTTTTTTCCAGCGTCCGCCAGACGGCAAGCGCCGCCGCCGGCTTGCCGCGTTGATAAAGCGCCAAGCCGGCATAGAACCGGGCCCGCGGTTCGTTTCCGTCCATTTCCAGCGCCCGGGCGAAAGCTTCGCCGGCTTCGGGCGTAACCCGTCCGCCGGCCAGCTCGACCATCATCTCGCCCAGCGCCGAGAATCCGGCGGCGGACGGATCGCGCTCCAACTGTTTGATCAGCCGCCAGGCCTCCCGCTTCAACGCGAAATCCGGCGCCCGCACCCGCTCGGCGAAAGGCGCATCCGGCAGGCCGGGGCGACCGAGCGCCAGATAAAGCGCCCCCCCCCCGCAGGCGAGCATTGCGCAAATCGCTACGGCAGCGCTTACCCCTCGCGCGCACCAAAACGGCCGGATCAGAACCGCTGCCGTTGCCAGGGTCAAAACGGCGCAAGCGATGATCATCGCCGCCCCCGCAAGCGCGGTAACAGTTCGTTCGCCACGACGGCCTTATCGAGCGGCCCGGCATGGCGCCAGACGATCGTTCCCGTCTCGTCGATCAACAGCGTTTCCGGCACGCCGGTGACGGCCAATTCGGTCCCGGCGCACCCTTCGTCCAACCCCACGGCGACATATGGGCTGCCGAGTTCGTTCAACATGGCCTTGGTGCCGGCCGGCTTGTCCCGGTAGGCGATGCCGATGATCGGCACGCCCGCTTTCGCGAGCGCCATCAGGGTCGGATGTTCGACGCGGCAAGGCGCACACCAAGAGGCAAAGACGTTCACGAGTTTTTGCCCCTTAATATCGGCCAGCCGGACCGGTTCCGTGCCGAACAATCCGGGCAGAACCAGGCTTGGCACCGACCGGCCGGCCATCGGTTCGGGTAACGGATTTTGACTGCGCCACAACGCCATGCCGAGAATGCCGGCAACCGCGGCAAAACCGATCAAAGCGGCAAAGCGTACCTTCGGGCTCCCGGGCAAAAGCGGGATTTGCTTTTCGTCCGCAGATGCCCGCCGGCGCGTTATCAAGGCAACCAGTCCGCCGCCCGCCATCAGCGCCATGCCGAGGAACACCAGCGGCATCGCCGGCGCATACAGCGCGCGCAACTCGTATGTATTGCCGTCGTCGATGCCGCTTAAAGTCAGATGGAGATCGCCGATTCCGTCGGTGCGAATGGCGGTTTCCGCTTTGGTCGCCGGCGGATTTTCGAAGGCGCGCAGTTCGGGATGCATCGCGGCGATTTTCCGCCCGTTCTTCCGCAACGAAAAATCGGTCCGCAAGGCGTCGTAATTAGCGCCCGTGACCTGCCGCGCACCGTCGAAGTGCAGCACGTAGCCGCTTATCGCCAGAGTATCTCCGGGACGCAAACTCGCGGTTTTTTCCTGTTGCAGCGAAGAGGACAAGACGATGCCGGCAAGAAGAACCGCCACGCCGAAATGAGCGATGCGCATCCCCCACGACGGGGCGTGCAAAAGGCTCGCGGCAACCGCAACCGCCACCCCCAGCCCGACCGGGGCGAACCCCAAGCGGCCGAGATACGCCGCCAGAACCGCCGCCGCGCCGATACCGGCGATCAAGGGAAGGCGTAGGCGCCGCAGCGCCTCGCCGAGGTTTCCGCGCCGCCATGCGATATGCGGTCCCAGCGCCATCAGAAGCAGCAACGGCACGCTCTGAACCGCAAACATCCGATCGAAATAGGACGGGCCGACCGAAATTTTTCCACGGCCGAGCACCTCGAACGCCAGCGGATATAGCGTGCCGATAAGCACGGCGCAGGCGGCGGCGGCCAACAGGACATTACCGAACAGGATGCCGCTTTCGCGCGAAACCGGGGCGTAGGCCGTTTTGCGTGCGAACCTGCCCGCCCGAAGGGCGAACAAGGTCAAAGCCCCGCCGACGAAGACAACCGACAAAACGAGTATGAAGAAACCGCGCATCGGATCGGCGGCAAAGGCATGCACCGACGTCACCGTTCCCGAGCGCACCAAAAATGTGCCGACGAGCGACAAGGCAAAGGTGAGAATGGCCAACAACGCCGACCAGATTTGCAAAGCGCCTCGTTTTTCCGCCGCGTGCAGACTGTGGATCAGGGCGGTAACGCAAAGCCAGGGCATCAGCGCGGCGTTTTCCACCGGATCCCAAGCCCACCAACCGCCCCACCCCAGCGTATAATAGGACCACCATGCGCCGACGCCGATGCCGAGGGTGAGAAACACCCAGCAAATCAATGCCCACGGACGCAACGCACGCGCCCATACGGCATCGGCCGTTCCCTCGATCAACGCGGCGAGCGCGATGCAACATCCGAGCGAAGCGCCGACGTAACCGAGATACAAAAGCGGCGGGTGGAAGGCGAGACCGATGTCCTGCAACAGCGGGTTGAGACCTTCGCCGTCGATCGGCGCCGGATCGAGCCGGACGAAAGGATCGGCGGCAAACAGAACGTAGAGAAGGAATCCGAAACCGATCAGTCCTTGCAACGCCAACGCGGCGGCGCGGAAGTCTGCCGCCGAACGGTCGAACGCCGCAAAGGCCGCACCGAACCCGGCCAGGATAAACACCCACAAAAGCATCGAGCCTTCGTGATTGCCCCAGGTACCGGCGATTTTATAAATCAGCGGCTTGGCCGAGTGGCTGTTCGCGGCGACGACGCCAAGCGAAAAATCGCTGGAAACGAACAGCCAGACCAAAGCGCCGAACGATAAGGCGATTAGCGCGAACTGGACGAAGGCAGCGCGTGCAGCGAACGCCGTCCAAACGGCATCGCGCCCCCGCATCCCGATCAGCGGCACGCAGCCCTGCAAAACCGCGACAACGAGCGCCAGGATCAGGGCGTAACGGCCGGTCTCCGCAATCATCGGCAAGCGCACAGCAAACGGCGAGCGGCGAATAGTATCATGTTCCGTACCATTCGCCGCTCGCCGTTTCCCAATTCGCTACATCACAGTTTATAGGCCGCCTTAGGCAGGTTGTAGGCGAGATCGACCGCGATTTCCGCCGCTTCCGCCTCGTCCAGCCGGTGGGTTGCCACCAACTCGGCGAGATAGGCGCAGGTGACCCGCCGATAAAGATTGTGGCGGGCGGGAATCGACAAAAACGCGCGGGTATCGTCGTTGAAGCCGCAGGTATTGTAGAAACCGGCGGTTTCGGTCATCGAACGGAAATAGCGCATCATGCCTTCCGGCGAATCGTGGAACCACCAGGCCGGCCCCAGCTTAAGGGACGGATAGTGACCGGCGAGCGGCGCCAATTCGCGCGCGTAGTTGCTTTCGTCCAGCGTGAACAGAATGATGGTCAGCTTGGGATCGTTGCCGAAGCGATCGAGCAGCGGCTTCAAGGGCTCGACGAAGGAAACCCGCATCGGCAAATCGGCGCCGCGGTCGCGACCGTAATTTGCGAACAGCCAGGGGTTATGATTGCGGTAGGCGCCGGGGTGGATCTGCATGGTCATGCCGTCGTCGGCCGCCATTTTCGCCATCTCGGTAAGGATTTGAGCACGGAACATCTCGGCTTCGCTGCCGTGCAGTTTGTCGCGCAACGCCACGTCGAGCAGGCGCTGACATTCGGCGACCGACATATCGGCGGCCTTCGCGGTGGGAAAACCGTGATCGGTGGCGGTGGCGCCGTGGGCGCGGAAGAAGGCGCGACGGTTCGCCAACGCCTTGAGATAGCCGCCCCAAACATGGGTGTTCTCGCCGGTCAGATCTTCCAGCGTGGCGAGATTCTGGGCGAAATCCTCGCGGTCGGGATCGGCGACGTCGTCGGGCCGGAAGGTGGTGATGACGCGTCCGTCCCAGGTGGACCTGATCTTGGCGTGGTCCTTAAGAAGATCGGTCGCGCCTTCGGTAGTCGCCAGCACCTCGATGTTGAAGCGTTTGAATAGTGCGCGGGGGCGAAATTCCGGCTTCTTCAGCGCATCGGTGATGGTGTCGTAATAGAGATCGGCGGTCTCGGCGGAGAGCCTGAGCTTGAGGCCGAACACTTCGGCAAACACATGATCGAGCCAAGTACGCGACGGCGTACCGCGGAACAGATAATACCTCTCGGCAAACCGCTTCCAGCATTTGCGCCGATCGGTTTCGGCCGTGCCGCCGTTGGGCGCGATTCCCAGCTCGGCCAGCGTAACGCCCTGGCTGTAGAGCATGCGGTGCACGTAGTGGTCGGGCCAGAGGAACATGCTGGTGGCATCTTCGAAGGGGGTATCCTCGGCGAACCAAGCCGGCACGGTGTGACCGTGCGGGCTGATGATCGGCAGGGTCTCGATCCGTGCGAACAACGTGCGGGCAATGGCGCGAACGGAAGGTTCGACGGGAAAAAAACGATCGGGGTGAAGCTCGAGTGGTGCTTGCATGAGAAATCCCTCTTTGGCTTTTATTTTTGTATTCGAAGCGTTGCTCGATGGCATATCAATGTTTCGCGCGCAGCGCAAAAAAATATTGACGGATCGTCACTTTTACCGTTTTCGCGTCTCGATTTACGCCTTTCCCCTTGAATCCGACAGATTTAGGCCGATATTTACGCTTATATGCTTTAGTTAATGGGTTGGACAATGCCAGGCCGCAGCTGATTGGTATGAAAATGAAAAAACAGCATATAGTTGTATGCGTGGCGATTACGCTGCTTGGCTGCACCACGCTCGGGTGCGCATCGGCCGCCGCCGTCGAGCCGAGCCAGAACGACCCATTCGAAAAGACCAACCGCGCCGTCTTCGACATGAACATCAAGCTCGACAAGGCGGTGGCAAAGCCGGTGGCGAAATTCTATGTCCGGGCAGTGCCGGAATTCGTCCGCACCGGCATTCATAATTTACTCGCCAATTTCGAAAAGCCGGTAGTCCTCGGCAACGACGTGTTGCAGGCCGAAGGAACCCGGGCAGGCCAAACGTTCACCCGCATGATGACCAACGCCGTGCTGGGTCTGGGCGGACTGATCGATGTTGCCACCATGGCAGGCGTGCCCGATCACGACGAGGATTTCGGTCAGACCTTGGCGGTATGGGGGCTAGGCGAAGGATCCTACCTGATGCTGCCCTTCCTGGGCCCGAGCAACCCGCGCGATGCGGTCGGCAAGGCGGCGGACTATTTCATCGACCCGTTGACCTATGCCCACTACCATTACGAAAATGTGGCCAACGGCCTGCGCATGGGCTTCGGCATCGTCGACTTGCGCGCGGCCAATCTCGAAACCCTCGATGCGGTCGAACGTTCGTCGATCGATTTTTACGCCACCACCCGCAGCCTCTATCGCCAACACCGAAAGTCGGAAATCGCCAATGGCCGGGGCAACGACGATCCGGGCGAGGACATCGACGTGCCGGCCGACGACACGACTGCGCCAGCCCCTTCAGCGACACCCGAAGCGCCGCCGGCGCCGCAGAAATAGTTGCCTGTGAAAAGTCCCTCACTGCGCTTTGGTACTTTTTTCACAATTGAAACGTAAGGAAAAAACTCGCTTGGGGCGGCCCGGCGCTCGTTTTTCGATTGTTTTCGTCTTGCAGGATTATCCGCCGATCAGCCGGCTGTACGCCCAGTTCCACTTGCGCTTTCCCCACAGACGGAAGCGATCGAGATAGAGATAGATCACCGGCGTGGTGTAGAGCGTCAGAAGCTGGCTGACGATCAGCCCGCCGACGATCGAAATGCCCAAGGGCCGGCGCATCTCGCCGCCGGTGCCCAAACCGATCGCCAACGGCATAGCCCCCAGGATGGCGGCGAAGGTCGTCATCATGATCGGACGGAAGCGCATCTGACAGGCCTTGAAGATGGCGTCGCGCGCATCGAGACCTTCGCGGCGTTCGGCATCGAGCGCAAAGTCGATCATCATGATGGCATTCTTTTTGACGATGCCGATCAAGAGGAGAATGCCGATGATCCCCATCAAATCGAGCTGACTGTCGGTCAACCTGAGCGCCAGGAGAGCACCCACCCCTGCCGAGGGTAGGGTTGAAAGAATGGTGATCGGATGCACCAAGCTCTCGTAAAGAACGCCGAGCACGATATAGACGGTGACGATGGCGGCGAGAATCAAAAGCGGCAAGTTACCCTGGTTCTGGCGGAACATTTTCGCGGTGCCGGCGAATTCGCCGTGCAGCGAGATCGGCGCATGCACCTTGGCCATCGCCCGATTGATCGCGCCGACCGCATCGCCGAGGGTTTTTCCGTCGGGCAAGTTGAACGAGAAGGTGGTGGCGACGAACGGCCCTTGATGGTTCACCGACAACGGCGCGGTGCCGTATTCGAAGCGGGTGAAGGCGGAAAGCGGCACCATCGCTTCTTTGCTGGTCGACACCGACGCCCCGGTCGAAGCCCCGCCCGACGAGGTGATCAGGGCATTCTGCCGTTGGTTGCGTACGACGTCGGCGCTGGCATCCGTTTCGTCGTCCGCGGACGATGCGGTGTTCGATCCGGTCGTGACGGTGCCCGATGCCATGGCGGTCGACTGGGTACCGCTGACCGATCCGCCGGCGGTGCTGATGTAGATTTCCTTCAGCGTCTCCGGGCTCTGCCAAAACTCCTCCATCACCCCCATCACCACCGAATACTGGTTCATATCGTTGTAGATGGTGGATACCGCACGTTGGCCGAAAGCATCGTAGAGCGTCGAATCGATCTGGCTCGACGTAACGCCGAGCCTTTTGGCGGTATCGCGATCGACGTGCATCATGATCTCCAAACCGCCCGCCTCGCGGTCGGAATTGACGTCGGAAACCTCCGGCACGTCTTCCAGCGCGGCGGTGATCTTCGGCACCCACGTATTGAGATCGGTCAGCGAGTCGCCGAGGACGGTGTATTGATAGGAGGCGAAGCCCTGCCGTCCACCCGCTCGCATATTGCCCGGTACGAACAGGTTGGCCCGCGCGCCCTCGATCACCTGAAGCCGCTTGGTCAGACGGCGCGAAACCTCTTCGGTGCTGACCCGGCCGGGGCGCTGATTCAACGGTTTGAGCTGCACGAAGGTACTGGCCGAATTCGAGCTGCCGCCGCGCGGGCCGCCGCCGCCGCCGCCCATGAAGCCCACGACGGTATCGACCGCCGGATCGCTGTCGACGATCTTGCCGAAGGTTTCGAACTTTTCCTTCATCGCTTGGAACGAAATGGTTTGGTCGCCGCGGATACGGCCCATGATCGAGCCGGTATCCTCGGCGGGAAAGAAGCCTTTCGGAACGACGATATAGAGATAGAAGTTGAACACGATGGTGGCGAGAAGCACAAACACCACCGCCAGGGGATGACGCAAGGCGAGGCGTAAGGATACGGCATAGGCCGCCTTGGCACCGTCGAAGAACCGTCCGACGGCGGTGAGAAACCGGCCGTGTTTCCGTTCGCCTTCCCGATGCAGGTCAAGATGGGCGCACATCATCGGCGTGGTGGTCAGCGAGATCACCAGTGAAATCATGATCGCCGCCGCCAGCGTAATGGAAAACTCCTGAAAAAACCGCCCGACCATGCCGCCCATCAGCAGGATCGGCAGAAACACCGCCACCAGCGACAGACTCATCGCCACCACGGTGAAGCCGACCTCGCGGGCGCCGACCAGTGTCGCCTCCAACCGGCTCATGCCCGCCTCGATATGGCGGGTGACGTTCTCAAGGACCACGATGGCGTCGTCGACCACAAAGCCGGTGGCCACCGTAAGCGCCATCAGCGACAGGTTGTCGAGCGAAAAATTCATCGCGTACATCACGCAAAAGGTACCGATCAGCGACAGCGGCACCGCCACCGACGGAATCAGCGCGGCGCGACCGTTGCGCAGGAAAAGGAACACCACCAGCACCACCAGCACAACGGCGACCATCATGGTGATCTCGACGTCTTGCACCGAAGCTTTGATCGTGGTGGAGCGATCGTTGACGACGGAGATATCGATCGCTCCGGGCAGCGCCTTTTTCAATTGCGGCAGGGCTTGATGAACCCGCTTCACCGTGTCGATGATGTTGGCGCCGGGTTGCCGGGTCAGCATCACCAGGATAGCCGGCTTGCCATTGGCCATGCCAAAATTCTGATTGTTCTCGACCCCGTCGTAGACGTTGGCCACGTCGGCCAGACGAACCGCCGCCCCGTTCCGGTAGGCGACAACCAGATTGCGGAAATCGTCGGCCTTGCGGCTCTGATCGTTGACGGTGATCTGGTAACGCTGCGAGCCGGATTCGATCGCGCCCTTAGGCGCATTGGCGTTGGCCGCCGACAGCGCCGCACGCACGCTTTCCAGGCCAATGCCGTATTTGAACAGCGCCCGCGGATTGAGATCGACCCTGACCGCCGGCAGCGACGATCCGCTGACCTGAACCTGACCGATGCCGGTAACTTGACTGAGCTTTTGCTGAACTACGGTCGAGGCGGCGTCGTAGATCTGGCCCGGCGTCAGCTTATCGGAAGTTAAGGCCACGATCAGCACCGGCTGATCGTTGGGATTGATCTTGCGGTAACTCGGCATGCCCCGCATCGCCGTGGGCAGGTCGGAACGGGCGGCGTTGATGGCCGCCTGCACGTCGCGCGCCGCCCCGTCGATGTCGCGGTTAAGATTGAATTCGAGGGTGATGCGGGTGGTGCCCTGCGACGAGGACGAGGTCATTTCCTCGACCCCGGCGATGGCACCCAAGTGGCGTTCCAAAGGCGTCGCCACCGAGGTTGCCATGATCTCCGGACTGGCACCCGACATCGACGCCGAAACGAACACCACCGGCATGTCGACCGACGGCAGCGGCGCCACCGGCAGCAAGCTGAACGCCACCAGACCGGCAAACGCCAAACCGGCGGTCAACAGCACGGTGGCGACCGGACGTTCGATAAAGGGGCGCGAGACGTTCATCTTCCGCCTCTCATGCGCTTTCCGTCTTGCCGCGTCCGAAACGCACCTTGAGGCGGCGCACCAATCCGTCGAAGTAGATGTAGATCACCGGCGTAGTGAACAAGGTGAGAAGCTGGCTCAAGGCCAGCCCGCCGACGATGACGAGACCGAGCGGATGACGCAGTTCCGATCCCATACCGCCGCCCAGCATCATCGGCAGAGCGCTGAACATCGCCGCCACCGTGGTCATCATAATGGGTCGGAAACGCAGGAGCGCGGCCCGATAGATGGCATCGCGAGGCGACAGCCCGTCCTTGCGTTCGGCCTCGAGCGCAAAGTCGATCATCATGATCGCATTCTTCTTGACGATACCGATCAGCAGAATGATGCCGATGATGGCGATAATGTTGAGGTCATGGCCGGTCAACATCAAGAGCAGCAGCGCCCCGATGCCCGCCGACGGCAGAGTCGAAAGGATCGTCACCGGGTGGATGTAACTTTCGTACAGCACCCCGAGCACGATGTAGACGGTGGCGAGCGCAGCCAGAATCAACAGCAGTTCGTTGACCAGCGTCGACTGAAAAGCCAGCGCCGAGCCCTGAAATTCGGTAGAGGTACTGGCCGGTATGTTGGCGGCCTTCTCGGCATGCTTCACGGCATCGACCGCGCTGCCCAGCGAATAGCCTTTGGCGACGTCGAACGAGATCATCGCCGCCGGGAACTGGCTTAGATGCTCGGTCGCCAAAGGCACCGGCACCACGTCGATTGCAGCGATCGCCGACAGCGGCACATGGCCGCTCGACGACGAGGGAATGTAAATGTCGTTCAGCGACTGAACCGAATTCTGCACCTTGGGATCGGCCTCCATAATCACCCGGTACTGGTTGGATTCGGTAAAGATGCTGGAGACGATGCGTTGGCCGAAGGCGTCGTATAGCGCGTTGTCGATGGTGGCCGAGGTGATGCCGTAGCGCGCCGCGGTGTCGCGATCGACCTCGACGTGAGCGGCAAGCCCGCGATCGAGAAAATCGGTCGAGACATTGGCGAGCGCTTTCTGACGCTTCAGCTCGGCGATGAACTTCGGCACCCAGGCGTTCAGCGTGGCGGAGGATGCGTCTTGCAGCACGAACTGATACTGGCCGCGACTGACGGTGGCGTCGGTGGACAGATCCTGTACCGGCAGGAGATAGAGCGAAATGCCGGGGATGTCGGCGCCGGCCCGGGAAAGCCGCGTCATGATCTTCTGCACCCCGTCGCGTTCGGATTTGTCCTTGAGGTTGATCAGAAAACGACCGTTGTTGAGGGTGGTATTGGAGCCGTCGACGCCGATGAACGACGTCAAGCTCTCGACGTCCTTGTCTTTCAGCACCGCGCTCGCCAGATCTTTTTGGCGTTCCGCCATCTCGGCAAAGGACACCGTCGGCCCCGCCTGGGTGTAACCCTGGATAAAGCCGGTATCCTGCAAAGGGAAGAAGCCCTTGGGGATGAGGATGTAGAGAAGTACGGTAACGACCAGCGTACCGACCGCCACCTGAAGCGTCAGCCGCTGATGGTCGAGCACCCACAAAAGCCCGCGGTCGTACCAATATACCAGCTTCTGATAGTATTCCTCCGACTTGCGGGCGATCGGACCTTGCTCGGCGCTATTCTTGCCGCGGCGCAACAGCTTGGCGCACAGCATCGGCACCAGGGTGAGCGAAACCACCGCCGAGATCAGGATAGTGATCGCCAGCGTTACCGCGAATTCGCGGAACAGCCGGCCCACCACTTCCTGCATGAACAGCAGCGGGATCAAAACGGCGATCAGCGATACGGTGAGCGAGACGATGGTGAAACCGATCTCTCCCGCCCCTTTCATTGCCGCATCGAACGGCGAATAGCCGTCTTCGAGATAACGCGAGATATTCTCGATCATCACGATGGCGTCGTCGACCACGAAGCCGGCGGCGATGGTCAACGCCATCAGCGACAGATTGTTGAGCGAATAGCCCAAGAGATACATTACCGCGTAGGAGCCGACGATCGACAGCGGCACCGACAGGCTGGGTATGAGGGTGGCGGACAGGTTGCGCAGAAACAGAAAGATCACCAGCACCACCAGCACCACCGCCAGCGTCAGCTCGAACTGTACGTCGGAAACCGAAGCGCGGATGGTATTGGTGCGATCGGTGACCATTTGCATTTTGATCGAGCCGGGCAGCGATTGCTGAATTTCGGGCAGGATCTTTTTTATCGAGTCGGCGACGGAAATGACGTTGGCGCCGGGTTGGCGCTGGATATTGAGGATGATGGCGGGATCGGTGCCGCTCCAGCTCGCCAGGGCGGAATTTTCCGCACCCTCGACCACCTCGGCGACATCGGCAAGATAAACCGGCGCACCGTTTTTATAGGCGACGACGATGCGGCGGTAGTCTTCGACCTTTTCGATCTGGTCGTTGGATTCGATGGAATAGGAACGATGCTTGCCGTCAAAGCTACCCTTCGGCCCGTTCGAATTGGCGTTGTTGATGGTGGTACGCAAATCGTCGAGCGCGAGACCGTAGGACGCCAGCGCCTGCAAGTTGGCCTTCACCCGCACCGCCGGGCGCTGCGCGCCGTTGATGCTGACCAGGCCGACGCCGGAAATCTGCGAAATCTTCTGGGCAATGCGGGTTTCGGCGATGTCCTCGACCCGAGTGATCGGCAGCGTCTTCGACGAAATCGCCAGCGTCAGGATAGGGGCGGCGGCCGGATTGACCTTGGCGTAGACCGGCGGCGCCGGCAGGCTGGAGGGCAGCGAATTGTTGGCCGAATTGATCGCCGCCTGCACTTCCTGCTCGGCGATGTCGAGCTTGAGCGAAAGGTCGAACTGCAGGGTGATGATCGATGCGCCGCCCGACGACACCGACGTCATCTCCTTGAGGCCCGGCATCTGACCGAATTGGCGTTCCAGCGGCGCGGTGACCGCGGTGGTCATCACCTCCGGGCCGGCACCGGGAAGAAACGTCTTCACCTGAATGGTCGGATAATCGACCTCCGGCAGCGCCGACAGCGGCAGATAACTGTAGCCGACCAGACCGACCAGAAAGATGGCGATCATCAAAAGCGAGGTCGCTACCGGGCGGACGATAAACGGCGCCGAAGGGTTCATAAGATCAAGCCTCAGCCAAATCGCTTACATCGGCGGCGGGCCGCCGGGGCCACGCCCGCCGCCCGGCGGCCGCGGCTGGTTCGGACGCTTCATCAATTCGGCCTTGTGCGCATCCATCCATTTGTCGCGTTCCGGCTTGCTCATCTTGTGCAAGGCTTCCCGTTCTTCGGGCTTGAGTTTGCGGAACAGCGCCCGGCGGGCATTCCGCGCATCCGTCGGTCCGGCGCTTACGGCCGCTTCGACTTTCGCAATTTCCTTGCCGCTGGGGATCGTGACCGAGGCCCCGTCGCTTAAACGGTCGGCGCCGTCGGTCACCACCGTTTCGCCGGGATTGAGGCCCTTGGTCACCGCGACGACATCGACATCCTGCGCACCTAGGGTAACGGCGCGCATCGACACCGTTTTGTCGGGGCCGACTACGAAGACGAAGGTGCCGGACGAGCCGCGCTGGATGGCGGTGACCGGAATCACCGTCTGTCCCTGAAGCGTGTCGACCAGCAGCTTGACGTTAACGAATTGATTGGGAAACAGCACGCCGTCTTCGTTATCGAACATCGCGCGCAGCTTGACGGTACCGGTGGTAGTCGAAATCTGGCTATCGATCGCGCTCAGTTCTCCTTCGGAAATCTTTTTCGTCATCGCCCGATCGTACACTTCGACCGTCAACACGGCGCCGCTGTTGATCCGGCGGGCGACGCTGTCCACCGAATCTTCGGGAATGGCGAACAACACCGACATCGGATTGACCTGAGTGATGACGGCGATACCGGTGGTCTGCCCGGAGCTGACATAGTTGCCGACGTCGACACCGCGCAGGCCAATGCGTCCCGAGATCGGCGCCGTGACCTTGGTGAAGTCGAGTTTGATCTGGGCACTGGCGAGTGACGCCTGATCGGCTCTAACCGCGCCGAGATATTGTCTGTAGGCGGCTTCCGCCGAATCGAGATCGGATTTCGAAGTCGCCTGCGCTTTGAACAGCGCCTTCTGGCGTTTCCACGCGGTTTCGGCGTTGGCTAACGACGCTTTGTCCTTGGCCAAGCTGCCCGCCGCCTCGTCGTAGGATGCCTGATAATTGCGCGGGTCGATCTGTGCCAGAACATCGCCCTGACGGACCATCTGGCCCTCGCTGAAACCGATCCGCATCACCTGGCCGCTAGCCTGGGGGGTGACGGTGGCAGTGGCAAGCGGGGTGACGGTACCGAGCGCGCTCAAGACGATTTTGATTTCGCCTTTTTTCGCCACGGCGACGGCAACCGGCTGCGCCTCGCTCTCGCGCTGACCGCCGCCGAACATCCCCATGCGTCCGCCTGTGCCGGGCAACAGCGCCCAGGCGGCAAGCACCAATAGCACGACGCCCAAGGTTACCCATAACGTTACCTCGCCGCCGGGCAAACGGCGCGCGCTCCACGCCCTGACGCCGCCGATGATCCAACCGCCCGGTTCCTGCACCGCGCGTTGGTATTCCCGGCGCGCCTGCTCGGCGGCCCGTTCGATCCGGCTGGTTTTATCGTCCTGGCTGTTCATGCATGCATTCCGGTCTTAAGCCGCAACGGCGGCGTACTCACGTTTAACGCACCGCCGTCGATTTTCCGTTCCACCCAACCTATCCACCTTAAGGCTGTCAGGGGAATATCTCAGAGGCGTATCAAGGCCGCGGGTGCGAGGTTTGTCCGTTTTGTCGCAATCCGCGGTAACGACATATGAAGCCATCGATCGACTTCGACAACACACGAAAACGTTAATACACCCGCTCGCAAAAGAAACGCCGCCCGGTTAAAAGACCGGGCGGCGCGTATCTTTCATTAAGGTCCGGGCGTCTTATTTCACAGCCGCCCCGTCTCCCGTCGAAGCGGCGGATTTAGCCGCACTGCTGGAGGAAACCATTTCCTGATAGGCGGCGGAGAAGCCGTCGAGCGGAAAGGCCAACGTGACTTTCTTGCCGTCGCCGAAACCGACCCATTCCATGCTGGCATTGGTCGCCTTGCCGATCGCCGCGGCCAGCTTGTCGTCGGCCACCAGCATGACGTAACAGCCCTGTTGGTCGCAGATGCTATAGTGCAGAGTGTCGGACTTGTAGGTATCGGCCTTCAACACCGCACCGCTTTGCAACATGGTGCCGAGCGGAACGCCGATTTCCACCACCGAACGCTTCTGCTCGGCGATGTACTGCAGAGAGATGCCGAGCACCCGAACCCCGGTCTTTTTGTTGACCAGAATTTCCACCATCTTGCAACGCGAGGCACCGCCCTGTTCGAAGCACTGCACCGTCCAACTGCCGATTTCCTTGGTCAGCGTGGGTTTGGGTTGCTGTTGCTGCTGGGCTTCCTGGGCAAAGCCCACCGCACTCAAGCTCAGCACTGCAACGGCCGCCACCGCGCCTAGCCGTAATGTCTTCGCCATCATAGCCACAGCCTCCAGAACCAGGATTTACGCTTGGCCTCGCCGGCACGATACGCACCGTAGGCATCGGAGAAGCCCTTCATCGAGAAAGACAAATCGACGGTTTTGCCGTCCGGCGGTACGCCGACGGTCAGCGCCGCGTCCGAGGCGTCCTTGAAAGTACCTTTCAATTTGTCGTCGAAAGGTGTCATGGCAATACAGCCGTCGGCGACGCAGGTCTTGTACGGATAGGCCTTCTGGTCCGAATCGAGCCGCAGGGTCACGCCCGGCTCGATCAGCACACCAAGCGGCGCGGTGAGAAAGAGTGTCGGCTCTTTCTTACCTTTTTCCTGGGCGACAGAAATCCGTCCCAGGCGACGACCGGATTTGTTGTCGACGACGTCCTGGATGAGTTCGCAGGTCCGTTCCTTTACCTTGTTACCGGGGCAGATCACCTGCCAATCCTTGTAAACCGCTACGGTCGCGGAGTCCGCCGGCGCTCCGGTGAGGGAGCCCCTGCCGATCCAGCCCGCAATCACACCGACCACCAGTATGAGAAGTACCACAATAATGCGCTGAAGTGCCGGTGGCATACCGCTAAGGGCATTGGCCACTCCCGCCAGCGCGGAAGGCTTTTCGCTCATGTAAGGTCCGCTTTGCTGCCTGAATAGTTACCGCTTCATGGACAAACGCGAAGCGGCCCCGCGTATCGCACGTTTTCGCCGCAAGCAATGTAAATATTTGTAAGCTGGTTACCGCGCGAGGCAGGCTTTGAACCGCTGTAGGGGATAAATGTCAAGCGCCGAGGCCGCTTATCGGGTAACGATCAGACCGGAAATACCGCTCAGGGCGCCGTTTAACCTCGGCGGAGCGCCACCGGTGCGGACAACCAGCGCCGCGGCATCGCAGAAGGGCGGCTGGAGCAAGCCGGTATCCAGGCATCCCGGACCGGCATCGATCAGCGTGAATACGCCGGTTTTTCTGAAATAACTTAGCAATTCCAGCAACCTGTTCCGGGCAAGGGGCAGCCGCAGATCGACCGGCCGGCCGGCCGGCATAAGGTAAACCGCGCTACGCGGATCCTTGACCATCGCATTCGTCAATCCGACGGTGCCGCTCAGTACTTCGGCAAATCCCGCTGGTGAACCGTTTAGCCCCAATTGCGGCAGCAATGACGGCATACCGGTTTCGATCAAAACGCAGGAAAGTCCGTGGCGTGTGCTCGCACGGGCCAGCCCCAGAGCGGTCACCGACCGGCCGAAGTCGGGCTCAAACGACGTCAAAGCGACGACCCGGCTGCCGGCCGCCAGCTTCTGCGCCAGCGTCGATATGGCGGCGGCATATGGGGAGAACGGAGCATCCAGCACCGCGTCGGCGGCATGAACGGTGCCGACGGCAGGCAATTCGGCCCACACCGGCGGCATTGCAGATTCGACGGGAACCGTCGGTGCGTAAACCGGCGGCGTAAAGGACGGAGGCGGAGACGGAGGCAAGGCACCCGCCGGACGGCGAGACTTGGCGGTGGCAAAGCGTTCGCCGATCAGCGCCAGCAGAATTCCCAGCAAAAGCCCGAACGGCAGCGAGGCGGCAATGAACAGGGCCCGATGCGGCGAAGACAGCTGCGCCGACGGTGCGGCGTGGGAAATGATGCGCGATTCCGAACTTTGAATGGCGTCCTGATCTTGAATGCCGCGCAGCTTGGAGACAAAGGATTCGTACATCTGGCGGGTCGACGCCGCCTTGGCGGTCAGCGCGTTTAAAGTTACTCGCGCCAGATTGTCGCCGTTCGATTGCTTGCCCGTCCGTTTCATACTGGTTTGCAACGAACCGAGGTGGGCGCGCGCCACCGCCACGTCGCTGGCCATAGCACCGGTAATGCGCGACGCTTCCAGAGCAATCTTGTTTTCGAGATCGCGCTTCTGCGTTTTGACGGCGACCATTTTAGGGTGGTTGGCGCCGTAACGGGTGGCGTAGTCGGCCTCTTCCTTTACCAGATCGGCCTCCTGCGTGCGCAGTTTGACCATCAGCTCGGAGGAAACGACTTGGGTCAGGTCGGCCGGCCGGCCGCTCCGCATCAACGCTTCCGCCCGTTCGTAGACCGCCTGTTTTTCGGCAAGGTCGGATTGCGCCGTCACCATTTGGGTGCCGATCGTCGCCATTTGCTGCTCGATCAACGAAGCGGCTTGGCCGGAATCGACCAGGTTGTGCTCGTTCTTGTAGTTCTCGACTGCGATCTCTTCCTCTTCGAGCTGACGGGAAAGCTGATCGATGCGGGCGTTCATCCACGCCGCCGCTTTTTTCGTCGCCATACTCTTGGTCTCGATCTGTCCGGCAACGTAGGTGTCGACCACCGCATTGGCGATTTTCGCCGCCTTGACGGGATCTTTTGCGGTGAAGCCGACCGAGATCGAAGTGGAAAGACCCAAAGCGCTGGCGTCGACTTTTTTCCGCAGCGCGTCGATGGCCGCGTCCCGGCCGTTTGCGGCTGGCGGCGGGGCGAAACCGAGCGAAGCCAGCAGCGCCCCCTTGAGACCGGGACCGGCGAGCGACGGATTGAATTCGGCGTCGCGATCGAGCCCCAGCCTGTCCACCACCTTGCCGGCCAGGTCGCGCGATGTGAGAATCTGAATCTGATTTTGCACCGATGCGGCGTCGTTCGGCAGCGTCGACAACACCGACGAGGAATCGGCGACGTTGTTCTTCTGCTGGTCGAGCATCACCACCGCGCTCGAGGTGAAGAGCGAAGGCAGGCGCATTACGATCAGGGACGTCAGCGCCACGACGATGGCGGCGGTCCAGAAAACGGTGCCGCGCCGGCAGGAAATCGCGCGCGTAAAATCGGACCAGTCGAACGGCTGATCGACGGAATGTACGACGGGTCTGACGTCGGCCATGTGGTCACAGTCACCCTAGGTTTTTCCGATACGATGGAAATCGGAACAGAGCCTAGTTTTTGTTGCTTGCGCATTTCGGCGGCACGGCACGCCGGTGCCCGCTTTGCCGAAGCTGCTTTACGTTTACCGGGTTTACCGTGACTTCTGCTGACGAAAGGTTAACGAGTTGAGAAAATAGTAACCTTGTTTGTGCCGAAAGGGGTTATTTCCGCCGGCCGGCACCCAGGCGGATGGCGGCGTCGGCAATCCGGCGGTAGGCGCCGGAGGAAAGCAGCACCTGCAGGAACACGACACCCGCCAGTTTCCACGGATAGCAGCCGCGCAGGATCGCGCCGGCGCATAGTCTCAACGCCTTGAAGCGGCGCCCGCCGGCCGCCACGCATTTGGCGTACATCCAGCCTTTGGCGCCACGATAGGCCCGGGTTGGAATACGAGGCTTCAGATCCTCCAGCCACGCCGCTATGGCCGTTTCATGAAGCTGGGCCGAAGACCGTCCGGCATCGGCAAAATCGCGCCACACCGCGCCCGGCGCCTCCAGCATGACGAAACGGATGCCCGCAAGCGCCAGACGGACGGCAAAATCGGTATCTTCGGCGGGCGGCAGTTTTTCGTGATAGCGCACCCTGGCGGCGGCCTCCCGCGGTACCGCCAGCGTGATGGTCGGCACGAAGCCGCGATCGCACATCAGATAGACCGCCATATCCTCACCCGGAGCGATGGGGCGCGGCGGCTTGAGAATGACCCGCCCCGCGCCGCGATCCACCTGCATGCGGGCGTATGCGGCGGTATGTTCGGTTCCAGCGAGTGCCGCGCGCAACGCAGCAAGGTGACGGGGCAAGAAGACATCGTCGGAATCGAGGAAGGCAAGGAAGTGGCCGCGGCTGGCGTCGATGCCGGCGTTGCGTGCCGCCCCGCCGCCGCGGTTTTGCTGACGGATCGGACGGATGCGCGGATCGCCGAACGCGGCAATGACGCGGTCGGGACGATCGTCCGAGCCGTCGTCGACCACGACGATCTCGAAATCCCGTTCCTCCTGTGCCAGCACCGACGCTATCGCCGTGCGCAAAGCCTCGGCACGGTTGTAGACCGGAATTACCACCGAGAAGAACGGGGTCACGGCAACGCCTCGCCGTTTTGCGGCCGCAGCAGCGTCAGCATCAGAAGATACGCCACCCAGGCGGTGCCGTCGGCTTCGAGAAAGTCGGACTCCATCATGTTGTGCGCGAGGAAGAAAACGAACAACGCGAACAGCCCGGCCTTGACCGACAGATTATCGTCGCGCCGCCAGAAGGAATACGCCGGCTGGACGATCAGGGCGGCGAAGGCAAGCACGATGCCGACACCGCCCAGCGTCACCAGGATCTGCAAATATCCGTTATGGCCGTGACTGGCGGCGGTCACCCAGGCGGAGGCGTAATTGCGCAAGGGCGACACGGCGCCGGTGTCGGCGAACGAACCGAACCCCGCCCCCAGCAAGGGATGATCGAAAAAATAGGCGATTTCCGCCTTCCAGATTTCGGTCCGCCCGGTGAACTCGGTCGGATCGGAGAAAAACTTGGCGAGGGCGGCCTCGTCGGCGATCAAGATTGTCGCGCCGGCCACCAGGGCCGCTAATACCGCCGTTACGGTTATGCTGCGGTCGATGCCGCGCTGCCAGGCCAGTTTGTAGACGATGGCGCATAACAGCGCGACGACCATCAGACCGAGCGACGATTTCGAATGGCTGCCGACGACGAAGAAGACCGCCAACCCCGCCACCGCCAGATCGAACAGCTTCTTGGGCCAGACCGGGGCGCGGCGCGGCGCAAACAAAAACAGCAGTGCGGTCATCGCCCCGACCGCACCGGCGATGTTCTTATGACCGTAGAGCCCGCGCCAATTACCGACCAGCGCCGGATCGGCTTCGCCCGCCTGATGGACGGCTTCGGCGATAAAGCGGATTGAGACCAGATTGACGAGCAGGATGACGAGCAGTACCCCCCGCCACAACGCCAGCGCCCGCGCGGGCGGCAGCGACCGGACGCTCAAGCACGCGCAGAACAGCACGATGGTGGCAAGGCCGGCCCGGCGCACCGCCACCCCTGGCTCGACCGCCCACAAGGTGCTTACGAAGCACCACAGCATCAGCAGCAGCAGCGGAACCGGTATCTCGGCCAGCGCCAGCCAGCCGCGCTTGCGTACGGCGGCTATCAGAATCGCGACGAATACGAGGATATAGCCGATCTGACGCAGGACATCGCCCGATCCGGTCATGCCCTGGGCGCCGAACGCATCGACTTCCGGCGGCGGCGGCATGAACGGCTTCAAGCCGACGAACACCAGCAGCAGAAACGCAAGGAACACCACCTGGTCGAACCAGGAGGTCGGCGTATCCCCGTCAATCTGTTGGTCAATCGCCATCGTCTTGAATCACGGCATATTCGTCGTGCCGCCGACCGGCAAGCGCCGCCAGTTTGCCGGCGTTGCGAAACCACCTTCGAAGCGCGTCGGCGGCGCGATTCGGAAACGGTGCGAGGATGACCGACACGAGCGGCAGCGACAAGAGTGCGAAGGCAATCTTGGCGCCTTCCTTGATCCGGGCACCCGCCGACTGAGGATATTTGCGGAAGATCCGCATTTCGGCATTGCCGATGCGAAAAGCGCGGCGCATGACCCAGCCCAAGGTGCTGCGCGTCTCGGGAACCCGGGTAAAGGCCAGCGCCTCGGCCGCCCAGGCGAAACGGCATCCTTCGCGCTTCAGCCGTTCGAAAAAATCGCGGTCTTCGCCGCCCGAAAGCCCGAATTCGGCATCGAACCAGGGGGGTGTCATCCGGTCCAGTATGGTGCGGGAAAGGAAGATGTTGCCGGCGCCTTCCAGCATGGCGATGGGGCCGGTCGCATGTTCGATCGAGGAAACCCCGTCGAAGCCGGCCGTCCATCCGGCGGGAAACTCGGTGTCGAACCTGATCGATCCGCCGAGCGCCTCGGCGCCGGTCGCGCCTTGCACGGCGACAAAGGCGTCCAACCAGTTCGGCGCCGGCCATTCGTCGTCGTCGATCATGGCGATAAACTCGGCCTCGGTTTCCAGGGCGGCGGCCGTAAGCACGTTGCGGACCTCGACGACGCCTCGTTCCCGGACGATCAACCCATCGAGCGGCCAGCGATAGCCGGTCAAATCGCGGCAAAGATCGAAACCTTGATGGCTTTTTCCGTCGTTGTCGGCGACGATCACCCGCAACGATGCCTTGGTGTCGATCTGCGCCAGCGCCTCCAGCAACCGCGCCAATTGCCTCGGCCGGCGGAACGTCGGAATGCAGACGGCGATCTTGGGTCCGCGCTCAGACATGCCGCACCCGATAGGGACGGATGACGGGTTCGATGGTCAGCACGGTCACCGCTTCGCCCAACACCAGCCCGCCCAACGAGATCACCGGCCCGAAAGCGACGAGCAGCGTCGCCGTGGCGACAAGCGTAACGATGCCGGCAATCATACTGATCTGCGCCAGCATCGGGTAACGGTTGGCCGCCTGCAGAAAAACCGCCGCCGGCGTGCGAAAGGCACGCAAGGCGACGATGGCGATCCAAAAGCCGAGCACGGTTTCGACGTCGCGCTGATCGTACCCTTTCTTCAGCACGAGTTGCGGAAACCAGATCATGATCGCAAGCGCCAACGCCACGGTGGCGGCCAGCGCGACGAACGTCACGGCGCGAAAATTCCGCATGACCTTGAAGGCCCCAACCGCGTCCTTGTCGGCGATGTACCGGTTCATCACCGGCATGTCGATCTCGGGCAGCGCCGACATCACCAGCGAAGCGGGCCGCATGAACAGCGCCCCCACCGAGAGCAGTCCGAAGGCGTGCGGACCGACGAAAAAGGTGACGAGATAGGCATGCGCGTTGATCGTCGCCTCGGTCAGCACCACGCCGGCGAGCGACCAACGGGTCACCGCGTGCCAGATCGGCAAATAGTCCTTCAGACGGCCGGCGGCAAAGGCGTGCAAAAACCGACGAAAATATCCGACGCCGAACGCAGCCAAGCCGCAGATTGCCGATACGGCGAAGACGATGGCCCCGGTTTCGGCATTCAAGGCCCCGCCGACGGCCAGCGCCGCTATGCCGGCGATCAGCGGCACCGCATAGACGATATCCGACACCGCCACCCGCATATAGTCCGCTTGCACGTTGGCGAGTGCGCGGGCGAAGCCGCGCTGGGTGAAGAACAGCCCGTAGAGCGCAAACCAGCCGGCAGCAACCGCCGAGGTGTGGGCCAGAAGCATCAAGGAGAACACCGCCACGGTGGAAACCAGCGACACCAGGACGCTTATCTTCATCAGAACAAGCGTTTCTTCGGCGGCGGCTTTATCGTCTTTGCCGCGGGTCTGCGCCGCCGGAGCGTTCAACAGCGCCGCCACCCCGCTTAGGGCGAACGGCACCACCACCAGAACGAACGAAAATTGACCGAAGGCGTCGGGCGGCAGGCTCCTGAGCACGATCAGCGAGGTGACAAAATGCGCGGCCGATACCGCCATCGGTCCCGTCATCGACAGACCGTAGCGATATGCGATGTGCAGAAACCCGCGCAAAGACCCGAAACTCCGCCATAGTGTCGTGGTTTCGAAGTTCGTTTTGTTCTCTATATCGGCATAGGTAACGAACTTCGAAACCGAAACGACACTGGAATCAATAGGTCGACTACGGTCCTGACGATTCCAAAATCCGTAAGTGCCTGATATCGGAATAAAGCGGATTTCGGAATCGGGACAGTAGTTACCCTTTTTTAACGGCGCGAGAATGGCACGGCGAACGTAAACAGAGTCTCAAGTTCTCGTCGACGTCCGGCCGCCGGCGGTTCCGATCAGCAGCATCAGCAGCGCGATTGGATTGGTGACGAAATAGCGCCAGAACAACCGGCGCGGCTCGCGGATCAGACGGTGCAGCCATTCCAGCCCGCAATCCTGCATCCACTGCGGAGCGCGCGCATAATCGCCGGCAGCGAAGTTGAAGCAGCCGCCGCAGGTAACGATCCAACCGGCTCTCAGGCGCGGCTTGTTGCGCAGCGAAAACGCCGATTCCTTGTCCACGCCAAGACCGACCCAGACCACATCGGCGCCGGATGCATTGATTTCCTCGCAGATCGCCGGCTCCTCTTCCTCGCCGAAATAGCCGTTGCGGCTGCCGACGATTTGAAGCTTGGGAAAATCGCGCTTGAGTCGGTGGACGGTACGGGCGACGATCTCGTCGGTCGAGCCCAGGAGATAGAACTTCAGGCCGAATTGCTCCGCCTTGGCGGCGGCATCGAACAAAAAGTCGGTCGTAGCGCTGCGTTCCGGCACCGGCGTACGGGTCAACAGCTTCGAGGCGAACACGATCGGCGCGCCGTCGGCATGGATCAGGTCGGCGCGTTCGAACAGCGAGCGGTAACCGGAATCGATGGCGGCTACGGCTACCGAATTGCCGTTGACCGCGAAGATCAGCTTGGGCGGCCGGCTGCCGCCGCGCGCCGCCAGACAATCGCCGACCATCAAATCGGAAAGTTGCCGGCGCGAAACGCAGGCCGTGCGGATGCCGCCGACGGTAACGCGATCGTAGATTCGGACACCGGAACGGCGCTCGGGGCGGCGGGAGACGAACGTCTTATAGGCTTGGTTCGACATCAGTAGGCGTTCCTTGCTTTGAGAACTTCAACCGGCGTACGGAGCAAAATGCGAAGGTCGAGGGCGAGGTCGGCATGGCGCACGTACCAGAGATCGAGCGCCACGCGGGTTTCCATCGCCTGGATTGTGGCGGTTTCGCCGCGCGCGCCGTTAACCTGCGCCCATCCGGTGATGCCTGGCTTGACGGCCTGGCGGCCGGCATAGCCCGGGATTACGCGGCCGAAATGCCGGTCGTGGGCGACGGCATGCGGGCGCGGACCGACCAAGCTCATCTCGCCCTTAAGAACGTTGATCAGTTGAGGCAGTTCGTCGAGGCTGGCGGCGCGAAGAAAACGGCCGATGCGCGTGACACGGGGATCGTCGCGATGGGCTTGGGCGACGGAGACGCCGTTTTCCTGTACCGTCATGGTGCGCAACTTGAGCACCTCGAACGGCTTGCCGTTTAGGCCGAGCCGGGTCTGACGGAACAACGCCGGTCCGGCCGTATCGCACTTGATCAAAATCGCCAGCAGCAGCAGCAGCGGCAGCGCGAAAACCAGCGTGACCGCGGCAAACATCATATCGATCAATCGCTTGACCAAAAAATAGCCTTGCCCGGCCGGGCAGACCTCGGCAGGAAGATCGAACACAAAAAAGCTGGCCGGCATTGCGGTCGAGCTGACGATTTTACGGGATAACGGTTCTGCACTCACTTTATTCGGGTCCGGAGCTAACGCTCCCCCCTCGATGCAGAACCCACGCCAGGATAACCCGCCGTTTTGGTCCCAAAACGCGACACGATCCGGCTTCTTACGCCGTTCGCATTCCCGTGGACCGTCGTAGACGTGCTAAATCAGTACATCAATAAATGACCAGTCGTCACTTTATATCAGTGTGCCGCACACGGAAATGTGATACGCCAGGTTAATAGCTGCAATTTGATTGGTATTTGTTAGGAATGAGAGGAAATAGTGTGAAATATACAGACATCTACGGAAAAAACCCCTTTCCAGGTAACCATACACTGCCCCGCATCATAACAACCTATAAGGGATAATGGCTGATAGATATAATTCAGACAATACGTTAACATTGAGACACGCTTGACTTTTGTCCCTTTGGCGCGTTTTAGACCAAAGGCAAATGTGCGCAACCCGTGCAATCGTTTTTTTACCTGCCAAACGGATCGGAAGTGAAAAGCGCTGGGGTTCGTGCATACAATACAACCAGTAGATGTGTACACTGCTGAGATTTTGAGCTTGAATTGCTTTGATAACAACGCAGGCAATCGTGTGGGCGACAAAAGCAGGTTGCAAGCACATCGTGCAGAAGGAACGAGTATGGCCAATATAACCGAAGACACCTCTCCTCATCCGCTCGATATCGCTTTAGGCTCCCGCATCCGCCTTAGGCGGAGGGAACTGGGCCTGTCGCAGGAACAGCTTGCCAAACAAATAGGCATCACCTTCCAACAGGTGCAGAAATACGAGCACGGCGCCAATCGCGTCAGCTTTTCGCGGCTGGTAGAGATCGCGCAAGCCCTGAGCTGCGGGGTGATGGATTTGGTCGGAGATCTCGACAAATCCCAGGATTCGTCGCTGTTCTCGCACCATATCGCGCGCCTGAACGAGCCGGGCGCTGCCGAGCTGTTGGAAGCGTATTCGGCGATCAAATCGCCCAAGCACCGTAGGGCAATTCTTAATCTTGCCAAGCAGCTTGCCGAAGGCAAGATCTCGGCGATGGTCGGGGCCGACGAAGAGTAAGCTTCCCAAAGGGGCTATCGGGCGCCGCACGCTCGACGCCCCCCAGCGCCGGCGGAAGCGGCGTGGGTTTGCCGTCCGCCGCGGGGAATTGGCCAGACAAAGCTCTTTATCCGCTGTTGCGCAAACCGGCGGAAATGCCATTGATCGACATGTGCAAGGCGCGCAGGGTCTCTTCGCTTTCGTCGCCCGCGCGGCGGCGGCGAAGGAGCGCAATCTGCATATGGTTTAGCGCATCGATGTAGGGCAGCCTGAGGCGGACCGAGGCCGAGAGACGCGGGCTGCGTTCCAGCAGCACCGATTGGCCGGTGATGGCAAGAATGGCCTGGATGGTGGCGAACCATTCGCTTTCGATCCGCTTGAACACGGCCCTTGCCAGTTCCCGATCGCCGACCAGTTCGCTGTAACGGCGAGCGATCGCCAAGGACGATTTGGCCAGCACCATTTCCATGTTGGAGACGGTCGTGCGGAAGAAGGGCGAGCTTTGGTAGAGCGTCGCCAGATTGTCTTCGCCGACTTCGCGTGCCGCCGAGGCGAAACCATACCAGCCGGGCAGCATCACCCGCGCCTGCGACCACGAGAACACCCAGGGAATCGCCCGCAAATCCTCGATCCGGCCCGACGCCTTGCGCGAGGCGGGACGCGAACCGATCTTCATGTCGGAGATTTCCGGCAAGGGAGTGGATTCCTTGAAGTAACGCGCAAAGCCCTCGGTCTGGTAGACCAGCGCCCGGTAAGCGCGCAAAGAGGCGGCGCTCGCATCCTCCAACAGGCTTCGAGCCGAATCGTCGGCCGAATCCGGCTCGTGAATAAGGCGGGCCAAGATCGCCGCGACGACGATGCCTTCCAAGCTGTCGCGAGCGATATCCCGATCGCCGTATTTCGAGGCCACCACTTCGCCCTGCTCGGTGATGCGGATTCCGGCATCCGAAGCGCCTTCGGGCAGCGCGCGAATGGCTTCGGCCGCCGGCCCGCCGCCGCGCCCGACGGTGCCACCGCGGCCGTGGAAGAACCGCATGGAAACGCCGCGGCGGCGGCCGAGGGCTACCAGCCGGGCGATACAGGCACGGGTTTCCCAAGCCGAGGTCAGATAGCCGCCGTCCTTGTTGCTGTCGGAATAGCCGATCATCACTTCCTGGACGTTGGCTTGTGCCTTGAGCATCGGCATGACGAAGGGCAAATCGAAATACGCCCCCATCGTCTCGGCGCTGCCGCGCAAATCCTCGACGGTTTCGAACAGCGGCACGATCCTGAGGCCCGCCTTGGGCTCGGGGCCGGGATCGAACAGACCGGCCTCGCGCAGCAGAAGCGCGGTCTCCAGCATATCCGAAACCGCCTGCGCCATAGAGATGTTGTAGATGGCGATGCAGTTCTTGCCGAAGCGGCGCTTGAGTTCGGCCGCCTTGTCGACGATATCGAGTTCGCGCTGGGTTTCCGCCGAATAGCACCGGTAAGGCGAACGCAAAAGCCGCGGACTCGACAACTCCCGGGTCAAAAGCTCGACCCGCGCGGCCTCGGAAAGCTCGCGATAGGACGGCACCGCGCCTGCAGCGACCAAAAGCTCGTCGACCGCCCGCTCATGCACCGCCGAATTCTGGCGAAGATCGACCACGGCAAGATGAAAGCCGAATGCCGCCGCCGCCTCGCGCAAATCCAACAACGGCCCTTCGGCCATGTCGGCATCGCCGTTGAGACGCAGCGATTCGACAATGACGTCGAGATCGGCGGCGAATTCCTCCGGCGAGGCATATGGGGCGGCGTCCCAATTGGCAGAGCGAGTGGGCGGAATTCCGATCAGTTTCTTCCGCGTCGCCGCCAGTTTGGCATAGACCGCGACCAGCGCGCAGCGATAGGGTTCGTCGCTTTGATGCACCGAGACGTGTCGGGCGCTGCCGGCGAGCGTTCTTAAGCCCTCGCTGATCGAGACGTAATCTTCCGACAGCGATAAGGCCGTGCCGAGCCGATGAACCTCTTCGAGATAGTAATCGAGCACGGTTTCGGACTGGCGGATCAGGGCGAATTCCAGCGTTTCGGCCGAAACGAAGGGATTGCCGTCGCGATCGCCGCCCACCCAGGAACCGGGCCGCAAATACGGGATTGCCTCGCTCAGGCCGAACAGTTGCGCCAGCCGCCGCTTGACCTTGGGCAATTCGGGCAAAATGGTACGGCCGAACACCGCTACGGCGTTTTCGATCTCGTCGGCAACATGAATGCGAATCTTCCGCATGGTGCGGGTTTGCCAAAGAATGCGGATCTCGCGCTTTAAGGCGGCTTCGATCTCGACATCCTCGCCTTCGCGCAACGTCGGCTTTTCGCGTTCCATCAGCAAGGCGGCAATGGCGGCTTCGCGATCGAGAACGCTTTTGCGCCGGACTTCGGTGGGATGGGCGGTAATCACCGGCGACAGCACCGCACGGGAAAGGTAGGCGCCGACCCGTTTCGCATTCAGCCCCGCCGACGATTCCAACTCCAGCAGCGATCCCTGGCCCCGCTCGCAACGGGCGATATGGTCGTCGGCGACATTGGCGAGCTGCGAAAAGATCGAGAAGGCGCGGGTGAGCAGCGACGCCTGCTGCCGGTCGAGGCCGCCAAGCAGCGCATCGAGCGGCGCAGCGCCCGAGCCGTCGCGGTGAACCCCGATCGATTGCCGGCGCACGTCCTCGACCAAATCGAGATCGGCCTGGCCACGCTTCAGCGCCTCTCCATCTATGCCGTAGTGTTCTTTGATGACCTGGCCCAAAAGCCGGCCCAGAAGCCTGATCGCCTCCCGATCCTGAGCATGATGATAGAGTTTGCGTTCCGAAGGTTTCATCCAAAATTCCGTAAACCGGCCAAATCTGCGATGGGTATCGCAGAATGAGTGTACATTTTAATGCAACTAAAAAACAATATCCGCATATAGGCCGGATTACCTTCAATGTGTCATCAAAACCGGCATTTTGGCATGCGCCAGCAGGTGCTCGGTCACCCCGCCGAACAGGGTCTCGCTGAGACGTCCATGGCTGTAGCCGCCGGCGATCAGAAGATCGCAAGCGCCCTCTGCCGCCGCTAACAGCGCCTCCCCCATCTTGCGGGCACCTTGCGGCACGGTCCGGCGTTTGGCGGCGATGCCGTGCAAGGCGAGGTAAGCGATGAGGTCTTTGTCGGTTTCGTCGGGGGTGGTGTCGGCACAAACCGAAACAATCTCGACGGTTTGCGCCTGTTGCAGCCAAGGTAGAGACGATTTCAGCGAACGGGCCGCCGCCCCGCCGCCATCCCAAGCCGCCACGATGCGCCGTCCGATTTCGGCGGGAGGCGAGACCGGCGCCAAAAGCAGCGGACAGGCGGTTTTGATCAGCACGCGCGCGAACGCGTCGGTCAGCTCGGGAGATGCGGCCTTGCCGATGGCGGGAAACACCATCAGATCGCAAAAACGCGCCGCCCCAACCAGCTCTTGCGCCAACGGACCGGCGGTCTCGGCGAGCGAGGCCCCGTATCCGGTTTGCACACCCGGATGCAACGGCGCGTGCGCGTCGGCCGCCGCTTTCTCCAGTGCGGCGCGCGCCGCGGCGAGCTGGCTTTTTTCGATACCGGCCGTGGTTTCGATCAAATTTTGCACAAAATCCGGCGACAGCGGCATTTCGCCGAACGGAATCGCCTCGCGCGCGTCGGCATGCACGAATAGGGCGACGACATGAGCGTCGAAAGACTTCGCTGCATCAAGCGCGGTTTTTAGCGCCACCGCATCGCACGCCCGTCCCGTAACCGGCACCAGAAGCTTCTTGAACGGCATAAGGAACTCCGCAAGCTTCGGTTTCGGGCACATCATACTACAACGCGTTTTTTTTTAAACGTCCGCGCGTGCGGGTGCGGCCGCCCCTAAGCCCCTCTCGCGACGGCTTTGCCCGAACGCGGGAATTTAAGCTGCCGCCCCTTCGGCGATCGCTTTGAGCGCCGCATGATCGCGCACCACGATCTGGCGGCGGCACGGCGTATCGACGATGCGCCGCCGTTTCAGATCGCTCAAGGCCCGACAGGTGGTCTCGATGGTCAGTCCCAGGTAATCGGCAATGTCCTGACGCCCCAGCGGCAGATCGAGGGCATAGCCGTCGCAACGGCGGACCTTGGCTTCGATCGACAAGAGGAAAGAGGCGATACGCTGCCGCGCGCTTTGGTGCCCCAGCATGGCGATGTGCCGTTCGGCAGAATCGAGGCTTCGGCTCAACATCATCAGCCGCAACCGGTTGATATCGGGATCGATGGCGGCAAGGTTGAGCACGCACAGTTTTGGGCAGCGCAATACCAGCGTATCGCCGATCGCCTCGGCCGTGCCGGAATATTCGGAACCGAATTCGAAGCCGAACATTTCGCCGGAGGAGTGAAAGCTGACGATCTGCCGGCGGCCGTCGGCATACATTCGCGATAGCCGCACCGCGCCTTCCAGCACCTTGTAGGCATAGAGCGCCTTGTCGCCCCTGGCATATATCGTCTCGTTACGGGCAAACCGGATACCCAGTTTCGGCCGTTCGGTGCCGTTATCGGAAGGGGGCGCGTAGAAGAACTGGCAATTCTGCGCGCAGGCCGCCGGTCGGCAGGACGTCGGCGCATATAGAACCTCCTGTTCGGCCGCCGGTTCCATCGGTCTGTAAAGCATCGTCCCTATCTTTCCGCTGCGGAAGTATGCGGCTATCGCCGCGAGCATGAATAACGAATCTCCCGCAATAAGGGTACTTGCTGCCAAAAAATTGTACAGAAAAAAGGCGCTCCACCATTACGTGAAACGCCTTTTTTCTTAATGACTTGACCGTCAGTTTTTGACGGCGATCAAGGTTTGACGGCAAACCGACCGTCGCGCGGCCCCTCGGGGGCCTTGCGCAGCTTGATGCGGGCGTCGAGACCGATCACCCCGGCCGGATCGGCCAGCAACGGATTGATGTCGAGTTCGAGGATTTCGGGGAAGTCGACGATCAGCTTCGAGATCTTCAACAGCGTGGCGACGATCGGCTCCAGCGGCACGGCTTTGCGGTCGCGGAAGCCCTTGAGCAGCTTGTAGATACGGGTGCGCTCGATCATGGCCACGGCGATGTCCTTGGTCAGCGGAGCCAGCGCCATCGCGCTGTCGGCCTCCACTTCCACCGACACGCCACCCTTGCCGACCAGCATGAAGGGCCCGAAGGCCGCATCGGAGGCGACGCCGACCAAGAGTTCATAGGCACCGGGGCGCGAGACCATTTCCTGCACCAGGAAGCCTTCCAGCTTGGCCTTGGGGCAGTTCTTGCCCACGGTGACCAGCATGTCTTCGGCCGCCTTCTTGGCCGCTTCCGGGGTGGTCAGGTTCAAAGCCACGCCGCCGACATCCGACTTGTGCGAAATGTCGGGCGACATGATCTTGATCACGATCGGCGCGGCGAACTTCTTCTGCAGATTGGCGACGTCGGCCGGGGTCGCGGCCGTGGCGCACTTAGCCGAGGGAATCTCGTAGGCCTCGAACAGGGACGCCAGGCTCGGCGCATCGAGCCAGGTGAGATCCTTCGCCACCGCGGCGTCGATCAGTTTCTTGCCGGCGGCATAGTCGGGCTTGTAACCCGGGATGTCATGCACTTCCTTCTTGCCCAGCGCCTTCTGGATGGCGCTGAACTTGGTCATGTGCATGAAGCTGCGGATGCACTGTTCCGGGGTGGGGAAGTTGGGAATGCCGTTCTCGTCGAACAGCATGCGTACGGCGCGGGTTTCGTCGTTGCCGCCCAGCCAGTTGGCGACCATCGGCAGACCGAGGCTTTTTTTTGCCTCGACCACCGCCTTGGCCTTGTCTATCGACACCGCGGTTGCCGTCGGGCAATGCAGCACGCAGACGCCGTCGATGCCTTCGACGCCGTCCAGCGCGGTCAGCGATTGGAAATACCGCTCAGGCGTGGAATCGCCGATGATGTCGATCGGGTTGGCATGCGACCACACGTCGGGCAGGCAGGCGTCGAGCTTCTTCATCGCCGCATCCGGCACGTCGATCAGCTTGCCGCCGAATTCCGAAAGGGCATCCACCGCCATAACCCCGGCGCCGCCGCCGTTGGTGACGATGGCGAGATTGTCGCCTTTGACCCGTTGCTTCTTCGAGAACGTTTCGATCGAATCCAGCAATTCGTCGAGGTTCTGGGCGCGGATAATGCCTGCCCGTTCGAAGGCGGCGTCGTAAACGCCGTCGACGCCGGCCAGCGCGCCGGTATGCGAGGCCGCCGCCTTGGCCGCCAGGGCCGAACGGCCGGACTTGAGGGCGATGACCGGTTTCTTGGCGCAGCATTTCTGAGCCGCTTCCATGAAGCGGCGCGGATCGAAGCCGCCGGCGCCGGCCACCGCTTCGACGTAAAGAACGACCGCATCGGTATGCTCGTCGTCGGCCATGTATTCCAGCATGTCGGCGAAGTCGATGTCGGATTGGTCGCCCATCGAGGCGAGATAGGAGAAGCCGATTTTACGCTCCTCGGCCCAGTCGCACAGGGTGGCGACCATGGCGCCCGATTGCGCCACGAAGGCGACGTTGCCCTTGCGCGGCTGAGCTTCGGCGAAGCAGCCGTTGAGGCCGATATGGGTCGAGACCGTTCCCAGACAGTTCGGCCCCAAGATGCGCAGGTCGAACGGCTTGGCCGCGGCCAGCATCTTTTCCTGCACCGTGCCGCCGTCTTCGGTCTTGATGTCGCGCAGGCCGGCGGTGATCACCACCGCGCCGCGGCACCCCTTTTCGCCCAACTGGCGGATGGTATCCGGAATGGCCTTCGGCGGAATGGAAAGAATCGCCAGATCGGGGACGACCGGCAGGCTGGCGACATCCTTATAGGCGATCACCCCGCCGATCGGGGGCGCCTTGGGGTTGACCAGCATGATCGGGCCGTCGAAGCCCTGACGGAAGAGATTGCGCGCGACAATGTTGCCGACGGCGCGGTCACGGTTGGTGGCACCGATCAGGGCGACACTTTTGGGTGCGAATACTGCGTTTAGATTTTTCGTGCTCATACGTCATTTCTCTGGGAAAATCGGCCTCTTATCCTGCTCTAAACCACCGATCCCGGCATTGCCACACGTCAAGGTGAGCCTAATTGTCTCGCTCGTGACGATTTTTGGGCGTTTTTCAAAGCGCGGCAGGGCCCCGCACAACAAATTTCCAAATATAGCCACATCGTCAGACATAAAATAATTGTCCGACTCGACGCCTCACGTCCGGCCCTGATATGGCGAAAGCCGTTCGCGATGCTTACATTATTGGGGAGTAGCCCGAAAACCCCGCTTGACAATTTTCCCTGGCAGCACAACCTATTGAAAATTAACCATTTGCGGGCAAGTTGCAAAGCCAGAACCGAAAGAGGCGCGACATGGCAAACGAAGAAACGACAAGACTGAGCGAAGAAATGAGCGGTCTGAAGGCGGAATTCGCCAAGATCGCCGAGACCGTCGGCGATTTCATCAGCCAGCACGGCAAGGACGCCGCGGCGCGGATTCAAGACACCGCCGAAGAAGGATGGCACCAGGCGAAGAAGAAGATCGATTGCGTGAACACGAAGATTCACGAAGAGCCGGTTACCGCCGCCGCCATTGCGCTCGGCATCGGCATTCTGCTCGGTCTGATTTTCGGCCGTCGGCGTTGATCCGCCGGCGCTGAACATGGGCAATTTGCCGGCACGCATTGCGGTCTTGGCCGCAGGGATACTCGCGGCGCTCATAGGTATGGGCGCGTTTTGCATATTCTTGAGCGTCGCGCTTTATGCCGCGCTTTGCCTTTGGATGTCTCCGCCGCTGGCGGCACTGACCGCGGCGGGGATTTTTCTGCTGATTTCGCTTGTCGTCATGGCTATTGCCGGCGGCATCGCCGGGGCGATGAAGAAACAGAACCGCAAGGCCGTCCGCCCTTCGGCCAATATTCTCGGCGCCGAGATCGGCCGCATGCTGGGCGAAGACGCCCAGAGCTACATCGCCAAAAAGCCGTGGACGGCGGTGATGCTGGCGGTAGCAGGCGGCTTTGTGATCGGCCTGTCTCCTCGCCTGCGCGAAGCGCTGTTGCGCGTTCTAAGAGGATAAACCCGATGCACCGCGTTGCCCTGATCGGCCTCGGCATGGCCGCGAAGCCGCATGTCGAATCCTTACGCGATCTTGCAGGCCGCGCCGACATCGCCGCCGTATTCAGCCCCGATTCCAACCGCCGCATCGCGTTCGCACGGCGCCACGGGCTATTCGCGGCCGACAGTCTCGATGCGATCCTCGCCGATAACACCATCGATGCGGTAGGCATTCTGACCCCGCCCAACACCCACCTCGACTTGGTCGAACGCTGCGCGGCCGCCGGCAAACGGATTTTGCTGGAAAAGCCGCTGGAGGTTTCGCTTGCGAAATCCGAGGCGCTGGTCGCCGCGGGCGAAAAAGCCGGCGTACCCATCGCCGTTTGCCTTCAGCAGCGCTTTCGCCAGGCGACGTTGCGGCTCAAGGCTATGCTTGCCGAAGGCCGTCTGGGCCGCATTATCTCCTGTTCGACCCGGATTCCGCTGTGGCGGCCGCAAAGCTATTACGATCAGCCCGGACGCGGGACGAAAGCGCGCGATGGCGGCGGCGTTCTCATCACCCAAGGCATTCATACCATCGATCTGATGCTGTCGCTCGCCGGTCCCGTCGCCGAGGTATGCGGCTATGCGGCGACGGCGGCTCACCGTATGGAGAGCGAAGATCTGGCCTGTTTTGCGGTGAAGTACGCAAACGGCGCCATCGGCACCATCGAGGCCACGACCTGCGCCTATCCCGGCGGCGGCGAGACAATTTCCTTCGTCGGCACGAACGGAACCGCTATCTTGAGCGGCGGCGGTCTGACGGCGAACGGCCTTGACGGCGGCGAGGAGAATTTTCCCGAGACCAAGGCCGCGCTCGGCGTCGGCGCCGATCCGATGGATTTTCCGCACGATTTTCACCTTGCGGTATGGCGCGATTTTTTCGACGCGATCGAAGAGGCGCGCGCCCCGCGCGTCTGCGCCGCCGAGGCGCTGAAGGCACACCGGCTGATCGACGCCATGATGCGCGCCGGGGATGCCGGCGGGATTGTCCATGTGCCGTCGTAAAACCGGTTACTTCGGCGCCGGGCCTTGGACGACCACCACCAGATCGTCGGGCCGCAGCCAGGTCTTGAACGCCGTCCGAACTTCCTCTGGCGTGATGGCGATCAGCCGTTTGGCGGCACGGATGTGTTCGTCGTAGGGCAGGTCATGGTCGAACCGGCCGAGCAGCCCGCCGGCGATGGCGCCGATGCTGGCTTCGCTCAAGGGGATCTGCCGCACTAGCAGCGATTTGGCATCGCGCAAGGTTTTTTCCGGCACCGGGGTGTCCTGCATCTCCTTGATGTCCTTGACCACGATGGCATTGGCTTGCCCCACCTTATCGGGGTCGCTGCCGTAGGTTACCGCGTAACGGCCGCGACTGCGTCCGACCGAAAGACGGGAGCCGACGCTGTAGACCAACCCGCTGTTGACCCTAAGGTCGGACAGAAGCTTGGCCGAGAAGATGCCGCCACCCAGCACCGCATTGCCCAGTTGCAGCGCATAGTAATCGGGATTTTTGCGGGTCATCGCCAGGGTCTGCGTCAGCGTCACCTCGTCCTGCACCTTGGCCGGATTGGGCACGTTGGCGGTCGCCGCCTTGTTGGCCGGAACCGCCGGCGGATCGATGTCAGGCTTGGTTCCTTCCGCCTTCCAGGCGCCGAAATACTTTTCCACGATGGCGCGGGCTTTCTCCGGCGTAATGGCGCCGATCACCACGATGGCGGTCGTATCGGGGCGGAAGACCTTCTTGTAATAGGCGAGAAGATCGTCGCGGGTCAGCGACGCGACGGTTTCCCCGGTGATTTGCCGTAAGGACGGATCGCCCGCCGGATAAAGCGCTTGGTCGGTCGCCCGCTCGGTGAGGTAATCTGGGCTGGTCAGCCGGCTGGCGAAATACGGCACATATTGCGGCTTGAGCGCCACAAGCGCCGTCTCGGGCAACGCCGGATTCAGTTGATTGTCGGCCAGAAGCTCCACCGCGCGGTCGAAATCGCCGCTAAGCGCGCTGGCGGAGAAATCGTCGCCTGCCGAAACCGAGGCACCGATCCCATCTACTGCTTTCTGAAAGGCCAGCCGATCGAGGCCGGTGGTGCCGAACCCCATCAAGGCATCGAGCATCTGTGCCGCGCCTTCCTTGCCGGGGGCTTCTTGTACGGCGGAATTGCTGCGTATCCGGCCGAAGAGCGAAACCGTATCGCTCACCGAGGTCGGCTGCACGATCAACGTCAGGCCGTTGGGCAAAGTCGAGACGGTAGGCGTCAAGCTGGCCTCGGGCACCTCCAGCCGGTCGAGCGCCGCTTTGGCCCAGGAAGGCAGCTCCACCGGCGTGGTCTCGCCGGAAGCAAAACTCTCCGGGCCGCCGGCTTTGCCGCCGCCGGCAACCGGCTGGCCGCCGCCCCTGGAAACCAAGGTCACCGAAATCGCCTGGTCGAGAGTAAGGTACTGGCGCGCCACGCGGTTCACGTCGGCGGCGGTGACCTTTTCAATTTGCGCCATTGCCTCGTCGGGCGAGGAAAGCCCGGCCTCGGCCAAGGCATCCGCCCAGCGTGAGGCCAAGCCCTCGATCGAATTTTTCTGTTGTTCGGCGGCGCGCCGTTCCTGCAATTTTGCCGCATCCACCAGATCCGCCGGAATGCCGTCCTTCAGCGCCTTGGCAACGATGGCGCGGACCTCGCCTTGCGCCGCACCGACATCGGCACCGGCCGGGATCGCCACGCCGAGCATGGCGGTGCCCGCCTGCTTCAGCGGCATGTAGGAATAGAAGGTCGCCAGCGCCCGCCCTTCCGCCACCATGTCGTAGAGTGCGAAACGTTGGCTTTGCAACACGTCGGCCAGCACCTCCAGTGCCGCTTCGTCTTTGCTGTCGTAGCCGGGCAGACGTAGCGCCAGATAGGCCAGGGTGTAGGGCTGGTCGAAATCGACGTTGACCGCCTCGGCCGCCACCGGCTTGAACGCCATCGCCGCGCGGGCGGGCAGTTTTTTCGCCTTGAGCGGCCCGAAAATCGCCTTGATCTTGGTCAGGGCGGCCCCAGGATCGACGTTGCCGACCACGATCAGCACCGCGTTGTTGGGCGCGTACCACCTATCGTGAAACGCCTTAAGGGCGGCGGCGGACGTCTGCTCGAAGCTTTCGCGGGTGCCGAGCGGGGTGTGTTCGTAGGGCGTGCCGGCAAAAAGGCCGGCGCGCACCCGTTCGTAGGCTTTATAGGAGGGCGAAGAGATGTCGCGCATCACTTCCTGCGAAATCGCGCCGCGTTCTTTCTCCCAATCCTGTTCGGTGCAATCGATGCCGGTCATGCGCGCCGCCTCGATACGGAGCGCCACGTCGAGATCCTCGGCCGGCACGGTGAAGTAATATTGTGTCATTCCCTCGCGGGTGTTGGCGTTGTAACGGCCGCCCATCACGCTGCCGATGTTGTCGAGCTGCTGCCGCGAAAGGCCGGGGCTGCCGCGGAACATCATGTGCTCGACCGCGTGGGCGGTGCCGGGGAACCCCGCCGGCGATTGGTCGGAACCGGCGAAATAGTTCAGCGAAACCGTCGCCACCGGCGCCAGCTTGTTGGGCACGATCACGATCTTCAGTCCGTTGGGCAGAGTGGCGCGCAGGACCGTGCCGGGGCGCACCGGCGCCTTGGCTTCGACCGATGAAAGCGGCATCAAGCCGATAAACGCCAGCGTAACACCCGCCAAAAGGCGCACCAACGCCCGCCTGTTCACCGAACGCATCATCCGTCCAATCCTCTTGCCGACGAAAAATCCTCGTATCGAGGCACACTAAATCAAAACGGAAGGGATATGAAAATCCCTTCCGCCCCGATTGTCGGCCGTTACGATTAATGTCCGTTCATTCGAAGGCATTGCCGGGCTTGATGCCGAATTTCTTGAGAATGATCGCCGCCGGGCAAAAGCGCGTGAAGCTCGCCTGCAGCAGATTGAGGCCGACGAAGACAGACAACAGCAGCCACAACGGGTGGACGAAATACCCCAGTGCGAGACCGGTCAGATTCAGGGTGCCGGCAAAAAGCAAGACAATGCGGTCGATGTTCATGATTTACTCCTTTTTGTTTTTGTTGCGGACGATCTTACGAATGCCAAGCAGTTCCAATCCCCAGCGCTCGTAGAAGGGTTCGCCCTCGCCGGTGCGGATCTTGCGCAGAAAATATTTCTCGAACGCAATCTTGGCAAAATGCACCCATTTGCCCTTCGACGACCAATTGAGGTTGCGCGGCGGAATCTGCGGTTCGGCGACGAAGGCGATGCCGCCGTCGCCGAAATCGGCAAGACAAATGGCGTTCCAGGTGGCTTCGGTATCGGGAGGCGTGCCCCGCAGAAGCGCACCGATGTTGCGGGCGGTGGCGGTGACCATCGATTCGATCATAAAGCCGGTTTTGGGCACGCCGACCGGAACGGAATATTGGGCAATGGGGGGGATCGCCACGCACACGCCGATGGCGAAAATGTTGGGATATTTCGGGTTGCGCTGATGCTTGTCCGCCAGAACAAAGCCCTTGGGATTGGTCAAACCCTCGATGCCGAACACCGCTTTGACCCCGCGGAAGGCCGGCAGCATCATCGAATAGCCGAACGGCAGTTCATGGGTTTTCCTTACCGCGCCGTCTTCGCCGACCTCTTCGACAATCATCTTGCCGGGAACGACCGCCTTTACCCGCGCCGAGACGATCCATTTAATGGTGCGTTCGCGGAACAGGCTTTCCAACAGCCCCTTGGTGTCGCCGACGCCGTCGAGACCGAGATGGCCGATATAGGGTTCCGAGGTGACGAAGGTCATCGGAACCTTGCAGCGCAGTTTACGGCGCCGCAGTTCGGTCTCCAGGATGAGGGCGAATTCATAGGCCGGGCCGAAACACGAAGCGCCTTGCACGGCGCCGACCACAATGGGGCCGGGATTTTCGGCAAACGCCTCGAAGGCATCGTGAGCCTTGAGCGCATGATCGATATGACAGATCGACTGGGTGTGTCCCTTCGGTCCCAACCCCTCGATCTCGTCGAACGCCAGCTCCGGACCGGTGGCGACGACCAGATAGTCGTAGGGAACGAAGGTGCCGTTGTTGAGTTCGATCCGATTCGAATCCGGATGCAGCCGTTTGGCCCCTTGGGGAAGAAAGCGGATGTTTTTTCTCGCCATTACGTCGGCGAGGTCGACGGCGATGTCCTTTGGTGCGCGCCAGCCGATCGCCACCCAGGGGTTCGACGGCACGAAATGATAGCGTTCGCCTTCGCCGATCAACGTCAGGGCATCGTTTTTCCCGAGTTGCGCGACCAATTCGTAGGCCATAATCGTACCGCTTAAGCCCGCACCCAATACGACGATGTTTGCCAAATGAACCTCCCGGGGTTTTCGATCGTTATCGACACGCTTGCGGCCACAGAGATTCAGCGTCTTTGACATTCGGCAATGACAAGCGCGGCGAAGATTTCTTTGCTTCGTCGGTTGACATTATATATGAATTATCGTATATACGCAAGTATGAATATAGATGCCGACAAAATGCTCTCCTCCGCCCGCGAAGCGGAGACCGTCCTTAAGGCGCTGGCCAATTGCCACCGCCTGATGATCCTCTGCCGTCTCGGCGACGGCGAATGCTCGGTCGGCGAACTGGCGCAGGCGTTGGATTTACGCGATTCCACGGTTTCCCAGCACTTGGCGCTGCTCAGAAAGGACGGCTTGGTCGCCGCCCGCAGGGAGGCGCAGACGGTCTGGTATTCCATCGCCAGCGCGCCGGCAAAGGCGCTGATCGAGACGCTGTACCGGATTTACTGCGCCCCGGACCGGCTGTGCGATGCGGGAAAAAAACGGCGTTGAGGCGCCGCACGGCAAGGAGTTACGGCAATGACGATCGAAAATATCGAAGCGCACGACCTCGATGCCCTGATCAAGGGCGACCGCGTCCTTCTGATCGACGTGCGCGAGCCTAACGAATACCGCAAGGAACATGTCGCCGGGGCGGAGCTGTTCCCGCTGTCCGGTTTCAACCCGTCCGCGCTGCCCGATCCGGCCGGACGGAAAGTCGTGTTTATGTGCGCCGGCGGCGTGCGTTCGGTCAGGGCGCTCGACGCCTGCCGCGCCGCCGGTCTCGACTTCAATGCCCATCTTAAGGGCGGCATCGGCGCCTGGAAGGCGTCGGGCCTGCCGACGGTAAAGTAAGCGAGGAACCTATGGGGATCATCACCGCGATCCTGGCTTTTTTCGGTCTCTATCACCAACCCACGCTTCCGCCGCCGCCGATCCGGCCGGATTTCGTCGTCCGCATCGGCGATGTGGCCGACGAAAAGGCGGTGTTCGCCACCGTCGAATCGGTCAGTACGGTGCCGGCGCGCGCCCGCATCGGCGGCACCGTCGCAACCTTGGCGGTGAAGCAGGGCGATTGGGTCGAGAAGGGGCAACTGATTGCGCTGGTCGGCGATCCCAAGCTGGCGCTGCAGGCCGGCTCTTATCAGGCGCAGGTCGGGGCCGCGCGGGCGCAGCTCGGCCAGGCGGCGCTGGAATTCGACCGCGCCAAGCGGCTGATCGCCGCCAACGCCATCTCCAAGAACGATTACGACAAAGCGCGCACCGCCTACGACGTGGCGCGTTCCAACGTCGGATCGTTAAGCGCCCAAAAAGCGGTGGTGCTGCAGCAATCGCACGAAGGCCAAGTGCTGGCGCCCACCGCCGGACGGGTCATCACCGTACCGCTGCTTGCCGGTTCGGTGGTGGTGAACGGCGATACCGTGGCGACGATCGCCGAGCAGAATTTCGTGTTGCGCCTGAAGGTGCCGGAAACCCATGCCCATCATTTGAAGGCGGGCGATGCGGTGCATTTCGACGGCGCCGACATCGGCTTGTCCGGCCTGCGTTCCGGCAAGATCTCGCTGATCTACCCCGACATCGAATCCGGTCACGTGGTGATCGATGCGGAGGTTCAGGGCCTGGCCGATTACTTCGTCGGCGAGCGGGTGCGGGTGTTCGTTCCGGTAGGAAAACGCAAAGCCATTGTCGTGCCTGCCAAGCTGATCGTCACCCGATCGGGCATCGATTACGTCAAATTGCTGTTGAAGGACGGTTCGACCATCGACGTGCCGGTACAGCGCGGCGCGGCATCGCCTGGCGGCACGCTTGAAATACTATCCGGTCTTATCCCCGGCGATAAGCTGATGCGGCCATGAATTTGGGGCTGTCCGGCAAGCTTACCCGCGCGACGATCAAATCGCCGCTGACCCCGCTGCTGCTGATGGCGGCCGTGGTGTTCGGACTGGTTGCGCTTAGCGTCATCCCACGCGAAGAAGAACCGCAGATCAGCGTGCCGATGGTGGACATCTCGGTGAAAGCCGATGGCTTGAAAGCCGCCGACGCCGCCGAACTGATCACCAAGCCGCTCGAGCAGATCGTCAAGGGCATCAACGGCGTCGAGCACGTCTATAGTCAGACCCAGGACGACAAGGTGTTGGTTACCGCCCGCTTCTTTACCGGCACCAAGGAAGACGACGCGATCTTGCGGGTTCAGGCCAAGATCCGCGCCAATTACGACAAGATGCCGCTCGGCGTGCAGGAGCCTCTGATCGTCGGGCGCGGCATCAACGACGTGGCGGTGATGGTGTTGACCCTGTCGCCCACGCCCGCCGCCGCGTCGCGCTGGAACGAAAAGGATCTTCACACCCTGGCCCGGAAGGTTCAGGCGGAATTGACCAAGGTCGACAATGTCGGCCTCACCTATATCCAAGGCGGCGCCGACGACGAAATCAGCGTCGAGCCTGATCCTTCGAAGTTGGCGCTCTACGGCGTCACCCTGGCGCAGCTCGAAGCCAAACTTGAAGGGGCCAACCGTTCCTTCCTCGCCGGCGGACTTCGCGACGGCGGGCGCATGGCCGAAGCGGTGGCGGGCAAGACCCTGTCGGGTGTGCCCGACATCGGGCTTCTTTTGGTCACCACCCGCGACGGCCGGCCGGTCTATGTGCGCGACCTTGCCAAAATTACCATCGGTCCCAGCCCGGCCGAGCACCACGTCTGGACCTTCAAACGCGCCCACGACTGGCAGATTACACCGGCGGTCAGCATCGCCTTTGCGAAAAGAGCCGGCGCCAATGCCGTGGTGGTATCCAAACAATTGGTGCAGCGCGCCAATGCCTTGAAAGGCACGTTGATTCCCTCGAATGTCGAAGTCGAGGTCACCCGCGATTACGGCCTGACCGCCGACGACAAGGCCAACGAATTGCTGTTTCACTTGGGACTGGCCACGATTTCGATCGTTCTTCTGATCGGCTTCGTTATCGGCTGGAAGGAGGCGTTGGTCACGCTGATCGTGATTCCGACCACGATCCTGCTCACCATGTTCGCGGCCAATCTGATGGGCTACACCATCAACCGGGTCAGCCTGTTTGCGCTGATCTTCTCGATCGGCATTCTGGTCGACGACGCCATTGTGGTGGTCGAGAACATCGCCCGCCACTGGGGCATGCACGACGGACGCAGCCGCATTACCGCCGCCATCGAAGCGGTGGCCGAGGTCGGCAACCCCACCGTCGTGGCGACATTGACGGTAATCGCGGCGCTGCTGCCGATGCTGTTCGTCTCCGGCATGATGGGCCCCTACATGGCGCCGATTCCGGCCAATGCCTCGGCGGCGATGCTGTTCTCGTTCTTCGTGGCCATGACCATTGCGCCCTGGGCCTTGCTGAAATTTTCCGGCGGCGAAGGCGCGCATGGCGGCGAAGCCCACGGCGAAGGCAAGATCGGCGCCTTTTATCGCCGCATGGCCTCGCATGTGGTGAGTTCCAAACATAACGCCAAGCGCTTTCTTGCCTATGTCGTTATCGCCACCGTGCTGGTCTGCCTGTTGTTCGCGACCAAATCCGTCACCGTCAAGCTTTTGCCGTTCGACAACAAATCCGAACTCGAAGTCATGGTCGACCTGCCCGAGGGGGCCACAATCGAGGACACCGCCCGCGTTTTGTTCGAAGCGGCGGCCATCACCAAGACTTTGCCTGAAGTAGGTTCGATTCAAGCCTATGCCGGCGTACCGGCACCGTTCAATTTCAACGGCCTGGTTCGCCACAGCTATATGCGAGAAAATTCCGAGCAGGGCGAGTTGCAAGTCAATCTGGTCGACAAATCCGACCGCAAACGCGCCAGTCACGCCATTGCTCTGGCTTTACGCAACAAACTGCAAGCCCTGCCGTTGCCTGCAGGCGCCGTGATCAAGGTGGTGGAAGTGCCGCCGGGGCCGCCGGTGATGGCCACCCTTTTGGCCGAAATCTACGGCCCCGACATTGCAACCCGCCGGCAAGTCGCCGCCCAGACCGAAAAACTTTTCAAACAGGTGCCGTTTATCGTCGATGTCGACAATTCCTACGGCGATCCGCGCCCTCGTCTTAGAATCACCATCGATCAGGACAAGCTGGAGTATTTCGGCGTCACCGAAAGCGAAGTTTACGACACTATCGGCGCGCTGCTGGGCGGACAAAAGGTCGGCTATTCCCATCGCGGAATCGACCGCGATCCGATCGAGATCGTCGTGCGGCTGCCCAAAAACGATCTGACCTGGTCGCAGAAGCTCACCGCCACCCCCGTCGCCGCCAATGCCCAACCGGGCAACAAGGCGGTGGTCGAACTCGGCGACATCGTGACGGTGAGACGCGAACGGGGCAGCCCGGTGCTGTTTCGCCGCGACGGCCGTTATGCCGACATGGTGACCGGCGAGATGGCCGGCGAATACGAAGCGCCGGTCTACGGCATGGGGGCGGTAAACGGTCTGATCGACAAATACGACTGGGGAACCCTGCCCAAACCGAAGGTATTGCTGCACGGCCAACCGAACGACGAAACCCGGCCGTCTTTGTTATGGGACGGCGAATGGGAGGTTACCTACGTCACCTTCCGCGATATGGGCGCGGCGTTCATGATCGCCATCCTCGGCATCTATGTGCTGGTGGTGGCGCAGTTTGGCTCGTTCAAGCTGCCTTTGGTGGTCCTGACGCCGATCCCGCTGACCTTGATCGGCATCGTCATCGGCCATTTTCTGTTCGGCGCTCCGTTCACCGCCACCTCGATGATCGGCTTTATCGCACTCGCCGGCATCATCGTCCGAAATTCGATCCTGCTGATCGACTTTATCCGCCACGGCAGCCACCAAACGGGCAAACCCTTGCGCGACGTGCTTTTGGATGCCGGCGCCACCCGCTTCCGGCCGATTCTGCTTACCGCGCTGGCGGCGATGATCGGGGCGGCGACCATCCTGACCGATCCGATTTTCCAGGGCTTGGCGATATCGCTGCTGTTTGGCTTGGCCTCCTCGACCATGCTGACCGTGCTGGTGATTCCGGCGATCTATATCTGGCTGCGCAGCCCCGAGGAGGCGACGGCGGGGCCGCCGGGGGACGCGAGCACCGGTTTGCCGTCCGGCAATCCGCCAGCGAAGACAGTACGAACCTTTGTCGAGCAGACGAACCGAAACCTCCGCGCAATCGCGGCACGCATCAAAAATAGCGATTGGGTGCGCCGGCTTTTCGGCCGGTAAACGAGCCGGAGCAACATACCGAAACATTGCCGCTGACACGGCATCATAATATTGCCAAATTTTGCCATAATATAAAAAATATTTTCGCAGTCACGCCGTCGGTAAAAAATATTGAAGTAGATTGCTATGTATTACTCGGACAATTTTGCGGCAGATCAAGACAAGACGAGAGTTTCACTCCGGTCGTAGATTTTGCTGCATTTGCCCATGAGCAGAATATAGGCAGCGATTTTTTCTTTTATTCGCAGAAACGTGAATTAACGGGCAGCCAATTCATCAGGTGCGGCGACATGGGATGCAGAATTTTGCAACGTATTCCGTATAGTGTGGCCGCTGGTTCGTCCGGTTTCGTCGAAAACGGAAGAACGGCATGGCTACCGGCGGCGGCGACGGGTGCGCAGCAGGGAGCCCGTATGTGCTTTGAGACGCGTTTTTGCGCAGACATATGTCCCGCGTCGACGATGCGTTCGCCCGCCGGAGTGAGGAATTTCGGGTTGGATCATGACGTGTGTTGGCGGCCATCCCGGCAAAACGAATACCCGGCCGCAACCGCAAACACCTCCGCGCATTGCCCGCTATCGTCGCGTGGCTCGATTTAGCCCGAGCAGTTAAGACTATTCTTCGCCCAGGAAGCTTGGAATGGCACTCAACATTCTATCAAGGCGGACCAAACCGCCCGTAACAAAACAGGAGAGAGCATGCTTCAAATTCGCTTTCATGGCCGAGGAGGCCAAGGCGTGGTGACGGCGGCGGAAATGCTGTCGGTGGCGGCCTTCCTCGAAGGCAAGCACGCCGCGGCGTTTCCCAGTTTCGGTTCGGAGCGCATGGGTGCCCCGGTGATGTCGTTCTGCCGGATCGACGACAAGGAAATCCGCTTGCGCGAACCGGTTCTCGATCCCGATATTCTGATTGTCCAGGATCCGACGCTGTTCCGCGTTGTCGACGTGTTCGGCGGGTTGAAGCCCGAGGGCTATCTTCTGGTCAACAGCCACAAGTCCGCCGCCGACATCGGCCTTAAGGGCGCCGTCGAGAAACTGCCGTCCGGGCATGTCTGCGTGGTGCCGGCCTCCGAGATCGCGCAGGAGCATGTCGGCCGGCCGTTGCCCAACGCCGCGCTTTTGGGTGCGTTTGCGGCATTGACCAAGGCGATTAAGCTCGCCTCGGTGGAAGCGGCCATTCGCGAAGCCTTCGCCGGCAAGGTCGGCGAGAACAACGTCGCCGCGGCCAAGGCCTGTTTCGAAGCGGTTGCCGGCAAAGTCGCCGCCTGAGGGAGAATATTCATGCTGAAACAAATAGAAGGTTCGGTATCGACGGCGGAAGCCATCGGCCTGTGCCGGCCGGAAGTTATCTGCGCCTATCCGATTACCCCGCAGACCCACATCGTCGAGGGCCTGGGGCGGATGGTGAAACAAGGTGCGATCAAAAATTGCGAATTCATTAATGTGGAATCCGAATTCGGCGCGATGAGCGCCTGCATTGGCTCCTCGGTCGCAGGCGCCCGTACCTATACCGCCACCGCGTCGCAAGGACTGCTGTTCATGTGCGAGGCGGTCTATAACGCCTCCGGCATGGGCCTGCCCATCGTGATGACGCTGGGCGTGCGCGCCATCGGCGCCCCGATCAACATCTGGAACGATCATTCCGACGCCATGGCCTTGCGCGACGCCGGCTGGCTGCAGCTTTTTGCCGAAAACAACCAGGAAGCCGGCGATTTGCATATTCAGGCGTTCAAGCTGGCCGAGGCGGTGTCGATCCCGGTGATGGTCTGCGTCGACGGGTTCATTCTCACCCATGCGGTCGAACGGGTCGACATTCCCACTCAGGAAGACGTCGATGCCTATCTGCCGCCGTTCGATCCGGTTCAAGTGGTCGATCCCAAGGCACCGATGTCGATCGGTTCGATGGTCGGCCCCGAAGCCTTCACCGAAGTGCGCTGGCTGCAAAACTACAAATACGGTCAGGCGGAAAAAATGATTCCGGCCCTCAACACCGAATTCAAGGCCAGGTTTGGCCGCGATACTGGCGGGCTTTTGCGCACCTACAAGATGGACGACGCCGAAATCGTCGCGGTGGCGATGGGTTCCGTCAACGGCACCATCAAGGACACCATCGATCAATTGCGCGAGGAAGGCCTTAAAGTCGGCCTGGTGACATTGGTTTCCTACCGTCCGTTCCCGGCCGAGGCGCTGAAGGCCGCACTCAAAGGGCACAAGACGGTGGTCTGCGTCGAACGCGCCTTCAATTTCGGCATGGGCGGCCCGCTGTCCTCCGATCTCGAACACGCCCTCAAGACGCTGCCCAACACGCCGCGGGTGCTGACCTGCATCGCCGGCCTCGGCGGCCGCCCGATCACCCGCGCATCGCTTCGCGAGATGTTCAAGAAGGCCAAAAAGGAGCCGTGGAACGGCATGCTGTTCCTCGATCTCAATCAGAAGATCGTCGACGACGAAGTCAAGCACATGACGTCGGTGCGCAAGTCCGGCCCGCTGGCCGAAAACGTCGTAGCGCGCGTCAAAACGCCGGCCGCGGAATAAGGAGCAGCCATAGATGAACAATATTCTCGACTTGGAACCGACGCAAAAGCTGAAGTTCTATCAAAAGGGCACCTTCACCGTCGGCAACCGTCTGGTGTCGGAAGAGGAACGCGCCGTGCAATCCTCGATGGGGCGTTCCAATTCCATCAACTGCGGCCATCGCGGCTGCCGCGGCTGCGGCGAAGCCTTGGGCGCGCGCTTTGCGGTCGACGCCGCGATGCGGGCTTGCGACAACAATCTGGTCGTGGTCAACGCCACCGGCTGCCTGGAAGTGTTCTCGACGCCGTATCCCGAAAGCGCCTGGCAGGTCGCCTGGGTGCATTCGCTGTTCGGCAACGCTGCGGCGGTCGCCACCGGCGTTGCCGCCGCCTATCGCGTCAAGGGCCGTAAAGAGGTCCGGGTGATGGCGCAAGGCGGCGACGGCGGCACCACCGACATCGGCCTCGGCTGCCTGTCCGGCATGTTCGAGCGCAACGACGACGTGATGTACATCTGCTACGACAACGAAGCCTACATGAACACCGGCGTGCAGCGCTCAAGCGCCACCCCGCCGGCGGCACGCACCGCCACCACCGATGCGGTCGGTCCCGAACCGGGCAACGTGTTCGGCACCGGCAAGTCGGTTGCCCGCATCGCCATGGCGCATCGCATTCCCTACGTCGCCACCGCCACGGTTGCCGACCTGCACGATCTCGAACGCAAAGTCATTAAGTCGATGAGCATCCACGGCGCCCGTTACATCCACATCAACGTGCCCTGTCCGCTGGGCTGGGGCGCCCAATCGCACGACACCATCCGTCTGGCGCGGCTGGCGGTCGAAACCGGCATCTTTCCGGTCTACGAAGGCGAGTACGGCAAGGTTACCGAGAGCCGCAAGATTCGCGACAGGCAGCCGGTCGAAGCGTTCCTTAAGCCACAGCGCCGTTTCGCCCATCTGTTCAAGAAGCCGAACGATCCGCGCATCGCCCAGATTCAGGCCATCGCCGATGCGAACATCGCCGAGTTCGATCTCATCGCCAAAGAGGACCAAGAATAATGGATCATCCTTTTGCCATTACGCTCGACGTGGGATCGAGCCTCAACAACCAGACCGGTTCCTGGCGCGTATCCCGGCCGGTCTATCTCGACCGGCTGCCGCCCTGCAACAATGCCTGCCCCGCCGGCGAGAACATCCAGGAATGGCTGTTCCACGCCGAGAGCGGCGATTACGAAACCGCCTGGCGGGCGCTTACCAAAAACAATCCGCTGCCGGCCTGCATGGGCCGCGTCTGCTATCATCCGTGCGAAGACGCCTGCAACCGCATCACGGTGGATTCGGCGGTCGGCATCAACTCGGTCGAACGCTTCCTCGGCGACGAAGCCATCAAGAAGGGCTGGAAGTTCGACAAGCCGGCCACGGAAACCGGCAAGAAGGTGCTGGTGATCGGCGCCGGGCCGTCGGGGCTTTCCGCCGCCTATCATTTGCGCCGCCTCGGCCACAGCGTGACCATCCGCGATGCCGGCCCCAAGGCGGGCGGCATGATGCGCTTCGGCATTCCCTCCTACCGCTTGCCGCGCGACGTGCTGGATGCGGAAATTCAGCGCATCGTCGACATGGGCGTCGAGATCAAGCTCGACAGCCATGTCGCCAACGTCTTGCAGGCCAAGACCGAGGGCAAGTTCGACGCGGTGTTCCTGGCGGTCGGCGCCCACATCGGCAAGCACACCAATATTCCGGCCGGCGCGGCGGCGAAGATTGTCGATGCCGTCTCGGTGCTGCGTTCGATGGAAGGCGGTGAAAAGCCGCTGTTGGGCCGCAGAGTCGTGATCTACGGCGGCGGTAACACCGCCCTCGATGTCGCCCGCACCGCCAAGCGGTTGGGCGCCACCGAGTCAATCATCGTCTATCGCCGCAATCGCGAGAAGATGCCCGCCCACGACTTTGAGCTCGAAGAAGCGCTCGAAGAAGGCGTGGTGATGAAGTGGCTTTCCACCATTAAGCGCTTTGACGACGACGGCAAGCTCACCGTCGAAAAGATGAAGCTCGACGAGACCGGCTGGCCCCAGCCGACCGGCGAGTACGAAACCCTGGAAGCGGACAGCGTGGTGCTGGCGCTTGGCCAGGATGTCGATCTGTCGCTGCTCGACGGCGTGCCCGGTCTCGTCATCAATAAAGGCGTGGTCGAGGTCAACAAGCAAATGATGACCGGCGCGGCCGGCATCTTCGCCGGCGGCGACATGGTGCCGTCGGAACGTACCGTCACCGTGGGCATCGGCCACGGCAAGAAGGCCGCACGCAACATCGACGCCTGGCTCAAGGGCGAAACCTACGATGCGGCGCCCAAGCACGATTTGGCGGTCGCCGACAACCTCAACACCTGGTACTACACCGACGCGCCGCATACGGTACGCCCGACCCTCGACATGGTGCGCCGCCAGAGCACCTTCGAAGAGGTGGTCAAAGGCCTGGACGAAACCAACGCGCTGTACGAAGCCCGCCGCTGCCTGTCCTGCGGCAACTGCTTCGAATGCGACAACTGCTACGGCGTCTGCCCCGACAACGCAGTGATCAAACTGGGACCGGGCAAGCGCTTCAAGTTCAACTACGATTACTGCAAGGGCTGCGGCATCTGCGCCTCCGAATGCCCCTGCGGCGCCATCAAGATGGTGGCGGAAGACATCTGATCTTCCGCATCATCGTCTGAATGCGAGAAACGGCCCGGAGCGATCCGGGCCGTTTTTTTTCACACACATCCGTCAACCGATTTGAGGGCGGCAGCCCTCAAATAGAAGTGAAGCCCGCCCATCGCAGCGCGCCGTTTCACGCCTGTTTTATATCCGTTCTTGAAAAATCCTCGCCGACGAACAGCAGCTTGGCATCGAGCGCCTTGGCGACGGCATAGGAAAAGCAATCGCCCAAATTCAGTTTGGCCGGATGGCGGCCTTTGCCGTAGGCCAGGAAGGCCGCTTGCGCCCACTCGGTCTGAGACAGGTCGACGGGACAAAGCGATATGCCCGCCTTCTTAAGATGCTCGGCAACGACGGCGTTTGGATTTGGGCTGACGCGCGACAACACCATTGTCGCCTCCACCACGGACAGGGGCGACACGACTCGTTTTTCATCCGCGAACAAGCGCCGGGCGACATCTTCGAAGCCCGGCTCGGACGTAACAATGGCAACGATGGCCGATGTATCGACGACGATCACACCGGCAATCCGTTTTCGTCATAAAGTTCGTCCATCAATTCGCGCGCGGTCCGCGTATCCCCGTTTGCCAGCCGTCTTGCGGCAATTTCCTCCTGCAACGGACGGATGGCGGCAAGGAATTCTGCCGCCGTCTGCGCCGGCCGTTCGGCATGGATACGCGCCAGCCGCTCCAATGCGGCCTTTTCCACCGCTTCGGTTAAGCCCTCACCGGAGGCGGCGGCCAGATCGCGGATCGCCTTTTCGGCGGATGGACTTTTGATGTTCAAACCCATATTCTACCCTTTTATGGTAGAATTATACTCTCATACGGTAGAAATGTCAAGGCGTACGGCCGTTTGCATCGCCCGTCGGCACACCCTTATCCAGCGCCATCAAACCCGGTGTAGACTTCCGGTTTTTTGGAAGCTGTGCGGCGGCCACGTCACGGCCAGCGGGCATGACAACGAGGGAAACAGTCTTATACTAAGCTGCATGGGAAAGACCCCATGCAGCTTTATGGCGTTCAAACGCCACGCGGGCTTCTTCGCGCCATATGGCGCTTACGGCCGGCTGGCTGCTCGGACGTGCATAGGTCATAACCTATGCACATCCGTCTTACCCCCCACGAAGGGGGCGGGACTGGGGGATACCCCCCCCACAAAAGTGCAAACAAAGATCAACCGCCTGTGGAATCGGCTAAAGGGCCGTCAATATATGGGGCTTCGGCGGCGGACGATCCGTTCGACCGCGGCGCAGAATGCGCGAAATCGGTGCCGGTAATCGCTCATGCATTGGGTGCGGCCACTGCCGATTGCGTGGCCGGCGCCGGCGCCTGCAGGATTTTCAAGGCCGGAAACCCTTTGCCCAAACGAAAAACGGCGCGCCTTTAATAGGCGCACCGTTTGATACTTCTGATTATCCGTACGGTTAGCGCACGAATACCCGCACTTCGCTCGAATTCGCAGCCGGATCGGTGGCCGAGGCAACGCTAAGCCGCGATGCGGGCACCCCCATGTCGGTGAGCGAGCGCATAACTTCCTGAGCGTGACGATGAGCGGCGGTTTGCGCCAGTTGTACGGCGGCCGCGCTGCCGCGGGTAGGGGCTACCGCAACCACCGAAAAACCTGCATTTGGTCGGGTTTGCAGCGCCTGGCGCAGGGCGGCGTAGAGTATCTGCTGATAGTCCACATCCTGGTGATCGAAGCGGATAACCACAAGCGGAGAACCGGAAGCGGCAACCCGGCTGCTGCTGCCGGCGCTAGCCGAGGACGTCATCATCGGCGAAGCTATGTCTGCGCCGTACAGCTCGCCACTTTTGATTGCGCTTGCCAACGTCGTGAGGTTGGCGCGTTCGTTGGCAACATAGGCCGTCTGGCGTTGGACGTCATCGGCCGCTTCCTTGAGCAGACGGTCAATCAGGACGATGGTTTGATTGGTCTCGTCCTCAAGAACGTTCAACTGACGATGGTCCTCGTCTACGGCCCCGGAAACATTGAAGGTTGCGGTGATTTGGTTGAGCGCGAAGTGAGCGCTCGAAGCGTCTTCCGCCGCCGCCTTGGCTAACGCATTCAAACCATTTATATTTCCGGTCAATTGATCCAGAGCAGCCTGGGCCTGGTTCCACTGACCGACCAATTCGGGGTTGCCGCGCGTCGTCCCGACCTGGAGACGGGCGGTGATGATGCCCTTGGCTGTGTAATAGCCGGCCGATGCGTTGGCCCCAGCATTTCGCAAGTCGGCAAGCTTCTGGGCGTTCAGCCGGATAGAACCTTGCAAACTCACAACCTTGGCACGCATAGCGGCGATAGTTTTGTTCACGGCGGTGCCGGTATCGCTACCGGGATCGATGGCAAGCGGCGTAATGGTAGCCACCGGGGCCGTTACCATGGTCGAGGAGGATGCCGGCTGGTAAGCGGGCGGCGGCGTATAAACGGGGGCGGCAGCACTTGATGCACTGTAACCCGTTATTGCCGCTTGATCATTCGCCTCGGATGCGTCGCCACCGAATAACATCGCGTCAATGTCGGAGCAGCCTGCAAGGCCGAATGTCGTCGCAGTGAATAAGGCAACCAATAATCTTGACGAAACACTCGAAAACTTCGTCTTTTGCTTTGTTCTTGCCGTCATGTGCTGTTCTCCGCATCCGCCCCGGCCGTCCGCATTTTGAGACGCCACACCTTGGCGAGCAACTCTTAGCGCTAAACAATATAGATGTCAGCGTACATACCGAATTCTTAACTACGTAAGTACGTTGGTACAAGAGCTTACACCGACGCATTTCGTAAGTTTTGCGCTGCAACCAGCACCTTGTATCCCCATCCCGATTCGGCCCTTATTATCCGACAGTCGAACCTGGCGGCAAATCCCCTTTTTCAACCATAGCGAAATATTGGGCAGGATTGCGTCAATTCTTAGCAGATTAGTCTACGAAGGCACTTGCCTTCGGGCTACGTCCTCAATAGGTTCTGCCCCCTCTGAACGCACCAGTAGCTCAGTTGGATAGAGCACCAGACTACGAATCTGGGGGTCGTGGGTTCGAATCCTGCCTGGTGCACCATTTTTCTATTCCTCGGGCTGTGCGCGGCCCCGCTTCAGCGGGGTAATTCGCGCGCCCTGCGGAAGAACGCGCCACGCGGCGCGGCGCCCGGTCGGGCGCTGAACGGTTCGCAGTTTTGTTCTGTCGGGCGCACCACACCTTCCTGCTCCAACTTCAGAATATGCGGTGCCGGCTGAAAGTCGGCCGGAATGCAGCCTTTTGGGCGGATTATACCGGCCGAACTGGGGTGGGGAGTTTGTGCCTGGGCAGAGCTTTGGCTTGAACTCTGCTTTTTGCGCGCTAGAGCATCGGACGTTCAAGTGTAGTCATATCCTGCTGCTTTGAAGAAGTTACGGCACTCGCCTGGTTCATAAAGATCGCAGATGTCTCCGATGGCGTCCCATAAAGCTTCGATGGTTCTTGCGGCTCTCGCGCGGAGGTGGGATTTGAGCTTGGAGAAGGCCATCTCGATGGGGTTGAGGTCGGGGCTGTAGGGCGGCCAACCAAAACTATACAATTCACATTATTTGAATGCTTTGTGCAGCGCTCATTGTAGTCGGCAGGGTTTTTAGGTGGCTCAAAATTTTGGCCCCCACTTTGCCGGAATATCTTGCGTGAAACAGTCGGCGGCTGAACATGACACGCTGTGGCATTTATTAGTCACCTGTAAAAATGTCCTCCGGCCTAAAGGCCTCAGTGTATTTTTTTACGAAAGCGTTTTCTCGGCGCGGCGCTATAAGCTATCGATCCCTCGATCATGCGTTCGATATATGATCGAGGGATCGATATGCGTCTGAAATTTTCGAACCGGCATATCGAGCTGCTATAATCGATAATTAGTAGCTTTCGTGCGTCATGTCGTACAAATCGAGGCGGTCCAAATTGGTCAAAACAACCTTTTTGTCGGCATCGAACCGCAAATCGGCAGATTCGATCCAGACATCGCCTCTGCTACGATCGAGTGTAACTCGCAGGGCATCGACACGGCCGGATACCAGCGCGATTTCTTCGACATGGCCGATGGTATGACCGTTCGAAGTATGAACAGGTGATCCCAGCAATTCGTCGGTATCGACAATGATATTGTGCTCGTGACGTGACGACCAGCCGTCACGACGGTATTTGGCACGTTGTACGGCATAACGATCGCGTGCCGCCTCATAACGTGCCGACTGTTCCTGATAGTTTTTTACGCGGGCACGATATTGCGTCAGTTGTGCCTGATATTTTTCGTTATTGAGGGCATTTTTCGCAATTGCGGCGTTATTGGCGTCGATGACGTTTTGATTATATTGTTGAGTTTGCGCCTGCTCTGCCGGAGTCGATGGCTGCGAAATTGCTGATTGGGCAAACCCGGCGCTTGTCATTGCCAGTGCTAGACACGGCGCCAGACTACCCCAAAGGGCAATTGTTTTGATGAATGACATAGGTATATCCTTTTCTTTGTTGTAAGAACGCACGAGAAAATGCGCGTGCCACTTGCTTTGCTCGGCGAAAATACCGCAGGGCAATTGCCATTAAGGCATTTTGCAATCGCATTAGAATATATATTGCCATTATCGTATGCTGCCGTAGAGACTCGGAATCTACCCAGCCGGATCGTGTCCCGGGCCGTGGTGTAGGAGCGCGAGGTGCTCGTGAACTCCGGCGGGGATTGGCCGGGTGGTCAGGCGGCCACGGCGGGCAGCTTGACGCCGACCGCGACGATGGCGGCCACCGACACCACACGCCCGCTCTCGCGTGCTTTGATGTAGGTTGGCGTCAATCCAGATGTAAGGCCAGTCGCCTTCCAGCGGGCGACTGAGGAAGGCGCCGACCCGCTCGTCGATCTCCTCGCACAACCGCGACACCTGGCTTTTGGAAATGCCGCTCATGCCCATCGCCTTGACCAGATCGTCGACCGAGCGGGTCGAGACGCCATGCACATAAGCCTCCTGGATCACCGCGGTGAGCGCCTTCTCGGCCATCCGCCGCGGCTCCAGAATGCCCGGGAAGTAGCTGCCTTTGCGCAGCTTGGGGATGCGAAGCTCCACCGTGCCGGCGCGGGTTTCCCACACTCGGTCGCGATAGCCATTGCGCTGGTTGATCCGCTCTGGCGTGCGCATCCCGGCCGCGGCGCCGGTCAGTCCGTCCACCTCCAGCGCCATCAGCCGCTGGGCGGTAAACCCGATCATCTCGCGCAGCAAATCGGCGTCGGTGCTCTTTTCTAGGAGGCTCTGAAGGCTCATCATCTCGTCGGTCATCGTGGGTCCTCTCGTTGAGTCTTAGGTTCAGCGACCAAAACCCTACGGGGATTCACGATGACCAGCGCTGTGGGTAAGTAGGCCGCCGCAGCGACCGGTAACGAGGCTGGCGGCGGCGGGCTGCTTATCCACAGCGCCTACACCACGGCCTGGGACACAGCCCAGACGATAACTTCAAGCACTTACTCCATATATGCATTAAAACCGGAACGATAATGCAACGGCGCCGAATTTGCTATTGTTTGGCTGCGTCGAGTATTCGCGTGTACGAATAACGTAGGTGTAAGACAGCCGAAACGCATTGAACGTCATTACTGCACCAAGGTCGATGTCGTAAACGAGATTACGTTTTACAACGCTGCGGCTATCTTCAAATGTATTACCGTCGAGAAATAGATTTCGCGCAATCGCTCTGCCGTCGACACCGGCAAAAACATATGCGCTGAATCCTCCGGTTGGTTCAAAAAAATTGGAACCCGGCATGCTGGGATCGATCCGCATTGGACCGTAGTCGTTAGGTAAATTGAACCCAAGACGGGCCATCAATCCGGCATTAATAAAATCATATACGTTGCCGACTGCGGCGCCATAGTGGGGTTCGACATCGAATATCAGACCGACGACAGTCTGAGGGGGAATGATTTTTATGCTGCGCTCATACTGAATTATTAGCCCTGGTTCGTTGTGCAATTGATAGTGCCATCCTTTTGCCTTTTTATCGCCGACAATCCCGTGCACCCAGTTTTGCGCATCGCCGGCAAGCGACATCGGCCCAACCACACCAACCGTGAACTGCAACTGATCGAGATATGTACCGCTGTCGCCTACCAGCCCAAAAGTGCCATATAGAAAACCGGCATATGGACGGTCGGCCGAAAGAGGGTTAGCCAAGGTTTTGTCAATTGGCGTGAACATGTTTTGGCCGATTGCATAACGTGTGCGCACATCGCCCTTTGCCGAAAAAAATGGGATCCAATGTGCAATGCCAACCAGCCAATCGGGCGTATCTTGCGGGGCAGTCGTATAGGTTGCCTCTACCCCATTGGTGTAGTCGTGGTCGGAATCGCCGAACCAGTCGTTCTCAAACAGTACGCCAAAGGTACCTTTTTCGGGCTGATTCGATGCCCGTGCGGATATGGCGACTATGCCAAACATTGCGAGCAACGTAGCGACAATTATCGACGCGTATTTCATAATTGACCCCAAATTTTGAGTGATGAGCCATCCCGACGCATCACTTCAATATTTTCATTATTTGTGTACTGACTACTATTTGCGTTTGATTTTCGATATTTTTGTCCCTTCGAGACTGAAGCCCGCCATTAAGCCCTGCTGATCGAAAATAAAGGCATATGCATCGTTTTTTAGCGTCGAGGTGGACAAATTCTTGGCGACGCCTTCATCGACTATGACCACGGTAGGGCCGACACCGATTTCCCAACCATGCGAACCGTGGATATAGCGGACAGCTTTTTTCGTCATCAGAAAGACGACATAACCGTAGGACTGGGCGCCAGCTTGAAATCCCCATGAACCGGTTAGCGAATTGTAGTAGCCGTCTACTTTCGACCCGACTTGCAGCTGACCTTCGCCGTAGGCGCCGCCAAAGATCAATCCAGCCTTAATGATATTTGGAAATACGAGAATTGCCTTAGCCCGGTGCGAAAGCTCTTCGGCTACCGGATTAATTTTATAAAGTGTCTGCAAGGCTTGATTGGAATCTTTGTTGAGATCTTCGGCCGTTGCTGCACTGGCGCTTCCAAGCATACCTACCGATATGACCGCCACCGCTGCAAACGATACAGCCAAAATTACACCTTTGATATTGAACATCTATATTTTCCTATTCTTTTGTGTGAATGCACGTTTCTATAACGGCAATTTCTATCAGCAACTAAGCCGTTGAATATCAAATACCATCAGCGATTATTTATGATGGCGTCTGCAATCAGGCCGCTGCCGATGGCAACAAGAATAAATTGATTGTTGACGCGAACCCAGTGGCGACCGCGGCCTGGGCTGTGCAAATGATTTCCGCGCCAATCGGAAACGACGTAGCGATCGCCGCGATAATCGTCGGACAGACGTTCGCCGCGCGACCAGCGGCGGCCGTTCTCATATTGGTCCCGCATAACAATGTCCGCAATAATGCCTGTGGCGATTGCCGCCAGAACATAATCGTTATCGTTGTTGCGGACCCAGTGGTAGCCGCGTGGCGGTTTTCTGAGATTATGCTGCTGCCAATCGTTGGCAACGTATGAATTATGCCGGTATTGTTCCGGCAACCGGTCTCCGCGCGACCAGTTCTGACGATTGCCGTTTTGTCCATTACGGCCACCAGGACCAGCCGGTCCTTTTGGACCATTATCGTTGTGTTGTTCCTGGGTTTGCCCAGGGCGGTCCCGGTTGTTGCCCTGCGCAAATGAAACGCTAGTTCCAAGCAGTGATAAAGCGATTACGCCGCTGATCAGATATTTCATATTGAATTTCCTATAATAATTTGCGCGCCGTTTTACGCACGGCAGCGACCGTCGCTTACATCGCCCGAATGCGGAATATGCCGACAAAGAGTTCGAGAATGAGCATAGTCTGGTCGTTATTTTGTTATCATCTTTACGTTAGACACGTTGAACGCAGCGGCACAGCCTCGGATACTACTTATGCAGCATCCCAACCGGTCACATGTGAGAAGTGTGCGATTCGACAAACCAAAGCTGTTGGTCGATGCCACGCGATATTTCCGTGAACAAGTCGGCCGTTCCCATATCTCCAAAGTCGGCCGATATGTCGCTAGCTTCCCGCGTTGATCCGCCGAAAGCAGCCAAAGCGCTTGATACAGCGAATACATGCTGTTGTTCGTCGGCAATATCGAGCGAATATGGAACGAGATAAGAACGTTCGGCAGATAGTTGTACTGTTCCTTGCGCAATGCCGCCCAAGCCCCTTGCCCGTTCGGCAAGCAGATCGGAATAGCTTTCGGCCTTTGCAGCAATTTTGTCGAAAAGTTCGTGGATAGCGATAAAATTCGCACCACGCACATTCCAATGCGCTTGTTTTAATTGCGCATGTAGATCGATAGCCGCAGCCAGGTGCTTGTTCAAAAGTTCGACCGATTGCGCTCGAATGTTTTCAGACAGCGTATTGTGTGTTGTTTGCATAATGCACAATCTCCTGTTTTTTGGCCAATTCAGTCGGGGCGAAAATGCATTGCACACGAAAAAGCCGCGCAGAATCGGCAGCCAAAGTCAAAGACTTGTCCAATCGAATACTAGCCAAACCGGGCGCACAGGACAGGTTCGGAAACTACTTATGCCTGTCACAACGTATTTGCTCGCAAAACATCGCGGGCGTCGATAAAGCGTGGTATGGTCAAATCTTCCTTCCTGCCGGGAAGCAACCTTTTGAGAAATTTGCCGAATGCCTGCAACCCGCAAAAGTCAGGCTAAGACGGCTGCAGCAGGACCGCACCTGCGCACTTTGCCGGCACGCAATTCTTTGCCTAATTCGGATGATTTTTTGGTTGTCGGGATCGGCGCTTCGGCCGGCGGTCTTGACGCATGCAGAAAACTTTTGAGCACGCTGCCAACCGGTTGCGGCATGGCTTTTGTTTTGGTCCAGCATCTCGACCCAAACCACGCAAGCATGATGGTCGATCTATTGGTCGACTATACGTCGATGACCGTATGCCAGGCAACCGATGGAATGCCGATCGAGCGCGAGCATCTTTATGTTATTCCACCCGGCACGTATTTGTCGGTCGAAAACGGAACATTGCACCTTACGACACCGCAAGCACGCCACGGTGCGCGCCTGCCGTTCGACTTTTTATTGCATTCGATGGCCAAGGCGTACGGATCGCGCGCCATTTGCGTGGTTCTTTCGGGTACTGGCACCGACGGCAGCCTTGGGATTAAAGCCGTAAAGGATAATGACGGGTTTGTTATTGCGCAGGATCCGCTTGATGCCGGATACGACGGTATGCCGAAGAGTGCAATTACAACCGGCGCTGTCGATTGTGTGCTTGCGGCGGCGAGCATTCCCGACGCCTTAGCCGAATACGGTCATAGAAAGGCGTTTGCGGGATTTCCCAATGGTCCGCCGCAACGCGATTTGGTGCCAGATTTGCTACCCGATATTGTCGAGCTTTTGCGCAAAGAAACTTCTCACGATTTTACTTTTTATAAACGCGGTACGTTGCAGCGCCGCATTGAACGACGCATGGTGACGGTACCGCTGTATTTCCGGGATATGGAACACTATCTCGATAGACTGCGCAGCGATAAAACCGAACGGGACTTACTCGCCAAAGATCTTCTTATTAATGTCACCAGTTTTTTTCGCGATCCTGCGGTGTTCGACTATTTGGAGAAAAATGTCGTTTCCGGTCTTATCCGCAATCGGTCAGCCGATAAGGCTTTACGCATCTGGGTGGCCGGATGCAGTTCCGGCGAGGAAACCTATTCCCTTGCCATGCTGTTTTACGAGCAGATTGAGGCGGAAAAGCGCGATATCAAACTGCAGATTTTTGCCTCGGATATAGATCCCGATACGGTTATCGAAGCCAGAGACGGCTATTATCCCGAAACAATTGCGGCGGATGTTTCGCCCGCCCGGCTTGCCCGTTTTTTTGTCCGGGAAAATCATGGCTACCGGGTATCGTCGGAATTGCGCGCCTCCTCCGTCTTTACGGTGCAGGACGTACTGACCGATCCGCCATTCTCTCGTCTCGATTTAATTTCGTGCCGGAATTTACTGATTTATTTGCGCCCAGAGGCGCAGGCAAAGGTGCTTTCGCTATTTCATTTTGCCCTGCGTGAAGGGGGGCTGCTACTTCTCGGCAGTTCGGAGACCGTCGGCAACGCCGATAACCGCTTTAAAGCGATTTCAGAGTCGGAACGGCTTTATCGGCACATCGGTCGCAGTCGGCCGGGAGAGTTTGGTATATTGATGGGTACCGGTGAAGGCGTACGTGTCCCCACGCGTGCGGGGCAAAGCCAAGCTTCTTCGCGTCAAAGCGTTTTGGCCGAATTTTGCCGGCAATTGGTCATGGAGAATTATGCTCCGGCAGTGGTTTTGATCAATCACAAGGGCGAATGCCTTTATTCCTTGGGGCCTACAGACCGCTACTTGCGCGTGGCGCCGGGATACCCGACGCACGATTTGCTCGCTATGGCCCGTCAGAACTTGCGAAACAAGTTGCGCGCTGCGATACAGCGGGCAGGCAATGACAACAAGCGAGTTGAGGTCACCGGCGGACAGGCGGATTACGAAGGTAAAACACTTTTTTTCAGTATTTCCATTCAGCCGGTAATTTGCGAAGGAGAAGACCTACTACTGGTTTGCTTTATCGATGTGCCGGAACAGCTAGACAAGCGCAGGCGCCTTGTTCCCGCCGAAAGTATTTCTCGGGTTGCCGAGCTTGAGTTAGAACTCACCAACACAAAAACCGAACTACAAGGCGCCATCCGTAATCTCGAGATTTCGAGCGAGGCGCAGAAGGCGATCAACGAAGAAGCCTTGTCGGTTAACGAGGAATATCAATCGACCAACGAAGAACTTCTGGCTTCGAAAGAGGAACTGCAATCGCTCAACGAGGAGTTGACCGCCCTCAACACCCAACTTCACGAAACGCTGACGTTGCAACGCACGACGTTCGACGATCTGCAGAATGTCATGAACAGTACCGACGTAGCGACGGTATTTCTCGATGCCAATCTATGCATTCGCTTTTTTACTCCCGCCACAAAGCTTTTGTTCCGGATAATTCCTGGCGACATCGGGCGGCCGCTTGCCGATTTGAGTTCTTTGGCCGTCGATGGCGAGCTTCTTGCCGATGCGCAAACCGTACTCGAAACCATAATGCCGATTGAAAAGGAAATCGAAGCGCAGCTTGGTACTTGGTATATTCGTCGCATATTGCCCTATCGCACGGCGGACAATACGGTCCAAGGCGTCGTCATTACTTTTGTCGATAGCACCGAACGGCGGCATATTGCCGACACATTGGAAACTGCAAAGCGGCAAGCCGAGCAAGCCAATATTGCAAAATCGCGTTTTCTTGCCGCCGCCAGCCACGATTTGCGACAGCCGCTACAAACGCTGGCTCTACTGCAAGGACAATTGGCCAAGACCGTCGAAGGTCCGAAGGCGCAAAAGCTTGTGGTTAGGCTCGACGAAACTGTTGGCGCCATATCGGGGATGCTAAATGCGCTACTTGATATCAACCAGATCGAGGCCGGGGCCGTACATGCCGAAATTGTTGAATTTCCGATCAGCGATCTGTTTACGCGTCTAGAGGACGAATTTCGCTACCATGCCCAGGCCCAAAGAATTGCCCTGCGTATAATACCGTGCAGCCTGGTCGTTCACAGCGATGCACGTCTACTCGAGCAAATGATTCGAAATCTACTATCTAACGCATTGAAATTCACGCTGAGCGGAAAGGTTTTACTTGGATGCAGAAAGTATCATGGAAACTTACGTATCGAGGTTTGGGATACCGGCATCGGTATTCCGGCGACGGACCAACAAGCAATTTTTGAAGAATATCATCAACTCGACAATCCGGCGCGCGAGCGCAGCCGCGGCTTGGGATTAGGGCTTTCGATCGTACAACGTTTAGGCGATTTGCTTGGACATAAGGTTTTTGTGCAGTCCCAGCCGGGTAAGGGATCGGTTTTCTCCATAGAGATAATCTTGCCGGTGAAAAAGCCATCTGTACGGCTTGAACCATTGCATGGCAGGGAGTCAACCGATGCCCCTGAAGGTATATTTCGCGCCGGGACAATAATGATCATAGAAGACGACCCCGAAGTGCGCAGTCTTCTCGAATCCATTCTCAAGGACGAAGGCCATCGCACGGCAGCGGCCCCAGACGGGATTGTCGCATTTGAAATGGTGGCGCATGGTACGGTTAAACCGGACCTTATCTTAGCGGACTACAATTTACCGGGCGGAATAAATGGCCTACAAACCGCTGCAAATATTCAGAAGAACCTCAACCGTTCCATACCGGTTATTATTTTAACCGGCGATATTTCGACCACTACCATGCGGGAGATCGCGCGGCAAAGCTGCATACAGCTAAACAAGCCGGTAAAATTGAAGGAACTGATGGCGAACATCCAGCACCTCCTTCCCGCCGATTGTTTCGGCAACGGCTGGCATCAACCCAATCCCGCCAAAGACGCCCAGGATGCCGGGATTCCGGTCATCTATATCATTGACGACGACAGTCACATTCGCGATGGCATTCGCAATATGCTTGAGGAGGAAAATATTGCGATCGACGATTACGCAACCTGTGAGGCTTTTCTTGAAGCGTATCGTCCCGGCCGTGAAGCCTGTCTTTTGGTCGATGCCTACTTACCCGGAATGAACGGACTGGAACTATTGCAGCGCCTGCAAGACGACGGCAAACGTCTGCCGTCCATTATGATAACCGGTTACGGCGATGTACCGATGGCCGTTGGGGCGATGAAAGCGGGCGCATTGGATTTTCTGGAAAAGCCGATCAGCCGCAGTGACTTGCTTGCCAGCATAGAACGCGCTTTCGAACAGTCGAAGGACGCCGGTAAACTGACTGCATGGCGGCAAGCGGCGATCGATCATCTCGCCAACCTTACCACTCGGCAGCGCCAAATCCTCGATATGATCCTCGCCGGAAACCCCAATAAAAACATTGCCGCCGATTTGGGCATCAGCCAGCGCACCGTCGAGAATCATCGGGCCTCGATTATGAAAAAAACCGGATCGAAATCGCTGCCGGCGCTTGCCCGCTTGGCATTTGCCGCCGCTTCCAACGGGGCGACCACACATTAGTTTTGCGATCGAATACCGCTCGTCGCTACGAACACAATAGGTAATTTCCGAGACTCGCGTGCTCGGCTTTCTTGCACGACTATGGTCCGGGTTAAACCCGATTTTTTGCGGAGGGTCGTATGCAGCACGCTCAAATCGACTATTTGAGAGATAATCGCCTCAGGTTGGTCTTCAGAGACAGAGAGAAATCGTTCCTTTTTGCTGCCAATCCAACCCTTGGGGATGTCGCGCGAGCGCTGGATGAAATATCGCGACGTCGTTATGGCACCCCGGTCGCCATCTACGTCACCTTGAAGCGCTACGATAGTTAAGGCCGGATAACTGCAGGAATTCGTTATGCCTGAATCCGAAAAGCCATTTTCGGTCATGGAATACGAACGCATGGCCAACGAGCTCACCGCCATGGCAGATGCCATTCGTATGAAGCCGGATATGAACCATCACTTTTTCGAGCGCTTGGCGCTGCTTGCTTGTCAAATGCAAGAGGATTCCGTCCGGGCACACCCGAATTAAAACGTGGAAAGCTGAACAAAGCGAATTTCGTTGTTGGCAGCGTTTTTTTACGAAAAGGTCTTACATGAATAAAATTAATACGGTTATCGCTGTTTTCGCAGACCATGAAGCTGCGGAAAATGCCGTCAAAAGTTTGGCCATGGCGGGATTTGAGATGAAAGATCTCAGCGTTGTCGGAAAAGGCTTTCATACCGAAGAAAAGGTCGTTGGGTTCTATACCGATGGCGAGCGGATTAGACTCTGGGGCGTACGGGGTGTGTTCTGGGGCGGGCTTTGGGGGGTATTTTATGGCGGGCTGTTTATGTCCCTTCCCCTCATCGGACCGGTTGTCGTGTTGGGGTATTTGGCAACCATAGCGGTTTCGGCGGCTGAGAGCGCTATCATAGTCGGCGGTGCGGGCGCCATTGCTGCCGCGCTTTATGGCATAGGCGTACCGAAAGATAGCGTGGTCCAGTACGAGAACGCAGTTAAAAACGACGGGTTTCTGGTTATGGCCCATAGTGCGGCGGACGAAACGACCCGCGCCAAGGGGATTCTTGCAACAACCAATCCATCGCAGCTTGATTTGCACACGAATGCCCAAATGGTAAGTCAAGCCAATGCTATCACCCTACGTATCGGCGATATTCCCGAAAACAAGCACGATTTCAAACCAGATACTCTCTGGGGAATCTGAGCAGTAGGACTTGCTACGCTTTCTACGGCAATCGCATACGCATTTTTTTGGGAGCTATTGTTATGAACCACTTTTCCAATCTGCTGCTGGTCATTTTGGTAATATTTATGATTGGGGCATTGCCAAAATGGCCGCACAGCAAGAATTGGGGCTACTACCCAAGCGGCGGCCTAATCATCGTTATCTTCATCGTTTGGTTGGCGGCAAGGCAAACCTAAATTGGATACTTTAGATAGGAGAACACCACATGACATCTACGCACCTCGACAAAATGAACACCGCACCCAACATCGATGAGGCAAAAAATATGTCTAGATACGGCATCACCGCGGCCCGCATCGACAATTACTACTATCGTGGGTATCACTATACCAATTTGAAGGATGCTTTCGCACAAGCAAAGCGAGATAACGCACCGAGCCTATAATTTGATTTGCATATAAAGGGTTTCGCATGGCGCAGCATTTTATTACATGCGCGATTTGTGACATCAGCAAGCTGCGCCATTTTCCCCTTCCTCGGGCTATGCGCGGACCCGCGCATCCGAGGCTGATCGCGCGCCCTATTGCTGCTGCTGCTGCTGCTGGTGATAGAGCCGCTCCGGCATCGATGGTGTCGGTTTAGGGGTAGCCATCGGCCTAGCAATGCGCAAGAAATCTTCGTGACGAATCGGCGCAGATGTCGGCTCGACCGAGACTGCGATCGCCAATTCGCTTTCCGCCACCCCTTTGAGGACGCCGCGCGCCGGTGGCACATCGGCATAGTCGCGGCCCACCGCCGCGCGAATATGCCGTTCATCGGCTAGAACGTCATTGGTAGGGTCGAATCCGATCCAGCCAAGCGATGGCATATAGGCTTCCACCCAGGCATGAGTGGCATCGGCACTTTGAGCACTGCGCTCGCGCTTACCGTCGCTTCTCGGACGGTGATAAAGATAACCCGAGACATATCGCGCCGGAACGCCCCATTTGCGCACCACCGCTATCATAATGTGGGCGAAGTCCTGACAGACGCCGCGGCGAATTTCCAACGCGTGATCGATTAGCGAATGCACCTGGGTGACGCCCGGGACATATTCGAACGATTCATAAATCGTATGATTGAGGGCTTTAAGCGCGCTCAAAGGATCGCCCTTAGGCTGGTCTAAGCCATGTTCGGCCATGAATGCCTTAAGCGCCGGCGAAAATTCGGTGTAGCGCGACGGCTCTATCAAATCGAAGTGATCGTCGTTCAGATTGTAGACGTTGTATCGGTCCCATTCGAGCGTATCGGCTGCTTCTGGCAACGGTTGGGTACGGAATATCTCCACCACCGCCTGAGCCTCGATGCGCAGTTCCTCGTGGGCGCGTAAGACATTGAAATGATAGACCGCGTTGCCGGCATGATCGGTATAAGCATAGAGTTGAGCGCGCGGATTGGTGCTGATCTGGAACGAACGCAAGGACTGAGGTCCTTCCGAACGCGGCTGCATGCGCAGTTCCATCACGCTCTCGCGCACCGGCGAGGAATAGCGAAAACGCGTTACGTGTCTGATCGAATAGAACATTAGAGAACGGTCTCCGCCCCGTAGGCGATATACGACGCGTAAACTGCCTCGTGAATGTCTTCGCATTGGTTGGTAATATCGGCGAGGAAGGCGGACAAAGAACCGCCTATCAACTCGTCGATCTGAGTGAAATCGACCATCGCCTTCAGACGACCGGCCAGCCGTTCGACTTTTTCGCGGCGCGACGGCGGCGCCCCCGGCGCAACTTGCGTCAACGCCTCGCATACCCGGTCCACCGCATAGCGTACCGAATGGGGAAAGCCGAAATCAAACAGCAGAAACTGGGCGATTTTTTCCGGCTCGATGATGGCAGTGTATTCCTTGCAATAAGGTTCGAAGGCATTGCAATACTTCAAAAGCACGATCCAGTCGAAATAGCTCGGCTCCGCCTTCACCAACGCGCGGGCGGTGCCGAAGTGCAAATCGAGCAGCCGTACGACCAACTGGGCGCGTTCGATGTTGCGGCCGATTTCGAGGAAGTACCAGCCTTCGCGATGGTTTAGAGTGGAGTCGGTGACGCCGCCCAGGGTATAAATTTCTTCCAACGCTTCGCGGAACAACCGCGCAGGCTGTTGCGACCAGATTCCCTCGGCGGTCACCGGCGACAGCCGCAAATACAGCCGATTTAGATATTCCCACACTTCGTTGGAAAGTTGCTCGCGCACTTGGCGAGCGTTGTCGCGAGCGAAGGCCAGCGAAGAAACCAACGAAGACGGATTGTAGTGATCGAAGGCGAGACGGCGGGTGACCGCGAAACCATCGGGTTTTTCGGCAAGAAAATCTTCGGACGACAGCGACGCGGCGACACGCAACCAGGAATTTTCCGATTCTTCGCGGGTCTGTTCGACCGTCGATTCCAGCTTAACCGCTAAAAGTCGCGCCGTGTGTTCGGCGCGTTCGAGATAGCGACTCATCCAATACAAGCTATCGGCGACCCGGCTCAGCATCATAGCTGCGGCACCTTCTTAGGATGCATGACCATATCGCAAAACCGCTGCGCTCCATTGCCGATCATGCGCCGTCTCCGATCACCCAGGTGTCCTTGGAGCCGCCGCCCTGACTCGAATTGACCACCAACGAACCGCGCTTCAGCGCTACGCGGGTGAAAGCGCCCGGTACGAGACGGGTTTCTTCGCCATGCAGAATGAACGGCCTCAAATCGATGTGACGCGCTTCGATGCCGCCCTCGACGAAGGTTGGGGCCGTCGAAAGCTGAATGGTCGGCTGGGCGATGTAGTTTTCCGGATCGGCTTTGATCTTTTCGGCAAAATTCTCGCGCTGCGCTTTTGTGGCATGGGGGCCGACCAGCATACCGTAACCGCCCGACTCGCCCACCGCCTTGACCACCAGCGTGTCGAGATTTGCCAGAACGTGCGAAAGCGAATTCTTCTCGCGACAACGGAAAGTGTCGATCTGATCGAGAATCGGCTCCTCCGACAGATAATAGCGGATCAACCGAGGTACATAGGTGTAGATCGCCTTGTCGTCGGCAACGCCCGTGCCTAGCGCGTTGGCGATCACCACATTGCCGGCGCGATAGGCGTTGAACAAACCGGGCACGCCGAGCGCCGAGTCTCCGCGGAAAATCAAAGGATCGATGAAATCGTCGTCGATGCGCCGATAAATTACGTCGATGCGTTTCAGGCCAGAAGTGGTACGGGCATAGACCACGTTGTCGTTGACCAGAAGGTCGCGTCCTTCGACTAGCTCCACCCCCATCTGACGGGCGAGGAAGGCGTGCTCGAAGAAAGCCGAGTTGAATATGCCGGGGGTCAGGACCGCTATCGAGGCATCCTCGTGGAACGGCACCAGCGAACGCAAAGTGGCAAGCAGTTCGCGTGGGTATTGGTCGATCGGACGCACCCGCATCGCCTGAAACAGATCGGGAAAGGCGCGGCGGACCACGTCGCGACCCGTCAGCATATAGGAGACACCCGACGGCACCCGCAAATTGTCTTCGAGCACCGCAAAGCGGCCGTTCTCGCAGCGGATCAAATCGGTGCCGCAGACGTTGACGTAGGCGTCGTGGGGCACGCTCAAGCCCCGCATCTCGCGCCGATAATGCTTGGAGCCGTAGATCATGCTGCGCGGGATCAACCCGTCCTTCAGCACCCGGCCGTCGTTGTAGATGTCCTTCAGGAATAAATTGAGCGCATGGATGCGCTGCTTAAGTCCTTTTTCGATGTGCGCCCATTCGTCGGCGGTAATCAGCCGGGGGATCAGATCGGTGGGAATGATCCGTTCGGTCGCCTGCTTGTCGCTGTAGACGGTGAAAGTGATGCCCTGATGCAGAAACGACAACTCACAGGCCTGCTGGCGGCGATAGAGCTCTTCGGGCGGCAGCGCTGCCAAAGCGGTATGCAGCGTCCGATAATGCGCCCGCACCGTGCCGTCCGGACTGAACATCTCGTCGTATGCCGAACTTAATGCATATTTTGTAAACGGCGCATCCAGGCCAGGGCGGGCGGCTTTCGCGGCTGCCACTGTCATATCGGGCGAAGAAAAAGCGTCTCTATGCATGTAGGAAATTGAAAGCCTAGAAAACAGGCTCGTCAAGTCCGTGTTTTTATTGCGCTTTTATATCTGATGGCAAAATAGGCAGCATGTTTAGCAATGCGGCACGGTTTGGCCGGTGGGCGATGTAAAAATGGGCGAAACGAAGCCGGCTCAAAAAATTTGCCGTAGCCGCGCTGATGCAATAGGCGTCAAGGCCCACACAAAATCCATCTAGTCCATCGCGTAGCGCTAAAGCGCAAAACACCGCCGCTCCGCGAGGAGAAAAGAAAAAAGAACCGGAAAGCGTTCCTGCGCGCAACGCCCGGCACGCCTCCTCCGGCAACTGCGCCGCCGCCTCCATGTCGTAAAGCGGGATGCGGCAAACGTCGTAGCCTTCGACCGGCACATCGTACCCATCCATACCCGCGGCGTGCAGCAACCGGCTGCCGGGTGGAATGCCTCGGGCAATCAAGGCCGCCAGATCGCGGCGATCGCCGTCGGCGCCACGCACCAAGGTAAAGCCGGCGGCACGCGCCGCACCCGCGGTTTGCGGACCGACGGCAAAAACCGGCAGATCGCGCACCGCGCAGCGTTGCGCCAATGCGGCGACACCGTTGGCGGACGTGAAGACAATTGCCGAAAACCCATCCAGATCGAGCGGAGCGCCGCAAATAAACCGTACGCGGAACAGCGGCGCGATCACCGCCTCATGCCCCCGTTCCCGCAAGGCTTCGGCAAATGCCGCCGCCGTATCGGGCGCTCGGGTGACGAGGAACCTCATGGCCCAAGCCACGGCAGCACCCGAGGCCGCAGATCCCGGCCCGCCTGAATCCCGCGCTCCTCCGCGACGACCAAGCTCGCTCGATATTCGCCGAGCGGCAAATCGAACGAAACCTCGATTTGATCGCCGCCGTCGGGGGCAATGACTTCGCCACGGAAGCGAATGCGGCCGTCTTCGATCCGTGCCAGGCCCGCCACCGGCGAATGGCACGACCCGCCCAAGCCGCGCTGGAATCCTCGTTCGCAGGCGATGCACAGCGCGGAAGCCTCGTCGTTGAGCCTTTCGAGCGTTTCGTTGACGGGCGTGTCGTCGGCGCGGGTTTCGATACCGATCGCCCCTTGCGCCAGCGCCGGCAGCCATGAATCGAGCAGAACCGATATCCGCCCCGCCTTGCCCAGACGGGTCAGCCCGGCCGAGGCCAGCATGACCGCATCAAAGTCGCCGCGATCGAGACGGATCAGCCTGGAGTCGACATTGCCGCGCAGAGCCAGAACCTCCGTCTCGGGCCAGGCGCGCCGCGCTTGCGCGATGCGGCGAACCGATCCGGTGCCGATCCGGCTTAAAATGCCGTCGAACGTTTTTCCCTCCGGCAAAACCAATGCATCGAAAGGGATTTCGCGCGGCAACACCGCCGACAAGGTCAATCCTTCCGGCAATTCGGCCGGCAAATCCTTTAAGGAATGTACGGCAAAATCGATTTCACCCTGAAGCAGTGCTTCTTCGATCTCCTTAGCGAACAGCGCCTTGCCGCCGATGGCGGCCAACGGCTTGTCCCGCACCGTATCGCCGGTGGTCTTGACGGTGACGATCCGGCACATCCTTCCGCATGTGGCATAAAGCGCGCGTGCGGCAATTTCGGCTTGCAACAGCGCCAATTTCGAGCCGCGGGTGCCCAGGCGAAGAGAAAAAGAATCGATCATGTTTCTGCCGTCTTGGGCTTTGCCGTCGCGCGGGTTTGCCCTAGAGCATTTCATCCTTTCACGAAATCGCAGAAATGCTCTAGTGTCGTTTCGGCTTCGACGTTCGTTACCCGTGCCGATATGGAGAATAAAACGAACTTCGAAACCACGACACTAGTCTTTTGCTTTGTCGCGCTTCTTATCCGAAAACCGGTTTCCACTTTTCGGGAAGCGCTCTATATACCAACGCTATGAAAATCGCCACCTGGAACATCAATTCGGTCCGGCTGCGCTTACCCCTGGCGTTGAAATTCCTTAAAGAATTCGCCCCGGACGCACTGTGTTTGCAGGAAATCAAAGCCACCGCCGAGCAGTTTCCCACCCAGGCCTTCGCCGAGGCAGGATACATCCATCAGGCGGTAAACGGCCAGAAGGCCTATAACGGGGTCGCCATTTTATCGCGCCTGCCGTTCGTCAAAACGGAAATCGGCGATTTCTGCCGCGAGGGGCACGCCCGGCATATTACGGCCACCTTCGAGAACGACGTAACCTTGCATAATTTCTATGTTCCCGCCGGCGGCGACGTGCCGGACGCCGGACAAAATGCGAAATTCGATCACAAGCTGCATTTCCTCAAAGCGATGATCCGCCATTTTGAACGGCAGAAGAACAGACCCAGCGTCAAAACCGTGCTGGTTGGCGATTTCAACGTCGCGCCTCTGGAAAACGACGTATGGAACCACAAGCAGCTTCTGGATGTCGTCAGCCATACTCCGGCCGAAACCCGCCTGTTAGGCGAACTGCTGGCCGCCGTTCAGGCTTGCGACGTCACCCGTCATTTTATACCGCCCAGTCAGAAGATCTATTCCTGGTGGAGCTATCGTGCCGCCGATTGGACGGCATCCGACCGCGGCCGCAGGCTGGATCACATCTGGGTTTCGCCAGCCTTAAAGGACGGCCTCGTTTCCCAAGCCATCGTCAAAAAAATGCGCGGCTGGCAAAAGGCGTCGGATCATGTACCGGTAATCGCAGAGTTTAAGCCATGAAAATCGCCTTGATTCGCCACGGCCGGACCGAATGGAATGCCCAGCATCGCGTGCAGGGCCGAATCGAAACCCATTTGAGCGCAGAAGGCCGCGCCGAAATGGAACGTTTGCGTCCGCCGCCGGAGTTCGTGCATGTCCGCGCCTATTGCAGCCCGCAAACGAGAGCACGAGAAACCGCCGCCCTGCTCGGACTTGCCGATCCCATCCTCGACGAACGCCTACGCGAGCAGAACTGGGGTTCGTGGGAAGGACTGACTAAAGCCGATATGATCGCACGCGACGGCGAGGATTGCTTCGTGCGCGCCGGGTTCGGCATGGATTTTCGTCCGCCCGGCGGCGAAGCCACCCGCGAGCTGGCCGCGCGGGTGAAGGATTTTCTGTTCGATGCCGCCCATTCCTCCGGCGATGCCGTGGCGGTGGCGCATATGGGGGTGTTGCGTACGGCGTTCGCGCTGGCTACCGGCTGGGACATGTTTTCCACTATGCCTGCCGACCTCGATCTCAAGGCGGCGTTGATATTACGTATTGAAGCAGACACCGTGGCGGTGGCGCAATTGAACGCACCACTGGGACGGCGCTGACCCTCACTGCCAGAACGGTTTCTGCTTCTTCAATTTTTTCCATTCGCGCCGCATCCGGCGCAAGAGTTCGTCGGTATGTGCCTGCTGAAATGCCGCAATGCGCTCAGGCACGGGGCCTCGGCGGCGGCGGCAGTAGCCGACGACCGACGCCGCATCGTTAAGCGCGCCGAGACCGTCTTGCAGGCGGCGCAGCCGCTCGATGTAGCGCCGAGGCTTTTTCTTCCGGTACAGCGATGAGAATATTTCCGCCGCATAGCGCATATTTTTCAGCGCAATGCGCAAACGGTGACGTTTCCCGGCTTCGAGCGAGGAAAAATGCCGGCCGCGGCGTCGCGCGGTTTCGAGCAAGCCGTCGAGTGCGGCCTCGGCAAACCGTTTTGCCGGCAAGGTACGGAGCGTCATGCCGTGCCGTTGCCCGGCGGCAAGAGCAAGATCCTCGATCAGCGCGGCAAATTCGTCGCCGGAAACCGCCGCGACCGCCCGATCCCAGGCGGCATCTCTCATCGGCGTTGCCCGCTTGCGTAAGCGTTCGACGGCGGAACGGCCGATCGCCTCGGCCATCGGTTCTAGGGTCACCGCCATCAGGACGTCGAGATCGCGCGCCGGCGACAGGACGGTGGCAAGCGCTTTGACGCGGGGATACAAGTCGACGAACGCCGGCGCGGCGAACAGTTTCATCGCCGTCAACAACCGGCGCAAACCCACTCGCATCTGGTGCAATCCTTCGCCGTCGCGGAAATCGGATACGATGCGCGCGTTGGCGGTAACTTGGGCGATGCATTCGATCATCACCAGACGAAACGCCTCGTCGGTGGAAGTTCGACGATGCACGGCAATAGGCTTCGACTTGACCGCCGTCGTATTTATGGGCCGAAACCGCAGAACCGGTAAATCAGACATAGCGGACCAGCAGACCGGCCTCCGCCAAGACGCGCTTGGCGTCGGCGATCGACGCCTCGCCGAAATGGAAGATCGAGGCGGCCAGCACCGCCGAGGCGCCGCCGTCCCGCACGCCCTCGACCAGATGGACGAGATTGCCGACGCCGCCCGAGGCGATCACCGGCACCGGCACGGCGTCGACGATCGCCCGGGTCAGGGGAATATCGTAGCCGACACGCGTGCCGTCGCGATCCATCGAGGTAAGCAGAATTTCGCCAGCCCCCAAATTCACCAGCTTGACCGCGTGTTCGACCGCGTCGAGGCCCGTGGGCGTTCTGCCGCCGTGGGTGAAGATTTCGAATTTCTCGGGTGCGACTTGCTTGGCGTCGATCGCCGCGACGATGCACTGACTGCCGAATTTTTCGGCCCCCTCGCGAACGATTTCGGGGCGGCGCACCGCTTCGGTGTTGATCGAAACCTTGTCGGCGCCGGCCAGCAACAATGCACGGATATCTTCGAGGGTTCGTACACCGCCGCCGACGGTGAGCGGCATAAAACAAACGTCGGCGGTGCGCCGTACCACATCGAGCAGAATGTTGCGTTTCTCGTTGGAGGCGGTGATATCGAGAAAACACAGCTCGTCGGCGCCCATGCGGTCGTAGAGCATCGCCTGTTCGACCGGATCGCCGGCGTCGCGAAGCCCGACGAAATTGACGCCCTTGACCACCCGGCCGTCCTTGACGTCGAGACAGGGAATGACGCGTACCTTCAACATGGACCAGTATCTCCCGTTCGTCGGGTTATAGCTTCATCGTGAGCGTTTCGCCATTACGGCAATCTCGATCATCGTTTGGCCAAGCGCAGCCATTGCCGGTACGGCGGTGGTTTTGCAGGACGTTTCCGCTTCGAACAGCAGATCGAGCGCGGCAAAAAGACGTTCCGGGTGCCAGTGCTGTACCTGGGTGCGGAAGGAGGAGGCGCGGGAGAAATGCACCGGCGGGCGAAGGGGCCGCATCGCTTCGTCCAGGCTGTCGCCCTCTTCGATCCTGGCCTTGACCAGCAAAATCCGTTGCAGATGGCCCATCGCCTGACGCACCACCGCCACCGGCGAGACATCGGCAGCCTTGAGCCGTGCCAGCGCCAAATCGAGCCGGGGAAAATCGCCTGCCCCCATAGCATCGACGGCTTCTTCGCTGCGCGCCTCGGCTTCGTCGCCCATTACCGCGCGTACGTCGTCAAGCGTCACTTGCGATTGCCCTTTGGCGTAAAGCGCCAGCTTCTCCAACTCGCGGCGGGTCACACCGCGATCCGACCCTAAGCGCGACACCGCATCGGAAAGCGCATCGGAGGCGATGGCAAGCCCTTCCGCCTTTAGCTGACCGCGTACCACCTCGGGCAGATCGCGCTGGGAATCGCCATAACAGGCAATGGCCACCGCGTTCTTCGCCTCTTCGAAAACCTTTCGTAACGCAGAAGACTTGGCCAGATCGCCGGCTTCGACCGCGATTAACGCATCCCCCTTGGGATCGATGAGAAAGGTCTGAAAGATCTTTGCCGAAGAATTCCCGCATCCGCGCACCCTGACCGCGCGCCTTCCGCCCAACATCGACATTTGTGCCGCCTCGTCGGCAAGGCGCGCCGGATTGCCGTTCAGCGCCGCCTCGTCGAAGTCGACGAAGCGGAATGGATCGGTCAAATCCTCCACCGCGGTTTTGAGCCAAACATCGCTGCGCTCGCGCACCAAGCCGGCATCGGGACCGAACAACAGCGCCGCAACGGCTCCTTTAGGCGGATTTTTTGTAACGCGATCGGCCTCGGCGGCGGATACTTTCATTTGCTCTGTGCAAAATAAGCGGCCAGCGCGATGCGGATGCGGTCGCCGATATCGTCGGCGGCACGCTTGTCGGCATCCTGCTGGGCAATCAGTGTTGCATATGGCGAAGACAGCACGTTGTAGGCGGAAAGTCCGGTTTCCACTCCCTTGGTCAACACCACTCCGGTCTGAACATCGGTCAGTTCGTATTCCACCGTCAGCGTATCGTTGTAGCGGGTGATAGCGGTTTCGGTGACGTTTTCGCTTTCTACTCTCTGGCTTTGTACGGCAACCGCCTCGTTTTTCGAATTCAGAGTCAAGCGCAGTCGGTAGGCCGCTTTGGCCGGCCGCCCGGTGCCGTCGAGCATGTCGATCAGATGATTACGCAGTTCGTAGCCGAGCCGGTCGGGAACCGGCTCGACATAGATCGCCTGCATTTTCTGGCGCATCGCACCCTTGGCTTGTCCCGGCACCGCGTACAGCGGATGAAACCCGCACCCTGCCATAGCGAACGCCAGGAAAATCAATGCGATGGCGGTAAGCGGTCTTTTCATGGCACCACGTTGACGATGCGGTTCGGCACCACGATGATGCGCCGGGGCGCCCTTCCGTTCAAGGCGCGCACCACCGGTTCCAGCGCCAAGGCCTGCGCCTCGACGGCTTTATTGTCGGCCCCCGCCTCGACGGAAATCGTGCCGCGCAATTTGCCGGCAACCTGCACGGCGATGGTTACGGTTTCGGCTTTGATCAGGCAGAAATCGGCCTTGGGCCAGGGAACCGTTGCCACCAGGGTATTGCGGCCCAGCGCATGCCAGCATTCCTCGGCCAAATGCGGCATCATCGGGCCGATAAGGAGCACCAACGTTTCCAGCGCTTCGCGGCGCACCGATCCCGGCGCATCGGCATTCGAGCCGATGGCGTTGACGAAGGTATAAATTTGCGCCACCGCACGGTTGAACCGGAGGGCGGCAAGCTCCTCGGTCACCGCGGCAATCGCCCGATGGGCCGCCTGGCGCAAGGGGTGCTTGGCGTCCGCTTCGGCAATCGGCGTGCCAGCCGGCGGCAGCTTGGCTTCTTCGATCAGCCGCCAGATCTTCTGCACGAAACGCCAGCAGCCTTCGGCGCCTTCTTCGGTCCATTCGATATCGCGTTCGGGCGGCGAATCCGACAGCATGAACCAGCGGATGGTATCGGCGCCGTAGATCTCGATGATGGTTTCCGGCGCCACCACGTTTTTCTTCGACTTCGACATCTTTTCCGACGGGCCGACGAGTATTTCCTCGTCGGTGCCCTTGCGGAACGCCTTGCCGCCGCGCTTTTCCACCTCGATCGGCGACAGCCATTCGCCGGCTTTGTCCTTGTAGGTCTCGTGGCAAACCATGCCTTGGGTAAACAGGCCGGCAAACGGCTCGTCGATCTTCAAATGGCCGCAAGCTTTCATCGCCCGCACAAAGAAGCGCGAATAAAGCAGATGCAAAATCGCGTGTTCGATGCCGCCGATATACTGATCGACCGGCAGCCAATAATCGGTCGCGGTCTGGTCGACCGGCGTATTCGCCTTGTTGTCGCAGAAGCGGGCGAAATACCACGAGGAATCGACGAAAGTGTCGAGCGTATCGGTCTCGCGAATCGCAGCGGCGCCGCATTTGGAACATTTGGCGTGCTTCCAGCTTGGATGCGCCGCCAGCGGATTGCCTTTGACGTCGAATTCGAGATCGTCGGGCGGCAACACCGGCAAATCGGATTCCGCAACCGGCACTACGCCGCACTGGGGGCAATGCACCATCGGGATCGGACAGCCCCAGGCGCGCTGACGCGACACCAGCCAGTCGCGCAGGCGATATTGCACCGTGCGCGATCCCCGACCCTCGACCTCGAACCGTTTGGCCACCTCGGCCTTGGCCACCTCGACCTCAAGCCCGTCGAGAAAGCGCGAATTGGCGAGTTTGCCGGGGCCGACATAGGCCTCCTTGCCGACGGCGAACGTCTTCGGATCGGCGCCGTCGGGGATCACCACCGGATTGACCGGCAGACCGTATTTGCGGGCGAAGTCGAGATCGCGCTGATCGTGCGCCGGGCAGCCGAAGATGGCGCCGGTGCCGTAGCCCATCAGCACGAAGTTGGCCACCATCACCGGCAGTTTCCAGGCGGGATCGAAGGGGTGGACGGCTTTCAGGCCGGTATCGTACCCGAGTTTTTCCGCCTTCTCGATTTCCGCCTCGGCGGTGCCGGTCTTGCGGCATTCGGCGGCAAAAGCGGCCAATGCGTCGTCGGTCTTCGCCAATTCGAGGGCCAGCGGATGATCGGCGGAGATCGCCACGAACGCCGCACCGAACAGGGTATCGGGCCGGGTGGTAAAGACTTCCAGTTTTTTCCCGTTCGACAAATCGAAGAAGAATTTCATGCCCTCCGAGCGGCCGATCCAGTTCTTCTGCATCAGCCGAACCTTTTCCGGCCAACGATCGAGGGTATCGAGCGCCGAAAGCAGCTCGTCGGAAAACTCGGTAATTTTTAGGAACCACTGCGACAATTTTCGCCGTTCCACCGGCGCGCCCGAACGCCAGCCCTTGCCGTCGATCACCTGTTCGTTGGCCAGCACGGTCTGATCGACCGGATCCCAGTTGACGTCGGCCTCGCGGCGATAGGCGAGGCCCTTCCGATAAAAATCGAGGAATAGTTTCTGCTGGTGGCGGAAATAAGAGGAATCGCAGGTAGCAACCTCGCGGTCCCAGTCGAGCGACAGACCGATCTTTTCGAGTTGCCCGTGCATGGTTGCGATGTTGGCGTAGGTCCACTCGCGCGGGGATACGTGCTTGTCGCGGGCGGCGTTTTCGGCGGGAAGACCAAAGGCGTCCCAGCCCATCGGATGCAGTACGTTGAAGCCTTGGGCGCGTTTGAAGCGGGCGGTACAGTCGCCTAGCGTGTAATTGCGCACATGACCGACATGGATGTTGCCCGACGGGTAGGGAAACATCTCAAGCACATAGTATTTCGGCTTGGAAAAATCCGTCGGGGTGGCGAAGGCGCACGCCTCGCTCCACGATTTCTGCCACTTGCCTTCGGTTTCTTTGGGATTATAGCGCGCCATGGTCTTCAAGCCTTGATACAGTCACAACGAAGCGGTGTTTTGCGGCAAACCAAGACGCAATTCCACCCCCTTCTCGCGACGGCGAAAAGAAGACCGTAAGGCCGCTGCGGACGCTCAGTTCTTCGGCGGGGTTGTCGCCAGCTTAAGCTCGCGCGCCCGGGTCAGGATGGCATCGGTCAACTTGGTGGAGGTTTCGGGAGAAACCGCAGCATCGGCCCATTCGCCGTTTCGCTTCACTTGACGGAACACCACGACCTTTAGCCCGTCGGCCCTTAAACGCCGGTCGAGAATATATACCGTGACCTTCATCCGCTCGTCGGGCGCTTGGGCGGCGGAATACCATTCGGTGATGATCACACCGCCGAACGGATCGGCCGAAGCCAGCGGTATGAAGGACAAGGTATCCAGGCAGGAATGCCACAGATAGGAATTGACCCCCAAAGTACGCTGACCGCCTTCGCTTGAAATGGCGGTGGAACCCGTTTCGTTATCGGGCATCAGCTGGCTGTTCGTAGAACCGCAGGCCGCAAGCAACAGACAGCAGACAATAGCGGACAAGATGCGCATCGGGCTGTATTTCCTTCCCTTTTGGCCAAGCCATGCATTCTCCGCGCATCCCCCAGGAAGCAGCGCGAGGTTTGGCTTATACTGGCCCCGGCCCTCCAGCGCAACGCATCAAAATCGTTCCTGCCTATGGTTAGGCTTTTTGTTATATAGGTTTAAGGAATCTGCGGCATCAATTACGGCAACGAGAGCCGTTCGTGGGGTGAGGAAGTTTATGAAAATATTCTTAACTGCCGGCACCTGTTTGGTGGCGTTGATGATGCCAGCGCATGCCGAGGGCATTTCCGACTGGCGGCTCGGCCCCTATGAAACGGAATTTTCCGGCTTGAACCTGCATGTGGCCGGCAGCGCCCAGGGCACCGCGACGACCGCGTTTCAGCCTTCGGCGGCGGATTTAAACAAAACCGGCGTCAGCGGAGCTGCTACGCTGACCGCCGATCTTACCCGCGAATACGACAGCGGCATGGAATTGGCGTTGAAAACCGCGTTTCAACTCGCCCACGACCGGCTATCGGGTGACAATTATGGCAACGATCTGGTTCAAAAGGTCTACGGCGCTATGCGGACCGGTCTAGGCACCGTCGAGGTCGGCATGAACGACGGCGTCGCCTATAGCTTCGCCATTACCGGACCGGTCGTCGACGCAGAAGTCTCTTTGGACAACCCAAACGCGACCTTCTTCCGTAACCCAACTACCAAAAGGGCCTTTATCGAGCAATTTGCCCTGAACAGCGCAGTGGAACCGTCTTACAACTACGCCAAATTATCCTATTACACGCCTATGCTTTTCGGCGTGAGAATCGGGGTTTCCTATACGCCGTCCATCGCTAAAGACGTGCTGCCCTTCGTTTCATCCGGTCCCCGCCTCGCCAACCGACAAGAAAGCATCTGGGAAACCGCCGTGAATTATCGCGACAGTTTCGGCAATTACGAGGTCGGGTTCTCCGGCACTGCCGCTTTCGCTCACCTTGATGAAGGGATGAGAACGCCCGGCCACCGGGGGCTGGCCGACTGGGCACTCGGCTTGGAGATCGCACGGCCAATCGGCGAGGACATGAAATTCTCGCTTGGCGGCGCCTATCACCGCAGCAACGCTTATGGGTTCGATCTTTTTGAAGTCGAAACCGAGGGCGAAACCAACTCGGCTCACATCAGCGCCAAAATCGAACGCGGTCCCTTCTCGTTCGGCATCGAATACGGCGACGGCAATGCCGTAGGCGCTTCCGGCAAAACCGGGGTTCGCGGCTACCAGGTGGCGGGGGGCTACAAGATCACCGACAATCTGTCGGCAAGCCTCGGCTGGCAGGAACTGCGGTATGCCGACGGCGCGTTCTACAACGGAAGGCCGCGCATCAACATGGATGCGGTGTTCCTGCATTTGCATTTTGAAGTTCAATAACCAAAGCTCCGATCGCCGCGATACCCGAGAACCCGCTGATACGGCTGGTGTTCTGTGCCGTAATTCCACCCAATGCATAAACCGGCAAAGGCGCGTTGCGGGCGATGCAGTTGGCCCGCCCCGTACCGAGATGGCCGATGCCGGGATGGCTTAAGGTGGCGAACACCGGCGAAAGAAATGCCGCATCCGCCCCGAACGAAGAGGCCAGCCCCAGCGCCCGTAAAGAATGGGCGGCTACCGTAATAAACAATCCGGGGCGGCAGGCGCGCCAATGGGCAATTTCGCCGCCCCGCACCTCCGGCAAGTGCAAACCGAGGCCGAGATGCGTAGCCAGCACGCCGTCGCCCGCCACCGAAACATAAAGCCCGCGGGCCCGGGCGATTTTCGTCATCGCCACCGCCAAAGCGACGCGCTTGGCATCACTGCGCGAGCGAATCACCACCAACGTCCCCGGTGGAAGATTCTCCGCCGATTCCAAAGGGTTGGGCATTCTCTCGTCGTCGCAGACCATGGCCAACGGCGGCAGGTTGCCTTTCTTCAAACGCATGGCCGCCCTTGCCAGCCTTGCCTTCGCGGAGCTATCGCTCATCCTCATGGTTCCGCTGATCGAAAATTACCGCTCCATTGTGGCGCGAATGGAAGCGGCGAGAAAGCAGGCGATGGCGCCGGCTCCCTCAACCGCGCTGATTGCCGTCAGCAAGTTTCACGGCATCGAAGACGTTCGCTTATTGCTTGAAGCGGGCCATCGCGATTTCGGCGAAAACCGGGTGCAGGAAGCCCACGCCAAGTGGACCGGTCTGAAACGGGAATTTCCCGATTTGCGCCTGCACATGATCGGCCCCCTGCAAACCAACAAGGTGGATGAGGCTATCGAGCTGTTCGATGCCATTCATTCGCTCGACCGGCCGAAATTGCTGACGGCACTAAAAGCAGCCTGCGAAAAAAACGATCGGCAGATGGACTTGTACGTGCAGGTCAACACCGGCGAGGAACCCCAAAAGGCCGGTATTGCGCCTGCCGTAGCCAAGGCCTTCGTCGCCGAAGCCCGCGCCGCGTTTGGCGGCCAGATCAAAGGGCTGATGTGCATTCCCCCCTTCGACGAGGCGCCGGCACCGCATTTTGCCCTGCTGAAGAAGCTGGCTCAAGAATCAAATCTCGTCGGCCTCAGTATGGGCATGAGTGACGATTTCGAAACCGCCATTGCCCTCGGTTCGACCTATATTCGGGTAGGCACCGCCATTTTCGGCCCCAGACCGAGGCTAATGGCTGTATAATCAATTGATTATATTTATGTTTCCTATCTCCGCGGAGGTCTTTCGATAGGCCTCCGACGCTTGCCGGGCAGACAGGCCCAGCGTTTGCGGCGGCCCGTCGGCAACGTTGGCCCGATCGGCCTGGGCGATGCGAGTTTCGCTGCCGTCGCCGGTCACCATCGCCAACACGGTATCGCCGAAATAATTCCCGGTGACCTCCTTGAATGCCGCATCGGCTAACGAGGACACGAAACCCCACAAGCCTCCGTAAAGCGCATCGCCGGCAATCTTTTCGCCCGTCCCGATTTGATCGCCGGTCAACTGCCGGTATATGGCCGAGACCACCGGGATATGCTGAAGCGGATTCACGACATCGAGGAAATCGCCGAAGCTGAAACTTTCACCCGTGGCAGTCTTGGCCGCCTCGGCCGCTTTCTGGGCGGCGGCGGGTATGACGGCATGGATGGAATAATCGAATCCCGGCATGAGGCAAACAGAAGCAAGCCCCGCGCCAGAATTAACCATTTGTTTCTAATGGATTCGCTGAACGGTAGGGAACTTTCTGCCGCTACAGAAGATGCCCGGCCTTCTCTGCTTTGGTACGCAAGTAATGCCGGTTGTGGGGATTGGCCGGAAAGGCGTGGGGAACGCGCTCAGTGACATGGATGCCGGCCGCTTCCAGCCCGACGATTTTTTCGGGGTTGTTGGTCAGAAGCCGCACCGAGGAATAGCCCAAAAGCTGCAACATTCGTGCGGCAACGGCATAGAGCCGCTCGTCGGCTTCAAAGCCGAGGCGTTCATTGGCATCCACGGTATCGAAGCCTTGGTCCTGCAACTTGTAGGCGCGAAGTTTGTTGATAATGCCGATGCCGCGCCCTTCTTGGGCGAGATACAGCAGTACCCCGCCACCCGATTCGGCGATGATTTTGATCGCTCCGCGCAACTGTTGGCCGCAGTCGCATTTCAGCGAGCCCAAAAGATCGCCGGTGAAGCATTCGGAATGCAGCCGAGTCAGCACTGGTTTGGCGGTGGGGGGATCGTCGATAACGATGGCAAAATGTTCCGGGCCACCATCGCCGGAGCGAAACGCCGCCAATTCGGCGTTTTCCGCCCCCTCGAGCGGCACATGGGCGCGGACCGTCAGCTTAAGCTCGACGACGGCTTTGTTTTCAAAGGAAAAAACGGCATCGGACGGAATTTCCATGCCGCGTACCGTACCCTGGTACAACACCGCCGCAGGCAGAAGACCAGCCAATTTTGTCAGTTTAACCGCCGCGGCAAAGGCTCGCGGCAACTTGCGACGGCTCGCCGCAAATGGCCCTTTGAGCGGGGTGGCCAGATCGAAAGTCGGATCGATAATCGCCCGCACCGTATCGGCCTTCATATCCTTGGTCAGCGGCAAGGCCACAACTTCCGGGGTGTAAAGACGAATCTTTAAGGTTTCGGCCCGAGCATGGCTTAGGACGAGAAACCCGCCATTCATCTTGACGCGGCGCCGTTCGTTCAAGGTTTCGGCCGCCAGCATTGCCCAACCACCGCTCAACCCCACAGGGCGGCCGCACTTCAGCGCATCGGCAGCCCGCGCCAGCGCAGCCAGGTCCGTTCCCTTGGTACGCTTTTTTTTCGACGGAGCGGATCGGCGACGGTTTTGCCGAAGGAGACGAGTTGAACTAACCATGGCACCCCCATACACCAGCCGGACGAAAGCGGATAGAGTGCCCCCCACCGACACCGAAGCAAAAAAACGAAGGTAGTCCATGTCCAATCCACGCGCCGCAACCGTTAAGCGCGTTCTCTTGGTCGAAGATGATGCCATGCTGTGCTCGACCCTGGCCGAGCAATTGAGCCAGGAGGGCATCACCGTCGCCACCGCGGGTGACTGCGCCACCGCCAAACGACAGGCATTCGACTGCAATTACGATTGTATTATTCTCGATGTCGGTCTGCCCGACGGTGACGGCAGAACCTTGTGTCGCGAATTGCGCGATGCGGGAATGAGCTGTCCGATCCTGCTGTTGACCGGTGCCGATTCGGATGCCGACCAGATTGCCGGATTGGAGTCCGGTGCCGACGATTACATCACCAAGCCGTTCCGCTTCCACGTTCTGATGGCACGAGTGAACGCACATTTGCGCACGCGCGATCGCAGCGAAGAGGCCACCTACCGCATCGGCCCCTATACTTTCCGGCCAAGCGCCAAACTGCTGCTCGACGCCAACGAACAAAAAATCCGTCTGACCGAGAAAGAAACCAATATTCTCAAATTCTTATATCGTAGCGGCGAAACCGTGCCGCGCGAAACCCTGCTGCACGAGGTTTGGGGGTATAACCCGGCAGTCACAACCCATACGCTGGAAACCCACATTTACCGCCTGCGCCAAAAAATTGAAATTAATCCTGGCGACGCACGCATTCTGATTACCGAAAGCGGCGGCTACAGGCTGATGATCTGAACGCGGAGACTGTGGTTTTTTTGTCATGCCCGGTGCTGCCGTTTTTTTGCATCCGCGCGCGGCCGCGGCAGCATCCTGATAATATCGCCAACAATTATCAGGAGCCTTTGATGGATTATCGGCCGTACCGTTGCATCGCTTCCATCGCCTTTGGTGCCGCCATCGCCGTCCTGACGTCGTTGCCGGCCGCTGCCGGCGACAACGATTGGACCAAGCTTCCGACGCGCAGCTACAATGTTCAGTCGCTTAAGATCGAAGGTTTGGTCGGCGGCCTGACCATCGATGTCAAACCCACCGGTCCGGCATTGCTGGAGGTCAGCGGCGTGCAATGGAAGGTCAACCGGCTATCGGTACGTCAGAACGGCGATGTCCTGCGCATCGAAGGCAGCGAGGAATACAAGACCCGAGACAGGACGCACTGGTTCGATTTTCGCAACATCGGCAAAGACGAAACGAAGAACCTATTTGTGCATTTGATCGTGCCCAAGGGCACCGCGGTCGATGTCGGCAATATGATCGGCAAAGCGCAAATCGGCGACACCTATGGGCCGATGAAATTCGGATCTGCCGGCGGCGCCGATTCGCAGATCGGCAATGTCGCCAAGACCGACATATCGCTGGCCGGATCGGGAAAAATCGCCGTCGGCAGTATCGGCGGCGACTTCCATGCCGAAACCGCCGGCAGCGGCGACATTATTGTCCGCGATGTCGATGGTGAAACCCACGCGGAAATCGCCGGTTCAGGTTCGATATCGACGGCGCGAATCGGTCGTGGCGCCCATGTCGAGATTGCCGGCTCGGGCAATTTTGCCGCTGCGGAAGTGAACGGGCCGACCCATGTCGAGATTGCCGGTTCCGGCTCGGTCAACATCGCCGGCGGCAAGGCCAACCCTTTCCAGGTCGAGATCGCCGGGTCGGGCAACGTTGATTTCGGCGGCATAGCGGTCGATCCCAGCATTGAATCCCAGGGATCGGGTAACGTCGCTTTGAAGACCTATCGCGGCAAGCTCCGTACCGAAGGCAACGTTCATCTAAAAACCGGCAATTAACCGTATTCGGCTGTCGATCATTCTTGCAGCGGGCACTTTGCCCGCTGTTTTTTTTAGGGCTAGAGCAATATGCGCAAGTTGTGTTCACTTTCTGTGCGGAACGTTGCGGCCAAACAAAAGGATAGAGCGGCGCTCCGACGGAAAAACGACGGATAAAAATTCGTAAACTTGCGGGCATTGTTTAACGCCTGTTAACCAACAGACGCAGACAATACCGTTCTGGAAGGATTAAATGGCCGCCAAAGCTCCGCCGGAACAGGTGCCTACCCAGCCCCCACCGCCCAAACGCCGGCACAGTTGGCCATATGCGGTCATACTGGTTCTTGCCTGGGGCGGCATTTTCGGAGCGATCTATTTTTCGCACCTTCTGTCGGGCCTGCCCGATGTATCCACGCTGCTTGTCGGCGGCCAATCGCGGTCGGTGACGATTTACGACGTGCGCGACCGGCTGATCGACGTGCGCGGGTTGACGCAGGGCGAGATGGTGGACGCGGCGGAACTGCCGACCTACGTATCCAACGCCTTTATCGCCATCGAAGACAGGCGTTTCCGCTCGCATCTCGGCATCGACATCATCGGCCTTACTCGCGCCGCCTACGAAAACATGCAGCGCGGCCATGTGGTACAGGGCGGATCGACCCTGACTCAACAACTGGCCAAAAACCTGTTCTTGGAACCCAAGCGCACGCTCGACCGCAAAATTCAGGAGGCAATGCTCGCGATCTACCTCGAGTCGCGCTATTCGAAGAACCAGATCCTCAGTCTTTATCTCAACCGGGTGCATTTCGGCGCCGGCGTCTACGGCATCGAAGCGGCGGCGATGCGGTTTTTCGGCAAACACGCCAATCAACTTTCTCTTAACGAAGCGGCAATGCTGGCGGGAAGTTTGAAGGCACCGTCGCGTTACAACCCGTTGGCCGATCCCGACGCATCCGCCGCCCGCGCCACCGTGGTGCTCAGGGCGATGCACGAGGAAAACTACATCGATGACACCCAATTGAAGGAGGCGCTTTCCACTCGCGCCCGCATCGTGCGAGGGACCGCCACGCAGAATTCCGGCTATTTCGTAGATTGGGTGATTTCGCTCATACCGGGCTATATCGGCGACACCAAAGGCGCGCTGATTATCGACACCACCTTCGATATCGACGCTCAGCGCCAAGCCGAGCGCGCGGTTGCGGCCAAACTCGACAACGAAGGCGAAGCCGTCAGCGCCGGCCAGGCCGCACTGATTGCAATGACCCCGGATGGAGCGGTGCGGGCGATGGTAGGCGGGCGCGCCTATGAACTAAGCCCGTTCAACCGCGCTACCGATGCGATGCGTCAACCCGGTTCCGCCTTCAAGCCGTTTGTCTATCTGGCGGCGCTCGAACACGGCCTGACCCTCGAAGACACCCGCACCGACGGCCCCGTTGACATCAACGGCTGGAAACCCAGGGATTTCGAGGGCACCTATCAGGGCAACATCACCTTGCTCAAAGCGTTTGCATTGTCGTCCAATACCGTCGCCGCACAATTGACTGCCGAGGTCGGCCCGGCCGCCGTGGCGCGTGCCGCCCGCCGGCTCGGCATCGAATCGCGGCTGATGGCGGTGAACTCACTGGCGCTCGGTACTTCGGTGGTGTCGCCGCTCGAACTAACCACGGCCTATGTTCCCTTTGCCAACGGCGGCTTCAAGACCGAACCGTTTGCGATCGTGCGCATCCGCAAAGCCTCGGGCGAAATTCTCTGGCAACGGCAGAATCTTGAACCGAAACGCGTAATCGATCCGGCCATCCTGGTCCAAATGACAAAAGCGATGCAGGAAGTCATGGCGAACGGCACCGGGCGGGCGGCACAGCTAACCGACCGCCCGAGTGCCGGCAAAACCGGTACGTCGCAGGATTTTCGCGACGCTTGGTTTGTCGGTTTCAGCGCCGACCTGATTTGCGGCGTATGGATCGGTAACGACAACAACGCCCCTATGCGTCACGTCACCGGCGGCGGACTACCTTCGCACATTTTCAAGGCGTTCATGGAAGACGCCGAGGCGGGACTGCCGGCCAAGCCGCTTCCCGGCGAGACCGTTGTCGCCGAAAGTCCGCAACAACAGCAGCCGCAGCAACAACCGCAACAGCAGCAAAAACCACAGGAGGAACATAAGGATAGCTTGCGCGACCTCATCGAATCCTTGTTCAACGGCAAATGAGCGCGCGGTATTTTCCCGAAAGCTACCGCGACGGACGCACCGCTTTTCTTGCCGCTGCGGGCGACCGCGGCCTCAGCACCATCACCCGCGTGCATCCATCCCGATTGGGACGCGATGGCAAACCTTTGTTTCTCGACACAGTAGCCTTGGGGCCGCGCGGCACCGAAACCGCCCTGCTGGTGATTTCCGGCATGCACGGGGTCGAAGGATATTTCGGGTCGGGCGTATTGACCACCGCGTTACGCGAGAACTGGTTCGCCGGCTGCTCAGGGCGCATCGTGCTGCTGCATGCGCTCAACCCGTTCGGGTTTTCCTTCGACCGCCGGACCGACGAAAACAACGTCGACGTCAACCGCAATTTCATCGATCACACCCACCCGCCCGACAATTGCGACTATGCAGCGCTGGCCAAGGCCATCGCCCTTTCCGACCTGTCTTATGAAACGATGGCGGCTTCGGATGCCGCCTTGGCAGGGTATGCGGAGAGAAGCGGACCGGCACAACTGCAGGCCGCTTTGGCGCTCGGTCAATATACCCATGAGGCCGGTTTGTGTTACGGCGGCCACGCTTTATGCTGGTCGGCGACGGCCATATTCGATGTGCTCAAGGAAGAGTTGAAGGGGGCCAGACGTCTGATTGTGCTCGATTTGCACACCGGGCTGGGAGACTTCGCAACCGGCCAGATCGTCTGCGACGATCCGATTGCGAGTTCCGCCTTCGCCCGCGCCAAGGCGATTTGGCCGCATGTAACCGCCAGCGCTTCCGGCGAGGCGGTGGCGCCGCCAGCTTACGGCCTTCCCGGCCCTGCCCTGGCCGCCCGGGTGAACGAAGTTACGTTCGCCACGTTGGAAATCGGCACGCTGCCGCTGCCGGACGTTTTTTCCGCCCTGCGTAAGGATTTATGGTTGCACTGCGTCGCCGGAGAATACCATTCGGCGGCGGCCGCCATTGCCGCCGAAATGCGTGCCGCTTTTTTTCCCGCCGATCCGTCCTGGCGCGAAGCGGCCATGCAAACGGCCCGGGCCGCAACGGCCGCAGCCCTGCCGGCATTAGGCTACAGCCATTTGCGGTCATAAAAAACCGGAGCGGAGCCTTTCGCAGATCTACGCCGTGTCGCAAAACCCGCCGGACAACGGTCGAGTGCATCTCCGGTTAGGGCAAACAACACGGCGCCCTACGAAATACCAAGCATCGCGGCATCGTCAGCGTCGGTGCCGACTTCCTGCTCAACCTCATCGCTTACAATTTGGCCCATATCCAAAAATGATTGCCGCCTGAGCACGGCTCAGCAAACTGCTATTATTGGGCACACCGTTTGAATTTTTATGCCTACGCGCCGCCCCTAGACGGCGCGTCGTCGTTTTTAGACCCTCGCGCGGTCTCAAAACACGTGAAAAAGCACGACGACAACACCCGAAAGGATATGCGATGGACGCCGACACCAGACAATATATCTTGACCATTTCGTGCCCGGACGCCGTCGGCATCGTTGCGGCCGTTTCGGGTTTTTTGGCCGCGCGCAATTTGTTCATCACCGAATCGTCCCACTTCGGCGACGCGATAACCGGCCGCTTTTTCATGCGCACGGTGTTTCGGATCGCCCCTGAAATGCCTCCGCTCGACGCGCTAAAGGCGGCGTTTGCCGAAGTAGCGGCCCCGTTTCAGATGGATTGGGGCATCTACGACACCACCGTCAAACCCCGCCTCCTGATCCTGGTGTCGAAATTCGATCACTGCCTGAACGATCTTTTGTACCGCTACCGCACCGGTACGCTGCCGGTGGAAATCCCGGCGGTGATTTCCAATCACCCCGATTTGCAACGCGTGGTCGAATGGCACGGCATTCCCTACCATCATCTGCCGGTGACCAAGGAAACCAAGGCCGAACAGGAAACGAAGATCCTCGAAATGGTCGAGCGACTGAATATCGACCTGATCGTACTTGCCCGCTACATGCAGGTGCTGTCGCTCGACATGTGCAAAGCGTTGTCCTGGCGTTGTATCAACATCCACCATTCCTTCCTGCCCAGCTTTAAAGGCGCCAAGCCCTATCATCAGGCACATGCGCGTGGTGTGAAGATCATCGGTGCCACTGCTCATTATGTCACCACCGATCTCGACGAGGGCCCGATCATCGAACAGGGCGTCCAACGGGTCGATCACACCCATACGCCTGAAGATCTCGTCGCTTTGGGCCGAGATATCGAAAATGTCGTTTTGGCGCGGGCAGTTCAGTACCACGTCGAGCATCGCGTCCTGACCAATGGTCATCGCACCGTGGTGTTCAATCGTTAAATACTTGTCATCAAACGGAAATGGAGGCGACAGAAATTTGCCGCCTCCGCTGTTTCTTATATTTAAAAAAATATCCTCTCAGTTCAGATTAAATTGCGGGCAATTCCATATTAAATATCTGGCAATGTCTGCTAAACCGGGAAAAACCTCGATTTATACATAATCTATGGCTTTGAATTTTATCGATAATTTATATCGGCACGCGAATTGCTGTGAACATTGTTGAACAACAGGAAACCGACCTGCCGATGCAGTGAGGGGATATTTGTAAACGTTATTGGAGTTTCCCATGCCCGAACTACGTAAAGACAGTCTGTCCTTTATCGAAACCCTAGGCCAATCCATCGCCAACGTGTCGCCGACATTCACCCCGGCTTTGGCCGTCGTCGTGGTCGCCGGCATTGCGGGAAACGCGTCTTGGCTGGTTTATATCATCGCCACTCTCGCGCTGCTGGTCGTGGGGCTGAACGTCGGCAAGTTGGCCAAACGGATTCCCGCCGCCGGTTCGTTCTTCCTCTATGTGTCGCGCACCATGGGGCCGACCATGGGCATGGTATCGGGCTGGTCGATGCTGGCCGCCTACCTGTTCACCGCCATCGCTATCATCGTCGCCACGTCGATCTTTATCAAAATCATGCTGGCGGCGCTGGGCGTGACCGTGATGCCGCCCAATATCGTGTTTTATGCCGCAGTCTCGCTCCTGGTCTTCCTGTTCGCCGCCCGGGACATCCGTCTTTCGGCGCGGATCGGCCTGACGCTGGAGGCGATTTCGGTTACGATCATCATGATGCTCTGCATCGGCATTCTGGTCCATTGCCACTTTAAGCCCGACATGGCGCAGTTGACGCTGAAGGGGGCGACTTTCGCCAGCGTCGGTCAGTCGATCGTATTCGCCATATTCTGCTATGTCGGCTTCGAAAGCGCCGCCACCTTAGCCAAGGAAACCCGTGACCCCGGCAAGACCATCCCCAAGGCCATCCAGTGGACGGCGCTTCTGGTCGGCCTGCTGTTCGTTTTCACCACCTACGTCATCACGCTCGGCTTCGGCGAAACCGGGGCCACGCTAGGCAAGAGCGAGGCGCCGCTTGCCGACCTGCTCACCGGACAGAGCCGGTACCTCACCGCCATCGTCTATTTCGGTGCCGTGATTTCCGGCTTCGCCTGTGTCCTGGCGTCGATCAACGCCTTTGGCCGCCTTCTCTTTTCGCTCGGCCGCTATCAATTCGTGCATTCCTCGATGGGACTGGTGCATAAGACGCACCATACCCCCTATGTGGCGCTGACCGTAGGTACGGGCATCGCCTTCATCGTGACCGTGGCGACTTCCGGATTGGCCGAAACCACCACCTTCGCCTGGTGGGGCACCATTGCGTCCTACGGCTTCATCATCGTCTATCTTTTGTGCTCGATCGCCGCACCGATCTATCTTGCAAAGACCAAGGAATTGAAAGTGATGGACGTGATCGTCGGGCTCATAGGCGCCGGGCTGATGGTCTATGCGCTGTACGGCAGCCTCTATCCGGTTCCCGCCTATCCCTACAATCTCTTCCCTTACATGTTCCTGGCCTACATGATCATCGGTGGATTTTGGGCCCTCATCCTGAAGGTCCGCTCGCCGCAGACGCTGCTCGGCATCAAGCACGACATGGAAGGTGCCGAAGCCGGCAAGTAGGATCGTCGCTTGGATTTCGACTTAGAGCATTTCATTGTTTTACGAAAAACACTGAAATGCTCTAATTTCTTGTTTTATTGCGCTTTATATCAGAAAATCGCCGAACCACACTGGCGCTATCGGCTCCACTTTTTCTGCGAAGCGTTATAGGGTCTGTACGAAACATGCTCGTTGCGGACCCTCTTCTATCCGGAAGCTGGAACCGACCATGGACAGGGCGGAAAACCTTAAGGGCGGCGGTTGGACCTTAAGCATCGGCGCGTCGGCACGGTGTCCCGGTTCGGCCTCGCCGGACTTTCACGCGGTCTACAACGGCGAGGATCTCGGTTCGCCCAGCAAAGGCATAGTGGCTGTCATCGCCACCTCGGCCGGCGCTTGGGAAGCGGCCCAGATCGCCGTCAACGGCTTTGCCGAAGGCTATTTCGGTTCGGGCGAAACCTTAAGCCCGGGGCGCGCCGCGGCGATGTCACTGACCAGCATCAATTTCTGGCTTTTTCAGCAATCGAAAGACGCGCCGCCGGGACGCGAAATGACGGCATCGCTGTCGGCGGTACTGTTTTCCGGCCGGCGCGTCGACATCGTGCATGCCGGCGGCTGCAAGGTATACGTCAGCCGGAAGGGCGAATTGATGCCGCTTTCCGCCGAAAGCCGGCGCGGAATCGAAAAAGCCGGCCCCGCCAGACTGATCGGCGCCGACACCTCGTTGCGGGTCGATCATTTCGAGTACGAGGCGGAAGCTGGCGACCGTTTCGTTCTGGTCAGCGCCGGCGCAGCTCTGCGTATCGACGCCATTTCGCTGGCGGCCATTTTGGCGGATAACCGCTCCCCCGAGGTAATCGCCGCCCGGATCGGCGAGGCCCTCGCGCCCTTTGCCGAGGCCCGGGCCGTCAGCATACTGGTCGCCGAGGTGATCGAACCGGCGCGGCGGAGTTACGAAGATATCGCCGCTCGCTTTGTCGGCCTGCCCTTGCGTAAAGCCCCGCGCGAAGGCGATTTGTGGGACGGCTTCCGCATCGGACGCACCATCAATCGCGGCCGCTATACTTTGCTCAAACGCGCCTGGGACGAAATCGAAAAACGCGACGTGGTGCTGAAAATCCCGCTCGCCTCGATGTTGGCCGATCAGATTTTCCGCGCCGGGTTCTTACGCGAAGCCTGGATCGGCACGGCGGTCAAAATCCCGTGCGTCGCCAACTATTTTACCCTGCCGCCGGGCCGTCAGACCAGCTTGTATCTGGTCATGCCGTTTTATCGCGGCGAGACGTTGGAGAAACGTCTCTTGCGCTCGCCGCGCATCGGTTTGGCGGAAGGCGTCGGCATCGCGCTAAAATTATGCGCCGCGGTTGCCGAACTTGGCCGGCACGACGTCATCCACCGCGATATTAAGCCCGAGAACATCATGCTGCCGGCAACCGGCGATGTGCTGCTGCTCGATCTCGGCCTCGCCTATCTCACCGGCATCGACGATAGCGAAGAAGACTCCTTAAGCGGTACCACCCGCTACATGGCACCGGAGCTGTTTTCCGGCACGCCGGCGAATGCCCGTTCGGAAGTTTTTTCGCTTGGCGTCACCGTCTATCGCATGTTTGCGGGCGGCAAATATCCCTTTGGCCAGCGCGAGCGCATGCCGCTGAAACGTTTGCGCCCCGATCTGCCCGCCTGGCTCGGCGCCGTACTGAAAAACGCCATCGCCGCCTCGCCGCAGGACCGATTTATTGGCGCGGAAGCTATGGCGCAGGCACTGGAAAATGGTCTGGTGCGCGGCGACATGCGCGCCGGCGGACATTTTCGCCGCTTTATCGACCCGCTGCGGCTGTGGAAGTTTCTGGCGTTTGCATTCGCCGTCGCGACGGTGTTTCTCCTTTTCACCGGCGGGCGGCCCTGATTGCCTATGCGCATCGCCTATATGAGCGACCTGCATCTTGAGTTCGATGCGGCGGACGGAACGGAGCACGGCGAACTGCCGCCGGTGATCGAAACGGCGCTTCGGCCGGCTCAAGGCGCCGATCTTGTCGTGCTCGCCGGAGATATCGACCAAGGCACTAATGGCATCGTCACGGCCGACGCGATCAGCAGGCGCCTTGCGGCGCCGGTGGTTTATGTCTTCGGCAACCACGAAGCCTACGGCTGCGATATGGCGGCGCTGCCGCCACGCTTGCGTGCCGACGCCTGGGAGACCGACGGCCGGGTGCAGTTTCTCGACGGCAATACGGTGCGGTTCTGGTTCTCCGGCCGCCCGCTGGCGGTACTCGGCTGCACGCTGTGGACGGACTATGCCATCGCCGGCAACGCCGAAGCGGCAATGTATCATGCCGAAAAGCAGATGAACGATCACAAATCGATCGGCTGGAACGGCGGCATGTTTCTGCCCGAGCACGCACTGGAACTGCACCGCAAGCAGCGGGTGTGGCTGGCTGCGCAAATTGTCAAACTGGCGGCGGAACGGCCACGCCCGGACATTCTTATCGTGACCCATCACGCGCCCTGCCGGGATGCCATCGGGCCACGCGTATTCGATCTGGCGTCCTCCTACGCCTCGGACTTGCGCGCGGAGATCTCAAGCTGGGGACCGCTGACCTGGATTCACGGCCACACCCATCATCGCCACACGGCGAAAATCGGACAAGCGACGGTGGCTTCGGCGCCGCGCGGCTACGCCTCGGATGGCGAACGTGCCGCTTACCTCTGCGGCATTCTGGAGTTGTGAATTCCACTTGTTGCGGCAATGCGACCTTTGTCGCAGACAGAACAATTCTGGTCGCATCGAGTATGGGGCGCGACCCTGCATCCGATACTATTTGCGGCCTAAAGGGTTGTCACGCCGCCGCAACGGCAAAAGCGTTAACGGGCGTCAGTCAAGGGATCGCGTTGTGATGGATAGAAATGCCGAGGTGTATGGTTTTGCTCCCGTGCCGGCGATGACGATATCGCGGATTAACCCGGTAGCGGTCCCCAAATATCTGCGCCGCGTTTATTGGTGGACCTACATTCATCCTTTTGCAGTCTGGTTCTTCGACCGCCTGTGGCTGATCAATCTGATCGTGCTGACCAACTATCATCGCCTGCGCGATGCGGCGTTGGCGGCATTCCCGATCAGGCCAGGCGAACAGGTGCTGCAAATCTCCTGCGCCTACGGCGACATCACGCCGAAACTGGCCGCCAAAGTGGCGGCAGGCGGCGGGCGGCTCGATGTCATCGACGTGCTGCCGATCCAGCTTCAAAACGTGCGGCGCAAAGTTCCCGCCGCCAGTCCGGTGCGCTATTTCAACATGGACGCCTGCAACCTTAAATTTCCTTCCGGACAATACGATTCCGCGCTGCTGTTCCTGCTGTTGCACGAAACCCCGATGGATGTACGCCTCAAGGCGCTGGAAGAAGCGTTTCGCGTCGTCAAGCCGGGCGGCAAGGTGGTGATCGTCGATTTTTCGAAACCGCAGTGGTGGAATCCGTTCCGGTATCTGTGGGCGATTTTCCTGTCGATCTTCGAACCGTTTGCGCTCGACATGTGGTGGAACGACATCCGCACCCTGCTTCCGGCAGCGGTACGGAACCGGCGGATCGACCGGGAATCCTTCTTCGGCGGACTGTTCCAGAAGGTTACGATTCTGCGGTAAATCCCGGTATCGTACGACGGGATCGATCTCAAACGGACGGTCCGGCGATCTTTTTCATGATCGCCGCGCCGGCCTGGCGAAACCCATCGCGCGAATAGCGCGCACCGATCTTAAGCTTCGCCGCCTCGCCCATCCGGTGCAAATCGGCGGGGTTCGACAGCAGTTTAGCCAACCGCGCCGCCAAGGCTTCGACGTCGCCGGGCGGCGTAAGGCATCCCGTGACGCCGTCCTCGACGCTGTACGGCAGTTCGCCGATCGTCGAGGCGAGCACCGGCAGACCGGCCACCATCGCCTCGTGCGCGGCGATGCAGAACCCTTCCGAGCGCGAGGGTTGAAGATAGAGATGCTGTTCGGCCAAAAAGTCTTTGGGGCGGTCGACGAATCCGGGCAGCGCAATCTTTGCCAAACGACAGCCGCGCGCCAATTCTTCCAATCGGCCCCGTTCGGCCCCTTCGCCGGCGATCGTCACATGTATGGGGCAAGGCGGCACGAATCCGTTTTGCGTAAGCCGGATCAAGGCCGCGATCAGCACGTCGTAGCCTTTGTTCGGATGCAGCCGCCCCAGGCTGGCCAGCCGCAACGGCTCGCCGATGCGCCAGGCCGTCGCCACCGGCTGCATCGGATCAGCGGCGAAAATCGGCCATGTCATCAGCCGATCATCCGATACCTTCAAACGGGCCCGCGTCAGCGCCGTGACCGATGCCGAATCCCCCACCCACAGCGCCGCACGCGATTGCAACAGTCGCATCAGCCGCCGGTTCCAGGAATTCAGATATGCATTATGCTGCCAGCAGATAACCGGCAAACCCAACCGCGGCCCGATCAGCAGGCCCAAAATGGTGGCGCGGCTGAGCGAGGTCCAAACATGGGTGGCCCCCCACTCTCGCAGTTCGTCCGCCAGCCAACGAACCGCCGCCCAATGGTCCCTCAGCCCGCCGTCGCGCACGGCGGGCTCCAAACCGGCGGCCGTCATGGCCGGTAAGGCCCGGCCGTCGCGCGCCGTCAGTGCAAAGACGCGCACCACCGCCCCGCCATCGCGCAACACCTGGGCAATCGCCGGTACCGGAAATGCGGCACCGCCCCCCTCGGCGGAATTGATCACATAAGCGATGCGCAAAGGCTTCATCGCCCGGCACTCCGTTTCCAGGCCAAGACCAACAGCAGAAAGCTGGCGAACAGCGCTTGGCCTATCGCTTGCCAGCCGGCGCCGACCAGACCGAACATATGCAGCAGCACCGGCAGCACCGGCAACCAAACCAAGCTGGCGGTCAAATTGGCGCCCATCGACCAACTGGGCCGGCCCAAGGCGGTCAAGGCCGCGGTACACGGCGGGCCGACCAGCGCCAGGGCACGGGCCGCGACCAACACAACCATCAAACCGGTAGCGGCGGCAAACGCGGGGCCGGCAATTAGCGCCACGATTTGTTTCGAGAAGGCCCAGACGATAAGGACGACCGGCAGGCTCGCTCCCAGCGCGATGGCAGTGACCTTGAGCAGCGTGCGTCGCAACGCCGTTCCGCCCTGGCCTGCCGCCGCCATGCGGGCCAGTTCGGGATAAGAGGTGTTGCCCAGGATCTGAGCCGGCTGCGAGATCAGCACCGTAGAACGCTGCGCCACCGAATAGAGACCGGCGGCGGCCGGCCCCATTACCCAGCCGACGATCAACGGTGCCGCCCGCACGGCCAATTCGCTCAAGGTGACGTCGGCATTGCTGGCAAGCAGAAATCGCCAGATTCCAGGATTTTCCTTGACCGGACTGCCGGATGCGGGCCGCCATAGGCGCTTGCCCAATCTCTTGTGGGCCTGCCACAAGCCCAAGGCCCACAGGCTGGCGAATTCGCAGACGGCCGCCGCAAGCCAGACCAGCAGAAATCCCGTCAGCCCCCAGCCGGCGAAAACGGCAAGAACGGCCCCGATCAGCCGCACGCCCGGCGCCACCAGATTGTGCAGGCCGATGAGATCGAAGCGGTTTGCCAGTTGCAGATAGCCGGCCGGCGTCGAGCGGATGGACCCCAACACGGCCAGACTATAGGGCAGCGCCAACGTCATGGCGGCTTTCGACCACCCCAGATGCGGTCCGATCAGCGGTGCGAACAGGGCCGTGGTCAGGATCGCCGCCACGCCGCCCAACAGCTCGATACGGGCGCCAAAATGCAACAGCCGCACCAGTCGATTGTCGTCGCCGGCATGCAGCGCCTCCGCCCCATAGCGCACGACAGCCTGCCAGGAGGGAAATTCGACGATGCCGCAAACCGCCGTCACATAGCCGTGGACCAGGATCAGCACGCCGTAATCGCTGGGACCGAGCGCACGGGTGGCGATGACGAGATAGACTAGACTGATCAGTCCGGCCCCCGCCTTGCCGCCCAAGACCATGCCGAGGCCGCCGAAGATCCGGCGCAAGGCGCCGTGGGGCGATGCCGGAGGTTTGGTCGCGCTCAACTCACCGCCCTCCGGCCAGTTTGATCAGCACCTCGGCCGCGCGCTGCGAGGACGGCTTGCCGGTTAGATCGAAGCTGCGCGCGAACATATCTTGCTGCACCGCACGGTAGGTCGTCTCATGGGTATCGATAGCGCGGCGCAGACCTTCGGCCAGATCCGCCGGCGTATCGATGACAGGCCCCGCCCGCCAGTGGGCGTAGTCGGCATCGTTCTGCCAAGCGGTGTGATGGCTGTCGAGGAACAGGCAGGGACGGGGATAGAGCAGGAATTCGTAGATTTGGCTGCTGGCGTCGCCGAGATAGATGTCGGCCGCCAGCGTGTAGGTCATATCGGTGGAGGCGCGGCTGCCAAGGTCGATGCGGATGTTGGGCGCCTGCCGATAGCGTTGGTCGAGGCGACCCGGACGGTCGATGCGCAAACGGTCGATCGTCACCACGAACTTGCGCTCGAACAGCATGACGTGCGGTGCGAAGATCAGATCGTAATCCGGATTGCCGACGAAAAAATCGAGCACCTGCCGGCCGTGCTCGAACCAGGACGACAGATGGACCGAGCAATGGGGATTGTAGAGTACGATGGGTTTGGCATGCGGTTGCAAGAACGCGACGTTCGACCGGTCGACGGCGTCGAACTTGGGATAACCGACGATGCTGATCTTTTCGGCCGGCAGCCCCGCTTCGCGGATCAGCCGCTCTTTGATCTTCAAACCGGCGCAAAGCACATGATCGAAGCCGGCACTGGCCTTGTCGAAACCGATGGCGCGATCGCCGGCCCCGTGGCGGGTGTGCACGATCTTCAAGTTTTTCAGTCCGTAGAGCGTTTTCAGCAGCAGCGAGGTCTTCTCGGCCACCACCAGGATGTCGAGGCTGCGGAAAAAATCGAGATTGTCGCCGTAGACCAGCAACTTGCGGGAAGGAACGGCGAACTCCAGTAAGCCGGAGAGAATTCTGGACCGGCGGCTTAAACCCAGATCGACATGGGCAATGCGCCGGCCGATCTCGTCCCCCCCCATGCGCAACACCTCGCGACGCATGCGCCGGTTGGTGGTGGCGACGACGATCTCGCCGCCGAACCCGCCTTTGGCCAGCGCCAGGGCGATGGGCAGGCTATGCGCTACCTGATGAATCTGATCGTGGTTGAATAGAAACCCGATGCGCATGACAAACCCTTTGCCGGCAAGGCCATTGTTCCGGAACGGCCGGCTTTCTACTCTTCGTAGCTCAACAGCAGAAATGCGGCAAACATGCCGAAAACAAGCGGAGCGGTCCAAACCGCGACCGCCGCGGGCAGAATGTCCACCTCGCTCATCGACGACAGAAAACCGTTGGTAACGGGGAACAGCAATCCCAGCGAGATGCTGAGGCTTACGCCGCGCGCCGATGCCCTGCGGCCGCTGCCCGACAACGCCGGTATCGCCAAAAGCAACATCAGGAACGGCAACAGCGGCGCACAATAGCTTTTTTGGATCAAAGTGCGGTAATGGGCGGCACCGGCAATGCCCGATTGCTCGCCGGCAAGAATTTTGCGGCTTGCCGCGCTTTGCTGACGTTGGGTGGGCAGCGCAACCTGTTCGATATTCTCGGCCGTCGGCCCATCTAACCAACCCGTTTCATCCATGCGGCGGCTTGAATAACCGCTGCCGCTAATGCGTACGATTTCGACATCGCGCAAACGCCAGACCCCGTGTTCGCTACGCGCCGACGCGGCACGGATGCGTTCGACCAGCCGGCCGTCTTTGTCGCGAGCATACCGGGCGAGACGGCGCAAGGTCCGGCTGCCGTCTTCGGTCGCCCCGATCGAAACGATTTCGCCTCGCCAACGCAGCCAAATCGTGTTCTTGGCGATTTGCACATCGTCGTCCGGCACCGTCGTCACCGCATGCCACCATTCGGCAAAGGCGCGTTCCGACGCCGGAGCGATGCGGTCGACCAACGCAAAATAAGACAGCGACAGCAAAAGAGTGATCGGTGCCAGACAGGTCAGCAGCCGATAGGGCGACATGCCGGAGCTGCGCAGCACGATCATTTCGTTGCCTTGCGCCAGCTTGCGGAAAACCAGCGTCGCGCCGATCAGTACGGCAAGCAGGAATAGCTGTTCGAGCGCCAAAGGAAATCGCAAGACGCTGAAAATCAGCACATTGGACAAGGACGAACTCCGTCCCACCAATTTGCGCATGGCATCGAGCATCTCCAGCAGCTCGACCAACGCCGACAACGCCATCAGTACCGCGAGAAACCGGAGGAAAAACACTCTGGAGAGATAGCGCAACAGCGTCATGCGCGTCTGCTTTCCGGCCTGGCGAACCGACGGACGATCCAGCCGATGGCATCCGCCAGCACCGCCAGTATCGGATCGAGGAAGTTCTCGCCGGGATGCCGCTGCGCCCGCCAGAACAACACGAAGGACAGAACGGCGAACACCGCCATGACCGCCCACATACCGGCGACCGGAACGCGTCCCGCCTCCGACAATCCTTCCAAAGTCTGCAGCGTGTAGTGATAGGTGACCAGAACCAGCGAACCGAACACGATGCCGGCGCTGCGCTGACGACGCTTGGCCGTCAGCGCCAGGGGAATGGTCAGAAACGGCAGGAACAGCATCGACACCGCGCGGACCAACCGGGCGTGGAATTCGCCGTCCGCTTCGGCGCGGACGGATGCCGCCGCCGCATCGTGCGCCTCCGTCGCCAATTCGCCCAAGGACAGTTCCCGCGAATCGCCGCCGCGTTCCCGAAACGGCGGCACGGCGGTAACCAGCGGCCGGTCCACCAGCAGCCGGTCGAAAGCAACCGTGGCAAAATCGCCCTTGCCGTCCGAGACGAACTGCATGCCTTGCCGCATATCCAACCGGTAGGAAGCCCTCTGCGGCCCGAAGGACAGCCGTCCGCTTTCGGCGGTTATCACCGTTTCGCGCCCGTTATCCTCCAGCCGGACGAAGAGGCCGGACATATCGTGTCCGTCGGCGCTGACACGATCGGCGCTGACGGTCGTGTGCTTGTCGACGGATGCGAAGATGCGCTCGGGAATCTTAATGTCCCAGGGAACGACATCGACCAGATAACTGACCGAGCGGTAGGCATAACGGCTGTGCGGTTGGACGTAACCGAACAGGGCGATGCTGATCGCCGTCAGGGCGACGGCGGCGGCGACAAACGGTGCGGCGAAGCGAAACGGCGAAACCCCGCCGCTGAGCAGCACGTCGAACTCGTTGTTGACGTTGCAGGACGCCGAAACCAGATAGATACTGACGAAGAAGCCCGCCGGCAACGCCAAGCCGAGATAATGCGGCACCAGCATCAGCGCCATTTCCCAGACCATATAGAACGGGCCGCCCTTCATGCTCACCGCGTCGAACAGCCTGAGCAGCCGTTCGAGCACCAGCGAACCGAGCACCACCGCCAATACCACGGCCAGCCGCTTCGACAGCTCGACCAGAAGGTAGCGGTCGATCAGTCTCATCGTACCTCCCGCCGCAAAATATCCTCGGCCAGATCGAGGTCGGCGGGACGATCAACATCGATCGCCGCCTCGGCGAAAGGCATCTCGACTGCACTAAGCCGCGTGCCGGTCTTGCTTCCCAAACGATCCAGAACGCCGGCAAGATCAATCCGTCCGAAGGCAAAGCGCAGCAAAACGACCGGACCGAGACGGCGCACCGCTTTCCACGGATACTTGCGCTCGCGCTCGAAGATTTTCCAGAATTCGACGATGCGCGCGGCGCCGTTCGCCCCGAGATAGAACAGATTGCAGCCGCTGAAAGAACCGTCGGAAAACCGCCAATAGGTGCGTTTCGTAGCATAGCGGGCGACGATGGTTTCGCGCCGCGCCACCGCGACGGCCGCATCGATGCCGGGCGGCAGATGGCCGAGAAAGTGACGAACCATCTCGGCGGTAAGCAAAGGATGATCGGCGGCAACGATCAGCAGCGGCGGCGGCAGTCGCGTCATCGCCGCGGCTACGGTGGCGGCGGGCGACGCCTCGGGCGGCACCTGTACGATCCGGCCGGCTTGCGACAGTCTCTGCAGCACCGCGGCGATGTCGGGTCCGTCGTCGATGGCGACACCCAATTCCGCCCGGGGCAACGCCATACGCAGCGTCGAGACCACCCGTTCCAACATCGTAACGCCTGCCACCGGTGCCAATGCTTTGTGCGAGACGTCCTTGATGCGCGCAACGGCGCCGTCGCCGTCGCGGCGGCCGGCCAAAACGAGAATGCGCACGGACGTGTCGGTCATGTCAGCGGCTTTTCGTACAGGCGGTACGTCTTGCAGGGTGCGCCGCACAGGGCTTCGGCCACCGCACGCATCGGCCGGTTGATTTCCAACACCCAGGAAATCTCAATCTCGCCGATGCCGCGCACCTGCACCTCGCGGGCGAGCGCGCCGAACAACAGAAACGGGATCAGGCTGCCGAGCAGGGTTTTGGTGGTGCCGCGACGCACCCCCATCAACGGCACCCGCGAGGTTTTAAGCCCGGCCGCCTTGATGCGCCATAACAGCTTGGCCCAACCAAACGGCAACAACTTTCCGTTCAAATCGCGAATGGCTTCGTTGAGGTTGGGCAGACAGACCAGGAACCCTTCCGCCACGCCGTTCGCCTCGACAAACCAGACCAACCGATCGACGATCAACGGTTTGAGTTCGCCGGCCAGATGGTCGATCTCTTCGTCGGTGAAGGGAACAAAGCCCCAGTTGCCGCTCCAGGCATCGTTGAATATCTCGACCAGGCTGCGCACGTCGTTGCGATAATCGTTCCAGCGCAACGGACGAACGGTAACGCCCGACGGCGCCGGTCGCGCCATGATCGCCTGCACGGGGGGCGGCACGCGAGAGGGGTCCAGCCGATAGGCGAACATGTCCATCGCCTTGGCATAGCCGCATTGTTCGATCAACGTCCCGGCATAAGGCGGATCGTGCGGCATCATCATCGACGGCGGCGTGTCGAAGCCCGCGACCAGCAGGCCGGTTTCCTCGTTTACCGAATGGTTCAACGGACCGCGGATGTGCGTCATGCCGCGCGCGCGCAACCAGTCTTCGGCGGTATGCAACAACGCGGCGAATATCTCCGGGTCGCGCTCGGCCGCGATGAAACCGAAATGGCCGATGCCCGGCATCCGCGCCACCGCCATCGGATCGATCTGAGCCCCGATGCGCCCGACCGCTTTGCCGTTCCTGCGCGCGATCCATTTGGCGGTTTCGGCACGACGCAAGTAGGGCGTCCCGCCCGCCTTCATGGCCATGCGGCGTTCCAGATCGAGTTGCGGAACCCACATCGGATCGTTTGCCATCAGCCGGTTCGGCAGCGCGACGAACGCCTTCAACGATTTCGGCCCAACCGGTTCGACAACAATATCTCTCATCGGACGATTCCCCGGCGCAGCAGAGCAGGAAGGACGGTGGCTGTCGCCAATAGCGGATGGCGCCGCTGCCACGGCGTCAACATCAGCTTTTGCCCGGAATGACGCTCCAGTTTCCACACGATATAGTCCACGCCGCCGACAAAGGTAAACAGCGCCTTCGCCAACCGTACCAGATTGAGCACCTTGCCGGGCAAGCGACGGCGGTTCCAGGCGCGGCGTGCGGCGGCAACTTTGCGTTCGTCGATCAGGCGGCGGTAGCCGCCGTCGCCGTTCCACACCATATCGTCGACGCCCGAAATTTCGAGCAGATCGTCGAACCGGCGTGCGGCGGCGCGATAGATGGTCTCGGCGCGGGTAGCGGTCTCGACGCGCAATTCGTTACCGTAGGTTTGCCGGAACAACGCCGTCCAAGCGTCGCCGGCCCGACCATGCGCGGGGCCGAAACGCACCGCCCAGCGCACCGCGCTTTTTGCCGCCTCGGCCAGCGTTTCGATCAACCAGGCGCGTACCGCTTCGTCGCGACAGTAAACCGGCAGCGAACTCTGGCAGAACCGCGCCCACAAGGTGGAATCGATTCCGCCCGGACGCATCCGCGCGCGGAATTGCCGGCGGGAGATTACCGCCACCTTGAAACCGATATTGGTGTCGGCATTGGCCGGCAGAAATTGCACTGTGGGCGGCAACAGCCGGTTGGCGGCGGCGGAGAGGATATTGCCGTGGAAGGCGCGATAATCGTCTACCAGTACGTAGAGATCGACAATCCCCGGATCGCCGCTACGCAGCGCGGAACCGTAAAATAACACCGCGGCAACCGTTCGACCGTATCGGGCGGCAATGGCCGCTCCGGCGGATACGGCATCGGGCCGCGCGGGGCGCGCCATATCGGCCGCGATAATGCGATGCAAGCGAACCCGGTCGATCATATTATTGCCAACACCCTTCCCGCATCGGGCGGAACCTCGCCTTTATACCACATGTCGCCGATCACATGGCCAAGAAGCGCACGGAGCGGCCGGTTCGCCAGGTCACGCATGCGTCTCCTGGATCGAAAATTTCTCCGTCTACCACGAAGGGGGCGCCGAAGCGCACGGTCACGGACGCAGCGTTGCCGCAGCGTAGACCGTTTGCCGGATCCGCGATTAGCGATCCCCGCCACGCCCGCCACAAGGTACGCAACAATCGCCGCGGCGGTGCGCCCAGCGCCAGCCAATGCAGAGCGCCGATGCCGCTTCGGCGCTCGCCGGGAAAAGGCCAAAAACCCAACATCAACTGGTTCAGCGTGGTGGCAAGAAACAAAAAATGCGGCGAAGATGGCGGCATGACCGTTTCGTCGTCGGCGATCGCCAAATCGACACCGGAAAATTCCGATCGCGCGGCATAGGCCTGCCGCAGAACCTGCGCCATGGTCACCGCCACGCCGAGGTTCTGCTTGACGCCGTGACGGAAAATTCCGGCGGTGGCCAGGCGAGTGGCGGAGGTGAGCACGCCGGCGCCGCCGAACATACCGCGCACGACGTTGTCGTCCCATACCGCCTCCAGGCAAGGCCGTTCGCGGACAGTCATCCGGTCGGGCGTCCTGGCCGCATGCAGCAATCGGCGCACGCCGGCAACCCCGCCGCCGAAGGAACCAACATCGCGGGCGATCAAATTGGTCTTGCCCGACGGCAAAATGGCGATGGCGGGCCAAGCCTCGCCATAGGCCGCCGGCAACGCGCCGAGAACGTCGCGCAAGGTGCCATCGCCGCCGTCGACGCCTACGACGGAAACGCCGCGCCGGGCGAAATTCGTCAGTACCTCCGACAGCGTATCGACGGACGGCGGCACGGCGAAGGCGACCGGCTCGCCTTTTCCCGCTGCGTAGGCGGCGAATTCGGCGATGGTCGAACGGCCGCCGTTTCCGTCGCTGACGGGATTGCTGACGATACCGACCCGGATCATTTTACCATCCCGAACACCGCCGGGCCGTTCGGCGATGGAGACGCTGTATCGGCGATCATGTTCCGATCGCGCCCAGCCGGGTTCCGATGTCGGCGAAAACGCCGAGTGCCTTATCGATCTGCGCCGAGGTATGCGCAGCGGTCACGCTGGTGCGTAAGAGCGGCTCCGAGGTCGGGGTCGCCGGCGGCAAGGCGAGATTGACGTAGACACCCGCTTCCAGCAGCGCCTTCCAGAACTGCGCCGCCATCGACACGTCGGATAGACGCACCGATACGATGGGGCTGATCTGCGGCCCCAAGGCGAAACCCGCCGCTTCCAGTCCGCGGTAAAACCGCTCGGCGTTGGCGGCAAGCCGTTGGCGCAAGCTCGGGTCGGTCGCAATCCGCTCCAGTGCCGCCAGGGTGCAGGCCACCACTGCGGGCGGCAGAGAGGCGGTAAACATGTAGGGGCGGCAGACCAGACGCAGGATGTCGAAGCCCGGAACGTCGGAAACGCAAAAGCCGCCGATACCGCCAAGACTCTTGGAAAAAGTCCCGACCACAAAATCGACATCGCGCTCCACACCGGCCTCTTCCGCAGCACCGCGGCCGTTCCGGCCCAGCACCCCAAAGGAATGCGCCTCGTCGGCAAGCAGCGTTGCGCCGGCCGCGCGGGTCACGGCGGCGATTTCGGCGACGGGAGCGCGGTCGCCCAACATACTGTAGATCCCCTCGATGACGATCAGCTTTTCGCCGGGCTGGCCGTCCAGCCGCTTGAGGCGCTTGGCGAGATCGGCAGGATCGTTGTGGCGGAAACGGATCACCTGGGCATTGCCCATACGGCAGGCGTCATAGATGCTGGCATGACTGTCGGCGTCGATCAGGATGGTGTCGTCCTTGCCGGCCAGGGTGGAGATCGTAGCCAAATTGGCCTGATAGCCGGTGGAAAAAATCATGGCGTGACGGCGGCCGAAAAAACCTGCCAACCGCAGTTCCAGTTCCTTATGCCCGCGGTAGGTGCCGTTGGCGATGCGCGAACCGGTGGTGCCGCTACCGAAGGCGCGCAAGGCATCGACGCCGCGATCGATCACCGCAGGATCGTAGGTCAGGCCAAGATAATTGTTGCTGCCGAGGATCAGCACCTTGCGGCCGTCGATCACGCCTTCGCAGGGCGAAGTCATCGCATCGAATTCGACCGCAAGCGGGTCGATCCCGAGCGCCGTCAGCGCATCGTGGGCGTGTTGAATACCGGCGAATTTGTCCAGAATACTCATGACGCCTTCTGCGCTCCCAGCGAATGCAGAACGCGTGCCAGATCGGCAACGGTTTCCACCTCGATCAACCGGTCCATCGGAACCGAAATATCGAAGTTCTCTTCCAGCCACATGACAAAATTCATCACGGCAAGGGAATCGAGGCCGAGGTCGCCCATAATGGTCGATTGCGGACCGATCGCGGTGTCCGGCGGCAGCCGTTCGCGCAGGTGGGTGACGATGACTTCGACAATGTCTTGTTCAGACAGCATAACGATACTCCCGCTTATCCGTGCGCCGACGCGAAACGAACCAATGCGCCGTTTGCATCATACCTTCGCGCAACGGCATACGCGCCTGCCAAACATTCGCCGGCGGCTGCCGCTCCGGCGCGCTCGACCAGTCGGGATGAAACAGCTCCCGCGCTTTTCCCGGCGTCAACGTGAAGGGGTGCCCGCCGATCGCGGCCAGCAGGGCGTTGACCGCCCCGACCGCCGCAAACAAGGCAAAAGGGAATTTTACGATACGGGCCCTGCCGCCGACCGCGGCGCGGATTTCCTGCGCCAGTTCGTCCCAGGTATACCCCTGTTGCCGCGCATCGGTCAGTTCGAAAGAGCCGTTCGGCGTGCCTTCGGCGCAGAAAGCCGTCACGGCGGCGGCGACGTCGGCGACGTGAATCAGCCCTACATGCGCCTTCGGTACATCCGGTATCGGCAGCAAAGGGCCGTTCGCCGCCTTGAAAAAGACCGCAGTTTCGCGATCGCCGGGACCGTAGATCGCGGCGGGCCGGAGAATTGCCAAAGCAGACATGCCGGCGGCGGTAAAGGCGTCTTCTTCGGCACGCTTGCTCCGGGCATAAGCGGAGAGCGACGGCTCGCGCGCCGCCAAAGAGGAGACCAGGACAATCCGAGGCGGTACGGTTTGACGGGCCGCACGTGCCGCCAGCCTTTTGCCACCGTCGCGGTTGACCCGCATAAAATCGGTCTGCTTCGCCGCCTTGATCACGCCGGCGGCATGGACCAGGACAACGGCTCCGTCGAGCAGACGCTCCAGTGCGGCCTCGTCCTCCAGCGTTCCCGGCACGATTTCGACGCCGTCGGGCGCGGCGGCGGGACGGCGGACCAGTGCGCGCACGCGCCAGCCGGCGGCCGAAAGGGCATCGACGATATGGCGGCCGAGGAAGCCCGTGCCGCCGGTCAGGGCGACGATTCCGCGTTTCTGATGCAAGCGCGAGATACGGTTGGGGATGTCGTTGGTCCGATCGGCCGCTGCCGGCAGATCGGTCATTGCAGCGTCTCCGGCTTGAAAGCACCGGAAAGATAGGCGGCACGGGCGCTGCGCCGGCGCAACTTGCCCGAAGAGGTCATCGGCAAGGCGTTGCGGGGAACCAACTCCACCAGCGCGCCGACCCCGTGGATTTTGCGCAAATTCGCCGTCACCGCCTGGATGAGGCTATGGCGTTTTTCGGGATCGGGCGTGCGGCACTGCACCAGCACCACCACCTGTTCCTCGCTGTGATCGTCGCGTTCGATGCTGAAAGCGGCGGCATCGCCGTTGCGCAGGCCGTCGACCTGTTCGGCGGTGTATTCCAGGTCCTGCGGCCAAATGTTGCGGCCGTTGATGATGATGATGTCCTTGGCGCGGCCGGTGATCACCAGCTCGTCGCCGACGAGATAGCCGAGATCGCCGGTATCGAGCCAGCCGTCGGCACCGAGCGCCGCCGCAGTTTCCTCCGGCCGGCGGTCATAGCCCGACATCAGGCTGGGCCCTTGCACGAACACGCGACCGATTTCGCGCATCCCGAGCGGCGTGCCGTCGTCGGCGCGCAGTTGGACGGTGTGGCCGGGCAGCACCCGCCCACAGGTGACGAACTTACGCGCCGGCCCGTCCTTTGCCGCGGGAACGGCACGACGGAAATGCTCCAGTTGGTCGGCGTCGACGCGATCGATACCCAAGCCCAGGCCGGGTTGGCGGAAGGTCACCGCCAGAGTGGCCTCGGCCAGACCATAGCTCGGTACGTAGGCGGAAGGCCGGAAACCGCACGGCGAGAAGACCTGCGCGAAACGTTCGAGCACGAGCGGACGCACCATATCTCCGCCGATGCCGGCCACTCGCCAGGATCGCAGATCGAATTCGGGGCGTGGCCCGCTTGAGGCTCGCTTGGCGCAAAGATCGTAGCCGAAGCTCGAACTGTAGGTGATGGTACCGCCGTTCAGCGCAATCAACCGCAACCAGTTCAACGGACGGCGGGCAAAATCGCGGGTCGGCATAAAATCGACCGAAATCTGCGAGACGATAGTCGTCAGTAGAAACCCGACCAATCCCATATCGTGGTAGAAGGGCAACCAGGAAACCGCGCGGTCGCCATCGCGTATCGCAAGGCCGTTGCCGGCAATGCCGGCGGTGTTGCTCATCAGCGCGCGATGGGTCACGGCGATGCCGGCCGGCATCCGAGTACTGCCGGAAGAAAACTGCAAATAGCTGAGTTCGTCGGGCGCCGGATGTACCGGCGTAACCGGGGCCTCCGGCAGGACAGAGAGCTGTCCGACAGTACCGCAAAGCTTCAGCGGCATTCCCGTTGCCGCTTCGGACAACCACGGCATCACCCATTCCGGCGCAATTGCCGCCGCCGCACCCGCAGCCGAGAGCATGTGACGGACCAATTCGATATAGGCTTCGCGTCCGCCGAAGGCGGTGGGCAATGGCATCGGCGCCGGGATCAGGCCGCCATACTGGCAAGCGGCAAAAGCGACGATAAAATCCGGGCCAGTATCGGCGATCAGGGCGATGCGCTCGCCCCGCCGCAATCCGGCGCCGAAGAACCTTCGCACAAGCGCGATGGCACGTTCGCGCAATTCGCGATACGGCATAGCCTCCACCAACTGGAGACGGTCGGAATAAAAATTCATCCCGCTGCGACCGGTGGCCGCGTAATCGAGAGCGTCGGCAAATGAATCGAAATGAAACCGTAGCTTGACACTGCTGGAAGTCGGCGTCGGTACGGCAACGTTAGGCGCCACGGGTTCGCGAACGTCCTTGTCGGCGTCGGGAATTGCGAAGAACACGGAATTATCCCCCATTTATATTATGCAACGCACCACCGGGATAACCGGATGGAACCGTTGCGAAAAGACCGTGTAATGCTAACTTGCAGTAGCGACGGCGACCGGTCTACCTGTCGTTCGGTCTGTCCAGAGCCGTTACAAAGCCACGGGCATACTGGCCTTTTTTCTGTCTGAGGTGTCGATCGGGTGCCTTGCCCGGCGCTCAGGATATGGGCTTTAGTGATCACGACTCCACCATTGGAAAAATGCCAAATACGTTACAGAAAGATTAAAGTATTATATTGGGCATTTGGAGTCCGTGCCAGCCCTACAATAGGGAATAGGTTAAAAAAACAGCATTTACAGCACGATATGACAAAATAAGCCCTCTGCCTTCGTTCTCGCGCAACTAACGCGCAGATTTCATATTTATTATGATTTCGTGCATATGCAATAAAAATCAAAAAGTGGCCGAAGGACACATACGACCAGAAAATCTATCTGCTTTGGGAAAAGCGTTTTTTACCCTAATTTCCGTTTTCTTCTGCAGCGGCGCATGCGAAACGGAGACGTTGTATTTGTTGTTCATTACCGATGATTGTGCAGCCCGTACGACATAGAGCGACTTAAGGGCTTTGCAATCGGTGCGGCAGTTAGCGGCGGAACGGTGCGATGGCGACAGGCGTGGCAATTTTCGATTTCGATAGAACGCTTATTCGTCAGAGCAGCCTGGCTGTTTTTCTGGCCGTATTGGTAGGAAGGCGGCGGTTGTTCTTTGCAGGGGCGGCAGGGGTAGGATCTGCCGTTTTTGCGGCCGGTTCCGATCGTCGAGAGGCATTCCGCGCGACGGTGCTGCGTCGTACGCTGGCGGGAAAAAATGCCGCACAGATTTGTGCCGCGGCGGAAGAAATCTTTCTTCGTTTGGAATGGAACCCCGAGGTTCTGGCCGCCTATGAGCGGCACCGCAAGGCGGGGCATCGCATTCTCGTGGCTACTGGCGGGTTATCTTGTTATGTGCGCCTTCTGCTCGAACGGAAAAAGCTGACGGTGGACGGCCTGCTGGCAAGCGAAATGGTGGTGACGGAAAACGTGCTGACCGGCGAAATGGCGGGATTGTCATGCCGCAGGGAAGAGAAGGCCCGCCGCATCAAGGCTTGGCTCGCCGACGCCCCCGGCGAAATATGGGGATACGGCAACCTGCCGAACGATGCCGCCATGCTGGCTCTGACGCATCATCCGGTTGTGGTATCGAGATAGAGTGGCGCGCCGTTTCTGTCTGAAGGCGCGGCGCTCCAGTAGACAAGGAAAACGGAACGACGGATATGGCGCATTATTCGGTTTTGGCGCGGCTCGGCATGCTGGCGGTGTTGTGGTTCGATCTTGCCGCAGCTTACGGCGCATCGCCCGGCGTAACGGACGGCGATTGTCCCGCCGAGGGGGATGCAGTCCGCGTGCAACTGGTGTTCGACGGCATCCGTTCGAGCAAGGGGAATATAACCGTCGCGGTTTACGGCAGCCGTCCTTCGGAATTTCTGGCAAAGGGCAAGAAAGTCGCCAAGGGTCGCATCCCGGCCCGCGCCGGAACGGTTCGCGCCTGCCTGTTTTTACCCAAGCCCGGCGTCTATGCGCTGGCGGCCTATCACGACGAAGACGGCGATATGCACCTCAACCGCAATTTCATAGGTCTGCCGGCGGAAGGCTATGCCTTTTCCAACAATCCCTCATCGTTGATCGGCCTACCGTCCTTTCGTTCCGTCGCCTTTACCGTCGGCACGAGCCTCAATGCGATGCCGCTGCATCTGCACTATCCTTGACGGCACCGGCCTTGCCGTCGCCCATTTTATGACCGTCACGTCCAATCCATTCCGGTGGATCGAACGCGTGAGGCGTCAGAAAAAACTCACCGGGTCGACATCGACGGTAAGACGCACCGAACGGGACAGCTTCACCTTATTCAACCACGCGTGCAAATACGCTTGGATATTGACCGACTTATCCGCCTGCACCAGAAGCCGTTCGCGGGCGAGGCCGCGAAGAAGCGCATAAAACGCCGGCGCCGGCCCCCACACTTTAACCCCCCGCACGTTCGGCGCGGTGCGGGCAAGAACCCGGCCCGTCTCGCGCACTTCGTCGGATTTCAAACCGGACAGAATGATCGCGGCTAAGCGTCCGAACGGCGGTGCGCCGGCTTTTTCGCGATACATCATTTCCTGGCGGTAAAAGGCGTCGCGATCCTGTTTGACCAGCGCCTGCATGACCGCGTCGGCGGGATTGCGGGTTTGAATGAGAACCGTCCCCGGATGCTCGGCGCGGCCGGCGCGGCCCGAAACCTGATGCAGCAGTTGAAAGGTGCGTTCGCGCGCACGCGGATCGCCGTCCGAGCCGCCCAAATCGCCGTCGATCACCCCCACCAAGGTCAAATGCGGAAAGTGATGACCTTTGGCGATCACCTGGGTTCCGATCAGAACGTCGATCTCGCGCTTTTGCATGGCGCGGATGGCGGTTTGCATCGCGTTGGGCCCGTCCAGCGTATCGGAAGAGGCGATTTTGGCGCGCACTTCGGGAAACAGAATTTGAAATTCCTCGGCGATGCGCTCGACTCCGGGGCCGCAGGCAATCAGATGCTTCTCGCCGCAGGTCGGACAGGCGTCGGGAATTTTCATCTCGAAGCCGCAATGATGGCAGACAAGGGTGCCGCGTTTTCTGTGCTCGACCAGCCAGGCCGAACAATGCCGGCAGGTAAACTTGTGGCCGCAGGATTCGCACAAGGTGAGCGGAGCAAAGCCGCGGCGGTTCAAAAACAACATCGCCTGCTCGCCCGCCGCCAACGTGTTCTTCAGGGCATCGCGCAGGGGGGGCGAAAGGTAGGTGCCGGGATCGCCGTGACCTTTGCGAAGATCGATCAGTTCGACCTTCGGCAGCTCGGCGACGCCGTGGCGTTGCGTCAGCTTCAAATGGGCATAGCGGCCGGATTCGGCATTGACGAAACTTTCCAGCGATGGGGTGGCGGACGCCAGGATCACCGGACAGCTTGCGATTTTCCCGCGGATCACCGCCATATCGCGGGCGTGATAGATCACGCCCTCTTCCTGCTTGTAGGCCTGCTCGTGCTCTTCGTCGACCACGATCAAGCCCAGTTTTTCAAACGGCAGGAACAACGCCGAGCGCGCACCGACCACCGCCTTGACCTCGCCGGTTCCGACCGCGCGCCAAATGCGGCGACGTTCGCGCGCACTTAGTTCCGAATGCCATTCGGCCGGCCTCGCCCCAAAGCGGGCGGCGAAGCGATCAAGAAACTGCACGGTCAGGGCGATTTCCGGCAAAAGGATCAGCGCCTGCCTGCCGCCGCGTAAGGCTTCGGCTACGGCCTCAAAATAGGTTTCGGTCTTACCCGAACCGGTAATGCCGTCGAGCAGCGAGACCTTGAACGCCTGCGCTTTCACGTCTGCAAGGATCGAAGCCGCTGCAATTGCCTGCTCCGGGTTCAGCACCGTCTCGGCAAAATCGGGGTCGGGCACGGGCTGCGGCGGAAATTCGGGCAAACAGACGGTTTTTAGCCCGCCCGATTGGATCAGACCCTTGACCACCGAGCCCCCGACGCCCGCTTCCGCCGCCAGATCGACGGCGGTCCGCGCCAAGCCGTCGGCGGCCACGGCCAGCACCCGCGCCCGCGCCTTGGTGGGTTTTTGTTCCGCCGATCCAATTGCATAAGCTAGGCGCGGCTTGGGCGGGTTAAGCGCCTCGGGATTGCGTAAGGCCATTGCCAGTACCAAACCCGGCGGTGCCAAGGTGTAGGCGGCAAGCCAATCGATAAAGTCGCAAAGATCGAGCGGCAGACTCGGCCGGCCACAAAGCGCGTTCGCCTTCTTCAGCTTCCTGGCTTCGATGCCGGCCGGCTTGCCCCAGACGATGCCGATGCGCTTCCGTCCGCCGACATCGACCATCACCGCCAGCCCACGCGTCGGGGCATCCTCTGCCGCTAACAGGTAATCGAGCGACGGCAGCGGCAACGGCGTCAGCACGCCATAGGCGTCTTGGTCTTCGGGAAGGTTAACGGGCTTTGGCGCTGCGTCGCTCATGCGCTAGAGTTCGAACGGCGATTCTTTTTGGTCAAGTCCAATCGACATGATTTCCGTCGGCAAAAACATTCACGCCCTTGATCCGTCCGAGGCGGCCCTCGACGCGGTCAAGAGCTACGTCCGGATGAATCGCGACCGGCTGATCGCCGACGGCGAGCTCATGGGATTGTTGTTTCCCGAACGCTTTGACGGAGATGTGCGCGATTTGCAGCGCTTTGTCATCGAACAGATGGCGGCGGCGAACAAAAAATTGCGTGCGGAACGCGACGCGCTGAAGGGGTTTTACGACCGCCGGACGAATTTGAGCGAAACCGTGCGCCGCGCGGTGCTCGACCTCGTCGGGGTGCATAGTTTCGGCGAGGCGGCAACGGTGGCGGAAAATCTCGCCCTCGGTTTCGGGGCCGACACATGTGCCTTCTGCGCTGAAAATCCGCATACGATCCCGTTGAACGGCCGTCAGATCCTGCCGCTTGCCCCCGGGACGGTGCAGGCGGTGGTCGGCGACGGGCTGGGCGCCATTTTGTCCGGCGGCGGGGCACTGCTGTTTGGCAAAGGCGGCGAGGTTTACGCCAGCCTGGCGGCTTTCCGCCTGCGCCTCGACGATAGTGCGACGACGATTTTGTTCATCATGGGGTCGTGCCGCGAAGGCCGCTTCGACGGCCGCGCCGTCGAAGCCGATTTGCGGTTCTTCGCCCTGGCTTTGGAGCGGGCGCTCAGCGCCCATCAGGCACAATGGCTCGCTCCGCCGACGCTCTGAAAATCGCCTATCTCGCCTACTTGGCGGGCGAGCGGCGGGCCAGCCCGCATACGTTACGCGCGTATGGCGACGATCTCGACCGGTTCCTTGCCTTTCTGTCCGTCCACTGCGGCGGAACGCCGGATTTGGAAATGCTCGCCGGTCTCAAACCCACCGATATCCGCGCCTTTGTCGCTTTCCGGCGCGGCGAGGGGCTGGGTCCGCAAGGGCTTCAGCGCGCCGGGGCGGCGGTACGCGGGTTTTTCCGCTTTCTCGCCCGCGAGGGATTGACCGATAACGCCGCCGCCCATGCGGTAAGGACGCCGCGCCTTCCCCGTCACCTTCCTCGGCCGTTGAGCGAGGATGCCGCCGTCCGCACCATCGAAGAAGCAGGCAAACGTGACGTTCCCTGGCTGGCGGCGCGCGATACGGCGCTGCTGACCTTGCTTTACGGTGCCGGTCTTCGCATTTCGGAAGCCTTAAGTTTGAAGCGCGGCGATGCCCCATTGGGCGAATCGTTGAAGGTGCTCGGCAAGGGCCGCAAGGAACGAATCGTGCCCATTTTGCCGGCGGTGCGCCAGGCGATCGACGCCTACCTCGCCGGCCTGCCCTTCGCCGTTGCGCCGTCGGAGGCCTTATTTCTTTCCCGCCACGGCAAGCCGATGCAAGCGCGCGAAGCCCAGGGGTTGATGCAACTTTTGCGCTCGCGCTTGGGATTGGGCGAGCGCGCCACGCCTCATGCCCTGCGCCATTCCTTTGCCACCCACATATTGGCGCATGGCGGCGATTTGCGTGTGGTACAGGAGCTATTAGGGCACGCCTCGCTCTCCACCACCCAAGGTTATACCGCGATCGACGCAGGCCGGATGATGGAGGCCTATACCAAGGCCCATCCGCACGGGGGATAGAGCGTATTCCGAAAAGTGGGAACCGGTTTTCGGGTAAAATGCGCGATGGGACGACGATGCAATACTGCAGGCCGGTCCGGCAGGCCGGTTTGGCAGGCCGGTCCGGCAGGATCGAATCTTGTTGTCGGCTTTGTAACAAACGGCAGAGAGACGTGCACAACAGGGCAGTTGTGCGCGCCGGCGCTGCGTACCATTCTGCGCGCAAAGAATCGTAAGGGGGGAGCCATGGCAGCGCTCAGCGACATCGAAATCGCCCGGCAGGCGAAGCTGAAGAAAATCGGCGAAATCGGCGGCAAAATCGGCATTCCCGAGGACGCCCTGATCGCCTACGGCTCTTACAAGGCCAAGCTGTCCTTCGATTTTCTCGAAACGCTGAAAAGCCGGCGCGACGGGAAGTTGGTGCTGGTTACCGCCATGACCCCGACCCCGGCAGGCGAAGGCAAAACCAAGACCGCCATCGGTCTGACCGACGGGCTCAACCGCATCGGCCGCAAGGCGATGGCGGCCTTGCGCGAGCCGTCGATGGGCCCCTGCTTCGGCCAAAAGGGCGGCGCTACCGGCGGCGGCCGTTCGCAGATCGTGCCGATGGAAGACATCAACCTGCACTTTAACGGTGACTTCCATGCCCTCACCGCCGCGGTCAACCTGCTCGCGGCGATGATCGACAACCATATCTACTGGGGCAACGCGCTCCGCCTCGATCCAAGGCGGATCACTTGGCGGCGCGCCGTCGACATGAACGACCGGGCCTTACGCGGAATCGTGAACGGTCTTGGGGGGGCAACCAACGGGTACCCCCGCGAGGACGGCTTCGACATTACCGTCGCCACCGAGGCGATGGCGATCCTCTGTCTGGCCGAGAACCTCAAGGATCTGGAAAAACGGCTGGGCGACATCATCGTCGGCCAGAATGTCGACAAGAAATTCGTCACCGCCCGCGATCTTCAGGCAGCCGGGCCGATGAGCGTGATCTTGCGCGACGCCATGATGCCCAATCTGGTGCAGACCCTCGAAGGCTGCCCTGCTTTGGTGCATGGCGGACCGTTCGCCAACATTGCCCACGGCTGCAACTCGGTGATGGCCACCCGGGCCGCACTGAAATTGGCCGACATCGTGGTGACGGAAGCCGGATTCGGCGCCGACCTGGGCGCGGAAAAATTCTTCGACATCAAGTGCCGGTTGGCGAAACTGCAGCCGGCCGCGGTGGTGATCGTCGCTTCGGTGCGTTCGCTCAAGATGCACGGCGGCGTGGCCAAGGAGGATATGGCCAAAGACAATCCGCTAGCGGTGGCGAAAGGCGGCGAGAACCTCGCCCGCCACATCGCCAACGTGCGCAAGTTTGGGGTTCCGGTGGCGGTGGCGATCAACCGGTTTACCTCGGACAGCGACGCCGAAATCGGCGAAATCGCCAAAATTGCCGAGGCGCAAGGCTGCAAGGCGCTGTCCTGTACCGATTGGGCCGACGGCGCCGCGGGCGCGGAAAGCTTGGCCCGCGAGGTGGCGGCGTTGTGCGACGGCGGCACGGCGGCCTTCAAGCCGCTCTATTCCGACGATGTGGGGCTGTGGGAAAAGATCGAAACCGTGGCAAAGGAAATCTACGGCGCCGGCGTGGTCGTAGCCGATGCGGCGGTACACCAACGCCTTGCCGAGTACGAAAAGAGCGGCTTTGGGGGTTTTCCCGTCTGTATGGCCAAAACCCAATATTCTTTCTCGACCGATCCCAAGGTGAAGGGCGCTCCCACCGGTCACACGGTGAAGATCCGCGAGGTGCGGCTTTCAGCCGGCGCCGGCTTTGTGGTGGCAATTGCCGGCGATATTCTTACCATGCCGGGCTTGCCGCGCGTTCCTGCCGCGCATGCCATACGGCTCAACGACAAAGGCGAGATCGAAGGTTTGTTCTGAGCGGTATTGCGGTCTATATCCCAATGCCGGCGTCACCCTATTTGAGAAGCGTTCCGGTCTGCCGTCACCTCGTCGTTGATAGCAGCGAACGCGGCTGCGGTTTTGGCACCGGCGGCGCCTAATGCCCTAGCTAAGTCTTCGAGCGAGCCGTACTCCTCTTTGCGGCAGGCAACCTCAAAGGCCCGCGCCGCCATACACAGTTCCATGGCGCCGATATTTCCCGCCATGCCGGTCAGGCTGTGCGCCAACTTGCCTGCAGCGGCATATGCGCCGTTCAGGCGATTTTCCTCGATTTTGCTCAAGTGATCCGCCGCTTCGGCAAGAAACAGCGACAGCAATTCGCGAACGGCTTTTTCCGGCATTGCCGCCTTCAGTTCACTCAGCTTGCCTTCGTCAAGCGTCATCGGCTGCGTTTCCGGAACGCCGTCCGTTTTCGCCGGAACGGCACACGTACCGGTGCCAAGCGCCTTGAGTTTTGCCAACAGCAGCTTGCCGTCGATCGGCTTGGAGACGTAATCGTTCATCCCGTTGGCGATGTATTCCGCGCTCGCCCCTTCCATCGCATCTGCGGTGAGGGCGATGATATGAATATCGCGCGCCGGCGGTGCCATGGCGCGAATCGCTTTGGTCGCAGCAATGCCGTCCATCTCCGGCATCTGAATGTCCATCAACAACGCATCGAAGGTTTGGCGTTTTACCATATCGACGGCAAGGCGACCGTTTTCGACCATAGTCAGGTGATGACCGGCTTTTTCGAGCAGTGCCGCCGCGTATTTGCGGTTGACCGCGTTGTCTTCCGCCATAAGCAGGCGCAAAGACCTCGGCGCCGCAGCGGGTAATGACGGCACCGTCTTCTCTTCCTGCCGCAGCGGCGAGGCCGCAAACTTCATACCGCCGAGCGCCTTGAGGCAATCGGTCAAATCCTGCTGGCGAACCGGCTTGCCGATGACCGCATCGAATTGTCCGGCCGCTGCGATTTTATCTTCGCCGGGGCCGTTTTCCGATGTCAGCACCAGCTTGAGATCGGTAAAAATAGTGCGGTTATGCAGGCGTGCGAGCAAATCGCCTTCCGCCAATTTTGCCGTGAAGGAATCGATGAATACCACATCGTACGGCCGCTTCTGATGGACGGCGCGTTCGAGTTCGGCCAACGCTTCAAATCCGTCGTCGGCAATGCGAACCTTGATGCCGTAAAGACCGAGCTGACGGCCGAGTATTTCCAGATTCGATTTGATGTCGTCGATGATCAGCACACTGAGTTTATCCCGTTGCGGCAATTCTGGCACGCTCGAAGATGCCGCCTTTTCCAGCGGCAGTTGCATCCAGAACGTCGAACCTTTGCCGACCTGGCTAACGACGCCGATTTCTCCGCCAATAAGATCGGTCAATTGACGGCAGATCGCCAAACCGAGGCCGGTTCCGCCGAACTTGCGGGTAATCGAACTGTCGGCTTGGCTGAATTTCTTAAACAACCGGCCGCGTAAGGATTCGTCTATGCCGATGCCCGTATCGGTCACCTCGAAACGCAGAACGCAACCGTCGCGGCCGGGCGTTGCGCCGCGGAGAAATACCTGCAAGGTCACGCCGCCGTGTTCGGTAAATTTTATGGCGTTACTGAGCAGGTTGAGTATAATTTGCCGAATGCGGGCGGGATCGCCAAGATACGTGCCGTCGACGGCGCCATCGACAAAGCTGCCGAGACCGAGCCGCTTTTCGTGCGCCCTTCCCGCCATCAGCGCCACGGCGCTTTCGGCAACGGATCTAAGATCGAATTCGATGTGTTCGAGTTCGACCTTACCGGCTTCCAATTTGGAAAGATCAAGAATATCGTTGACGATAGCAAGTAACGCGTCGCCCGATTCCCGCACCACATCGGCGTATTTGCGCTGTTCTTCGGTCAATTCGGTTTCCAGCAGCAGCCCGGTCATACCGATAATGCCGTTCATCGGAGTGCGGATTTCATGGCTCATATTGGCGAGAAAATCGCTTTTTGCGCGGTTGGCCGAATCGGCGGCGTCGCGGGCCTTGGCAAGTTCCTCCGCCTGTAGGGCAAGTCGCGCTTCGCTTTCCCGCAAGTCGCGTACCGCCTCGAAGCGGCGGGTTTCGTGCAGCAGCAGCGTACCGAGAATCGTAGCCGCTGCCAAATTCGATAACGTGATCGGAAGGGCAGATTCGATCATAATGCGGCTGCCGACCAACAGCCATGTTGCGCCTATCATCAGCAGCGCCGATGCCGCGCCGAGAACCGGCAGGTGATAATATTCGACAAAGGCGGCTCGCTCGTGCTTGTGCAAATCGAGAGCAAAACGCAAGCCCATACCCGCGACGGTGCTGGACGATAGCGATATTATGATAAATATGTCAGACGCGGTGTTGTGAAAAAACGGCAAAATCGCCGTGAGCACGACGATGGCGGCGGCAGTAACGGCCGCCGCAGGCCCGGCGAGAAAACCCGCCAACGAAAGCAGTACGGTTTGGCTTCCGGTAAAACTGCTGTCGCTCAAATGTACCGGCAAAAACAGCGCAATCAGCGTAGTAACGCCGAACAAAGTACCGATCAGCGCTTTCTGCATCGGAACGTACTGCGGAAACATTCGCACGGCGAACTGCTGCACCGGACCGTATGCGATCACTGCCGCAGCGAATACCGCAAAATTCAGCAGGAATTCGACCAGTGTGATTTGCCAGAATAGATCCACGAAATTCTTAGCCCCGCACGCTCAACGTGGCAAAAATCCGCCGTTCGACAATCGGACCGGAGGTTTGACGTTGCTTATCCTGAAGAAGATTCTGACCTGCGATTTCTACCGTCGCCCAATTGTTAAAGCGATAGGCAAGCCGTGCGTCGATATTGGCAAAGGCATCCACCGAAACCAGACCGTAATTGAACATGCTGGTTTGACGGATACCCATCGTGGCCGATTGAAAACGCAGGTAAGCGTCGGCTTCCCAAACGTCCGAGTGCCAACCAATGCCTGCCTTGACCAAATGTTGCGGCGTGGTGTCCTGATAATTGATCAAATTGGCCGGACCTCTGGCAGAATCAGCAAAGTCGTCGTCGATATATTCCGCCCGATAATCGAACGACCAGCGCCATACCTCGTCGATCGCTCCCTTAAGGCTGATTTCTCCGCCCGATGCTTCGGACGAACCTACGTTGGTCGGCGTGACGTAAACGCCGGTGTTGGTATATATAAATTTTCCGCTTATCGAAATCATATTAACCGTATGCTGACGGAAAAGCGCAATCTGAAATTCGGCGTCCATTTCTGGCAGCTTGCGATTCCAGGAAAATTCGAAATTCGTTGCCGCCGTCATCCTAAGGTCGGGAGAGCCGCTGACCTGCGCATATGGCGAATTGATCAGCATCGCACCGCTTTGGACCAAACTTGGGAGTTGCACGCCCCTCCCGGCGATCAATCGGAAAGTATCGGTTTCGGTCGGCTTCCAAACCAAGCCGCTGTTAAAGCTGAATTCGTCGATTGCATGGTTCCAACTGGTATTGGCGAATGGATATCCGTTCGGTATATTGCCGTCCCGACCCAAATTGAGGTGATCGATGCGCAACGCGTTGGTCAACGATAGGCCGGGAACGATTTGCCAATGCCACATCGCCGATCCTGAAAATTCATCGTAGAATACACTACTGCCGGCCGTCGGCGTCGTGTTGACGCTGTTATGGCGATATTCCGCGGCTATGCGAAAATTGTGATCGCTGCCGATATCGAAGGCGTCTTCGACTTTGACGACGTAAACTTTGTTGTCGAGCGTAAAGTCACCGAAAATCGGTTCGGTCGTTCCGCGCCAGTTTATCCAGTTGCCGTAAGCGGCGAGTTTGATCAAGCCGGCATCGGTGTCGGCGAACAGTTGTGTTTTTAGCGAATTGGTCTCGTATCGAGAGTATTGAATCGCATATCCCGGCGATTCTTCGTTTTGCTTCGCCTTGGTATGGCTGGCCTCGATTCCGAGTTCCATACTCTCGTTGAGAATAATCACGCCGTCGAGATCGACCGCGGCACGATTGTTACCGGCGCGCGATACCATGTTCGCGCCTTGAGACATTATCGTCGTATAATCCTGCCCGGTACGATAGCCGCCCGACAGGCGCAGGCCGCCGTAACGGTTCAAGCCTATCGTTGCCACGGCGGATAGGCCGTTCTGATTTTGAGTTCCGCTGAACGCCGAAGCTGCGTTGACGTTATCGTAACGCGGATTGTAGGTGATGATGTTAATGACGCCGCCGACCGCATTGAATCCGAACAACGCGGCATTGGGGCCTTTGACAATTTCGATTTGACGGATGGCTTTCATCTCGACCGGCAGCGCACTCCACGGGATGAAGCCGTAATAGTCGGCATAGACTTGACGACCGTCGATCAGCACTAAAGTGCGCGAAGCGTAGGCCTGATCGTAACCGCGGATAGAAACGTCGACTGCCTCGCCGGCCCATTGCATTACATCGACGCCGGCAACGTGGCTGAGTACGCCGGGTACGTCGCGCGCACCGGAACGGCGGATGTCGTCGGCCGTCACCACAATCATGTCGGCAGGCACCTCGGTAGTGCGCTGCGGCAGGCCGGTGGCACTGGCGGTTACAGTTTCGCCGAACAAGGATTCGAGCGAATTATAGTTCATCGATTGCGCAAACGCGGACGCGGCGGATAACAGAAGCAGCGCACCACTCGCCAGCAACGACAGCCATGCACATTTGAGCGAGTGTATATTTTTTGTCGTCATTTGCGTTTTACCATCAATGTAAATACCGATGCAAAACGCGCGCCCGCCGCATTCGCCAATGCCGTATCGAGAACGATACTGACACCGGCTCCGGCGCGAACCATCAGGACGCAGTATCCTCCGTTTAGGCAAGTTGGGTCGTTCGAGACGCTTACCACACGCTGCTGCCTGACATACTCAATAATACGATTGCCGTTAGTCACTAAGCCCGGCATCAAATACACCACGTCGAAACGGCGGTCGGCGCGGATCAGTTCGTCGAGCGGTATCGCCGTTGCATGTACCGATGCCGGTCCTATGCCGCGCAAAGACGAAAGCATACCGGCGGTCTGATTGGCGGCGTTGCTGTCCGCTTCATTTGCGTACACCACGCCGATTGATACCGTTTGGCGATTCTGAATAGAGTCGAGAAATCCCAGCGCGCGTACTGCCGCCTGTAGATCCGCCCATGCTGCCGCTTCTACCGCAGCCGCCGGTATCGACAATCCGCCCGGGCATACCAGCATCAGCCCTACCGTCGACGCCAGGATGATGCGCTTTGCCCATCCGACACGGTATCGGATCTTATCCGGCAATGTCGCCAGCTTGGCCAAAATGAACCCCAAAACGGTTTCGTCGAACGGCACTTTTCGCCCGACGTTGGCAACGATTATAGAAAGCTCACATTCAAAAATGTTTAAAATAGATAGTTTGCGCAATATGAACGGTTTGCAGGTTGGCGGATATTCGAATACAAAAAAACCGGCGAAACCCGGTGTTTATTTTCGATTGATGCCGCGTTCTTGGTTGACATCGGATGAACGTCCTGACGCCAACGGTGAGCCCGGGTGGTTCAGTTTGCTACAGCGGCGATGTGTTTCTATTTTCCGACATAGCGGACACGCCAGATGGTGCGCGCGGCATCGTCGGCGATCAGAAGGCTGCCGTCTTTGGCGATCAGGAGACCGGCCGGGCGGCCATAGACCAACGCCGGCGTGCTGCCGGAAACCCAAAAGCCGGTGACGAAATTTTCGTACCCTCTCTCCGGGCGGCCATTCGTGAATTTTACCCGCACAATTTTATAGCCGGTTGGATGTGCCGAATCCCACGATCCGTGCAACGCGATCAGCGCGTCGCCCCAGTAAGCGGCGGGAAACTGATGGGCATTATAGAACACCACGCCAAGCGGTGCGGAATGGGATTCGAACAATATGTCCGGCATTTTGGTTTTGGCCACCATGTCCGGCCGTTTGTCGCCGTAATCGGGATCGGGATGCCGCCCGACATAGGCGTAGGGATAGCCGAAGAAATCGTCCTTGCGGATGCGGGTGAAATAATCCGGCACGAGTCCGTCGCCCAGTCCGTCGCGTTCGTTCACGGTGACATAGAGATCGTCGGAGCCGGGATAAAAGGCGATGCCTACCGTATTGCGCAAGCCGTAGGCGAAACGGTGCAGATGGCCGAGGGAATCGACGGTCTGTACGGTGGCACGCAAAGGAGGGTCTTCGCCGACATTGCTGGCGCTGCCGATGGTCAGATACAGAGTGCCGTCGGGGCCGAAGACGATGTTTCGCGTCCAGTGATTGCCCCAAGGACCGAAGCCGTCGGCGGTAACGCGAGTGCGCTTGCCCGCTTTCAGCGCGCCCTCGCGGTATTCGAGCCGCCAGATCGCCTGGGTGTCGCCGACGTAGAGCGCTCCGTCATGATAGGCGAGGCCGTGCGGTCGCGTAAACCCGGTGGCGAAGGTGGTGACTTTGCGCCCACGCAAAATGGATATCTTACCGGCGTAATGTTCGGCGACGAAAACGTCGCCGTTGGGGGCCAATTCCATCCAGCGCGGGTTGGTAAGGCCGGTTACGAACGGTTCGATGACAAATCCCTTAGGAACCTGCGGATGCGCATCCGGCGGCTGTTTGACGATGCGCGGCGTGTTGTCTACCCCCGGGGTGGCGAACGGCGGCGGCATATCCTTGGGCAGAAACAAGAATTTCTGGCCGGGGCGGTCGGCCGCAGCGGCAGACAGAACCAGCAAGGCCGCCGCCAGCAGACATGAGCAGGATTTTATAGCCAAAATTTTCGGCCTCTCCATGGCGGAAGCCATTAACCTGTAGTTTACCATATCGGAATAGATCGGGAATACCAACGAGAGACCGGTCCCATGCGCGCGATAGTCCTGGCTCTTATGGCCGTTCTGGCAACGACCGCCCCAAGCTTAGCCGCCGAGGGCGGCGACCACGGCAAAAAGACCGATGCACAGAAACAGAAGGATAAGGCGAACGAGAACGCCCATGTTACCTCGGATTCGCCTACCTATCTCGGTTTCGAACCCATTTATACCAGTATTATCGAAGCCGACAGTGCCAACGGTCTTTTGATGATCGGCTTCGGCATCGATGTTCCCGATGCGACTTTACGTGCTGAGGTCGATAATCTGCGACCAAAGCTGCGCGATCTTTATGTCCGCAGTATGATGTTTTATACTTCCGCCAATGTTCGTTCCTGGCGTCAGCCGGATGCGGTCGTTATCGCCGACAAGTTACAGCGGATCACCGATGCGATGTTGAAACGTAAGGGCGCGAAAGTGCTCCTGGCGCAGGTGGCGATCCGGCTGAATCACTAGAGCAACGAGCGTAAGAGTGGCTCGCGCGTATGGCGCGCTATTTGACAAAAGCGCGCGAAGGGTTTGCGCGTAAAGTTGCGATTATACAAAAAAGCAGAGCGACAGGCAGACCGCGGTTGAACGTCCGGCGTTTTAAAACGGTATCGGCCGGCGAAGGGTAGAAGATCCGGCTTCTCCGAATCTTCCATACATATATGTAGTCTCGACTATACCGTAACGCTCGTCGTTGCGCCGAGGGTAGAAGCGTATTTGGACGCACTGAAGGCGTTGGTCATTTGCGTCATAAGCATCGACAGTAGATCGTTTCCGCCGCCGAACCCGGCCTCTTGCGAGGAGCCGTTTCCGAAATAGGCCGCATATTCCGCCTGACTGACGGTGCCGTCCTGATTGGTGTCGGCCTCCGAGACGGTGCTGCCGGACGTGTCGGCCGTTGCGGTGGCGTCGGAAGAAGACGTGGTGTCGGTCGACGATGTCGAACTGTCGGCAGAGGCCGTTGCCGTTGAAGCCGACGTAGAGCCATCCGCCGACGATGGGGGTTGAGGCGGGGGCGGAGGCGGCATTTCTTGGGACGCCTCGGTCTGATCAGAGCTTTCAAGATCGCTGACGAACGTCGACAACTCGTCTTCGGAGATGGCTCCGTCGCCGTCCGTATCGATCGACGAGAACAAATCGGACAACGCGTCGGTTGACGATGTGGACGATGTCGCCGACACGGACGAACTCGTCGTGTTGCTGTCGGTCGAGGTAGAGGTACTGTCGGAAGCGGTTTCGTAGTTCTGCAGCATGGCCAAAAGCTGCATGATCTGGCTGCTGAGATCGCCCCTGCCGCTGCCGGTCAGGGACGAGTCGGTAGACTGAGATGCCGAGGTAGACGAGTCTGACGTCGACGTCAGTAAGGACACTACATCGTCGCTGGATGACGTCGCACTGGTAGATGAGGCGCTGTTAAGCTGGCTCAACAGGGAAGCCAAGAGACTGCTTGACGAACCTATTTCACTGATGGACATGAGGTACTCCCTCGTTGGTTGCGCTCCACCGCGTAGGTTCACCAGCATTAACCGTGCCTAGCGCTGCTTCCCGATGTTCGGGGAATATTAGAATTAACAATGTGATAACACCCCGAGGAAACCGTCACCCGGGCGGCAAAATTTGCCTTTTCCGGCAATTAGTTACCAGTGGGCTTTCTTCCGCCGTCGTGCTGCTATAACCGTTCGCAAATGAGCGAAGCCCTGATCGTCGCAGAAAATGTAAGCGTCTTCGCCGGGGATACGCAGATTCTCGACCGTATCGACCTTGCCCTTTACCCAGACGAGATCGTCACCCTGATCGGCCCCAACGGATCGGGTAAAACTACCCTGGTTAAGACGATGATGGGGTTGGTACCGGCCACCGGACGGATTGTGCGGCGGCCCGGTCTGAAGATCGGTTATGTGCCGCAAAGTTTTTCGCGCGATCCCAGTCTGCCGATCACGGTGGCAGGCTTTTTGGCCCTGTTTGCGCCGGCTGCGGCGGGAGCCGCGGCACTGGCGAGAACCGGTATCGCCGAGGCGGCAGGCAAGCAGGTTAGCGCCCTATCGGGCGGCGAACTGGCGCGGGTGCTATTGGCGCGCGCTATCGCCGGCAAGCCGGACCTTCTTGTGCTCGACGAACCGACCGCCAGCGTCGACGTCGCCGGCGAGGCCGAATTCTACCGTTTGATTGGCGAGATTCGCGGCGAGATGGGCTGCGGCATCCTGCTGATCAGCCACGATCTGCACGTGGTCATGGCGCGTTCGACCCGCGTGGTCTGCCTAAACCGTCACATCTGCTGCGAGGGCGAGGCCAGCGCCGTGGCGCAGCATCCGGCGTTCCGCGAATTGTTCGGCACCGAGGCCGGCGAGTTGGCGCTCTATAGCCACCATCATCGGTTTATTCATACGCTTTCGGGCGATCTGGTTTCCAAGCATGATTGACGGTTTCCTCGTGCGCGCCGCGCTCGGCGCCAGTTTGCTCGGTGCGGCGGCCGGGCCGCTGGGCTGCTTCGTGCTGTGGCGGCGCATGGCGTACCTCGGCGAGTCGGTTTCCCATATCGGACTGCTCGGCGCCGCCGTGGGATTGTTGATCGGCATCGACGCGTTGTGGGGCACCGCCGTACTGGCGTTATTAGCGGCCTTTGTAATGGCGCGCGGCGAAAGCCGCTTTATCCCGATGGATACCCATGTCGGTATCGTCGGCCACATCGGCTTGGCGCTTGGCTATGTGGTACTGGCGGGAATGGAAAACGTCCGCGGCGATCTCTTGGGCTATCTGTTCGGCGACGTGCTGGCACTTTCGGTGGCCGATTTGGGCTGGGTTGCGGCGGCTAGTCTAGCTATTTTGACGGCGACGGCGTTTTTATGGCGGCCGCTCCTGCGGTTAGCCGTCTCCGGTGACATCGCCTTGGCCGAAGGACAAATGGGGAAGCTTCCTCAGACGGCTTTTCTGGTGCTAGTGGCGCTTCTTGTGGCCTTCGGGCTTAAAGTGGTTGGGGCGCTGATGATCGTTGCACTTCTGATTATTCCGCCGGCGGCGGCACGTCCGCTGGCCGACTCTCCGGGGAAAATGGCGCTCCTGGCTGCGCTTGTCGGTGCCGTTTCTTCGCCGCTCGGGCTCGGTGCGGCTTATGTTTTCGATGCGCCTGCCGGCCCGTGCATCGTGCTGTCGGCCGGCGCAATTTTCGTTCTTGTCTCGGTTGCGGGCCACCTGGCGAAGGGGAGGCCGCGCTCGGCTAAACAGTAGATTGGTTTGCGACTCCTTCTCTACATTTCCGTTCATGGCGTGCTAAAGTTGGGACACCGGCGTAGTATTCGCCTGGGATAGGGGCTGTTATGAACTATCGCGATCGGCCGCCGGCCGTTTGGATCGTACCGTTGGTCACGTTGCTGCTCGCGCTTCTGGCATTCGGCACGGACGCGGGCGGCATGACGTCTTTGTTGCGCAACCGGCTGTTCGACTCCTATCAGGCGTCCCAGCCCCGCCCCTATCAGACCACCCCGATTAAAGTCCTCGACATTGACGAGGCTAGCGTCGCCCGTTTCGGTCCGTGGCCCTGGCCGCACGGTACGCTGGCGCGGCTCGTCGACGATCTCAAGGCGCAGGGTGCCGCCATGGTGGTGTTCGCCTTCCCAATCGACAGGAGCGATTCCGCTTCGCCGAAGAATCTGATAGCGCTGGTGCCTCCCGGCCCTGCTTTCGATGCCGCCCGAGCCGCGCTGATTCGTATGCCCGCGCCGGACGATGCCTTGGCCCGGTCGATGCGCGGCTTACCCACCGTGACGGGATTCATGCTGGGCGACGCGCGGCCGGCTCGGCATTTGATGCTGAAGCCCACCATCGAGTTGGTAGGAACGGGGGGCGGCGTCAAGCGCATCCGTGCCTACGACCAGGCTTCGCCGACACTCGACAGTATCGCCGAAGCAAGCGCCGGGTTCGGTGCCTTCAATCTTGCCGACGATCCCGGTGCGGACGCAACCGCGCGTCGCATGCCGATGGTCCTGCGGCTCAAGGACAAGCTGGTTCCCTCGCTGGAAGCAGAGGTTTTGCGGCTATACCAAAACCAGACAGTATTGACGCTGAAAACCGACGGCGATAACTCGCTATTCGGTCGGTCTGCCTTGCGTGCGGTGGAAACGGCAAAGGGTGAAATTCCGACCTTGGCGGACGGCAGCATTTGGATCGCGTTTAGCGGACCCAGGCGCGAACGTCTGATTCGGGCCGGCGAAGTGACGGATCGATCGATCGCTTCCGGTCGGCTGAGCGGGGCCATCGTCTATATCGGCGCTCCGGACGATCTGGTGGAGACTCCTTGCGGGTTGATGAGTACGGCGGAGGTGCATGCCGAAGCGGCTGAGGCACTGCTTACCGGCAAGGTTTTGCGCCGCCCGGCGGCGGCTGTCGCCGTCGAACTGCTCTGTTTGGCGTTGTTCGGGTTGGTGCTTATCGTACTGTTCGCCCGTTTCGGTACGCAGTGGGCCGTAGCGTTCGCCGTCTGCGCCGTGGTCCTGTCGTTTATCGTTTCGCGGCAACTGTTCGCCCGAGACGGCGTATTGTTCGATTCGCTGGGCTTTTCCGTCGGGCTGATGCTGACGGCTTTGGCGAGCTTCGGCACCCGGCTATACGAGATCCGCCGCACCCGCAATTGGTTGTTGTCGGCTTTCGAGAACAGTCTGCCGAAGCGACGCATCAATCTATTGGCCCGACAGCCGCACCTGCTCGAATCGAAAGGCGTTACCCGGACGATCAGCTATCTGTCCTGCGGCGTGCGTGGGTTCTCCGAACTGGCGGCCTCATTTCGAGGCGATCCGGCGGCATTCACCAATCTCATGCAGCGCGTGCTCGAACCTTTGATGAGCGAAGCCATGCGTCGCGGCGGCACGATCGGTACGATGTCCGGCGATGGCTTCACCGCCTATTGGAATGCACCGCTCGACGATTCCGAACACGCCGCCCACGCCTGCGAAGCGGCCAGCAGCATGACCGTCGTCGTCGCCAAGGTCAACGAAGTCATCACTCGCGAACGGCGTAGCGACGGCGTGGCGCTGGCGCCGGTGGAGATCGGCATTGGCGTTTCGACCGGACCAGTAGTTGCCGGCGGCATTGCCGCGCACGGACGCATGGTCTATGCGGTAAACGGCGATTGCGTGGCTGAGGCCGAACACATCCGGCGCATCTCCGGCCAATATGGTCCGGCGGTAATCGTTTCCGAAGATGCCCGCAAGGCGGCCGAGCACGGATTCGCTCTGCTTGAAGTCGACACGATCGTCCTCGATCCCAGCAACGAACCGGTCAAACTCTATGCCATGCTGGGCAATCCGGTAATGCGGGCGAGCCCGAAATTTCGCGCTTTGGCAACATTCCACGAACACATTTTTCAATCCATACGCATGCGCCAGTGGTACAAGGCGCGCGAGTTGATTCTGCAATGTCGCAAACTGTCGGGCGCTAGCCAGAAACTGTATGAACTGCACCTTGCCCGTATCGCCGTTTACGAGAAAAATCCGCCGCCCGAAGATTGGGATGGCGTCTACCGGCCGGCCGAGTAAATGCAGGAGAGCAACGTGCGCAAAAGTGTGTTCACTTTTGCGCGGAGAGTTGCGGCCAAACAAAAGAACAGAACGGCGCGCCGATTTAGTTCTGAAGATGCGACGCTCTAGCGCGCGAATTCGCCCCAGATGCTGGAGAACTGCAATATCGCCGCGGTCAATACAAAACCGTGCCAGATCGCGCGATTGAACGGCAGCCGATCAAGCAGATAAAAGACCACCCCGGCGGAATAGACTATGCCGCCGCCGATCAGCAGCCAGAAATCGACCGTCGCCAGCGACTGCGCCAAGGGTTTAAGCACCGTTACAATCAACCAACCCATGACGAGATATAACACGATGCTGATTTTTTCCATTTTGCGCGGAAACAGCACCTTTAAGACGACACCGGCCGTCGCCGCCACCCAGATCACCGTCAGGATGATCGGCCCAAACGGCGATTCCAGCCGATTGACCGCAAACGGCGTGTAAGTCGCAGCAATCATAATGAAGATCGCGGCGTGATCGAGCCGTCGGAGAATTTTCTTCGACGGGCGGGTGGACGGCATCATGTTGTAGGCCGCCGAACAGCCGATCATCGTGACCAGGCCGAGACAATAGATCGAAACGCTGACCTTGGCGGAAATCCCGGTAACCTGCCACAACAGCCACAAACTGGCATTGAGGGCGAAGATAATACCGATAATGTGGACAACGGCATCTGCCACCGCTTCGTGACGGGCATACATGTCGACAACTTTGGCGACAGTTTGGTTCATTAGGTAACCTTATCCCAAACGAGGCGTTTTTGAAACCGCAGATATAGCAGCACAAGCTAAAGTTTCGGACACTTTGTCCTTGGGGGCGTCTGACGGCGGAAAAAACAGACAAAGACGTTTGTGCCGGCCAACCATCTGTCTTAACGTGATTATCTTTATACGTTGCTTCGCAGACGAAGGGTGTGTCTTGCGCGGGCGTATTCATGCGTATCACAGCAGGAATCAATGGCGCTTTCAGACGAATTCCTCGATAGTTTCACCGCAGCGCACTCTGACAGCTGCGTCATCGTCAAGGGCCGCCCCGGTGCGCGCTATCTGATGAGTATTGCCCGGGCGATGACGATTTTGGTGATAGACGGCGAACCCGAGGCTGCAGACTTTACCGCCGTTTTTGCCGAAGCAAGGCGAACGAAGCCGTTTGTCGACAGGGTTGCGATATTGATCGACCTCAATGGGTTTACCGGCACCGTCGATTGGAGTGCGGTGAAGGCGCTGCACGATGCGGTCGATTGGCGAGACGTCAGCCGGCTTAAAATCGCCTATTGGGTGCGCGATATGCAGTACGCCCCGCTCGCCAAGATTGCCGGCGCGATATTCCCCGAAGCCGAGCATGTGGTCTTCGAAGACAAGCGTTTGGCGCTCGCCTGGCTTTCCTCGGATTGATCCGCTACTTCGCCCATCCTGCCAGCAGGTCGGCGATCGCCTGCGGCGTCATGTGGCGGGCGTCGGTCAGGGCGGTGGTTTTTCCGGTGTTGACTACGCTGCCGTTCGCCTCGACGACGATGACCGTCGGCACCCCCGAGAGCCGGTCAGAGAGGCCGAAGCGTGCCGGAATATCGAGGTTGCGGTCGAGTCGGCCGACATCGACGGCAACGACCTCGAAGTGCGCCGCAAGAAAATTCTTCATTTCTGCAAGCCGCATCAGGTTGGCGAGCACCAAACAGTCGGGGCACCAATTGCCGCCAAGTTCGATCAGTACCCGCTTGCCGTTTTTGCGAGCGCGGGCGAAAGCGGCATCTACCGTCTTGGCATCGGCGTTTCCGTCATATGGGGTCCGTTCGGCTACCGGCAGATCGGCGAGTGAGGCAATGGAAAGCTTAGGCGCCGGCAAGGCGTTCGCCGCCGCCGCCAAGACCATCGCCGCCACTACGCCATATGCCGTTTTCATAAAATGCCCACGCGATCGCTTTCCGTCCCAAACACGATACGACTTATAGCAACATGCGCAAAAACGAATATGCTTTTGTGCACGTTACTTTATTTCGCTGGATGACTTAGGGGACTGGTTGAAGCTATTGTGGTTTTTTGTTGTAATTGCGTTACATTATGTTTGTATCGTTGACGAATGCTGCTCAAGAAACCATTCGGTGACGATGCGTCAGAGTACTCATATCCCATGAACCAAATAAATCGTCTGCACGAAATACTTGCATTATTGGATCAGAACGCCTCCTGCACCATAGCGGATCTCGCGCTACGCTTTGACGTTTCAGAGGAAACCATCCGGCGCGACGTGCGTCAGTTGGAGACGACGGGACGGGTTCGCAAGGTCCATGGCGGCGTCCGTCTGCCGGATAATGTGTTCGAAGCCGCTTATCATCAACGCATCAACGACAATGCCGCTGGCAAACGCAGCATTGGTCTAAGGGCCGCCGAGATGGTCAAGGACGGCATGACCTTGTTGATCGACTCGGGAACGACCTCTTTCTGGTTGGCCCGGGCACTGACCAAAGTGCGGGATCTGACCATCGTTACCAATGCCATCGAGGTGGCAAGGGAATTGAACGGTCGCAACCATGCGCGAATTTATTTCGCCGGAGGCGAGATAAACGACGACTATTGTTCCTGCTTCGGCCCCGACACGCAAAGCTTTATGCAGCGATTCACGCCGGAGATTGCGTTTTTTTCTATCGGTGCCATCGAGGCGACGCGCGGCCTGCTCGATTACATTCTTCCCGAAGCCGAACTGAAGCGAACCATTGCGCCGCTGGCGCGCAAGGTCGTCATCCTGGCGGATTCGAGCAAATTCGAGCGCCCCGGACTGATCCGCACATTGGACTTCAATGATGTCGATATCCTGGTGACCGACGCGCTGCCCGGCGCGGAACTCGCCGCAGCGATGGGAGGCGTTGAGATTATTGTCGCATCGCTTCCGGCATGACGGCGGACGACGGCGACGCATATCCGTTTATATGTCGTCGCGCGGTTCTCGCTGCTGGGCTTTCTGGTTGGTTTTCTTCTTGCGTTCCGGTATTCGCCGGTTCGAATTCGCGAAGCTGGTTGGCCGGAGACCATCACGTTCATAGTCGTTTCAGCGGTACGTTCGTTCCGGCCGAAGATGACGGAACCCCGGCGCATTACGACCTTGGAACCGACGGGATTTATGCTATTTCCGTCAATGCTAGGATGGCGCGAAAATACGGCTTGTCATGGCTTGCTGCAACGGATCACGGCGGCCCGGGGCAATCGCACCGGCGTGCCGAGGCGGCCTATCCGGCGCTTATTAAGTCGCGACACGAAGTGGCGGACCTCGTTCAATTTTACGGTATGGAACTTAATACCCCCGGCGGCGATCATTCCAGCCTCATCATGCCTATATTTTCCGGTGAGCGCGACGCGTTGCTCGAGATCGAGGCGACCTACGATAAAAATGAGGTTTATCCCCACGATCCGGCGCGCGACGATTCCGGCCGCATGATTGATGCTCTGCGTGTCATGCGCGGACTGTCGGAAATGCCGCTGATTTTTGCCAACCATCCGTTGCGTTCGGTTACCGACACGGGCCTTTACCGCGGTCATTCGCCAACCGAATTGCGAAGCTGGAACGATGCGGCACCCGATGTGGCCGTGGGTATGGAGGGGGCGCCGGGACATCAGGCGGCCGTATTTATACCGGACCCGGTAAACCGGCGCGGACGCGGGCTTTACGGTAAGATGCCGACTTACGGCGGGTTCGACGCGATGACGGCAAAGTTGGGCGGCTTCTGGGATGCGATGCTGGGCGAGGGACGGCACTGGTGGATCACTGCCAATTCCGATTCTCACCGCAATTATCGCGATGGCGGCAAGGATTTTTGGCCGGGCGAATACGCAAAAACCTATGTCCATGCACGCAAAAATTCCGCCGATATTTTCGACGGCCTTAGGACCGGCCGCATCTTCGTCGTGACCGGCGATTTGATTTCTGCGATGGATCTGACGGTGGCTTACGACGGGCGCCATGCTGCTATTGGAGGCACGCTGCCGGTACGGCCGGGTGCCGCTGTCACGGTGTCCATTCGAATTTGCGTTCGTAACACACCCAACGCTTCGGGCAAGATTCCGAGGCTCAAACGCGTCGATCTGATTGTCGGACAGATGAGCGGACCGGCGGCCGACAAAGGCAAGGATTTCAATTCTTCGACAAAGGTGCTGCGCCGTTTTTTCGAACCAAACTGGTGCCGCGACGGCGAATGGTTGACGATACGCTGCGATCTTCCCATGCCCGAAACCGGCGGCTATATCCGCCTGCGCGGCACCAACACCGACGAAATGGAACCCGAGCCCGATCCGCCGGATGATAATCCGTGGCACGATCTGTGGTTCTATTCCAATCCGGTTTTTTTGACGGTGGGAGCGTGAACCGCGACAGCGTCACGATACTGTATGCCGCAGCAGTTATGCTGCACGGTAGGATATGGAGGGCGGTTATGCGTTTCCTACGGTTTTCCGGTGGTGCGGTCCTGATGGCCAACGCTCTCATGCTCGGTGCCGGTACACCGGCGATGGCCGGCAGAGAGGCAATGAAACTCGACGATATCCAAGTCGTCGGAACCCACAACAGCTATAAGATGGCGATTCCAGCGCCCGAGCTCGACATTATCCGTCAACGCGACCCGAAAAACGCGATAGAGTTGGATTACGCCCATCCCCCGCTGACCGAACAGCTTGACATGGGGCTGCGGCAAATCGAACTGGACGTGGTGTACGACCCTGCGGGCGGTCGTTACGCCCGGCCGCTGTTGCCGGACGCGGCGAAGGACCTTCCCGGCGACACGCCCTACGATGTATCGACAATGAATGCCCCCGGTTTGAAAGTCATGCATATTCCGGATGTCGACGTTCGCAGCACCTGCGCCGCCTTCGTGGTTTGCCTGCAACAGATCCGAGCTTGGTCGGACCGTCATCCCGCCCATGTTCCCATTCTCATCATACTCAACGTTAAAGATGGCAATGCCGCAGTACCAGGTGGCGTCGTGCCGTTACCGTTCGATGCCGATGCTTTCGCTGCATTGGATAAAGAAATTCTATCCGTCTTCCCGGCTGAACGGCTGGTTACCCCCGACCAGGTGCGCGGCCGGCACAAGACATTACGCGAAGGCGTACTGGCCGGCGGCTGGCCGCGGCTGTCCGATGCACGCGGAAAATTTTTGTTCGCTCTCGACGCCGGATCCGACAAGGTCCGCACCTACATGCGCGGACATTCGTCTTTGGAAGGGTTGCCGATATTCGTCAATTCGATCGACGAGAATGCACCGCACGCTGCCTACTTTACACTCAACGAGCCGGTGAAGGATTTTGCGAGGATCGTCGCCGATGTAAAAGCCGGCTTCGTGGTGCGCACGAGGGCCGATGCGGGCACCCGCGAAGCGCGCACGAACGATGTCGGTCGCCGCGCAGCCGCCTTGGCTTCGGGGGCACAGTACATCTCCACCGATTACCCATCGCCGCGAACCGATTTCGGACCGTATTACGTTCGACTGCCGAAGGGGGCTATTGCCCGCTGCAATCCGGTGCGGATCAAAGGTCGCTGCGTCGCTGTCGGCGCGAAAACCGACTAGTGTCGTTCCGGTTTCGAAGTTCGTTACCCATGCCGATATAGAGAATAAAACGAACTTCGAAACCACGACACTAGAGCATTTCACTGTTTATCGAAAAACACTAAAATTCTCTAACTCATTGTTTTGTCGCGCTTCTTTCCAGAAAACCGCCGAACTAAGCTGGCGCTATCGGCTCCGCATTTATGTGAAGCGCACTAGCCGTTTGCTTCATTGCGCTCGTATCGGCGCTTGCGCTATAGCATTGGCCAGAAATTGCACCCGTAGCTCAGCTGGATAGAGCGCTGCCCTCCGAAGGCAGAGGTCGTGAGTTCGAATCTCGCCGGGTGCACCACTAACTTACTGAAATATATATAATATTACGACACGCATTATTTTGCGAATGCAGTCTCTTTGGCTGGGGTAACACCGGGGTAACACGGAGCCGCCGTTTCGCCTTGGCCAATGTATGCAAAAGTGGTGGCCGCTCGGACGTGATGGTCATTGCCTATGCGCGTCCGTATAAGCACGTTAATCTGTCTTCTGCGAGTGGTTTTTCAGCAAATTGCTAGCCGAATCGGCCGGTAATATATTGCTCCGTCCTTTTGTTCGACGGCGCGGTGAACACCTTGTCGGTGGTGTCGAACTCGATCAAATCGCCCAGATACATGAAAGCGGTGTAGTCGGAGGTGCGGCTGGCCTGCTGCATGTTGTGGGTGACGATGGCGATGGTGTAGTCGCTCACCAATTCGTCGATCAGCTCCTCGATCTTGGCGGTCGAGATCGGATCGAGCGCCGAACAGGGTTCATCGAGCAGAATGACTTCGGGACGGATTGCCACCGTGCGGGCGATGCACAGCCGTTGCTGCTGACCGCCGGACAGCGACAGTCCGGACTCGTTGAGTTTATCCTTGACTTCCCCCCATAGCGCCGAGCGCTTGAGCGCGTCCTCCACCCGCCCATCGAGTTCCGAACGCGGTAGGGTTTCGTAAAGCTTCACCCCAAATGCGATGTTGTCGTAAATCGTCATCGGAAACGGCGTCGGCTTCTGAAATACCATGCCGATGCGGGCGCGTAAGAGGTTGATATCTTGCTTAGGGTCGAGAATGTTTTCGCCGTCGAGCAGCACTTCGCCTTCGGCGCGTTGTTTGGGATACATCTCGTAAATGCGGTTGAGCACGCGCAACAGCGTCGACTTTCCGCAACCCGACGGGCCGATGAAGGACGTCACCTTGTTTTTATAGATTGGCATCGAAATCGAACGCAGCGCCTTGTAGTCGCCGTAATAGAAGTCGAGATTTTTGATTTCGACCTTCTTTTCAAAAGATTCGACGGCGTCCATATTACTCAACTCCATATTTTAAGCGCGTCCGAAATCGGCTAAGACGAAACGCATTCGCGTTATCTCGAATTCGCCTTGGCTTCGAGAATGCGCGCGCCGATCGATAGGGCGAGCACCGCAATCGTGATGATCAGTGCTCCTGCCCAGGCCAACTTGTGCCAATCCGGGTAGGGGCTCATGGCGAACTGGAAGATCACCACCGGCAGGTTGGCGATCGGCTTTCCCAGGTCGGTGCTCCAGAATTGATTGTTGAGCGCGGTGAACAGCAATGGTGCGGTTTCGCCTGAAACGCGCGCCACCGCCAAAAGGATGCCGGTCAGCATGCCGGCGCGTGCTGCCTTCCAGGTGACCTTGGAGACCACCAAGCTCCGCGGTGCCCCCAATGCGGATGCGGCTTCGCGCAAAGAATTCGGAACCAGCAACAGCATGTTTTCGGTAGTGCGAACCACCACCGGAATGACGATCACCATCAGCGAGACGGCGCCGGCCCAGGCCGAAAAACCGTGCATGCTGACCACAATCAGCTCGTAGACGAACAGACCGGTAACGATCGACGGTGCGCTTAACAGAATGTCGTTGACGAAACGCACGATATGGGAAATGCGGGCATGACGGCCGTACTCGGCAAGATAGGTACCGGCCATGATGCCGATAGGCGTGCCGACGAGCACCGCCAATACGGTCATGATCAAACTGCCGACGATGGCGTTGGCAAGGCCGCCGGCGGAACCGGGCGGCGGCGTCATTTCGGTAAACACCGCCAACGAAAGGCTGGAAAAACCGTTGTAAAACAGCGATTCTAGGATCAGCGCCAGCCACATAATCCCAAACAGTGCGGCAAGGACCGACAATGTCAGGAACACGGCGTTGCTGCGTTTGCGGCGGCGATAGAGGCGCTTGTCCATGATCATAGCGAAACGCCCCCCGCCCGCTTCTCCAGCGCCTTCAGCATCAATTGTGCCGCAGCCAGCACCAGGAAGGTGATGAAGAACAGAATCAGACCCATGTAGATCAGCGAGGAGGAATAAAGCTCGCCCACCGCTTCGGAGAATTCGTTGGCAATGGCGGCGGAGATGGTGGTGCCGGGCGCGAACAGCGAGGGCATGATCTTGTGGGCGTTGCCGATCACGAAGGTCACCGCCATGGTTTCGCCCAAGGCTCGCCCGAGCGCCAGCATGGCAGCACCGACCACGCCGGTGCGCGAGAACGGCAGCACCACATGCCAAACGGTCTCCCAGGTAGTGCAGCCCGTGGCATATGCGGCTTCCTTTAAAGTGGGCGGCACGGTGCCGAACACATCGCGCGTCACCGATGCCATCGACGGCAGGATCATGATGGAAAGAATCAATGACGCAGTGAACATGCCTATGCCGTAGGGCGGTCCTGCGAACAGAATTTGCAGAACCGGGATGTCTTCGCACAACGCTATGATTCCGGGCTGCAAGTGTTCTTGAAAGAACGGGGCGAACACGAACAATCCCCAGATGCCGTAAATAATGCTGGGAATGCCGGCGAGAAGCTCGATGGCGATACCGATCGGCCGACGCGCGTGACGCGGACAGATCTCGGTAAGAAAAATCGCAATGCCGATGCCAAGCGGCACGGCGAACAGCATGGCGACAAACGAGGTTATCAAAGTGCCGCAAACCGGCGCCAACGCACCGAATTTATCGGTAACGGGATTCCAGTCGCCCGAAACAAGAAAGGACAGACCGAACGCCTTGATTGCCGGCCAAGCGCCGTCGCCCAATTCCGCCAGCACGCCGACGAAAAACGCCAAGACCAACACCGAGGCAGCCATGGCTACGGCGTAAAACCGCAGGTTACCGAAGCTGCCGCGCTTGACGGCCTTGGCTTTGAGAAAATTTGCAGAAGGAGCGTTCACGGCGAGACAACCCGTTTTTCATCGGGCCGCTTTCTATCGCAATGCAGCCGCAGAAACGGCCGCCATGTCCCGCCGCCGTCGCGGCACCGCATGCCGGGGCGACAAATACCCATACGCGTCTCCCTCGAATATACGCATTCGGCCTGGCGCTTTCAGACGCCAGTTGCTCTTAAGCACCGACCCCTATTTTCAAGTCGCATCTCGATAGTCTTCGGTGCAACGTCCATCACAGTTATGCAAAGCTTTTGTGACAATGCAGTGCGAAAAATCCTAGGTATGCTGTAACCGTTTGATTCTATATATTAATTCATAACACTGGCTATTTTCGTTCGAACGTATTGCGCTAGCGCTGCTAAACCAAAAGACGAACCATATCGGCAAAATAAAACAAGCGGTTATTTACCTTTTGCAAGCGAGGTTGCAGCTAAACTCGCCGCCGTGTCGGCACCCCATCCAGTATCATGATTGCACGTCTTCTTCGCATCGTTCCCGGAACCGCGGCTTTGGCGCTGTTCATGGCGGCGGTGGGGGATATTGCCCTCAACGGCACGCTCACTTTGATGCCGCGATTGACCTTCTTGGCGCTGGCGGCCGTAGTCCTGCTTTACTTCCTCAGCGCCTTCATCGAAATCCGCCAAAGCCGCGAACTGGCAAGCCGCCAGGCCAATGAACTCAAAACGGCGACGATCCGGATGGAACGTTCGCTGGAAACCGCCGCCGCGATCAACACTCGTCTCAATCAGAGCGAGGCACGTTACCGCGGACTGGTCGATGCACAGGGCGATGCCATCTTGCGTCGCGCCGTCGACAGCCGCTTAACTTACGGAAACGACGCTTTTTTCAAGCTATTCGGACTCAATCCGCAAACTGCGCTGGGGCAACCCTTCGCACCGGATTTGCATCCCGACAGCCGCGGTTCCAATTTCGGCAGTTTTTCGGGCCTGGAACGAGGGCCAGATCGCGTCAACTACGACCAGCAAGTGCGCACCGCCTACGGCTGGCGCTGGCTGGCATGGGAAGATTACGCCATCCGCGATTCCCTCGGACGGCTGGCCGAGGTGCAGAGCATCGGTCGCGACATCACCGAGCGCAAAGCGATGGAAGCGGCGCTTTTGGTCGAGCGTGACAAGGCTGAAGCGGCCAACCGGGCCAAATCCGGCTTTCTAGCCACCATGAGCCATGAAATCCGCACCCCGATGAACGGGGTGCTGGGTATGGCTCGGCTGCTTATGGAGACCCATCTTTCCGCCGAACAGCGTTCCTACGCCGAAGCAGTGGTGCAATCGGGCGAAACCCTGCTGACACTGATCGGCGACATCCTCGATTTTTCCAAGATCGAATCCGGCACGTTGACGCTGGAAGAGGAGGAAACCAACCTTCTGGCCTTGATTGAGGGTGTGGTGGAATTGCAGGGCCCGCGCGCCCATGCCAAGGGGATCGAGTTGGTGGCGGTCAAGGCGCCCGATCTTCCCCGAGTCATTTTGACCGACGCCGTGAGATTGCGTCAGATTTTGACCAATCTGGTCGGCAATGCGGTGAAATTCACCGACAAGGGCGGGGTCAGGATCGACGCCAATCTGGAGACTGCCGCCGACAAAACGGTTCTGCGCATCAAGGTTAGCGATACCGGCATCGGCATCCCGGCAGCCAAGCAGCAGGAGATATTTAAGGAATTCGTCCAGGCGGATTCCAGTCATGCCCGCCGTTACGAGGGCACCGGGTTGGGCTTGGCCATTTCCAAGCGTCTGATTAGGGCGATGGGAGGAGAAATCGGCGTTACCTCTGCGCCCGGCGGCGGCAGTCTGTTTTGGTTCACTCTGCCCGCGCGCATCGTTAAACCGGCGATACCGTCCGCGGCACCGTTAGCCGACATGCGTATTGCCGTGGTCAGTTCCAATCATGTCTTGCGCGAGGCGCTGACGGAGCAAATCCGCAGCGAAGGCGGCGAAATCGCCGGGCTGACCGAAGCGGGTATTCGCAAATCCGACTTGGTTTTGATCGACGCCGGCACCGAGAACATGCCGGCGCCGCCGGCCGATCCGATTCCGAGCATTCCCACTCTGGTGTTGCTGACGCCGGCCGCCCGTTCCGCTTTACCGGACCTGCAGGCGCGCGGCTTTGCCGGCTATCTGGTCAAGCCGGTGCGTCCCTCCTCGCTGGTCGAGCGGCTGCGCGCCGGTATAGGACAGGAACCCCATTCCCCTCCGGCGCCGGAAAAACCCGCCGTCTCCGCCCCGGCGGCACCGGTTCACGCGGTCAGCCTTAAAATCCTGCTCGCCGAAGACAACCCGATCAATGCCCTTTTAAGTCGCGAATTGCTGCGCCGACGCGGCCATAAGGTGACCGAAGTCGTCAACGGCGAGGCGGCGGTCGATATGGCGGCCAAGGAACAATTCGATCTGATCCTCACCGACATCCACATGCCGGGAATGGACGGTATCGATGCCACCAAGGCGATCCGCGCGCACGAAGCAAAAGCGAATTTGTCGCGGGTTCCGATCATCGCGCTCACCGCCGATGTGCTGGAAACCGGACAAAAGGCTTGCCGGGCGGCAGGGATGGATGGTTTTCTATCCAAACCCATCGATCCCAAACAGTTGGATGCCATGTTCGCCGCGTTTTTCCCTGAATATTTCGACACCGCCGACACCGCCGCATGAACAAGCCCGTTCAGGGGCGTAGCCTGCGCGCCTATTTAGAACCGCAGATGCTGGTTATGCTGGCGCTCGGTTTTTCGTCCGGTTTGCCGTTCCTGATGGTCGGCAACACGCTGGGATATTGGCTGCGCGAGGAAGGCCTGTCGCTTTCCGCCATCGGCCTGTTGTCCGGCGTCGGCCTTGCCTATTCGCTGAAGTTTCTCTGGGCACCCTTCGTTAACCAATTACGGGCGCCGATTTTCGGCTTTCTCGGCCGCCGCCGCGGTTGGATGGCCTTGAGCCAAATCGTCGTTGCGCTTGGCTTGTTCACGATGGCCTCGACCGGCGCCGGCGGCAATTCCATCCTGCTCGGGCTATGTGCGCTGCTTGTGGCGTTCGCCTCGGCCACTCAAGATATCGTGATCGACGCTTGGCGCATCGAGAACTCCGGCACGCAAGCGCGGCTCGGGCTGATGACCTCGGCGGCGACCTTCGGCTACCGCATTGCCATGCTCGCCACCGACGCCGTTATTCTGATTGTCGCCGATCTGATCGGCTGGCAGGCTTCCTACGTCCTGTACGGAACGTTGATGGCGCTGGGTCTCGCCGCCACCGTCCTCGCCAGCGAGTCGCGCGAGGCTGACGCCGCGGTGGACGAAAAGCCGTCGCTGTGGACCATGGAAAACCTGACCGGCCGGTTTCTCGACCGGTTCAATCTGATGTCCGGCGGCAATGTCTGGCAGCTGCGCATCCTTTGGCTGGTCGCCGTCGGTTTCGGCTGGTGGCTGTTTCCCAACCTGCCGGGCATCGCGGCCGCCATCGGCTGGCCGGTCACCATCGTCCTATATGCCATTTTGATCACCATTCCGCTTTGGGTTCCCAAAGGACTGGCCCAGGCGATCGCCGAGCCATTCATTGCCTTTTTCAAGACGTACGGCTGGCTGGCGCTGCTGATGCTGTCGGCGATTGCGCTTTATCGTCTGCCCGATTTCTTCATGGGGCCGATGTGCAATCCGTTCTATCACGACCTCGGCATCGCCAAGACGGTAGTGGGAGAAGTGCGCGGCAGTATTGGCCTGATCGCTTCGTTTCTCGGGATTGCCGCCGGCGGCTTTGCCGTGCTGAAATTCGGCAATATGCGTACGCTGGTCGTCGGCGGGGTAATCCAAGCGCTGTCGATCGCCGCATTTTCGCTGTTGGCCTATTGGGGCGCCGACCTGCCGCTGTATATCGCCGTGATGGCCGGTGACAGTTTTGCGACGAGCTTCGCTGGCGTGGTGCTGACGGCGTACATGTCGAGTTTGACCAGTTTGGGCTATACCGCCACCCAATACGCGATGCTGACCTCCGCCTATGCCATTATCGGGAAAATCCTCAAAACCACCTCCGGTTTCGTCATCGACTCGTTAAGGGTAAGTCTCGGCCTGATGGAGGCCTACGGTCTATTTTTCCTTATTGCCGGTTTGATCGGCATTCCGGCGATATTCCTGTTTCTGCTGCTCGCCCGCATGCAAAAACCCCCGCTAGCACCGGTGTCGGATTAGCTATGATGCGCGGTCGACGCGTTTGGGGGTTTGCTTGCCGGCTTCCCTAAGGTAAAATACGCATCTAGCAACAGCAGGTGTCGGCGTGGTCAACATTCACGAGCCCGGTCCCCTTGAAGGACGTTTATCGCAGTGGCCGGTGCTGGCCGCATCGGGGGCGCTGGAAGTGCGGTTGGCCGAAACCGACCTCGAGGTCGAGGCCGCCCAGCATTTGCGTTACCGCGTCTTCTACGAAGAGATGGCCGCCACCCCGAGCGACGAAATGCGCGTTTTGAAACGGGATTTCGACCGGTTCGACGCGGTCTGCGATCATCTTCTGGTGGTCGATCGGGAGCGGATCGAAGATGACGGCCAGCCGGCCGTCGTGGGCTGCTACCGGCTGATCCGCGATGTCGATGCCGCGCGGGCAGGCGGCTTCTATACCGCCAGCGAATACGATCTGGCGGCTATGCTGTCCGGCCTTCCCACCGGGACCAAGCTCTTGGAACTCGGCCGCTCCTGCGTATTGAAGGAATACCGTTCCCGGCCGCAAACCATGCAGCTCTTGTGGCGCGGGGTCATGACCTACATCGCCCGCTTTTCGATCGATCTGATGTTCGGCTGCGCCTCGTTTTCCGGTACGGATCCCAAGGTCTTCGCATTGCCGCTGTCTTATCTCTATCATTACCATCTGGCGCCGCCGGAAATCCGGGTGCGGCCTTATCCGCAATATTTCGTCGACATGAACATGATGCCCAAGGAAGCGATCGATCCCAAAGAGGCGATCCGTGCACTTCCGCCCCTGCTGAAAGGGTATGTCCGCGCCGGCGCTATGATAGGCGACGGTACGGTGATCGATACGCAATTCGGTTCGGTCGACGTGTTTATCTATTTTCCGGTGTCGAAGATCGACGCACGTTATCGCAACCGCTTCCAATTGCGGAATTAGTGCAACGAGCGCAAAAGTGGAATCCGGTTTTGCGCGCAGAGTTGCGACCAATCAAAGAGATAGAATGGCGGACCGACCGCGGTTTGACGTTCGCCGCTCTGAAGTGCTGTACGCGGCTTTATAGTTGCCTGTGAAAAAGTCCCTCGCTGCGCTTTGGCACTTTTTCACAATTGAAACGTAAGGAAAAAACTCGCTTGGGGCGGCCCACGCTCGCCCAGAGGGCGGGGAAAAACGTCAACCCCGAGTGCAGAACCGCTTCAAACGAGGGATGGCCCTATAATATCGTGAAAAAGTACACGGAGGCCTTTAGGCCGAAGGACTTTTTCTCGGACGACCAAATAATTTGGAGAAACACGACTTTT
>DBTZ01000049.1:0-9127 GCA_002307315.1 Alphaproteobacteria bacterium UBA1303
ATCTGCATTCTTCACGGGGGACTAAATAGCTATAAGCTGAAAAAAAACGGCCTCGTCCATGACGAGGCCGTTTTCGTATTCGTACCGAAACATCACTTCTCGTCGAACGGCACGGTCAGGCCGAAGCCATAGGCTGCCGGGTCGGACAACGCCGCACAAGCAGTACCGTTGCAGACGATGGCGTTCACCGTGTCGGACGAAGACGCCCCCTGGCCGGCGGTGCGCAACTCGTTTCGGGTCAATATGGTCTGCCCGCGCGCCAATTTGCTCAGCGTATCGACCAGAGCGGCACTGCCGCCGGCACCGCCGGCTCCTACACCGGTCAATACCGCCGGCGCATCGGCGCCCGAGCTGGCGATGACGGGCGCCAGAAACACCGTGCTGGCTACGGCATCGCCCGCGACCGGAGCGCGCGCCAGGGTCACGCCGATCCCGGGCACGCTACGGCCGGAACCGAAGCTGCCGTTCATCGTCACCGCGCAGGCGACCGTCTGATCGTTGGTATCCGTAGCAGCGAAGCCGGTGGCACCGCGATCGCCGCCTTGATTTTGCAGGCCGAGACCGGTGAGCGTCTTCTGCGCCACGTCGGAAAGCGCCTGACCGTCGCCGCCACGGGCAACGGCATCGATCAGAGCCGCGGCGAAGACGCCGACGCCCTTGCCCGCAACCGGCAGATAGACGTAGTTGCCGCCAACCTGCATGACACGCGGCGTGGCGCGTCCGACCTTGTAGTCGCCCAAATCGGCAACGGTGATCGCGCCGCCCTGAGCGGACGTGTAAGCGGCAATCGCCGCCGCGATGCGTCCGGTGTAGAAAGCGTTCGCCCCCTCGGTGCGAATGGCGGCCAACGTGGCGGCCAAATCGGGCGCAGCAACCGTCTTGCCCGCCTCTTTGAGTTTACCGCTTTCGTCCATGAATTCTCTGGCCAGATCGGCGTCGAGGCGCACCGTCCCCTCGGCATCGCCGAGCCGTGAACGCAACGCGCGGGTCAACGCAAACCCGGCGCGGGCATGGCTTTCGCCGATTGCCACCACCTTGCGCCACGGCAAGCTGCCATAAGCGCTTTGCATCGCCGCGAAACCGCGCACATTGCCGGGCACCGCGTACTCTCCGCCGCCGGAAGCTTTTTTCGGCAGGAAGGAAAATTCCTCGGCGATCCCTTTCTTGACGTCACGCACGATGCAAACGCCGCCGCCGCCCAAGCCCGCCGCCTGAGGGTAGGTCGAGGCCAGGGTGAAATACATCGCCGTCACCGCATCGACGGCGCTGCCGCTCTGCGCCAGCACCGACGCACCGGCCTTCACCGCATTGGGCTCGTCGCCCACGACCTGTGCACCGCCCTTAATCGACGATCCGCCACCGCCCAGCGTGTCGCCGAGATCAAGCGAACAGCCGGCCAGAAGAACCATGCCGGCCACGCCGGCGAGTAACCGTGAGAGAATCATGAACCGCGCGTAATCCTTTGCTGGTTAACGACCATCCATTGCGAAAGCTTTGGTTGACTTTCGTGGCACGCCGTACCTACCGTTCCCCAAGCGGGCAATAATGGGCACAGGGTTAGAGGAGTTTTCAAGCCTTGTCGATTCGCATCCCATATATATCGTCCTTGAGGCGATGCGTCGCGCACTGTTTGACCGGCCGCGTTCTCGCCTTCCTGATTGGTTTTTTCGGACCGCTGCTGGCTTTCGCATCCCCTGCCGCAGCACAAGGCATCTCTCTGCTTCAGGATACCGAAACCGAACGGCTCTTGCGAGCCTACGAGGTGCCGGTCCTTAAAGCCGCGGGCATCGATCCGGCCGCCGTCAGCATGTACATCGTTAACGACACGGAACTGAACGCCTTCGTTGCGGAAGGGCAAAATATATTCTGCAATGCTGGGTTGTTCATCCAACTGAGAACCCCCAACGAGCTGATCGGCGTTCTTGCCCACGAAACCGGCCACATGGCAGGCGGCCATTTGAGCCGCGGCTCCCAAGCGATGGAAAAGGCCAGCATTCCGATACTGATCTCGATGATTGTCGGGGTGGGCGCCATGATGGCCGGCGCCGGCGATGTCGGCATGGTGCTGATGGGGATGGGGCAAGGAATCGCCGAAGCTCAGTTCTTCAGCTTCAGCCGGGCCCAGGAAGCCACCGCCGACCAGATGGGGCAGAAATATCTTAGGCTGACTCATCAATCGGGCATGGGCATGGTCAACGTGTTCAACCGTATGGCCAACGACGAAGCGAGAATGGTCAAGGATCCCGAACGTTTCGCCACCTCGCATCCGGCCAGCCGCGATCGCGTGTCGTTGATGCAGAAAGTGGCCGATGCCTCGCCCTATCGCGACGTGCCCGATAGCCCGGCATCGATCCATGCCTTCATGATGGTCAAGGCCAAGGTCTACGGCTTTTTGATGCCGGTAAAAGAAGTACTCGCCAAATATCCGCCGTCGGACAAAAGCGCCTACGCCCGTTATGCCCGCGCGATGGTTTATTTGCGTCAACCCAATCTTTCCGGCGCTCTGTCGGAAATCCAAAGTCTGATCAAGGACGAACCGAACAACCCCTATTTCCACGAAGTGCTCGGTCAGATCTACGTTTCGATGGGCCAGCCGCTGAATGGCGTCGAACCCTACCGCAAATCCGTCATGCTGATGCCCGATGCGCCCGAGCTGCGCATCGCGCTGGCCGCCGCTCAGATCGCCACCGAGAACAAAGCCAACGAAACAGATGCGATCAAGCATCTTCGGATCGCGTTGCAGCAGGATACCGACCAGCCTTTCGCCTGGTATCAACTCGCCCAGGCTTACAGCGACACCGGCAACGGCGCGCTGGCCGATCTTGCTACCGCCGAGTTGAAACTCATGAGCGGCGACGCCGCGCAGGCCGTACAATTCGCCGGCCGCGCCCGCCAAGCCCTCGACGAAGGGTCCGGCGATTGGCAGCGCGCCAACGACATCCTCGCGCTGGCCGGCGCGCAACTCAAACAACGCAGATAGACCATGAAATTCGACGATAATCTCAAGACCGCCGTGCTTGCCGGCGCGGTCGGCGCCTCCGCCGTCCTGGTCGCCTTCGCATTTGCCGGGGCGTTGGGCTTCCTGCCGCTGGCCAACGACGCGCGGCTGCAGACCTATCTGATGGACCATCCCCGACTGGTCTACGACATGGTGGCCAAGGCCCAGGACGACGACGCTCGAAAGGAGACGATCGAACGCCAGAAGCGAGTCGACAAGCTGGGTGCCGCGGCCTTTTTAAATCCCGCCCTCGCCTACGTCACCGGCCCGGCGAACGCCAAGAACACCTTCGTCGAGTTTTTCGACTATAATTGCGGCTACTGCCGCCGCTCGATGCCGGCGGTGAAGGCCTTCTACGCAAAGCATAAGGCAGACACCCGCTTCGCGTTCATCGAACTGCCGATCAACGGCGAGGCGTCGACGATGGCGGCCGCACATGCCATCGCCGCCCGCCGCCAAGGCGACAAATATCTCGCACTGCATTTTATGCTGATGGGCGAAAGCGACGCGATCGACGCAAACCTGCTGGCCGAAGATATGGCGAAGGTCGGGATCGATGAAAAGAAAAACGCCACCGATGTCGTCGGCCCCGAGGTCGAAAAAGCCATTCTGGCGGCGCACAAGCTGGCCGAAGGAATTAAGATCAGCGGCACACCCGCCTTCATCGTTAACGGCAAGGTTTACGATGGAGCCGCCACCGAAAAGCAGCTTGAAGCGCTGACGAAATAATCAAAAAAAGGCCGGCGGTCTTACGCCGGCCCGAGAAATCCTTTCGATGCCGAAACGCGGGGGGATTGCGCAACCGCCTCGATCGGAATGCAATGTCCGCCAATCGCTCAAGGCTACCTGCCGACATTGAGACTACTCTACGCGCGACCCCTGAATAATTCGCAAACGGTTCTTAGTGTCCTTCTGAATTACTGCCAAAACGGGTTTTAATAGAGCGCTTCACAGAAAAGTGGAATCCGGTTTTCTGGTATGAAGCGCGACAAAGCAAGGAGTTAGAGCATTTCCGCGTTTTTCGCTAAACAGTGAAATGCTCTAGAATTTCGCCTTATCGTTCCTTTCCCGGCTTGCCTCGGTACGATCCTTGCGGCTGACAAAGCGAATAGTCTCGGAATGAAACACATGAACCGCCTTGCCCTAGCCGCCACCTTTACCGCTTCCTTGGCCGCCCTTGCGGTTGCCGCACCGATTAGCGGCGCGTTGGCCGACGACGCCGCCAAAATTCAAGCCGGCAACGTCGATTGTCCGCACTGCCAATTGCAGCACGCCGAACTGACTAACACTTGCGCCAAGCACGGCAATTTCGCCTGGGCCGATTTCTCGGGCGCGCAGGCATCTTTGATGTGCATGAGCTACGCCGACCTTCGGGGCGTCAATTTCGGCGGCACCGATCTTTCCGGCGCCAACCTGTCCTTTGCCAAGCTCGATGGCGCCGACTTCACCGATGCACAGATGACGGCAACCTTGCTCAAGGGCACCGACCTTCGGAACGTCAAAGGGCTGACGCAGGATCAAATCGGCGCCGCCTGCAGCGACGACGCCACCAAGCTTCCTTCCGGCCTCAGCGCCCACCGCTGCTGACAGTTTGTTCCCACGCTTGACACCGTCCTCCGCCCCGGCATGCATCATGCCGGGGTTTCTTTTTTCCAGCGCAAGATCGGCTTGCGCGAGGCCAGCGTTTCGTCGAGCCGGCGGCGCGGAGAAAACATGGGCGCGCCTTCGAAGCGTTCCTTGCGGCCCGCCTTGGCATCTTCGGCCAAGGAACGCAGCACGGCGATAAAGCGGTCGAGACTATCCTTCGATTCCGATTCGGTCGGCTCGATCAGCATCGCCCCATGCACGACGAGCGGGAAATAGACCGTCATCGGATGATAGCCTTCGTCGATCATCGCCTTGGCGAAATCGAGCGTCGATAAGCCGCTGCCGTGCAGGAAGCGCTCGTCGAACAGCGCCTCGTGCATGCACGTTCCCGGATAGGACGCGCTCATCGCGTCCTTCAGCGACGCCAGCACGTAGTTCGCCGACAATACCGCATCCTCGCTGGCCTGACGGATGCCGTCGACGCCCATGCTGAGCATATAGGCGAGCGCGCGCACGAACATGCCCATCTGGCCGTGGAAGGCGCACATCCGGCCGAAGGGATGGGCGCCTGCAGGCAAACCGGTTTCGTCTTCGATCAAGCGAAACCCGTTCTCGTCATGCACGAGCAGCGGCAGCGGTGCAAACGGCGCCAAACGGGCCGACAGCACCACCGGCCCCGCGCCGGGACCGCCGCCGCCGTGCGGAGTCGAGAAGGTTTTATGCAGGTTGATGTGCATGGCATCGATGCCGAGATCGCCGGGGCGCACCTTTCCCGCGATGGCGTTGAAGTTGGCGCCGTCGCAATAGAAGTAAGCGCCCGCCGCATGCACCATCTCGGCGATCGTCAGAATATCGCGTTCGAACAGTCCGCAGGTGTTGGGATTGGTCAGCATCAACGCCGCTATATCCGGTCCCAGCTTGGCCTTGAGGGATTCAAGATCGACCCGTCCTTCCGCCGTGGCCTTGACTTGGTCGACGGTGAAGCCGGCAAACGCCGCCGTTGCTGGATTGGTGCCGTGGGCGGATTCCGGCACCAGCACGCGGGTGCGGTTTTCGCCGCGGGCTTTCAGCGCGGCGCGGATCGTCAGCATGCCGCACAATTCGCCGTGTGCGCCGGCCTTGGGCGAAAACGCCACCGCCGGCATATTCGTCAGTGCGGTCAGCCATTTCGTAAATTCGGCAATCGCGCCGAGCGCGCCTTGGGCGGCGCGGCGCGGCGCCAAGGGATGCACGTCCGCAAAACCGTCGAGCCGCGCCATTTTTTCGTTGAGGCGCGGATTGTGCTTCATGGTACACGAGCCGAGCGGATACAGGTTGGCGTCGATGGCATAGTTCATCCGCGACAGCCGCACGTAATGGCGCACCGCCTCCGGCTCGGTCAGCCCCGGCAGACCGATCCTGCCCTGGCGCCGCATACCGCCGAGGCGTGCAGCGTCGATGGCGGCTTCCGGCAAATCGACGCCGGATATATCCCCGCGGCCGATTTCGAAGATCAGCCCCTCTTCCAGATCGAGGCCCTTGTTGCCGGACACGGTCATTTCAATTCCTCCGCAAGAGCGCGCGCCAAAGCTGCGCCGTCTTCCTCGCCCGCCGTTTCGGTGACCGCAAGAATCAGCAAATCTTCAAATCGGCCCGGATAGAGCCGCGAAGCGGGTACGCCGGCCTGAATGCCTTTTTCCGCCAGAGCATCGACCACCGCGGCGGCTGGCTTCGAGAGCTTGACCGTGAATTCGTTAAAGAAGGACGGCGTGATCCATTCCACGCCCTTCACCTGCGTCAGCATATCGGCAACCGCGCAGGCTTTGGCGTGATTGAGCGCGGCAAGTCGTGTCAAGCCTTCCTCGCCCAGCAGCGTCAGATGAATCGAAAACGCCAACGCGCACAAACCGGAATTGGTGCAAATGTTGCTGGTCGCTTTTTCGCGGCGGATGTGCTGTTCGCGGGTGGACAGCGTCAGCACGAAACCGCGCCGGCCGTCGGCATCTTTCGTTTGGCCGCACAGGCGGCCGGGCATCTGGCGGACGAATTTTTCGCGGGTGGCGAACAGCCCGACATATGGCCCGCCGAAGTTCAACCCGTTTCCCAGCGACTGGCCTTCCGCCACCGCAATGTCGGCGCCTTGCCCCCCCGGCGGTTCGAGCAAGCCATAGGACACCGCCTCGGTCGCCACCGCAATCAGCAACGCGCCGCGGGCGTGGGCCGCCTCGGCGATGGGGGATAGATCGCGGATCAGGCCGAACGCATCGGGCGACTGCACCACCACGCAGGCGGTGTCGTCGTCGATCGATGCGGCAACGTCTTCGGCCCGCCCCGGTTCCGGCATCGTCTCGACGATTTCGCCGTGCAGGCCGCAAAGGGTTTTCACCGTCGCCGCGTAATGCGGATGCAGCGCGCCCGACAGCACCGCCTTGGTGCGCTTGGTCACGCGCATCGCCATCAGCACCGCCTCGGCGCACCCGGTCGAGCCGTCGTACATCGAGGCGTTGGCGACCTCCATGCCGGTGATGAGCGCGACCTGGGTCTGGAACTCGAACAATGCGTGCAGCGTGCCTTGCGAAATTTCGGGCTGATAGGGCGTATAGGAGGTCAGAAACTCCGAACGCTGGATCAAATGATCGACGCTCGCCGGCACATGATGGCGATAGGCCCCGGCGCCGCAGAAAAACGGCCCCGCCCCCGCCGGATGCGACCTTCCCGCCAGCGCCTTCAACGTGCGCTCGACCTCGATTTCGCCGGCATGAGAAGGCAGATCGATGACGTAATCGCGCGCCGCGGCCGGCACATCGGCGTAAAGCGCATCGATGTCGGAGACACCGATGGTCTTGAGCATCGAAACGCGATCTTCGCGATTCAGCGGCAGATAGCGCATCTATCGCCCCTTCACGAAGGCCGCGTAATCCTCGGCGGTCATCAGACCGGAAAGTTCGCCGGAATCGGCCGGTTTGATTTTGAAGAACCAGCCCTTGTCTTCGGCATCCTGATTGAGGATCGCCGGTTCGTCGGCCAGTTCCTGGTTGCGTTCGGTCACTTCGCCGCCGACCGGCGCGTAAATTTCGCTGGCGGCCTTGACGCTTTCCACTACCGCCGCCTGCTCGCCCTTCTTGAAGGTTTTGCCGATTTCCGGCAATTCGACGAATACCACGTCGCCGAGCTGTTCGACGGCGTATTTTGTGACGCCAACGGCGCCGTCTTCGAGGCGGATCCATTCGTGCTGATCGGTGTAGCGGGTCTCGCTCATGGCTGTCTCCTTTAGCTTCGCAGGTAACGATGGGGGACGAAGGGCATCGCCGTCACTGTCGCAGGCAACCGATTGCCGCGGACGATGAGATGAAGTTGGGTGCCGACTGCCGCCGAATTCGCCTCGACGTAGCCCATGGCGATGGCGCGCCCAAGGCTGGGGGCGAAACCGCCGCTGGTGACGCGGCCGACGATGCGTCCGTCAAAGGCGGCGATCTCGGCCCCTTCGCGTGCCGGCAGGCGGCCTTCGAGTATAAGGCCGACGCGACGCGGCAACGGCGAGGCCGGCAAAATCCGGTCGGCACCGGGAAAATCGGCGGCCTCGCGCCGGCGCTTGCCGACCGACCACATCAGGCCGGCCTCGGCAGGACCGATGGTTTCGTCGATGTCGTGGCCATAGAGGCACAATCCGGCTTCGAGTCTTAAAGAATCGCGCGCGCCCAGGCCGATCGGCAGCACCTCCGGCTCGGCCAGCAGCGCCTTGGCGACCGTTTCGGCATCTTCGGCGGCAAACGAGATTTCGAACCCGTCCTCGCCGGTATAACCGCTGCGGCTGACGATGCAGGGTACGCCATCGAGACTCATCCGTGCGGCCCGCATGAACCGCAACGCCGAGGCTTCCGGCGCATGGCGTTCGATCACCGCGGCGGCGGCCGGTCCCTGCAGCGCCAGCAGCGCCCGATCGGATTGCGGGACCAAAGTGGCGACGCCTGCGAGCCGTTCGGCGATATAGGCAAAGTCGGTTTCCTTGGTGGCGGCGTTGACCACCAGATAAAGCGCCCTCTCGCCGGCAAGACGAACGGTCATGAAATCGTCTTTGATGCCGCCGTAATCGTCGAGCAACAGGCAATAGCGCTGAGCGCCCTCTTCGAGCCCGACGAGATCGGACGGCGTCAGTGTTTCCAGCGCCCGCGCCGGATCGCCGCCGTCGAGAAAAGCTTGCCCCATATGCGAGGTGTCGAACAAACCGGCCGCCTCGCGGACATGCAAATGCTCTTTGATGATGCCGGAGAAATATTGCACCGGCATCGCATATCCTGCGAACGGCACCATTCGGGCGCCCAAACCGACGTGCAGACCGTAAAGCGCGGTGTGCCTGATGTCCGATGTTTCAGTCATGGCCAGCCCAGAGTTCGACGTTGCGCCATCCGCCGGTTGCCCGGCAGATGCGCCCCTCTGTCATCGGACCTGAGAGAATTACCCCGCGTGCTTGGCGGGATTACCCCTTCGGTGAGAACCGCATCGCGATCCTGCTTTCCAGACTGTAGTGCCCTCGCGGTCCTTTTGCCTGAGAGTTTCCGGGGC
>DBTZ01000049.1:9387-74827 GCA_002307315.1 Alphaproteobacteria bacterium UBA1303
GGGGCGGTTGCTCCTTCGGCGGCCGATCGAACAGCTCTCTCCCGCGAGAGGGATCTTGCTCGTCGCGGCGGCACGCCTTCACGCAAACCACCGACGACGGTCTCATCATAGAGGCGGACGATCCGGTGTCAACGCACCCCTTCCGCATCCGCGCAGCAGTGCATGGTTTCCTGGCTCACGATCCGATCCGGCATCGAGCCTTTGAAGTTTTCCAGTTCCTCGCTGGAAAGGTTCAATACCGTCATGCAAAAAAGGGCATTGATATTGTCTTCGCCGTCCGCCACCGGGACGATCAACCGTTCGAACTGCACGGTTTTGTCCGGCCAAATATAGCTGCCGCGTTGATACAAGGGCTTGCCCGACGTCACGACGGCATCATAGGTGGCGCGCAAGCCTTTGCGCAGGTCTTCGTGGTTGAACTTGCTCAAGGGGACTTCCGTCATGTCGCGGTCGTAGAGCACGGCGAGGTATGCACCGAACAGACTGGGGCGATATTCCTTATCCGGGAAAACCTCGATGACATAAAGGTTGCCGAAATACGACACCCCGTCATGCGGATCGAAATCGCGCCGCCGCGGGATAGCCCGTTCACCCGCCACCTTCATACAGTGCTGCGCGAACCGAATAATATCCGGATGGACCGGTCTTGCGAAAAGCGTTGAGAAATCCATAGGCTGCTCCCTGACGATAACGTCCGCCGGCACGAATTGGACAACCAGACGGATGTTGTCACTACACGATACAACGGCAGCATGTATGACTATTCATAAAAAAGGCATTACCGCCGATCCAAACGGCAGCGGCAAAAACCGTGACGCCGGTGTCAGCAAGCGGTGCCGTTTCGAATTTCGATTATCGTCAAATGGTTTCGGTCGACGTCGGTTCGCCGATCGGTATCGGCACGAACTCGGCCGCCCCGCTGCCACGGTACAGTGCGATCATTTCAAGCGGCGCATCGCAGGCCACGGCGCCGAGAATCATGGTCGGCACTTCAGTGCCGTCGCAGAAGGGAATCAACAAGCGTTCGACGCAAATCCGCTGCCCCTCGGACCAATGGAGTTCGCCGCGTTGATAAAGCGGTTTGCGGGCGGCAAAGACGGTATCGTAATTTGCGCGCAAGGTGCGCTTCAAACTGCAATCGGGCATTTGGCTCAATAGCCGCCCTTCGGGTTCGGTGCCGTAGATCTCGTTCATCAGCGAGCCGCAGAGCTTGAAAAAATAGTCCGCACCGCCGTCGATCACTTCGATCAAATAGATGCGTCCGAGCAACCACGGCACATCGGTTGGCCTAAAATCTCGCCACGACGGCATCTCGCGCCCGTCCGCCAGCTTCTCGCAGTGCTTCGCCAGCCGTATCAAACCGGCATTGGCCGAGTACCGATACAACAGTGCAAAGTCCATCGGCCTCTCCATTTGATTTGCGCCGGCAAGGGGCGCACGGCGCAGTCGGTGGACATAACTCGGATCATTATCGCATTGCCGCCGAACCGGGCGATACGCCAAATGCAATTTTAGGTTACGGTTTACTTTCCCCCATCGGGGGCATTTGAGAATTTTTTTTCGGTAGGTCAGTCGACGGGCAAAACGCTCTGCAGATCGAATTCCAGCCTCGGCACGCCGCACCCCTTGAACAAGACCCAATCCTAGGTCGGATATTCGTAATGCAATGCCCCGAGGATGACAGCCGTATCGCCGTTCTCGCCCGACATGGGAACCAGCAGTTTCTCCGCACCGATACTCTCGCGTCCCGGCCAAATCACCTTACCGCGAAAGTACAGCATTTCTCGGCGTTTCAGCACCACGCCAAGCTCCGCAATCAAGGCATCTTTCAAGCCGGGATACTCGACCTCGCTCAGACGTTTTCCGGTATGATCGCAGCCGTGCAGGCCGGTCAGCGCCGCGCCGAGCAGACGAAAGCGATAATCGGCGCCGCCGTCGATCACATCCATCATGTAGATCTTTCCCAGCATCCAGGAAACGTCCGCAGGCCGGAAATCGCAATAATTCGCCATCGCCTTCCCGCGCCTCAGGCTATCGCAATAGCGCACAAAGCGAAGCAAATCGGACGAAACCGAATATTGATCGAGGCTGCTGATACTCATACCTTTTCGCGACGGCGCCTTTTCCTCCGCCCTAGAGCATTTCGTTGCTTCACGGAAACACTGAAATGCTCTATCTCTCTGTTTTGTCGCGCTTCATACCCGAAAACCGGATTCCACTTTTCGGTGAAGCGCGCTTAAGCTACTGGTGTACCATTTCCGACATAGCAGCCGACGCCAGCGATCAGGCAGCGACCGGATCGGTATAAGGCTCGAATTCGAGACGCGGTTTGCCGGCCCCCATGAACAGAACCAAGTCCTCGATCGGATGGGCGAAATGAAGCGCACCGAGGATAACGGCAAGCTCGCCGGCATCGTCGGCCAGTGGAATCATCAGCCGTTCGACGCCGATGTTCTCGCGACCGGGCCAAATCAACAGGCCGCGGCGATACAACGGTTCGCGCATCATCAGCATACGGTCGAACTCGCCGCGTAGGGCTTCGGCCAGTTCGGGAATCTCGTCCAGACGTTTGCCGGTGCAATCGCCGCATTGTAGCCTGGCAATCAATTCGCCGAGCAACCGGAAGCGATAATCGGCACCGCCGTCAATGACGTCCACCATGTAGAGCTTACCGACCATCCACGGCACGTCGGCAAGACGAAAATCGCGGTAGAACGGCATCAAACGCTGGCCGGACACCCCTTCGCAGTGACGCAGGAAGCGCATCAATTCCGGGGACATCATGGTATCGTCGAGTTCTCTGGCTTTCATGGCACGCCTTCGTTGCGCCGACACGAACAGCGCAATTTAGGCACGAACATGTTAACGGATGGGAAACGATGTCGCCGATTTTCGGAAAGCGCGTCCGCTACATTTTCGGCGGCACATCGATGCCGAGGAGCGACAGCACCTTGATAAGTGACGCTACCGTCAACTTGCACAAGCCGAGTCGCGAGGCACGCAGATGCTCGTCCTGCTCCGACAGGATGTGATGGGCGGCATAGAAACGGCTGTATTCCTGGGCCAAGGTGAAGGCGTAGTCGCACAACAGATTGGGTGCGCGCATTTCCTCGGCGGCAATCATCGCATCGGGCAGCGCCAGAAGTTTCAGCACCAGCGCGCGTTCCTCGGCCGAGTTGACCTCGGGCGCGGCGACGGCAAATCCTTCTCCCTCGGCCTTGCGCAGGATCGAGTTGGTGCGTACCGCGGCGTATTGCAGGTACGGGCCGGTCTTGCCTTCGAAGCGGGTGAAACGTTCGAGATCGAAGACGTAATCGGTCAGCCGGTAATTCGAGAGATCGGCGAACTTCAGCGCTGCAATACCGACCGTTTTGGCGATTTCGGTGCGCTCCTCCGGCGAATAATCGGCGCCCAACCCGGCCTCGGCGATGCGTTTTTCGGCTTCCGCGGTCGCCATGGCGATCAGATCGAAAAGCTTCAAAACGCCGCCGGCGCGGGTCTTGAACGGTTTGCCGTCGGCGCCATTCATGGTGCCGAAGCCGATATGTTCGAGTGCCGCGTTGCCCTTGAGGCCGCATTTTTCCGCAGCGCGGAAGACCTGTTCGAAATGACCGTGCTGGCGCTGATCGACGACGTAAAGCACCAGTTCGGGATCGTACGCCTTTACCCGATCGACGATGGTGGCCAGATCGGTCGTGCCGTAGAGCGCCGCACCGTCCGACTTGACCAAAAGCAGCGGGGGAATTTCCTTCTTGTCGTCTTCGCGAGCGACAGGAACGACAAGAGCGCCCTCGCTCGGCACCGCAAACCCGCGGGCTTTCAGATCCTCGACCATCGGTCCGATCAGAGGCTCCGCGTCGGATTCGCCCTTCCACAATTCGAATTCGACGCCCAGGCTGCCGTATTCGCGCTTCAACCCAACCATCGACACGTTCACGAAATGCCGCCATAGCGCGAGGTAACCCGGACGACCGGATTGCAAATCGTGGGTGGCGCGCCGTGCCGCCTCCAGCCGCTCGGGGCTTTCCTTACAGGCGGCCGAGGCTTTGGGATACAGCAACGAAAGATCGTCCATCGTCACCGGCGGCTCGTCCGGGTACGGGCCGCAAAACCCGGCGTCGAAATAGGGCAGATCGGGACGGCCGAGTTCGATCTCGCTGATCAACTGCCCCATCTGCAAGCCCCAGTCGCCCAGGTGTACGTCGCCGACCACATTCCAACCGTTGGCGCGAAAAAGCCGTTTTAGGGAGTCGCCGATGATCGCCGTACGCAAATGGCCGACATGCATCGGCTTGGCGACATTGGCGCCGCCGTAATCGACGATAACGGTGCGCCCGCCACCGGTCTGCGGCGCACCCAGTTCTTCGTCCGCCGCCATCGCACCGGCACGCTCGCTCAAAATAGCGTCGGCGACATCGAGATTGAGAAAGCCCGGACCGGCGATATCGACCTTGGCGAACAGCGGATTCGCCTTCAGCCGCTCGGCGATTTTCCCCGCCAGCGCGCGCGGGTTGGTTTTGGCGAGCTTCGCCGCCGCCAGCGCGCCGTTGCATTGGAACTGGGCCAGATCGGGCCGATCCGAGGGAAGAGCCTTGCCCAAGCCGGCCGACAGACCCTCAGCCGCGAACGCCTCGCCGACGATCGCGCATAAATCGGCGCTCAGTCCGTTCATGGACCGTATTGCTCCGTGCGCTTGTTGTACTCGAGCTGCGCCTTGGTCAACTGAAAACCGACGATAAAATGGTAATCCGACGGACGGCGGCGGCGCGCCGCAACCGTGGACAGATCTTCGACTTTGACGTCGGAATCGGCAATGGCTTGCCCGGCATCGAATTGAAACTCCTGCCAGTAGAGCTTCTTGTCGAGGATACGGCCATTGATAGTATCGGCGATGAAATAGGGAACGCGATAAATGGCCTTGGGGCCACCGGTCGAGCGGGTAGCGCGGAATCTTATTTTTATGTAAGACCTTGCCGCGTTCATCTTTTTTTCCGCGCTGCAATCCAGATCCACGCCCGTCATCGCGACCTGATAAACGACACCGGCTACCTCGGCACCCTCTTTGGGATCGAAGGCGGGTAACACCGAGGCGCTGGCCAACACCTCCACATTCGGACATCGGGTGTCATGATCGGAATCGAGATAATTGAGAATCGAATCAAACGTTTCGCAACCGGACAAAAGTCCAAACGCCAACATGCCGACAGCAAGAGAACCGAAAGACTGGTATTTCATGGTCAATCCGAATACCTGATGACTACGCCGGCCGCCGGCGCAGAGGATGAATGCCGATGTAGCAAGTCGCGGCGAAAAATGCGACCGTTTCAATGCTCTAATCTGAAATTAGCCGTCCGGGCGGGAGAAGGAAAGCCGGACGGCGGAGTTAACGAAACATAATTACAAAATTGTCCTCTTGCGGCGACGGCGAGAACCGGCCAAGACAGGAAAAGAGTGCCGAAAGACCACACTATGGCCGTCTACACCGAGGTTTCGTTCGAAGTTCTGGATGCGTTGCTTGCCCGCTACGACATCGGCGCCCCTCAAAGTTTCAAGGGCATCGCCGAGGGCGTGGAAAACTCCAACTATTACCTGAAAACCGAGCGGGCCGCCTTTATCCTGACCCTCTACGAGAAGCGGGTGCGCGAGTCCGATTTGCCGTTCTTTCTCGGCCTTCTCGGGCACTTGGCCCGGCGCGGCATCGCCTGCCCTACCCCGGTGAGCGACCGCGGCGGTAACGTACTGACTGTGGTAAACGGCCGTCCGGCCGCCCTGTTCACCTTTCTCGACGGGCTGTCTCTGCACCGCCCCGAAGTCGTCCATTGTGCTTCCGCCGGGGCGGCTCTGGCTACCTTTCACGCTGCCGGCGAAGGATTTGCCCTCCGTCGGCCGAACGCCCTCGGCCCCTCGGGCTGGACGGCGCTCGCCGCCCCCTCGCTCGCCCGGGCCGACGAGGTGCAGGACGGCTTGGCAGCGCAGATCAAACGGGCGCTCGACGAAATCATACCCGCCTGGCCCACGGGCTTGCCCGAAGGGGTGATCCACGCCGACCTGTTCCCCGACAATGTGCTGTTCATGGACGGCGAAGTTTCGGGACTGATCGACTTCTATTTCGCCTGCAACGACGCTCTCGCCTACGATCTGGCGATCATGCTGAACGCTTGGTGCTTCGAAGCCGACGGCTCCTACAACCTCACCAAAGGTCAGGCGATGATCTCCGCCTACCGCAAACGGCGGCCGATGAGCGAAGCCGAGGTCGCGGCACTGCCGATGCTGGCGCGCGGGGCGGCGCTGCGCTTTCTGCTCACCCGGCTCTACGATTGGCTGAACCGCGATCCCAATGCGCTGGTGCGGCCGAAAGACCCCCGCGAATACGCCCGCAAGCTGCGTTTCCATACCAAGGTCAGCACCGCTGCGGAGTACGGCTGGTGAGCGAATCCGGCCCCATCGTCGAAATCTTCACCGACGGCGCCTGCTCGGGCAACCCGGGACCGGGCGGCTGGGCGGCCATTTTACGATCGGGCAAACACGAACGAGAAATTTCGGGCGGCGAAACGGCCACCACCAACAACCGCATGGAACTGATGGCGGCGATCAGCGCGCTGCAAGCCCTCAAGCAGCCTTCCGCCGTCGTCCTTTGCACCGACTCCCGCTACGTGATGGACGGCATCACCAAGTGGATGAGGAACTGGAAGAAGAACGGCTGGAAGACCGCCGACAAAAAACCGGTCAAGAACGTCGAGTTGTGGCAGTCCTTGGACGAAGCCGCATCGCGCCATCAGATTAAATGGCGTTGGGTCGAAGGCCATTCCGGCCACCCCGAAAACGAACGCTGCGACAGGCTGGCCCGAGAGGCCATGCCGGGAAGAGATTATTGATCCTTCCCGGCCGCGCCGTCACGCGGCGGTCTGATAGGCCGAGTGCGCCGCGCCGGAGAGATCGAACCGCGCCACCATAGCTTCCAGTTCCCTGGCGTAGTTGGCCAAGGCTTCGGAGGCGGCGTTGCTCTGTTCGGCCATCGCGGCGTTTTGCTGGGTCGACTTGTCCATGTCGCCGACCGATGCATCGATTTCGCCCAAGGTTGTCGCCTGTTCGCGCTGCGAATGGGCGATTTCTCCGACCAAATCGGTGATCGTGCCGATGTCGGCGACGATCTGCTGCAGAGCGGTGCCGCTCTCCTCCACCAGCTTCACTCCGGCATCGACCTGGGTTTCGGACGTCTTGATCACTGACTTGATTTCCTTCGCCGCATCGGCCGAACGCTGAGCCAACGAGCGCACTTCCGAAGCCACCACGGCGAACCCCTTGCCGGCCTCGCCCGCCCGCGCCGCCTCGACGCCGGCGTTGAGAGCGAGCAGATTGGTCTGAAAGGCGATCTCGTCGATCACCGCGGTGATGCGGGTGATTTCATTCGACGATTGGGCGATCTCGCGCATGGCAGCCACCGTCTTGTCGACGATTTCGTTGCCGCGCTCGGCACTGGATTTCGCACCTGCCGCCTGCGTGCTCGCTTTGGCCGCGTTTTCCGCCGACTTGTTCACCGTCGCGGTAATCTCGTTCACCGCCGCCGCGGTCTCTTCCAGCGCCGAGGCCTGCTTTTCGGTGCGCTGCGCCATTTCTCGCGCCCCTTGGCTGATCTCGCTGCAATTGCGCGAAATCTCTCCGGCGCCGGAGTTGATATCCCGCATCGCCGTTTCCAACTGCTCGATGGCTTCGTTGAAGTCCTGCTGCAGGGACACATATTCCTCCGGCAAATGCCGGTTCAACCGATAGCTCAAGTCGCGATGGGCCATCGCTTTCAAGCCTTCGCCGAACGAGGATACCACCACGTCGACGGAAGCCCTGCGCGCAGCCTCGGCCGCCGCTTGACGCTCCTCCTCGGCCTTAAGTCGATCCCGTTCGCTCCGTCTGGCGGCTTCTTCGCGTTCCCTGCGGTTGCGTTCGGAGGTTTCGATGGCGAGATTGAAATTATCCTTCAGCGCCTTGTAGGCGGGCGGCATCTCGGCGGTCAGACGGTATTCCAGCCGTTCGTCGGCCATCGCCTTTAAGCCTTCGCCGAAGGTGTTGACGACCAATTCCTCGCCGCGCCTTTGGGCTTCCGCTTCGGCGCGTTTCTGCGCTTCGGCGGCGCGCGTCTTGGCTTCCTCGGCGGCGGCACGCTCGGCTTCCTGCGCCTTCATCGTTTGATTGAAATGCAGAATCACCTGCGCCAACGTACCGAACTCGTCCTGGCGCTCGGTAAACGGCACGTCGGTGGTGTAGCGGCCTTTCTGCGCGTCCTGCATTAGTTCGCTTAACGCCTTGAATGGCGCAAACAGCCGCCGGAACACCAGGAAGCCGACGCCGACCGCCAGCGCAATCAGCACCATCCCGGCGATCGCGGCCAGCCAAACCGCATTATAGAAATTCTGATTGAACTTGTCCTTGCCGAAGCCGATGCCGATGGCCCCGACGACGTTTCCGGCCGCATCGCGCAAAGGCAGGAAGGCCGAAAGATGCGCATGACCGGCGACGACGTTCTCGCCGATGTAAGGTTGCCCCCGCCGCAGCACGACATCGGCGATCTTCGGCAGCATCTTGGTGCCGGTGGCACGCCGTCCGTCGGCCTTCTTGTTGGACGTGGCGACGCGGACATCGCCCGCCATCACCGACATGGAACTGTGAAAGACGCCGGCTACGTTGTCCATCAGGGCATTGTCGTTGTTGAGCACCTGACTGCCGACTTTGATGACGCCGTTTTCGGCGACGTAAGGCAACCGACCGGGATTGACCATCTGCTCGGCGGCGGCCAGATTTTCCTTCAATCGTTCCGGCCCCATCAAATTGCTGAAATGATCGAGAATAAATGCCGCACAACAAGAAATGCTGATAACGACCAGCACCACGATCAAGGCGATAACCTTGGCCGATACCGTACGAATCCCCATCGAGAACTTCATCTGCCTCTCCAATACCAATCTGCAGAAGAGGGCATTGTAATCCCGGCAAAATTGATAAAAGCCTTAAACGGATGGGTTTATCACACTTGTCAAATAATCGGCCCGGAACGGCACAACAGCAGAACAACGATCTGCGCGAAACGAAACCTCAGGTTATATCCGGCAACAGAAATACACGCATGCGTACATGACGCATCCTTTTTGCCGTTACCGCAACGGTCTGTACCTTGCCGTTTTTTTTATAGCTGCTGCAGCAGGTATTCCGCGCTGGAGACGTTGAACGAACCGTCGTCCTCGACGTTGAGCCGCTTGACCGTGCCATTTTCGACCAGCATCGAATAGCGCCGGCTGCGCAGCCCCATGCCGTAGCGGCCGGCGTCCATCTCCAACCCCAGCGCCTTGGTAAAGTCGCCGTTACCGTCGGCCAGCATCGAAACTTTACCCTTGACACTTTGCGCCTCGCCCCAGGCGTTCATCACGAACACGTCGTTGACCGAAAGGCAGACGATTTCGTCGACCCCTTTGACACGGAGCGCATCTGCCAGTTCGACAAACCCCGGAAGGTGACGGGTTGAGCACGTAGGGGTGAAGGCGCCGGGAACCGCGAACAGCGCCACCGTCTTGCCGGCGAACAGATCGCCGGTGTCGATGGGGGCGGGAGCGCCTCCATCCATTCGGATTAATATGGCCGCAGGAAGTTTGTCGCCGACCTTGATGGTCATGTAGCCTCCGCTAATTTTAAATTCGAATAAATCTAATCTATTTTCGCACCCATTGGAAGCGTTTATGCTAGACTGCCTGCGTAACCTTCATTGCGATTTCGCATGGAACGCGGCGGCGGCGGATTTCTGGTCGGTAAACTTTTGATTGCCATGCCGGGCATGGAGGACCCGCGCTTCGAGCGCAGTGTGATTTTCGTCTGTTCGCACGGCGACGACGGCGCAATGGGACTGATTGTCAACAAACCGGTAGAGGGCGTGCGCTTCGCCGAACTCTTGGAACGCTATTCTTTGCCCGGCAGCGAGCTTTCCGGCGGCGAACCGCCCGACGTGCCGGTGCTGTTCGGCGGACCGGTGGAACTCGACCGCGGCTTCATCCTGCACAGCGCCGATTATTCGAACGGCGAAGGCACGCTGGCCGTGACCTCGGAATTTTCGCTTACCGCCAGCGTCGACATCCTCAAAGCGATCGTCCGGGGACAAGGCCCCAAGGAACGGCTTCTGGCGCTGGGGTATTCCGGCTGGGGCGAAGGCCAGATCGAGGACGAGATCCGCGCCAACGGCTGGATCCACTGCGACGCCGACGCCGATTTGGTGTTCGGCACCGATTACGCCGCGACGTGGCAAAAGGCGATCGCCAAGCTGGGGGTCGACCTTTCCGGCCTGACCGGTAGCGCCGGTCGGGCATAATCCGAACGCCGGCTATTTTTGCGCCCGGAAATGGCGGGCGACGAATTTGAGCGTCTCCTGAAGCGAGATCGGTTCGGCGAATAGAAAGCCTTGCGCATATTCGCAACCGAGTTCGGCCAAGTGCGCGGCGTCCTCTTCGCTTTCCACCCCTTCGACGACGACCCGGCGCTTGAGATCGTGCGCCATCGCAACGATCGACGACAGAATCACGCCGCCGTCCGCTTCGGCCGCGCCATCGCCGCGGCGCGACAGAAAACTCTTGTCGATTTTCACGATGTCGAACGGCAGATCGCGCAAGGCACTGAGCGACGACATGCCGGCGCCGAAATCGTCGATCGCCAGACCGACGCCGAGGGCGCGGATGGCGGAGAGCCGCCCGGCCAATCCGTCGGGAGAAACGGCGGTGCTTTCGGTCACCTCCAACACCAGCGAGGACGGGAGCAGTCTCGTACTGCGCAACAGTTCGGCAAGGAACGCTTCGAACCCGTCGTCGAACAATTGGCGACGAGAGAGATTGACGCTGACGAACAACGGCTCGGCCAGAGGAAAATACCGCTGCCAGCCGATGAGATCGTCGGTGGCGCGCCTCAGCGCGTAGCGGCCGAGATCGGCAATCAGGCCGCTCTCTTCGGCGTGCTTGATGAACGCATCGGACCCGATCAGCCCCTTGGTCGGATGGCGCCAGCGCATCAAAGCCTCGAACCCCGCCACCGCACGGTCTTTCAGCCGCATGATCGGCTGGTAGAACAGCTCGATTTCGCCGGCATCGAGCGCCCGCCTAAGATCGGCCTCCAGAGCCACCGAATCCATCGGCGCCTGGGCTTCCATACCGGATGCGTAAATCCGGCAACAGCCGCCGCCCATGCGCTTGGCTTGTCGAAGCGCCATCTCGGCGTCGCTCAAAAGGTTTAAGGGATCGCGCGCATCGCGCCCCAAGGCAAGGCCGGCACTCGCCGGCGCATAGATGCTGCGCCCGCCGACCCGATGGGCCTCGGCACATACCGTCACCACCTCGTCGCCGAACCGGCCGGGATCGTCGGGTACGGACTTGAGGAGCAACGCAAAACTGTCGCCGCCGACCCGGAACAACGCGGCGGTCTCGCCGAAGCGGGCATCCAACCGCTCGGCCGTCAACGTCAAAATTCTATCGCCGCCGTCGTCGCCCAGACTGGCGTGTATCGCCTTGAAGCGGTCGATGTCGATCAGCGCGCAGGCGACGGAATGCAAAGCCTCGCCCATGCCTTCGAGCGCTTCCATAAGCGCCACCCGATTGCCCAGCCCGGTCAACGGGTCGCGTAAAGAGCGATCGACAGCCGCCGCATCGCTTTCCTTGCGGGCGGTGACGTCGGCGATCAGACCGACGCAGCGCGTCGCCGGGGCCCTTTGCGGCCCCTTCATCGTCGCCCTGAGTTCCAGCCACAGGAAACACCCGTCCTCGCGGCAAACCCTAAATTCGATGCGAAAGGCCAGACCGGACTCCGTACCGAAATCCTGAAGCGCCTGGGCGTAAACCGGCCGATCGTCGGAATGGATGCGCGCCGTCCATTCCGCGTGGCGCATCTCGCGCGAACGGTCGCCGATGCCGATCATCCTGGCGGCCTCGCGCGACAGCGTCACCGTATCGACGACCATGTCGTATTCGAACACGCCCTGCAGCGATGCGCCGATTGCCTCGATAGCCGGATGCGGCGCGACGGCAGGCATCGCCACCGGCACCCGGCGCGCCGGCGCCAGAACGCCGACGCCCTCGCCAGCCGCCATCGCCAGGGTCAACAGCACCGCGGCGGCGGCAGCGAAACAACCGGCCACATCAGGCATAAACGGATTGCCGCCGATGACGCCGAACGAAAACGCCGTGGCGGCCAGAACCTGCAATACGAAGACGATGGTGCTCGGCACCAGCGTACGCGCCACGGCGACGCCCTGACGGCCGCGCCACGTCAGATAGACGGCGGCAGCCGGCGCCGCGGCAAAGCAGACAAGATCGACCAGCACGGTCGCCCCCGGCAGGCCGACATAAGCGGAAGCCGCCAAGGCAAGAACGCCGAACTCCCCCCATTTCCATCTGGTCGCCGCAGTGGTCCAAACCTGTTGGAACGGAACGGCTGCATTGATCAGACGCACCCCCGCCGCCAGCGCCAGCCCGTCGAACAACGCGACCAGACCGAACGGCCCGCCCACCGACGTGACCAGGCTGCCGTCGAACAGACCGATGCCCGCCAGCCGCGACAACAGCATCGCCAGCAGCATCAGCGCCGCCCAGCGCGGCGTCACATGATGCGACATCACGGCCAGACCGCCGGCGATGGCGGCGGCGGCGGCGATCAACCCCGCCACCGCAGCGATGAAAATCGCCATCCATTTGTTATGCGACGACAGCGCCGGCTCGGTCCAGGCCAGCAGCGACGGCGTCACGGCCGCCCCCGCCATCCGCACCGCCAGCGTCGCCTGCGATTTGGGCGGCAGGCTGATGCGGAAGGTGCGCCGACCGTAATCGCGGGTACGCTCGACCGTCACCCCGGGCTCGATGCATTCCACCTTCTCGACCGACGGCCGGTAGCGGTGCGGCATCAGCGCCAAGCCGACGCCCGGCGGCTGCCCGGCGATCAGCACCCGGGTCACCGGACGATCCGATTTGTTCTCCGCGGTGAAGACATAACTGACGGTGTTGTCGGTCGGTGCGCCGGAAGGACGATATTCCTTGAGACTCTGTTTGAGTTCGATGACGCCGGTTTCGCCGTCGAACGCCACACCCGCGGCCGGCAACGACGGCTCGGCGGCGAGCCCCGCCCCGGCCGTAAGCAGCACCGTCGCCAGGACGGCGATCCATATCGTTCGTTTCGACACCGGGCCGATAATCCCCGTCTTATGATGCGCCGCAGGCAACAGCGCATCGATGAAGCATAAGAGCGCTAACCTACCCGTGCCCCGTCGGCGAGCAAAGCGAATAAAAGATGGTCCCGCCAGTCCCCGTTGATCCGCAAATAGGCCCGCGCCAGCCCTTCCTGGTCGAAACCCACCTTGAGCAGAAGATTCTTGGACGCCTCATTGACGGGAAGACAAGCGGCTTCCAACCGATGCAGCCCGAGAGTCGAAAAAACAAAGGGTATCAGGGCTTGAATCGCATCAGACATAAAACCATGACGCGAAAACCGCTCGCCGATCCAATATCCCAGCGAACAGGCCTGCGCCACGCCGCGCCGCACGTTGGACAGGGTACAACCGCCCATCAGCGCATCGTCGACGGCGCGAAAGATGAAAAATGCGTAAGCCGTGTCCAGCCGTGCCTCTTTGTGATAGCGCTTAATGCGGCGACGGAAGGCGCCTTTGGTCAACTCGTCGGTCGCCCAGGTCGGCTCCCAGGGGGTGAGAAAGTCGCGGCTTTCGCCGCGCAAAGAGACCCAAGCCGGAAAATCCGGCATGCGCGGATAGCGCAAATAGACGGCCTCGCCGCGGATGACCGGTTGCAAACCGCCCGGAAACGTCAGCCCACGCATGAAAGCGATGGTCTTGCCGCTCGTTTTCATGCGCCGAACCTCTTTGCGAAGGTCGCATAGGATTCGAGTTTGGCCAACGGCCCGACGGCGGCCCGCGCCGGTCTGGACGTTGCCATAACGTTGGCGGCGAAGCGGCGAACATCGGCGACCGATACCGCCTCCAGTTTCGCCACCAATTCTTCGGTCGGGATCGAACGGCCGTAATGAAACAGATGCACGGCGAGGCTCTCGGCGCGGGCCCCCGGCCGTTCCAGCCCCATCAGCAGACCGGCTTTGAGCTGCGCCTTGGCGCGTTTCACTTCGTCTTCGTCGGCATCCGTGGCGATCTTCTCCATTTCGCCGGCGATTACCGCACAGATTTCGCCGGCTTCCTTTTTGCCGGTGCCGGCATAGACGCCGATCAAGCCGGAATCGCGCACGCTTTGGGAGAACGCATAGACCGCGTAAGCCAGCCCGCGCTTCTCCCGCACTTCCTGAAACAACCGCGAAGACATGCCGCCGCCCAGCGCGGTGACGTAAACCTGCGAGACGAAATAATCGGGATCGCCCGTCGCCACCCCGGGAAAGCCGAGCGCGACATGCGCCTGTTCGAGATCCTCGTCCACGCGCTTCTCGCCGCCGAGGTAGCGCGCCGGAACCGGCGGTTCGGCCGCACCGCCCTTCAGCGCGGCGAATTTCTCCCCGACTAGGGCCACGACCTCTTCGTGGCGGATCGCCCCCGAAGCGCTCAGGATCAGGTTGCCGGCGAAATAATGCGTGCGCAGGTACGCGAAAAGATCGTCGCGGCTCAAATGCGATACGCTGTCCTCGTCGCCGAGGATCGGCCACCCAATCGGTTGATCCGGGTACGCCGCTTCCTGCAGATAATCGAAGACGATGTCGTCGGGGGTATCGCGGGACTGACCGATCTCCTGCAAGATCACCTGACGTTCGCGTTCGAGTTCCTGCGGTGCAAAGGTCGGCTCGGTGAGAATGTCGGCAATCAGATCGAGCGCGAGGGCGATGTCTTCCTTCAGCACCCGCGCGTGGAAGGCAGTTTGTTCGCGCGCGGTATAGGCGTTGAGGCTGCCACCCACTTTTTCGATCTCGACCGAGATGTCGCGAGCGCTGCGCCGTCTCGTGCCCTTGAACGCCATGTGTTCGAGCATATGCGAAATGCCCATCAGCGGCCGCGTCTCGCAGCGGCCGCCGCAGTTCGCCCATACGCCCACGGCGGCGCTTTCAAGAGATGCCATCGGGTCGCTTGCTACAATCAACCCATTGGAATGTCGGAAGATTTCTACACTCATGCGGCCCGCACTTTAGCATCAATGAAGGCGCGAACCGACTCTTTGTCCGCCGCCATCACCGTATAGCGTTCTTCGGCCCCCATCATCGCCTTAAGCCTAGGCGGCAACGGCGGAATTTCGCCCGTCGCCTTCTTCACCGCATCGGGGAATTTGGCCGGATGGGCGGTGGACAGCACGACGATCGGCGCGCCCGTTTTCCGATCCAATTTATCGGCGGCGGCAACGCCGACCGCCGTGTGCGGATCGATCAGCCGGCCGGTTTCGGCATGGACGCGGGCGATCGCCGCCAAGGTCTTCTCGTCGTCGAAGGAGCCAGCGTCATAGCGCACCGCCAATGCCGCGCGAATGCCGTCCGGCAGATCGATGCGCCTGGTCTTGGCAAAGCCGGCAAAGGCCGCGCGCACATAAGCCGCATCGCGGTTTGCCGCTTCGAACAGCGCCCGTTCGAAATTACTCGCCACCTGAATGTCCATCGAAGGGCTGTACGTCGGTTGCGCCTCGCCGGCGGCATAGACACCCTCGTTCAGCGCCGTCGCCATGATGGCGTTGGCGTTGGTGGCGACCACCAGCTTTTCCGCCTTTAGCCCCATGCGCATCGCCGCCTCGCCAGCGAACACGTCGCCGAAATTGCCGGTCGGCACCACGAACACCGGCGGCGCATCGAACTGCGCGGCAGCGGTGAAGTAATAGACCGCCTGCGCGGCGATGCGGGCAAAGTTGATCGAATTGACCGCGGTCAAATCGACCGCGTGCGCGAAATCGGTGGCGGCGAACAGATCTTTGACGATGGCTTGGGCGTCGTCGAAGGTGCCTTCGATGGCGATGTTATGCACGTTGGTATGAGGCGTAGTGGTCATCTGGCGGCGCTGCACCTCGCTCACCCTGCCCTTGGGGTGCAGCACGAATACTTCGATGTTCTCCAAACCGCCGAGCGCGGCAATCGCCGCTGAACCGGTATCGCCCGACGTGGCGGCGAGCACGGTGGCGCGCCCGCCGCGCTTCTTCAAAGCCCGCGCGAACAACCGGCCGAGAATCTGCAACGCCACGTCCTTGAAGGCATAGGTGGGACCGTGGAACAATTCCATCAGATAGAGAGCGGGACCGATTTCGACCAACGGGGCAATACGCTTGTCCTCGAACCCGGCGTAGGCGGATGCGATATCGGCGGCAAGTTCGTCGGCGGCGAAGCTATCGCCGATCAGGCGCGACAGCACCGCACCCGCCGTCTCGCCGTACGTAGTATTTTTAAAGCTTCGCATCTCGCTTGGCGAAAGCTGCGGCCAGCTTTCGGGCAAGTACAATCCGCCGTCGGGCGCCAGCCCGGCCAGCAACATATCGGCGAATGCGACCTGCGGGGCCTGCCCGCGCGTACTGAGGTAGAACATGCTGCTATCGTCCCGAAAACGCCAACGCGTATCCCATGACATAGATCGAAATGTAAAGGAACAGCCAAAGAGCGGCGCCGAAATACCAATACCACGCCGCAGCGGTAAGGCCGAAATGGCGCTCCGGCGTTAAGTGGCCGGCCAGCGCGCGAAAGACTGCGACCGTCCACAAGGCAACCCCGACCACGCTACGCAAGGCAAAAAAACCCAGGACCAAAAAAAATACCGAACTGAAAATGGCGCTCGGTGCGCCGATCAGCGAAACCATGTTGACATGTGCCGGATCGGCCAGCGGCACCATGCGCGCGCCGTCGAAGCCGAACCCGAACGGCGCGTGGGCGAGGCCATAGATCAACAGTGCGACGAAGATTGCACTCAAGCCCGCCGCGGCGGATATCGCCAGCACCGCGCCGGACTTGTCGCCGCGACAGACCGCGCGGCGAGCCCATACCGCCGCGCTAACCGACAACGCCATCACCAGTGTGGCCAAGAGTGGCTGCCGCCAGGGATCCGGCGGGATCAACCCGGCCGGCGGCCAAGCCGCGCCGCCGAACAGCGCCGAACCGAAATAGATCGTCGTCAGCGCGGCGAAAAAAACCGTCTCGATGACGAGAAAAAGCACCATGGAAAAGCGAAACGAAAGTTTCACCACCGGTTTGTGTTCGCCGTAGCGAACGGATTCGACGATCACATCGCGCCACCATCCGGCCAAGGAAGCCAGCGTCAGCACGGCGCCGCCGCCGAAGATCCACGGCCGCACGAACGGCGGAATGCCGATAAAATCGAACTTTCCATTGAGACCGATCACCGCCCCCGTCACCATGATAAAGGCGCTCAGGGCCCCGAGGAACGGCCACGGACTGGGATCGGCGAGGTGATAATCGTGCTTGGCGTTGCCGGCGTTCATCGCACCCCTCAGCGAATGACTGGGAGTTGGTCGAAAGTCCGGTAGGGCGGCGGCGACGGCAGCGTCCATTCCAGACCGTCGGCCCCCGTGCCCCACGGATTGGCACCGGCTCGACGCCTAACGATCAAAGCCTCGAACAACCCAATCAGGAAAACCCCGCCCCCGGCGGCGGCGATATAGGCGCCAACGCCGGCAAGATGATTCCAGCCGGCGAAGACCGCCGGATAATCGGCGGCGCCGGCCGGCATACCGGCCATCCCTAGCAAAAACAGCGGAAACAGCATGAGATTGCCGCCGACGAACGTCAGAACGCAATGCAGTTTGGCAAGCGCATCGCTCCATCGATAACCGGCAAATTTGGGAAACCAGAAATACCAGCCGGCGAAGAAAGCCATCGCCGGGCCGAAGACGACCAGATAACCGTCGCCGGCGGTCTCGAACGTGCTGCCGTGCAGCAGCGCCCCGACGCCGCCGTTCAGCGCCGCAGCACTTAAAACGCCGACCGCGAACACCGGCAGAAACCCGATCGCCCACAGCATCGGCGCGCGAAACGAAATCGAACCGCCCCACAACACTGCGACCAAGGCAAATATCAGCGCCGCCGCCGGCGCCGCGACGGCCAATCCGACGATGAGAAAAAACGCCTGCAGATCGAACGGCATTCCCGCCGTCGACAAATGCCGCCCCCAGCCGATAAGACCGACGGCCGCCAGCGCGATCATCGCATAGACGATGCCCAGCCGTCCGAAACCCGGCTTGCCGGAAAAGGCATAAACGACATGGCCGACCATACCGATGCCGGGCAGTACCGACGCCCAGGCGGCGGCGTTGCCGAAGTACCAGAACAGATGCCGGTAAAGCAGAGGGTTGCCGCCGCCGGCGGGATTGAACACGGTGGCGCCGAAATGACGGTCGGCCAACAGCATGATCAGCGCCGCCGACAGCGCCGGCGTCGCCAGGACGATGAGAAACGATGCGATCAGCAGCGACCACGGCAGCAGCGGCATTTTGCTTAAGGTCATGCCGGGCGCGCGCATGTTGAGAATGGTGGCGACGAAATCGACCGCTGCAAGCAGCAGCGACACGGCGGCCATCAGCATCGCGGCGATGACGAAATCGGCCGCCGGGCCCGGAGAGCCGTAGGTCGACAACGGCGGGGACAACGTCCAATCGGCGCACAGACCGGATCCTCCCGCATCGCCGGCGACGCAAAACGACAGGGAAAAAACGGCGAAGGCGAACGGCATCAGCCAGAACGACAAATTTCCCATGCGCACAAAAGCGAGATTGGGCGCACCGATGACAAGCGGAATCAGCCAGTAGCCGAAACCGACTGCCGCCGGCAGAATGCAGAAAAACAGCGTGACGATGCCGCTTCCGGTATCGAGAACGCAGAACCGCCGAGAATCGCGGAATATCTGTAAACCGGGTTCCATCATCTCGCCGCGCATCGACAGCACCATCGCAAACCCGACGATACCGGCCAGCGCGGCAAAGCAAAGAAACATGATGCCGATGTCGCGGTGGCTTACGGCATAGACGTAGCGCCGCCATGTGCGCGGCGCGTCGTCGCGAACCGAACCGGCATCGGTCATGTCGTTCCTCTCTTCATGGCGCCGCGGCGAACCTGTCCGCAACGCCGCCCTCGGCATATTCCCGAATTGCCCAGGAAAGCCAAGCGCGATATTCCGCGTCACCGACCACCTTCACCGCCACCGGCACGATGGCGCCGTCGGCACCGCACGCCCCCGCGCACAGACCGTAATAGATACCGGGTTTCGACGCCCGGAACCAGGTGCGGTTGATCCGTCCGGGAATCGCATCGATTCCAACGCCCAGCGCCGGCACCGACCAGAAATGCACGACATCGGCACCGGTAGCGAGAATTTCCACCGTGCGGTTTACCGGCACCACCATCGGATAATCCACCGCCATCATATTGGGCGGTTTATTATCCCCGGCAGTTTTGGCATGAAGCCTTCGCGAATCGAAACGAAAATCCCCCGCTTCCGGGTAGGCGTAGGTCCAATATCCCGTCCGTCCGATCGCCGTCACCGTCAAGTCGGGCCGGGGCGCCGCAGTGGCGTTGGAAAGTACCAGCAGCGACGGAATCGCCAGCACTACCAGCACGACGATGCAGGCCCCGGTCCACGACATCAGCATCAGCGTGTTGCTCTGCAACCGGTCGGGCACGGGGTGGACGCGGACGTTGAAGCGGATCGCCACCCAAGCCAGCGCCACCACCAGCAGCAACAGGACCGCGCCGCCGAGGTCGAACAACAGCCGTCCGAGGTCGCAGATTTGCGCCATCGCCGGACCGGCGGCATCGGGGGGGCCGAACTGCCAATCGCGCGGCATTGACGAAGTGGCGATGTTCTCGCCGAGGATCATGAACGGCCTCGATGCAAAACGGTTTGCGGTTATAGAATAGCACCGGCAGACGAAAATACTGCAAAGACGGGCTTAACCGGTTGCGGCCTTATGGCTCAACCCTTAAACCTGACTGGAGAAACCGCCAAACGGCCCGGTGCGTCACTATTGCACAAATACCGCCCCTGGCCGCATTCTGCACTATTGCCAATTCCGGTCATGAAGAACCGGAATTGGCTGTAGCTTTCTTTGCTGCCGCGCATTTTTTACGGCGAACCGGATTCCACTTTGCCGGAATGCGCTCTAGACTGGAGACTATACATGGCCGCCGATCTGTTTTTTTCGCGAACCGGCATGGATCGCACCTGCGTCCAGGGGCTCGTCGATACCGCGCTGCACGGCACCGACGATGGCGAGTTGTATTTGGAACATTGCCGAAGCGAATCGTTTTCGTTCGACGACGGGCGATTGAAGGCGGCCAGCTTCGACACCACCCAAGGCTTCGGCTTGCGCTGCATCTGCGGCGAGACCGTCGGCTTCGCCCACGCCGTCGAATTGTCCGAAGACGCCGTAAAGCGGGCGGCCACCGCGGTACGCGCTGCGGCGCATGGATTTTCCGGCGAGATGTCGCTGCCGCCGGAACGGACCAACCGCACGCTCTATGCCCCGGCCGACCCGGTGGAGAGCGCGCCGTTCGCAGCGAAGATAAAACTTATGGAGGAGATGAACGCCTATGCCCGCGCCAAAGATGTGCGGGTGCGGCAGGTGTTCTGCATGCTGTCGGGCAGCCGGCGCGAAATCGAAATCCTCCGCGCCGGCGGCGAAAGCTATGGCGACATCCGCCCGTTGGTGCTGCTCTACGTCTCGGTGGTGGTCGAGGAAAACGGCCGCCAGGAAACCGGCAGCCACGGCGGCGGCGGCCGTTTCGGCTACGATGCGATCATCGCGCCGGACTATTGGCGCGGCGCGGTGGACGAAGCTTTGCGCCAAGCCTTGGTCAACCTCGAATCCATCCCCGCCCCCGCCGGCGAAATGAGCGTGGTGCTGGGCAGCGGCTGGCCGGGCATCCTGCTGCACGAAGCGGTGGGGCATGGCTTGGAGGGCGACTTCAACCGCAAGAAAACCAGCGTGTTCTCGGGCCGGATCGGCGAGCAGGTGGCGGCCAAGGGCGTTACTGTGATCGACGACGGCACCATCGAAAACCGGCGCGGCACGCTTTCCATCGACGACGAAGGCACCCCCACCTCGCGCACCGTGCTGATCGAGGATGGCATCCTCAAAGGCTATATGCAGGACCGCCAGAACGCGCGGCTGATGGGCATGGCGCCCACCGGCAACGGACGGCGGCAATCCTACGGCTGCAAGGTGATGCCGCGCATGACCAACACCTTCATGCTGGCGGGCGATCATCCGCCCGAGGAAATTCTCGCCTCCGTCAAGCGCGGCATCTATGCGGTGCAGTTCGGCGGCGGTCAGGTCGACATTACCTCGGGCAAGTTCGTGTTCTCCTGCACCGAGGCCTATCTGATCGAAGACGGCAAGATCGGCGCGCCGATCAAAGGCGCCACCCTGATCGGCAGCGGCCTCGATGCCATGAACAAGGTGACGATGATCGGCACCGACATGAAACTCGATTCCGGCATCGGCACCTGCGGCAAGGACGGCCAGAGCGTGCCGGTCGGCGTCGGCCAGCCTACCATCCGCATCGACGGACTTACCGTTGGGGGAACGGCGGCATAAGGGGGCAACCTTGACGCGCATCACTCATGCGCATAGATTATGCGCATGAGTGATGGCTTTGCCGAAGACCCCAGACCCTTCGTGTCTCCCGTCCCCCGGCGCGGCAAAAAACGCGCGGCCAACGTCTCCATCGACCAAGACGTGCTGGATGCGGCAAAAAAATCCGGCATCAACCTGTCGCAAACCCTGGAAGACGCGTTGCGCCGCACGCTTCGGGCACAAGCGGCCGAACGCTGGAAGAAAGACGGCAAGGCGGCGATAAACAGCTACAACCGCTTTATCGAGGAAAACGGCATCTGGAGCGAGGAATACCGCAAATGGTGAGTTTGCGGCAATTCGACGTCGTTCCCAACCCCAGCCTGCGCACCCGCGCCACCCATCCCTATTTCGTCGTGCTGCAGTCGGACCTGCTGGAGGACTTCGCCACCCGCATCGTCGCGCCGCTGATTCCGCCGGCGAAAATCAAATACCTGGAAAAGCTGCTGCCGCAGGTGAAGGTCGGCGGCAAGAATTATGTCGTCGCCATCCCCGATCTCGGCCCGATTCCGGCGAAATTGCTCAAACCCGCCGTCGCCAACCTGGAAACCGAGCGTTACCGCCTGCTGGCCGCGCTCGATCTGCTGTTCACCGGTGCCTGATCGCGTCAGTCCCCCCGCATCCGTTCGACGTCGAGACGCGGCGGCGCACCGAACAGCCGGGCGTATTCGCGGCTGAACTGAGAGATACTCTCGTAACCGACGCGATAGGCGGCCTGGGCAGCGTTGACGGAATCCGACAACATCAGCCGGCGCGCCTCGACCAAACGAATGCGCTTCTGATATTGCAACGGGCTCATCGCCGTCGCCGCCTTGAAATGCTGGTGAAAGGACGACGGGCTCATATGCGCCAGTTCCGCCAGCGTCTCCACCCGCAGGGGTTTGGCGAAATCGGTGCGCAGACGCTGTATAACCGCGGCAATGCGCTGCATCGTGCTGCCCTTAAGGGCGACCTGTGCGACGGCGCGGCCGTACGGTCCGGTCAACAGGCGATAATAGATTTCGCGGACGATCAGCGACGACAAAAAGCCGGCATCCTGCGGCACATTCAGAAGTTCGATCAGCCGCAGCATCGCGTCGGTCAGGCCGGCGTCGGCGTCGCCGACGAATAAGCCGCGCGACGGCGTATCCTCGGCGGTGCCGCGGGTGCCGATCTTGGCGACGGTCTCGCTTAAGACCTGCGGATCGAGATCGACCTGCAAGCAACAATAGGGCTTTTTCGGCGAGGCTTCGATTACCTGTCCGATCAGCGGCAGATCGACCGACACCACGAGATATTGTCCGGCCGCATAGCGATAGACCTCGCCTTCCAGCATTGCTTGCTTGCGCCCCTGAACCACGAAGCAAAGTGAAGGTTGGTACACCGTACGCGTTACCCGCTTCGGTGCTGTGGGTACCGTTGCCCGGTAGCAGTGCAGGAACGGAATGGGGGTGTCGCCCAACCCGTCGGCACTGGAGTATTCATCCAACAGCGCCAGCAGCCTCGCCTTTTGTGCCGCATCCATTTTTTGCTGGTTCCGTAACCGGTTCGACCGCCCGCAGCATAGCCGTAGCGCCCGCCGGAGGAAACCCGCGTCCGCCGCCGGTTCGGAGGATTAGGCAACAAACCTGGAGCTTAAGGCATTCGGGAAATCCGCGCCGTCCCTATCTTTAGCCCAACCGACCACAACCATTAGGGAAAAAGGGAAACCCATGTCGAATATCAAGGATAAAGTCATCCTCGTCACCGGCGCGTCCAGCGGCATCGGCGAGGCCAGCGCCAGATTGCTAGCGGCGAACGGCGCCAAAGTCGTGGTCGGCGCCCGCCGTACCGACCGGCTGGAAAAGCTGGTGGCCGATATTCGCCGGGATGGCGGCACTGCCGAATACACGGCGCTCGACGTTGTCGACCGGCAAAACGTCAAAGATTTCGTCGCCTTCGCGAAGGACACGTTCGGCCGCGTCGATGTGCTGTTCAACAACGCCGGCGTCATGCCGCTGTCGCCGCTTGCGGCACTGAAGGTCGGCGATTGGGATCGCATGATCGACGTGAACATCAAGGGCGTGCTCAACGGCATCGCCGCGGCGCTGCCGGTGATGGAGGCGCAAGGGAGCGGCCATATCCTCAACACCTCGTCGGTCGCCGGTCACGTCGTGTTCCCGACCTCGGCGGTCTATTGCGGCACGAAATTCGCGGTGAAGGCGATTTCCGAAGGCCTGCGCATGGAAAGCAAAACCGTGCGCGTCACCCTCATCACTCCGGGCGCCATCGCCACCGAACTCGGCCACGACATCACCGATGCATCGACCATCGAGATGCTGGGGCAGTTCAAAGGTCTCGCCATCGCGCCAGACGCTATCGCTCGCGCGGTTCTCTACGCCGTCGAACAGCCGCCCGAGGTGGATGTGAACGAAATCGTCGTACGCCCGCTGGCCCAATCGCTTTAAAGGGAAACATCCATGTCCATCGTTCTCATCACCGGCGGCAGCCGCGGTCTGGGAAAAAGTATGGCGTTACACGCCGCGGGGCGGGGTTTTGACGTCGTACTCACCTACGTCAGCAAAAAGACCGAAGCCGAAGGCGTTGCAAATGAAATCGCCGCTCTCGGCCGCAAGGCGGCCGTGCTGCCGCTCGACGTTGCCGACAGCCACAGCTTCCCTGCCTTTGCTGCGGCATTGAAGCGGACTCTAAATCAGACGTTCAGCAGAGGCGATTTCGACGCCTTGGTCAACAACGCCGGTATCGGGCTGTACAAACCGTTCGCCGAAACCGGTGAGGACGAGTTCGACCGCGTGGTGGCGATCCTCCTGAAAGCACCGTTCTTCCTGACGCAAACCTTACTGCCCCTCATCAAGGACGGCGGGCGCATCGTCAACATCACATCCGGCCTATCCCGTTTCGCCATTCCCGGTTATGCCGCCTATGGCGCGGCCAAGGCCGGTCTCGACCAACTCAGCCGCTATATGGCGCAGGAACTGGGGCCACGGCGGATCAGCGTGATATCGCTCGCACCCGGCGTCATCGCCACCGATTTTGGCGGCGGCGTGGTGCGCGACAATCCGGCGGTGAATAAGGCGCTGGCAGCAACCATCGCCTTGGGCAGGGTCGGCCTGCCTGACGACATCGGTGGCGCGCTGGCGCTGTTGTTGGAGACGGACGCACGCTGGATCAACGGCATGAGGATAGAAGCGTCGGGCGGACAAAGCCTATAATCGCCGAAGACGCAGCGACGAACTGACGGTCAGGTAAACGACGGCGTATGATGCGGCACCCGTCCGCATGGGATATGCGCCGCCCCCATATTTTCGACATAATTTGCATTATGGTGCCGGCCCGGTTTCAAATATCGCCCCGCTCGCCATGTCTCCGTTATCCGCCTTTATCGTTCTGCTGGTTTGCCAGTTGATCGGCACCGCCATTCAGCAGGCCTTCGCGTTGTCGATCCCCGGCGCGGTGATCGGCATGCTGCTGCTGTTCGCCTGCTTGGTGCTGCGCGGCAAGCACGACGACGGATTGGGCAAAACCGCAAATCTGCTTTTGCGCTATCTGCCTTTGCTGTTTGTACCGGCCGGCGTAGGCGTGATGAACCAGTTCGGCCTGATCGCCAAAGAATGGCTGCCGATCACCGCTTCGCTGGTATTGTCGCTGCTCGCCACCATTGCGTTTACCGGCATCGTCATGCAGGTCGGCCTGCGGTTGACAGACCGCAGGAGCAAACCCAAGTCATGAACGACGTGCATAATCTTTGGGTCTATCTTTCGGCCTCGCCGCTGCTGCACCTGACGCTGACGCTAATCGCCTATCAATTCGGCGAATGGCTGTCCCGCCGAACCCGGCGGCATCCGTTGTGCAACCCGGTATTGATCGCCATCGTCGTGCTGGTGGCGGTGCTGAAACTCACCGACACCGACTACAAAAACTATTTTTCCGGCGCCCAGTTTGTGCATTTTCTGCTCGGCCCCGCCACGGTGGCGCTGGCGATTCCGCTCTACCACGCCTACGAGCACATCCGCTCGTCGGCTGCGGCCATCGTCGTGGCGCTGGTGTCCGGCTGTCTGTTCGCCGCGCTCAGCGCCATCGCCGTCGGCTATGCTTGCGGCGGCAGCATGGTCACATTGCTGTCGCTGGCGCCCAAATCGGCCACCACTCCGATCGCCATGGGGGTGGCCGATGCCATCGGCGGCTCGGCCTCGCTCACCGCCATTCTGGTGATCCTGACCGGCATATTCGGTGCGATGCTGTCCACCTGGGTGCTTGATCTGGCGCGGGTGAAGGACAACCGCGCCCGCGGCTTCGCCACCGGACTTGCCGCCCACGGCATCGGCACGGCATACAAATTGCGGGTCAATCAGGTCGCCGGAGCCTTTGCCGGCTTGGCAATGGGATTGAACGGTTTCGCCACCGCCGCATTGGTGCCGATACTGGTGCATTGGCTGCGGTTGTGACCCGCATCAACCGCGGCGAAACCGGTGGTTTTCGCCATTCGCCGGCAAAAAATTTCCGCTGACAGCACGGCCCGCACGCGCGATAATCCGCGCGAAACCTTTTTTCGTTTTATGAGGCATATTCGATGCATTACAAGAAGCTCGGGTCCACCGGTCTGTTCGTTTCCGATATCTGCCTCGGCACCATGACCTTCGGCGGCGAAGGATCGTTTTTCGGCCATGTCGGCAAGCTGCAGCAGAAAGACGCGACCGAGATCGTCGCCGCCGCCTTGGAAGCCGGCGTCAACTTCATCGACACCGCCGACATGTATTCCTACGGCGTGGCGGAAACACTGCTCGGTACGGCGCTGAAGGAAATCGGGGTTCGCCGTTCCGACGTAGTGATCGCCACCAAAGTCTATTCCAAAATGAGCGACGTGCCCAACGACATGGGCGCATCGCGCGGTCATATTCTGGATTCGATCGAACGCAGCCTGGATCGTCTGCAGACCGATCATATCGACATCTATCAGATCCACGCCCAGGACCTGCAAACGCCGGCCGAAGAAACGATGCGCGCGCTCGATCATCTGGTTTCGCGCGGGCTGGTGCGCTATCTCGGCTGCTCCAATTGGCAGGCGTGGAAGATTATGCAGGCGCGCGGGCTGGCCGACAAACGCGGCTGGGCGCCGCTCGATACTCTGCAGGCGCACTATTCGCTGGCCAGCCGCGGATTGGAACGCGAAATTGCGCCGATGCTGGAGGAAACCCAGATCGGCCTTCTGGTATGGAGCCCGCTATCGGGCGGCATTCTTTCCGGCCGCTTCGGTCCGGGGGCGGAAAACCCCGCCGACGCACGGCGCTCCAATTTCGATTTTCCGCCGGTCGACAAGGAACAGGTGTGGAAGATCGTCGCGGTGCAGCGCGAGATCGGCAAGGCGCGCGGCGTCAGCCCGGCGCGGGTAGCGCTCGCCTGGGTGCTGTCCAAACCGTTCGTCACCTCGGTCATCGTCGGGGTGAAGACCAAGGCGCAGCTCGAAGACAATCTGGCGGCATCCGGCCTTGCCCTGACGCCGGAGGAGATCGCCCGCCTCGATGCGGTCAGCGCCCTGCCCGACGAATATCCCGGCTGGATGATCCCGCGTCAGAACACCGGGCGCATACCGGAAGAAAAGTAAACGTCGGCGTTTCATTAGGGAGGCTGTCATGCAAACGCGGTTTCTCGTTCTGGCATCGATACTATCGGCGGTCGCAGCATCGGCCGCCGACGGCGCCGCGCCCTATTGGGTGGCGATCTGCCGGGGCGATAAGGACGCCAATTACACCCAGACCGTCGGTGGCGACGGCGCCTTCAGTCAGGGCTTGGGCGACGGCAGTTACCAAACCGTGCCGCTGAAGATGGGCGATTACCAACCCGATCGTCTGGTCTGCGGCGCGGTCGGCGGCACCGCCGAACTCGCGCAAGTGTGCGCCGATAACGACCGGCAGGTGATTTTTCTGAAGCTGCGCGACAAGAAGAACCCCACGGCGACACCGAAGCCGGTCGATTACTGCAACGCGGCGGTGAAGATTCACTAATCGCAAAAACGCCCGGCCGCCTCAGACCGATTTGGCCATGTCGATGACGAAACGATAGCGCACGTCTTTGGCCTTGACGCGTTGGTAAGCCGCATCGAGCGTGTCGCCGGTGATCAGTTCGATATCGGCCGAAATACCGTTGGCAGCGCAGAAATCGACCACCTCCTGGGTTTCCGGCAAGCCGCCGATCATCGACCCGGCGATGGCCTTGCGCCAGGGGATCAGCGCGGTGCCGCGGAACGACATCGCCGTGCCGTCGAGCGCGCCGACCAGCACCAGCACGCCGTCGCGACGGAGCAGCGAGACATAGGGCTGCACGTCGTGATCGTGCGGAATGGTGCTGACGAGAAAGTCGAAGCGGTTGCGATTGGCCTTCATTGCCGCAGCATCGGTGGAAAGGATGGCATCGTGCGCGCCGAGCCGTGCGGCATCCTTGACCTTGTCCGGCGAGGTGGTGATGGCGGTCGTCTTAGCCCCCAACGCCGCGGCGATCTTGACCCCGACATGGCCGAGCCCGCCGATGCCGATCACGCCGGCCCTGGTGCCCTTGCCCACCTTCCAATGCTTCATCGGCGAATAGGTGGTGATGCCGGCGCATAAAAGCGGCGCGGTGTTGGCGGGCTTCATGCCATGTGGAATCTTCACCACGAAATGCTCGGTGACGACGATCAGATTGGAATAGCCGCCATAGGTGTGGCCGCCGAGGATTTTGTCCTCGCTGTCGTAGGTCAGGGTAAAACCGTTCTCGCAATACTGTTCGAGGCCCTCCTGGCAGGACGCACAATGACCGCAGGAATCGACCAGACAACCGATTGCGCCGATGTCGCCCGGTTTGAAGCGGGTGACGTCATGGCCGACGCGCACCACGCGGCCGAGAATTTCATGCCCCGGCACGCAAGGGTAATGCGTGTTCGGCCATTCGTTCAGCGCGGTGTGAATATCGGAATGGCAGACGCCGCAATACATCACATCGATCAGCACGTCCTTGGGGCCGACGGCGCGGCGCTGAAACTTGAACGGCGAAAATCCCGAAGTCGGACTGTTCGCCGCGAAGCCCTTGGCCGGCAGCGTCTTCGGCTTGGGCGCGGCATCGGCCTCGCCGCTCAAAACGGCGGCGGCGCTTAAGGCCAGCCCGGCCCCCATCACCGCGCGACGGTCGGGCGAAGGATCGTGACAATGGCAGGGCTTTTCCTCGGACATTTTCGTTCCTCATTTATCGTTGGGCGCCATCAGGCAGCGACAAATCGTCAAGATTGTGGCAATGCCGCAGATGTCAAACCGAAATGGCGATGGGAACAACCATATGGATTAGGCGACCTGACGACGGTTACCATGGAGAAACCTTCCACGAAACGCCGCAACCAGACCGCAAAACGCGAACCATAAGCGGCTTGAGGTTTCGCATCGACATGCCCATCGTAAAAAAATATGCACGCATGCAGCCCTCAATAGTATCTCAAAAGAGTCATACGTTGCCATCACGGCGCTGAACAGCTCGTACCAGCTCCTTACCTGCTTTCAACATAATATGTGTGCGATGTCTCTTTAATTGCCTTAGGATTGGCTTACCAATATCACCAAAGACTTCCGCCGCCCTTGTCGCATAAGTCCAAAACGTCCATTTTTTATGGTTGCCAAAAAAATTTTCAAAACCTTCTACGCGGCTAAACTTCTTTATGAGTGCATCATAATTAAACACTGCGCTAAGCTCCGAAACAGTTTTGTTCGGGTATCGGCGTGCAAGCGCATTGGCCTCACGCCGAGCCGAACGCGTTACCTTTCGGTATAGATTAGATATAGTGCCATTCCGCAGATATACCTTGTGCCCATCGTAACGAAAGCCAAGATATGCAATACCGTCCTTACCTTTTTCGCCTTTTATCAGTGAGACCTTCTGCCGTTCGCTATCGATCGTGCATCGAAAAACAGATGTTTTTTCTTTTTTGATTTGTAGCCGCCCTCCGTACCGCGTAATTGCTTTTTGTACATAGTCTTCAAATTCTAGGCCAACCTTATCATTTCCCGGAACGGCAATAAGAATATCGTCAGAGTAACGGTAATACACACCCCCGACGGCCTGCACTTTGGCCGATATTTCTATGTCGAAATCCAATAGGTACAGGTTAGCAAGCAAATCGGAAAGCGGGGCGCCTTGGGGAATTCCAAAGGGTTCGATATGCTTCTCGATTATAGATCTTAACGCACCTTCTCCCGCGATTTTCTTTCGGAATTCAGCACCCGTACAGAGCTGTTTTGGAATCCGCTTGTATGGAGTGAGATACCCATTGATAGGTTTGCCACCCTTGGTGTGTCGCTTAACCCCATAGTGACCGAGGCGTTCATAGACTTTTTCCTTATCCACAACGGCATATCGCGTGATCGCCTCAAAAACTTTGAAGTGATCGCCTGGAAGACGTGAAACGCCCAAAAGGCGGCACCACAAGGCTTTTAATCGCGCATGGTCTAGAGATTCAAAATACGAACTAATATCGAGAATAATAACGCAACAATTTCCAAGCTTTTGAATTTTTATAACGGCGTCACGCGCAAAATGAATATTACACTTTCCTCCCGTACGCGGGCCACTTGGTATCCGTCGATAGGCAAGCACACAGTCCCCTAGCCCCAGACGAGCCAATTCGACTTCATATTTTTCAGATAACAGGCTGCGATAATATGAAAAAATATAGGCGTCTGCGCGAGCGGCATACCGGATTTCTCGTGGCTTCTTTGGTTCACCCTTCTTATCTTTTTTTGCATAGCGATTCCAACGTTGGGCGTAACGTAAGAATGGATAGAAAGTATGTGCCGTAACACGTTGCTGGTTGGTCACAAGCGCTTCCGCCTGAGAAACGGAAATGAGAGGATCAAAATGTGGATATTTTTTTAAATCGGATTCTTTAAGTTGCCACGCCATCACCTCCAGCCCCCAAGGCGAGAGAGGCGGAGGCAATCGCATGCCTGCGATTAGCGCCTCCGCCTACACTGTTGGCCGCGAACTACCGGGGTAGCTCTAGTTCGGCATCTTCCTTCGACGTATTGGTATACACTGCTACCATGGCGCTTTACGCATGGTCAGCCGCTAGTCGCCTCGACAGGATGATGGAGATTGTTATGGACCTCGCAGTCACCGTTGCCTTGGCCACCTCTGGCCTTGACAGTATCAACCAGTCACTCCGCTCCCCCAGACAATCAGCCTTCGTGAGCGGATAACATCTTCGTCACCAATAGATGCGAAAGGCATATAGGTAGCGAGGTGACATTGTTCAAGGGATGGTTGCTGAATTATTTATGTGCCTGTTCCCACCCTCGGCTACGCAATACGTGTCGCCAGGACGAGCTAACCAGAAAAAATCAAACTGAACACCAGCAGCGGATTTAACCGTTCCAGAAAATTTCTCTTACGTCTTTGAAAATAATGGTGGACGCGACAGGGATTGAACCTGTGACCCCTCCCGTGTGAAGGGAGTGCTCTCCCGCTGAGCTACGCGTCCGAACCCATTTCGTCGCGCTTCATCCCCGGAAACCGGATTGCCGTTCTTCGGCGAAGCGCTTGGCCCGGCATCGGGAAAGCGCCGGGGGGACAGCCTATAAAGCCCCCCGGCGGCCAGCGTCAAGGCGCATTCTGGCCGAGACCGAGGGGCCTAAAGCCCCAGCAGCATAGCCGCCGCGGCGGGGACGTCGGAAAACCGGTCCAGCACCGCATCGGCCCGCAAAGTGGCGGCCGGTTCGGGCGTGTAGCCATAGGACAAGAGGATGACCGGCACCCCGGCGTTGCGGGCGGTTTTCACGTCGGTGACGCTGTCGCCCACCATCACGGCGGATTTCTTCGAGCCCCCCAGTTCGGCCAGGATTTCGGCGAACAGCCGGGGATCGGGCTTGATGTAGGGCCGTTTTCCCGCCCCGTAGACCGCCCCGAAGAAGCGGGACAGCCTTAAGGACGGCAGCAATTCCTCGGTCATTTCGCGCGGTTTGTTGGTCAAAACGCCCATCGGCGCGCCCTGGGCCTGCAACGCCTCCAGGGTCTCGACCACGCCGGGATAGGGCCGGCTCTTGGCGGCCAGGCGGGCGTGGTATTCCACCAGATAATCGGCCAGCAGCCCCTCGATGCGCGACGGCGCCATCGGCGCGCCGGAACGCCGGAACGCTTCCTCGATCAGCACCTCGGCGCCGCGGCCGACCATATGATCGATTTCCTTGCGGGCGAACGTGCGGCGGCGTTCGCGCACCATCAGCGCGTTGAGGGCGTCCAGAAGATCGGGGGCGGTATCGACCAGCGTGCCGTCGAGATCGAAGATATAAGTGGGTGTCATGCCCTTGCCTTAAGCCAGCGTCGGCGGGCGTGCAAGTCCGGCTTATTTCTCCAGATCGGCCTTCTTTTGCAGATATTCGTCGCGGCCGATTTCGCCGCGGGCATAACGCTCTGCCAGGATGGCGAGCGCAGGGTTGTGCCGGGGCGGCGATGCGCGCTCGCGGCGCACCAGCAGCACCACCACGGCGATAAGCACGGCGATCCACAGAAGCGACCCGATGCCGTGCAGCAGAGCCCAACCCAGGCCCCATCCCCAATTCCAATCGTTCCAGATGAAAGGCACGGCAATTCTCCGCAATCAGCGCAAATGGAGCGTGCGGCTCGGCTCGCGGCCTATTCCGCAAACCTCCAGCCGTCCGGCGTAGAACGCGATAACGGCATAAGCGGTTTCTTCGGTATCCAACATACCCTTGAGATTGAGGTAATGGATACCCGCTTTTTCGCCGTAACCGCCCTTGTGCTCGTGGCCGTCGAGCCAGATCTTGACCGAGGGATGCTGCTCGATCAGCGCCACCATGTCGCGGGCGTTCCACAACAGGATGGTTTCGTCGGTCTCGGGCCAGATCGGGAAATGGCACATCAGCATCACCGGCGCGCCGTCGGTATCGGCCGCCGACAACTGCCCGTCCAGCCAGCGCTGCTGGTCTTCGCCGATGCCGCCGTTCCACGGCTTGGCGGCGGGATATTTCTCGTCGCGGATTTTGCGGCTCAAGACATCGCGTTCGCTGCCCTTGGGCCAGGCGTAGGTGGACAGATCGTTGCCGTCGAGCACGATAAAGCGCCAGCCGTTCTGCGCGAAGGCGTAATAGCGCGCGGCAAGCCCGAGCCGCGCCGGCACCGCAAGCTTCATATCGTCGGCGACGTTGAAATCGTGATTGCCCAGCACGAAACGCCAGAGATGCTTCGACGCCTTCGCCGCCGCCAGCATGGCATCGTAATTCCGCCAATCGCGGTCGATGAAATCGCCCAAATGCACGACGAAGGAAAGATCGCGGGCGTTGAAATCCGCCACCGCCGCGGCGAACTTCGTCAAGGACCAGCGGAAAAGCCGCGGCGGCGCATCGTCCGCATCGGCATATTGCGCGTCGGCGATAGCGCCGATCCGAAACATGGGTTTTTCTCCTTTGCCCTCGGCCGAAGCGGCCAAGCTCATCCCCCACAAACCGAACAGCATGGTTCGACGGTCAAACACGTTTCGTCACCTCCCGATCCGTCCGTCGGGGCCGGCATCGCACAGCCGCACCCAGGCGAATATTCCGAACGCCAGCGCCAACACTGCGAGGTTGATCAGCTCCGCTTCGACATCGTGCAGAGTGGCGCCCATTTGCGTCAGCTTTACGACCGCTTGCATGCCGGCGGTGGTGGGGATCAGCTTGGCCAGCCACAACAACGCCGGCGGTGCGGCGGAGGTCGGCCAGGTGATGCACGACAGGAAGAAGAACGGCAGCGACGTGCCGAGCAGAAACTGCCCCGACTGTTCGCGCCGCGAATAGCAACTGCCGAGCAGCAGCCCCAAGCCCACCACCGCCGCCACGAACAACGGCCCGACGACGAACAGGGCGGCAAGATCGCCGCCGCGCGGATAATCCTGCACCCAGAAGGTAAAGCCGCAGAAATACATCAGGCTGCACATGCCGATGGTGAAGAACGCCGCCGCCATGCCGAAGAAGGCGGACGGCGCGGTTTTGCGCCGACTGGTGCCGCGCCAGGTGGCGAGCAGCAACCCGATGCCGAGCATCAAAGTCTGCTGCACGATCAGCGTCATCACCCCCGGCACCACGGCGCTGCCGTAGCCCTCGCGGGTGTTAAACAGCGGGTGGACGATCAGATCGACCGGCAGGGCTGCCGGCACGCCGGCCCCCGCCAGATTCATCATCACCGCATCGCGCACGATTTCACCCAGAGCGCCGGACAGCGCGGTCAGCGCCGAACGGGTGCGGATGAGATAGCCGCCGTTGGTCAGGATCGCCGCATCGCCGCGCCTGCCCTTCAGCGTATCGCGCTCGAAACCGGGGGCGATCCACAACACCGCTTCGACCTCGCCGTACTGAAGCCGGCGCTTGGCTTCTTCCAGCGAATTCGGCCGGCTCGCCACCGTCACGCCCTGGCTCGCCGCCGCCGCCATCGCCAGCTTGCGGCTGAGATGGGTGTTGTCGAGATCGACGATCGCCAGCGGCACCTTCACCGCCACCTGATGCATGTAGGCGGCGGGATAAAAGAAGGAATAAAGCAGGATCGACAGAAACAGCATCATCGACGCCGGTTTGTCGCGCGGTATCGCGCACAGAGTACCGAAATAGGCGCGCAGGAAGGTCATGGCCCCTCCTCATGCGCCGTATAAATCAACGCCCATACCGCACCGGCGATCAAGCCGGCCGCCAGCGCCGCCAGAATGCCGAGCTGGGGCAGCGAAGCGGCGACCGGCGCTCCCATTTGCCATTGCTGGACGGCAAGCCGGGTGAACCAGGTAAAAGGCTGCACCGCATTCCAGCTTTGGGCGAACAGCGCGCCGTAGCGCATGGGAAAGAACGCGCCGGAAAACGCCAGCGCCGACGAGGCATAGATCGCCGCCGCACCCAGCGTCATCGGCATGTCGCGCACCACGCCGATAATCAGCGTACCCAGCCCGATATAGGCGATCAGTGTCAGCGCATAACCGATCAGCAGCGCCGCAAGCGAACCGTTCACCGGATAGCCGCGCGCAGTCAGCCAGAGAATGCAGGCGGCACCGAAGCAAAGATAAATCGCCAGATAGGGCGCGGTCTTGCCGGCGAGCGCGGCCAGCGTCCCCGACGGGCACGGCGCGCCGATCCATTCGACAAGCCGTCGCCCGGCAATTTCCCGCCCCACCGAGGTAATCACCGCGCAAGAGAAGAAAATGACGATCAGTGCCGGATGCAGTAGACTAACGATCATCCACTCGTAGGAGGAAAACGGATTGAACAGCGTGGTGGTCTGAACGTCGAGCGGCAGCGGGCGCACGGGCTTCGACCTGACCCTCGCCACCTCCTCGACCATCAGCTTGGCGTTCAACGCCGCAACCGCGTTGCCGGCATCGCGCGCGGTGACGATCGAGGCGGTGAAATAGGACGCGTTGGCATAAAAAACCAAGTGCGTCTTGCGTCCGGCCGCAACGTCGCGCATCGCGTTCTTGGGGATATAGAGCACGCCGAACGCCTTGCCGGAACGCACATAAGGCCGCGCGCAGGCAAGGTCTTCGCAGGCATAGGCGATGCGGATTGCCGGCGCGGCATCGACACGCATCAATGCATCGCGGCTCAAAACGCTGCGATCCTGATCGACCGCGACGATCGGCATATCGCGCGGGGTGGCGACGATAAACAGCCACGCCATCAGCGCCAGACAGAACGCCGGCATCGCGGTGGACAGCGCCAAATTCCAGCGGCTTTTCGCAAGGAACCTCAGCTCACGGACCAATGCGGCGACGAAAATGCGGCCCATCGGCGATGGCCTACAATCGGCGGACGAGCACGCTCATCCCCGGACGCATGCCGTCGATCGGCTGTACCGGCCGGGCGCGGATTTCGAAACTGCGCACGTCGTAGCCGTTCGATTGACGGGTCGCCCGCCAGGTGGCGAAATCGCCTTGCGCCCCGATCGTCGTCACCTTGAACTGCGCGGTGCGCTGCAGCGCCGGAATTTCGCCCTCGACGATCTGCCCCAATTTAAGGCCGTGGAACTGATCTTCGCGCAGGTTCAGCGTCACCCACACATCGCGCGGAGCGATCAGGGTGAACATCGGATATCCGGCCGGCGCCAGTTCGCCTTCGTTCACCTCGCGGGTGGAAATCTCGCCGGAAATCGGCGCCAGCACGTCGAGCGCGCCGCCGTTGGCGGCGATCTTCGCCCCATCGACCAGGGTTTGCGGCACCGAACGGGCGGCGCTTACCGCTTCGGCGGCGGCGCGGGCGTTGGCTTCGGCCTCGTCGCGCTTCTGCGCCGGCACCACGCCGGATTTGTAGAGCGAGGCCACCCGCCGCCAGGTAGCCCGGGCAAGATCGTCGGCGGCCTCGGCCCGTTTGAGCTGAGCCAGGGCGGCGTCGATTTCGGGGCTGGTGATGGTAGCCAGCACCTGTCCCTTGGTCACGACATCGCCCTCGCGGGCGGCAAGACGGATCACCCGGCCGGTGGTTTTGAGCGCCACCCGCACCTCGTCGGTCTGGATAATGCCCTGAACCAGAAACGGCTCGGGCCGCTGCGCCAGATACAGCCCGATGCCGATGGCGATCATCAGCACGATCAGGACGCCGGACGAAATCAGGATGCCGAGCTTGGACGGCTTCGGCGGATCGACATAGGATTCATCGGTCATTTTGCAATCACCCGATCGGCTTTGGCGACATATTCGGGAAAGCGTTCGGCCTCGCCGCTGGCGAACAGCAAACGGGAAAGCGCCTCGTCGAACCGGAACGCAGCCTCGGCGCGTTCGACCTGGGCGCGGGAAAGCGCCAGCCGGGCGTCGATCACATCGACCGAGGTGGCATAGCCGGCGCGGAACGCGGCATCCTGGATGCGCACATTCTCGCGTGCCGAAGCGATGGCGGAATCGAGCAATTGGAAGCGCTCGCGTGCGGCGTCGAGATCGTTGTAGGCCTTGGTCACCGCGGTTTCGAGATCGATCCTGGTCTGACGCAGCGCCGCCTGCACCTGGGCCTGCTTCTTCACCGCCGCCTGCTCGGCCTCGCTGCGGTCGATGCCGGAGAACAGCGAGTATTTGATGCCCAGCCCGAACGCCCAGTCCGGCACGGAGAGATCCCAATCGTGCCCGGCGAGACCGCGGCCGGTGAAATTGTATTCGCCGAAGGCATAGACCTGCGGCATACGGTCGGCCGCTTCGATGCGCACGCCCTCGCCCGCCTGATCGTCGAGCGCTTGAAGCCGGGCGATCTGGCCGTGGCTTTTTTGCGCCGCCTCAAGATACGCCTTGAGCGGCGGCAGCCTGGTACTCACCACGAACAGCAGGGTAGTGGCATCCGGCGGATGGGACACGTGCAACAGATTGCCCAAGGCCGCCGCCGCGCTGCGTACGTCGGCCTCGGCCTGGGCCAAGTTTCGCGCGGTTTCGTCGTAGGCCACCTGCGCCTGCAGAGTTTGGGCATGCGGGATGGTGCCGGCCGTTTCGGCGCGCTGGGCATTGGTCAGATGCAGCTTCAGCCCGTCGCGCACTTCAAGGCGCACGTCGCGCACCTTCAGCGCCAACTGATAGAGGAAATAGACTTGAGCGAGTTGGGTGCGCACCTGCTGCTCGGCCAGCGTTGCCTCTGCCCCCGCCTCGCGCACGCCGGCAAAGGCGGCCTTCTGGGTGGCGTCGATCTTGCCGCCGGTATAGAGCGGCAGGGTGGCGGTGACGTTGGTCTGTATCCCGCTGTTGTGCATGCCCATCACCGCATCGGACGGAAGCTTGGCAGCCAGCGGTGCCAGCAGCGTTCCCAGGGTGGCATTGCTCGACAGAATGGACGCCGTCGTCGATTTGACCCCGGACAGATTCACATCGAGCGTCTTTTCCGATGCCAGCGCTTTGGCGTTGAACTCGACCCGAGGATAATCGAGGTAGTCGGTCGAATTGGCGGTGTGCCGGCGGCTTTCGACACCGGCCTTGGCACCGGCCAAGGTATCGGATTGCGACAGCAGCAGATCGATCGCCTGTTCGAACGACATCCCCTCGCCGAGGGCCGGCGAGGCGCACGCAAAAAACAGCGCCGCCATGACCGACATGACAGCCGATAGATGTGGCACTTTCTGCGGCCCGTTCGCCGTATGCGTTCTCATCATGAAGCGCTCAAACGTTGGAACATCCGTGTCTGGAGGTATCGACTTACGGCTAAGTCGGGGGGGGGCAGCATTATCCGACATCGGCCGGACATCAACTTCTATTTTGCACGAGCCTGCCGAACATCGAAAAAGCCTTCACAATCCTGATCTTATGCAACACAAATGTCACGCGGCCGGCATCGCCAAACCGTCTTGCCGGCGGCGGTGTTTGGATGTTAAATAGTTCGGTTTTGTATTACATGGGAAAAATCCGACCGTGGACAATTGGGAGCTCTTTCGCGCCCACATGCAGCTCTACCGGGCCTTCATGTCCGAGGCGGACGGCAAACTGCATCGGCTCAAGCTCGGGGTGAAGGATTTCTTCGTCTTCCGCGCGCTTGAGACCCATAGGAATCCCTCCGACATCGCCGACTATCTCATCTTGCCGCGGCCGACCATCACCTTTCTGATCAAACGGCTGGAGGCGCAGGGCTACGTCAAACGGAAAAGCGTATCCGGCGATTTGCGGAAATTCGAAATCCGCATTACCGCCAAGGGGCGAAAGGCCTACGAAGCCGCGCGCATCGTCATGACGACGACATTCGAGGCACGTCTGGCGGACGTGCGCACCGCCGAGCTGAAAACCTATGCGGCGGTACTGAACAAGCTGAGCGAAGGCGGCAAATAACCATCACATTTTGGTGTAGACTGATCAATCGGCCGGAATCATGCGCCTGGAGTATCCACATCCGCCCGCCTGGCAACGGACGTTGCCCCATATTTGCCGTACTTTCCCCGGAGGCTGAACTATAGAACAAAACAGCCGGGGGGCGGCGCGCGGCAACCGCGCGTCGGCAACGCATGAAAGCACATTTTCAGGTTCTCGATGGCCTGCGCGGTACCGCCGCGCTCAGTGTGATCGTCTTTCACATTTTCGAATTGATCACACCCGACTGGGCGCACAATCCGCTTCCCCACGGCTATCTGGCGGTGGATTTCTTCTATGCACTGTCGGGGTTCGTGCTCGGCTACGCCTACGACAACCGGCTAGCCAAGGATGCTCCCGCCAAGTTGAAATTGAGTTTCTGGGGATTTGTCAAACGCCGGTTGATCCGGCTGCACCCGATGGTGCCGGTGGCGGTAACCGCCGGTTTGATCGGTTATATGAACGATCCCAACGTCGGCACATCGCAGACGATAGGCGTTGGCCTGACCTTCGGCGCGCTTATACTGGCCTATGGGTTGAACCTATTCCTGCTGCCCTCGCCGACACTGCCCAACCACTGGGACGAGACCCATTCGCTCGATGCGCCCTCGTGGACGTTGTTCTGGGAATACATCGCTAACGTATTTTTCGTGCTGTGGCTACACCGTCTCAAGCGTTCCCTGCACGTCGCCCTTCTGATCGTCGCCGGGTTGGCATTGGTCGCCACCGCGACGGGATTCAAGAACAGCCTGGGCTGGGGCTGGGGATTCGAAACCCTGTGGGTGGCGCCGGTACGCCTCGTCTATCCGTTTCTGGCCGGTCTTTTGGTCTATCGCCTGGACTGGAAGATCAAGGTTCCCCAGCCCTACCTCGCCGCCTCGGCTCTGGTGCTGGCAGTGCTCGCGTTTCCGGCCCTCGGCAAGTACAATGGCCTTTACGAAGCACTCGCCATCATCTTCGTCTTTCCGCTGACGCTGGCGGTGGGGGCAAGCATCGACGAGGTAAAAGGCCCGACCGGCCCCTTATGCCGCTTCACCGGCGAATTGTCCTATCCGCTCTACATCACCCACTATCCGTTCATCTTCCTATTCGGGCACTGGGTATGGGCAACCCATCCAGGCCAGCCGCTGCTCTATGCGGTTTCGGCAGGGATGTTCGTTTTCGTCATCCTTTTCGCCACGATAGCGCTTTATCAGTACGACAAGCCGGTGCGCGCCTGGCTGACGCGGCGGTTCGTCGGTTCCTGACCTACCGACTCAAGCGGCGTGCTGCCTGGTCGCGGCAAGATAGCCGCCGAGTTCGCGATCCTCGCCTTGCATATGATCTAGCAACCAGACCTTCAGGAACTCCATCATGTCGCTTACACGGGCGGAATTGCTGCGGTCGATGATGTCCTCGCGAAACATTTTGATGTTCAGACGCAGCTTATGGTGCTCGGCGCGATGGCGCTCTTGTGCAGGGTAGCCCGTCTGGTCCATCAGCGTCTCTTCGTGCTGAAAATGCGTCTCGGTGCAATCGACCAAGCTGTCGAACAGTCCGGCGAAACAATCGTCGGACATGCCAGCGACCATGCTGTTGTGCAACGATACGACGATGTCGATCATCCGCCGGTGTTCTTCGTCGATCGCCGGTACGCCGACGCTGAGGCCGTCATCCCAATTTAGAAACGCCATAGCTGACCTCCTTACCCCGCCGGCTGAATGCCGACGCCCCGACCCACCATCGCCATGATGCACATAAGTTATTAATTTATAACTTGAATTTAGAACGAACGGCTCTACCGGTTCACGTCCGGAACGCGAGCACCCCCGCCGTGCGGCCGGTTTTCGCCGTGCGATTCTCCCCGCCGCCGCCCGGCAGTTGCACCGGCACATATCCGATACGGCAGCAGTGCCGTCTGCCGCCCTCTATCGAAAATTGCGCGATTTAGTTTCACGCAAAACGCGAATTTTAGAAATAGAAAAGTTAAATCATAACGCCGAGTAATTTTCCGCTTCCACTTTGCTGCGGGTTCGGCTTGCGGATTCGGCGGAAAGTTAGGCATGATGCGAGGCGGCGCATCGCTTTGCCCCGGACGGAGCGGCGCGCGTGTGATTTGTTCCGGCGGTTGCGGCATCGGCACACTCATGGCGAACTTCGACAACAACGGCATGCAGCCCCTCGCTCAGGCATCGGTGAAGGGCACGATCAAGTGGTTCAACGATTCTAAAGGATACGGTTTCGTCACGCTGGATAATGGAGGCGATGCGTTCTGTCATGCCTCGGCGTTATTGCCGCTGGGCGTTACCAACGTCCCGCAGGGCGCGACGATCGTTTGCGATCTGCAAGACTCGCCCCGCGGGCTTCAAGTCGTCGCCGTTCACGACATCGACACCAGCACGGCGGCGCCGCAGGCGTCGCGTCGGCCCCGCCGCGACTTCGGCAATGCCGGCGGCTACGGCGGCGGGTTCGGGGGCGGCTATGATCGCCAAGACAACGGCCCCACCGGTCCGATGGTCGAAGGCAAGGTCAAGTTCTTCAACGACCAAAAGGGCTTCGGTTTCGTCGTGCCCGACGACGGCAGCACCGACGTCTACGTTCACGCCTCGGCCCTGCGCCGATCCGGCGTGCAGGCCCTGCAGCCGGAGCAACGCATCCGTTACTCCACCCGCCAGGGCGTGAAGGGTGTCGAGGTCGATCGGGTCGAGGTCATCTGACCTCCGTTCGCCGCAGCGGCTATAAATCTTCTGCGCCGAATTTTTCGCGCCAAAACCGGGCGCGTTCGGCAAGCTGCGTCTTGCGGATATAGACGCTGTCTTCGTCTTCGAGATCTTTGATCCGCTCCAGCATCTCGAACGAAAAGCTGCCCTCGCCATGCCGTATCCAGGCGATTTGCAGACTGCGGTAAAAACTGTTGCCCATGCGCAAGCTGAACCAGACTTTGTTCTGCGCCTTGTCGAGATTGGGCGACGTGCCGACCCACACCTCGCCCGTCGCCGCACAGCGCACCGCAAAAACCCCGATGGAGGGCTTGCGCTCCTTGTAGGCGGCAATCGCGACTTTGCGTTCTTCCTTGTTCATGGGCACCCCTCGGTTTCGTCCCCATACCGCCGTTGCACCGAAACGTCAATTATACCCGGGTGATATTGACATATAAAATATTACCCGGTTATAAATACCTATCGCTACGAAACCGGATCATGACCGATATTCTCGCCAAGCCCTGCACCGCCTTCAAAGGCGACACGATGTTGTCGTCGGGACCGTTGATCGAAGTGGCCCTGGCGGTCAAAACCGCCGCCGAACAAGACGCCACGCCGGCGATTTTGGTGTTCGAGGACGAAACCGGGCATGCCGTCGATTTCGATTTGCGCGGCAGCAAGGCCGACATCATCGCCCGCCTGACGCGGCCGCAGAAAAAGCCGCCGCCGCCTCGCGAAAAGCCTTCCGAGGCGCGCGGACGCGGACGGCCCAAGCTGGGCGTCATCGCGCGCGAGGTGACGTTGCTGCCGCGTCATTGGGACTGGCTGGCGGCGCAGCCCGGCGGCGCATCGGTGGCCTTACGCAAGCTGGTGGAGGACGCCAGACGTAACGGCGGCGACAAGCAGAAACGGCGCGCGTCGCAAGATGCCGCCTATGGTTTCATGTCGGCGATGGCGGGAAACCGGCCGGGCTACGAAGAAGCCATCCGCGCGCTCTATGCCGGCGACCGCCCCCGCTTCGAGCAATGCATTGCCGGCTGGCCCGTCGACGTGAAGAACCATGCGGTCAAACTGGCGAGCGCTTTTTAAGCTGGTGCGGTTCGCGCCACATCGGGCGAAACCTCGGGATCATTCTCGACTTCCAGCAGACGTTCGCGCGCCGCCGCGGCTTCCTTCTGCTTGTTCCACATCGAGGCGTAGGCGCGATTCAGGGCGAGCAGTTCTTCATGGCGGCCGCGTTCGACGATGCGGCCGTGGTCGAGCACCAGGATTTCGTCGGCATCGACTACGGTGGAAAGCCGGTGGGCAATCACCAAGGTGGTGCGATTGCGCGATACGTCCTTCAGCGCGCTTTGGATTTCGCGCTCGGTATGGGTGTCGAGCGCACTCGTCGCCTCGTCCAGCAAAAGGATCGGCGGGTTCTTCAAAATGGTGCGGGCGATGGCGACGCGCTGCTTCTCGCCACCGGACAGCTTCAGGCCGCGCTCGCCCACCGTCGAATCGTAACCGTCGGGGAGCGACTTGACGAAGGTATCGATCTGAGCCGCCTCCGCCGCCGCTTCGATCTCGCTTTGCGAGGCGCCGATACGGCCGTAACCGATGTTGTAGCGCACGGTGTCGTTGAACAGCACGGTATCCTGCGGCACGATGCCGATGGCGGCGCGCAGACTGTTCTGCGTCACGCCGCGGATGTCCTGACCGTCGATGGTCACCGCACCGCTCTGGATGTCGTAGAAGCGGAACAGAATGCGCGAGATGGTCGATTTTCCCGCCCCCGACGGCCCCACCACCGCCACCGTCTTGCCGGCAGGCACGGTGAAGCTGACGCCCTTCAAGACCTGACGCGCCGGATCGTAGGCGAAGCAGACATCGTCGAAACGGATCTCGCCGCCGTTCACCTTCAGCGGCGGCGCGCCCGGCTTGTCCTGCACCTCTTGTTCCTTGTGCAGCAACGAGAACATCGCATCCATGTCGACCAGCGCCTGGGTGATCTCGCGGTAGACCGTACCCAAAAGATTGAGCGGCACGTAGAGCTGCACCAGATAGGCGTTGACCATGACGAAATCGCCCACCGTCAGCCTTCCAGCCTTGATGCCGTAGGCGGCCAATATCATCACCGCGGCAAGGCCCAGCGCGACGATCACCGCCTGCACGGTGTTGAGCACCGACAGCGAGGTCTGAGTCTTGATCGACGCTTCGGAGAACCGCTTCATCGCGGAATCGTAACGGGCGGTTTCGTGCCCCTCGCTGCCGAAGTATTTCACCGTCTCGTAATTGAGCAGGCTATCCACCGTCTTGGTGCTGGCCTCGGTGTCGGAGGCGATCATCTCACGGCGGAACTTGACCCGCCAATTGGTGATGGCGAAGGTGACCCAAATGTAGACCGCCACCATCGCCAGCGTCACAATCGCGAACCAGACATCGAAATGGTTCAGCATGATGATGGCGATCAGGATCAATTCCAGAATGGTGGGAAAGATCGAAAAGATCGCGAAGCTGAGCAGCATGTCGATGCCGCGGGTGCCCCGTTCGATGGCGCGGGACAGGCCGCCGGTCTTGCGTTCCAGATGAAAGCGCAACGACAGCGTATGGACATGGGCGAAGGTCGATACCCCGACCTCGCGCAAGGCGTGAAAGGCAACCTTGGCGAAAATGCCGTCGCGCACTTGCGCGAAGGCCTGCATGACGATGCGCGCCGCGGTATAGGCCGCCACCAGCGTCAGCGGCACCGCCAGCACCAGCGCGACGCGCGAGCCCGACAAGGCATCCACCGCCCGGCCGAAGAAAATCGGCAGCGACACCGTCGCCACTTTGGCGAGCACCAGGCAGATCAGCGAATAGACCACCCGGCGCTTAAGATCGCTCCGCCCCTTCGGCCACAGATACGGCAACAGCATGCCGAGCGGCCGGAACGACGGCGTACCTTCGAATTCGGATTCGGTCACATGCTGGGCCATGATTTCGCTTTCGGCGCGCTTCAAAACTTGCGGGAAACTGTTTAGGAAGGTGCGTCATTCCGTGCAACCCTCCAGGCGATTATGGCAACGAATAAACCGGCAATATGCGTTTTTTGCGGCTCGGCCGCGGGCCTTGATCCAGCCTTTTCCGACGCGGCCGCCCGGATGGGCCGGCTGATCGGCGAGGCCGGGGCCAAATTGGTGTTCGGCGGCGGCGGCCACGGCCTGATGGGCGAAACGGCGATGGCGGCCCGCAAGGCGGGCGCCGAAATCGTCGGTATCATGCCGGACTTCCTGCGCGCCTACGAATTGCCCCCATCCTGGGAACGGGAATTGATTCTTACCCCAGACATGCCGCAGCGCAAAACCCAATTGATGGATGTTTCCGATGCCTTCGTGGTGCTGCCCGGCGGCCCCGGCACCATCGACGAGTTCTTCGAGGTGCTGGTCGCCGCCAGCCTAGGAGTGTTGTCCAAGCCGATCGTAGCGGTGAACGTAAAGGGGTATTTCACACCGCTGGAAGCGCTGATGGCGCACATGGAGGCGAACGGTTTCGTCCGCGAGGGCGTGCGCGAGCTTTATCGCTTGGTGGATACGCCGGAAGACGCGATGGTACACATCGCGGAGTTCCTACGCCGCTGAAGCGCGCCGCCGCTCAAGCTGCCCCTCGATGCCGACCAGGATCAGCGCGATCCAGATGCAGCCGAACGCCACGGCGTCGACGGCGGTGAACGGCTCGCGAAAGACCGCAACCGCGATCAGCAGCGTGATGCTGGGCGAGAAATACTGCACGAAGCCCAAGGTCGAAAGCCGGATGCGCTTGGCCCCGGCGGCAAACAAGGCAAGCGGCACCGCGGTCACCGGCCCGCCGACGATCAACAACGCATCGGTGGCGAGCGAGGACGAGAAAAACGCGCCGGTGCCGGTCAGCCCCCAGAACGACACCAACCCCACCGTCAACGGAAACAGCATGCCGGTTTCGACCAGCAAGCCGCCGACGGCATCGATCGGCGCCAATTTGCGCACATAGCCGTAGAAGCCGAAGGTGACCGCCAGCCCCAGCGCGATCAGCGGCACATGGCCGATAAAGACCGCCTTGACCGCAACCGCCGCGCCAGCCAGCACCACCGCAGCAAGCCGAAGGCGCGACATCTTCTCGCCGAGCAACGCCACCCCCAGCACGATCGACAACAGCGGATTGATAAAATAGCCGAGCGAGGCTTCCACCACTTGGTGCAGCGAGATGCTGAAGATGTAGATCGTCCAGTTGGCCGAAATCAGCAGACTGGAGATCAGCAGCGTCCGCGCCAGCTTGGTGGTACGCAAAGTCCGCCACAGTTCGGATATCCGCCCGCGCACCGCGGTGACGGCGCCGACGAAGATCGCGCACCACAAAATGCGATGGATGGCGATTTCGAACGGCGGCACCGCATCCAACAGCCGCCAGTAGAGCGGAAACAGGCCCCACAAAATGTACGACGCCGCGGCGAACACAATGCCGGCGGGATCGTCGCGCGGTTCCGGTTTCATTCGCCTGTGTCCGTCGCAGCCCGAATACGGTTCGGCACCATTTGTATTACCGCTCCCGGCATACCCTACACTTGCGCCCCGTCGCGCCGCAGTTTGTAGCAGATGGAATCGGTCAGCGCCTCGAACGAGGCATCGACGATATTCTCGGAAACCCCGACGGTGGACCAGCGCGCACCGTGTCCGTCCTTGAACTCGACCAATACGCGGGTGATCGCCTCGGTACCCGAAGTGAGGATACGCACCTTGTAATCGACCAGTTCCAGATCGGCGAGAATGTCGCGATATTTCTTCAAGTCCTTGCGCAGCGCACCATTGAGCGCATCGATCGGACCGTGGCCGGTGCCGGCGTTGTACTGCTCCTCGCCGTCGACCGTCACCCGCACGGTGGCTTCCGACACATTGACCAGATCGCCGACGGCATTGTGGCGCTTCTCGACGATGACGCGGAAGTTCAGCACTTCGAAATACTGCGGTACATCGCCCAAAACGCGCCGGGCCAGAAGCTCGAACGAGGCATCGGCCCCGTCGTAGGCATAACCGAGATATTCGCGCTGCTTGATCTCTTCCAAAAGTTTGGCGATGCGCGGGTCCTTGGAATCGACCTCGATCTTCGCCTCGCCCAGACGGCTCAAAAGATTGGAACGCCCGGCCTGATCGGAAACCAGAATGGTGCGCACATTGCCCACGCTTTCCGGCGGCACATGCTCATAGGTGCGAGAATCCTTCAGCATCGCCGAGGAATGCAAGCCCCCTTTGTGGGCGAACGCCGCCGGCCCGACATAGGGCGCATGGCGGTCGGGCGCGCGGTTGAGGATTTCGTCCAACAGCCGCGAGACCCTGGTGATTTCCTTCAGATTCCCCGGCGCAATGCCGGTTTCGAAGGCGGAAGCGAACGGCTCCTTCAGCATCAGGGTCGGGATCAGCGAACAAAGATTCGCATTGCCGCAGCGCTCGCCCAGGCCGTTCAGCGTGCCCTGCACCTGACGGGCGCCACCGCGCACCGCCGCCAGACTGACGGCGGCGGCCAGACCGGCATCGTTATGGGCATGGATGCCGAGATTGGCCGCGGGCAGTTTGGCCTTCACCTCCGAGACGATGCGGTAGACATCCTCGGGCATGGTGCCGCCGTTGGTGTCGCACAGCACGATCCAGCGCGCTCCGGCATTTTGCGCCGCCTCGATGCATTGCAGCGCATATGCCGGATTGGCCTTGTAACCGTCGAAGAAATGCTCGGCATCGAACAACGGTTCGCGCCCCTTCTCCTTCACCGCCTCGATCGATTGGGCGATGGCATCCAGGTTCTCGCCGCGCGGAATGCCGAGCGCGACATCGACCTGGAAGTCCCAGGTCTTGCCGACCAGACAGACGCAATCGGCCGCCGCCTCCACCACCTGCGCGAAACCGGGATCGTTGGAAAGACTGCGCCCGGCCCGCTTGGTCATGCCGAAAGCGGTGAAGCGCGCGGTCTTCAGCGGCGGACGGGTGGCGAAGAAATCGCTGTCGGTCGGATTGGCGCCCGGCCAGCCGCCTTCGACGTAATCGATGCCCAATTTATCGAGTGCCAAAGCGATGCGGCGCTTGTCCTCGACGGAAAAATCCACCCCTTGGGTCTGCGCTCCGTCGCGCAACGTGGTATCGAACAGATAGAGCCGTTCCTTGGTCATCGCTTGACCTCCCAGGTCGTTTCCTTGGGGCTATCCTTGAGAACGATGCCTTTGGCCAGAAGCTCGTCGCGGATGCGATCGGCTTCGGCAAAGTCTTTGGCCTTGCGCGCGGCGTTGCGCGCCTCGATGGCTTGCCGGATGTCGCCTTCGTCGAGAGATACCGCCTGTTTTTTCGCCGCAAACCAGTCGGATGCGGTGTGGGTGAGAAGACCGAGGAAATTCGCCGCGGTCTTGAATTCGGCCAGTTCCGCTTCCGCCGGCGTCTTTTCCGACAGCACCGCCGCCATATAATGAAACTGCGGCATCGCCGCGGGAATGTTGAGATCGTCGGCCAGCGTGTCGCTAAGCTTGTAGGAAAGGAAATAGGCGCCGGCGTTTTCCGGCCTCGCTTCGACGTCGCCGATCAGCTTGTACCAGGAATCCAGCGTCTTCACCGCGACGCGCAAGTCCTTCACCGTCCAGTCGAGCGGCTGGCGATAGTGGGTTTTCAGCATGTTGAAGCGTAGCGCCTCGCCCGGCCAATCCTTCAACAGCTCGTTGATGGTGAGGAAGTTGCCCAAGGATTTCGACATCTTCTCGCCTTCGACCTGCAGGAAGCCGTTGTGCAGCCAATACCGCGCCGGGGCATGGCCGCCATGCGCGCCTTCGCTCTGGGCGATTTCGTTCTCGTGGTGGGGAAAGGTCAGATCGACGCCGCCGCCGTGAATGTCGAAGGATTCGCCCAGAAGCCTGCCGCCCATCGCGCTGCACTCGATGTGCCAGCCGGGACGGCCGCGGCCCCACGGAGAATCCCAGCCCGGCTGGGTATCGTCGGAAGGCTTCCACAACACGAAATCCATCGGCCCCCGCTTATAGGGTGCCACTTCCACCCGCGCCCCGGCCATCATCTCGTCGGGCGAGCGCTTGGCCAGCTTGCCGTAATCGGGCTTCGACGCCACGTCGTAAAGCACATGGCCCTCCGCCGCATAGGCATGACCGGCGGCGATCAGCGCCTCGATCATCGCAACCATGTCGGCGATATGCTGGGTCGCGCGAGGGCTTAGCGTCGGGGATAAGCACCCCAGCGCCGCCACATCGGCCTCGAACTGCGCCGCGGTTTTGGCGGTGAGATCGGCGCGCGCCGCTTCGACCGACACGCCCTGAGCGGCGGCCATTTCGGCGGCGCGGGCGTTGATCTTGTCGTCGACGTCGGTGATGTTGCGCACATAGGTGACATACGGCGCGCCGAATGCATGGCGCAAAAGACGGAACAGCACGTCGAACACGATCACCGGCCGAGCGTTGCCGATGTGAGCGTAGTCGTAGACGGTCGGGCCGCAGACGTACATCCGCACATTGCGGGGATCGAGCGGCAGGAATTCCTCTTTCCGGCGGGTCAGCGTGTTGTACAGGCGTATCGACATGGCGGTCTCGTTAAGGGATGACTAGCGCTCATTAACCGAACGCTGCAATAAATCCAGGGATATGGGCGGGCAAAAGGGGGGCGATGCGGCGTCAGCCGCAAATTCGAATAGCGATGGTGGCGTAAAGCGTCACGCCGTTTCCCCTTTGAGCCGGGCGAGAGACTTCGCCCTTCCGATGAGGGGTAGCAGCTTTTTCAACTCCGGTCCATGCTCTTGACCGGTTAACGCCAGCCGGAGGGGGTGAAACAGGTCGCGGCCCTTCGCCCCGGTGGCGGCCGATACCGCCTTGGTCCAGGCGGTCCAGGTGGCCTCGTCCCAGGGTTCGGGCGGCAGCAGCTCGGCGGCTTTGAGGCAAACCTGCACATTGTCGACGACCGGCGTCACCGGACCTGCGACCTGCCGCCAGATTTCGGCAATATCGGCAAAACGGGCCAGATTGGGCTTGGCCGCCTCCCAGAACGCCTCGCTATCGATGCCCGCCGCCTTCAGCCGCTCCGCCACCGCGGCAAAGCTAAGCCCATGCAGCAGGCGGGCGTTGAGCTTCAGAAGCTCGGCCGGGTCGAAATGGGCCGGCGCCCGGCCGATTTTATCCAGACCGAAGCCTTCGACCAGTTCCACCATCGCGGCATGGGGGGCAACCGCCTCCGACGTGCCGGTCTTGGCCAAATAGGACACCGCCGCCATCGGCTCCAACCCGTCCTCGCGCATACTTTTCAGCGACAGCGAGCCGATACGCTTGGACAGCGCCTCGCCGCCCGCCCCGATCAACAGCGGATGGTGGGCGAAGGCGGGGACCTTGGCGCCCAACGCTTCGAAGATTTCGATCTGCACCGCGGTATTGGTGACGTGATCCTCGCCGCGGACGATGTGGCTGATGGCAAAATCGATGTCGTCCACCACCGAGGGAAGCGTGTACAAAAACCGCCCGTCCTCGCGGATCAGCACCGGATCGGACAGATGCGCGGTGTCGATTTCCACCGGTCCCCGGATCAGATCGACGAACGAGACCTTGGTTTGCGACAGCTTGAACCGCCAATGGGGTTTGCGGCCCTTGGCTTCCAGCGCGGCCCGTTCCTCGGCGGTGAGCTTGAGGGCGGCGCGGTCGTAGACCGGCGGCTTGCCCTGGCCGATCTGGCGCTGGCGGCGGCGGTCGAGTTCCAACGAGGTTTCAAAACAAGGATACAGCAGCCCGGCCGCCTTGAGTTTGTCGGCGGCGGCTTGATGGGCGGACTTGCGTTCCGACTGGCGGGCGAACAGATCGTGTTCGATCCCCAGCCATTTCAGGTCTTCGATAATCCCCGCCTCGTATTCCGGCTTGGAGCGTTCGGCATCGGTGTCGTCGATGCGCAGCAAAAACTTGCCGCCGGCCCTTTTGGCAATGAGATAGTTCAACACCGCGGTGCGGGCGTTGCCGACATGCAGCAAACCGGTGGGCGACGGGGCAAAGCGAACAATGGTATCGGTCATCTAGCGTCACGAAAAGCGTTGGTGATGGGATAGCGGCGGTCGCGGCCGAAGTTGCGCGGCCCGATCTTGACCCCGGGCGGAGCTTGACGGCGCTTGTATTCGGAAATGTACAACAGATGTTCGATGCGTTTGACGGTAGCCGGATCGAAACCCTTGGCCACCACATCTTCGAACGCCATCTCTTTTTCGACCAGACATTCGAGGATGCCGTCGAGAATTTCATAAGGCGGCAGCGAATCCTGGTCGGTTTGATTTTCCTTCAGCTCGGCGCTCGGCGGCTTGACGATGATGCGTTCGGGGATCACCTCGCCTTTCGGCCCCAATGCCCCGCCCGGCACATGCGCATTGCGCCAGCGCGACAGCGTGAAGACATCCATCTTGTAGATGTCCTTCAGCACATTGTAGCCGCCGCACATATCGCCGTAGAGCGTGGCATAGCCGACGCTCATTTCCGATTTGTTGCCGGTGGTCAGCACCATCGGGCCGAACTTGTTCGACACCGCCATCAAAATCAGGCCGCGGATGCGCGACTGGATGTTCTCTTCGGTGGTGTCGGGCGCTTTACCGGCGAAGCTCGGCGCCAGCAGGGTGCCGAAGACCTTCACCGCCTCTTCGATGGCAACCGCTTCGTAGGAAACACCCAAGGCCCTGGCGCAAGCCTCGGCGTCCGTCAGGCTGTCGCTTGAGGTGAACTTCGAGGGCATCATCACGCAGCGCACCCGGTCCGGCCCCAGCGCATCCACCGCCACGGCAGCGGAGAGCGCAGAATCGATGCCGCCGGAAAGCCCCAACACCACGCCGGGGAAGCGGTTCTTGTTCACGTAGTCGGCCAAGCCCAGCATCATCGCCCGGTACATCGAGGTCTGGCGGTCTTCGACCGGAGCGATCTCGCCGGGCGAGCAAACCCATTTGCCGTTCGCGCGCATCCATTCGCTAACGACGCTCTCTTCTTCCCAGGGCTTCATCGCCAGCGCCAGCGAGCCGTCGGCATTGACGACGAACGAGGCGCCGTCGAACACCACCTCGTCCTGGCCGCAAATCTGATTGAGATAGGCCAGCGGCAGCCCCGCCTCCTTCACCCGCGCGCGCACCAGATCGAGGCGGACGTCTTCCTTGCCCACTTCGTAGGGCGAGCCGTTGGGCACCAGCAGCAGTTCGGCCCAAGCATCCGCCAGATGGCGGCACACCTCGGGGGACCACACGTCCTCGCAGATCGGCACGCCGATCCGTATCCCCCGCACGGTCAGCGGCGTCGGCAACGGCCCGGCGGCAAACACCCGCTTCTCGTCGAACACGCCGTAATTGGGCAGATCGCATTTCAGGGTGCGACCGAGAACCTTGCCGTCGTCGAGATGCGCCACCGCGTTGTAGAGCTTGCCCTCTTCGCGCCACGGCGTGCCGATCAGCACCGCCGGACCGCCGTCAAGCGTATCGCGGGCGAAATCCTCGACCGCGGCGCTGGCATCGTCTTGGAAGGCGCGCTTGAGGATCAGATCCTCGGGCGGATAGCCGGTGACAAACAGTTCCGAAAACAGAATAATGTCGGCCGAGCGCGCGCCCCCACGGGCGGCCCGCGCCTTTTTCAGGTTGCCGGCGATGTCGCCCATGCAGGGGTTGATCTGGGCCAGCGCAATGCGCAAACGATCTGTCATGCGCCGTTCTTAGCGCGCTATGCCGCCAATAAAAAGTGCGTCTTCAGTTCGCGGAGGCAACGAGATCGGCCAGGGCGGATTTGCGCACCGGGACGGAGCGTTCCGCCGCCTCGTCGATCATCAGCGCGGTGGCAAGCGCCTTGCGGGCCTCGCGCGGGCGAACCAGCGGGTCGGTATGGGTGCGCACCGCATGAACGAAGCCGGACACCGATTCGCCCAGGGGGTCGTTCATTTCCAGCGGATGAAGCGGACGCGGCGTGGTGTTGGTCACCTGACGGGTGAGGAAGTCGATCTCGACCACGCCGTCGGCATAGACCGCACGCATGCCGCGCTTGCGCTCGGCAATGCGGCTGGCTTCCAGGCGGGCGATGGCGCCGCCCTCGAACATCACCATGGCGGAGACTTCGTCGGGAAAAGCCGATTTTTCGATTTTGGCGGCCGCTTTGACGTTGCGCACCTTGCCGGGGATCAGCCGGTGGATCAAATCGAGATCGTGGATCATCAAATCGAGCACGATGGAAACGTCGGCGCCACGGCCCGACCACGGCCCCATCCGCCAGCAGGAAACTTCCAGCGGCGTCTCGGCATAGTCCAGCAGCCCGGTGCGGGCGAAAACGAAGCGTTCCTGATGATCGACGGTGAGAACCCGGCCGGTGCCTTCGGCCAATTCGATCAGTTCGTCGGCATCCTCAATCGAGGTGGCGATCGGCTTTTCGACCATCACATGGGCGCCGGAATTCAAAAAGGCGCGGACGATTTCGGCATGGGTCACCGCCGGCGTCGCCACGGTGACGAGGTCGACCTGTCCCAAAAGGGTGCGCCAGTCGTCGGTGACGGCACAACCATGCAGCTCCGCCATCGCCTTCTGCACCTCGGGCGAGGGATCGGCAACCGCCGCCAACTCGACGCCTTCGATGGCGCGGTACTTCGTGGCATGATGGCGACCGAAGGCCCCGGCGCCGATCACGGCGGCACGTAAAGGCTCGTTGGCGGAAGCGAAACGGAATGGCGACACGGGCAAATCCCCCGAAATTTCAGTGGTATAAGGGGGAGAAACCGCTGCCGGGGCGAGTCATAAAATGTTTCGTCTTGTTACACCTGTGGCCGAAATTAGGCTAACGTTCATTAGCTGTAAGGGTTTTAGATGGTTAAGGAGCCGTTACCGGAATGGAAAAAAATCGCGATATACGGCTGGCGGCCCACCCTGACGGCCTTCCCAGCCCGTCCGACTTCCGCCTCAACGTAGGCGCCGTCCCCTCGCCCGGAGGCGACCAAGTGCTCGTGCGCAACCTATACATGTCGGTCGATCCCTACATGCGCGGGCGGCTTTCCGGTGCCGCGTCCTATGTTTCGCCATTCCAGATCGGCGAGGTTTTGTCGGGCGGCGCGCTCGGCAAGGTGGTGAAAGGTGCAGCCGAAGGGTTCGCGCCCGGCGATTATGTGGTGAGCCAAAACGGCTGGCGCGAATGGTTCGTCTCCGACGGCAAAGGCATGCGCAAGATCGATTCCAAGCGGGCGCCGCTCACCGCTCACCTCGGCGTGCTCGGCACGACCGGGATGACCGCCTATGTCGGGATGAAGAAAATCTGCGAGGCCAAGCCCGAGGACCGGGTGCTGGTCTCCGCCGCCGCCGGCGCGGTCGGCTCCATCGTCTGCCAGATCGCGCGAAATTTGGGATGCCGGATCGTCGGCCTCGCCGGCACCGAGGAAAAATGCGCCTACTTGCGCGACGAGTTGCAGGTGCGGGCGATCGATTACCGCGCCGGCGATCTGCTTGAAGCGATCATGGCGGCAAGCCCGGCCGGCATCGACCTCTATTTCGACAACGTCGGCGGCTCGCAGCTTGCCGCCGCCCTGCAAGCGATGCGCGATTTTGGCCGCATCGTCGCCTGCGGCATGATCGAAACCTACAACGGCGGCGGCACCGCGCCGCCGCTGACGCCCATCGTTTCGAAGCGCCTGACCATGCGCGGCTTCATCGTCGGCGACCATGCCGAGATACGCGAGCGGTTCGAAAAGGACATGCTGCGCTGGATCGGCGACGGCACCGTCACCTGGCGCGAAACCATCGTCGAAGGCATCGAGAACGCGCCCGCCGCGCTTATCGATCTGTTCAAAGGCGGCAACATCGGCAAGATGCTGGTGAAGCTGGCCGAGGACGACTGAGAATGCCCCCGGGCTCCGCCACAAAGCGCTTCATACCCGAAAACCGGTTCCCACCCCGCAACGCGTGCGGGGCAGGTTTTTTCGGTGAAGCGCTCTATCTTACCGGCTTGATAACCTCGACCCCGCCCGCGCGGGCCAGCACCAAGGCTTCCGCCATGCCGACGAACAGCCCGTGTTCGACCACGCCGGGAAGGCAGGACAACGCATCGGCCAGAGCGGGAACGTCGGTGATTTCGCCGAAGGTGCAGTCGTAGATCAGGTTACCGTTGTCGGTTTTAAACGGCGCGCCGTTCTTGTGGCGCAGGGCGATGGGAATGTCGCCGTAGCCGAATGCCGTCGCGGTCTTGGCGATGTGCATCCGGGTGACCGGATGGGAAAACTCCACCACCTCGACGGGCAGCGGAAAGCGGCCGAGATGCTTCACCCATTTGCGCTCGTCGGCGATGACGATCAGCCGTTCGGCGGCGGCCTCGACGATCTTCTCGCGGGTCAGCGCCCCGCCGCCGCCCTTGATGAGATCGAGTGCCGGGTCGGCCTCGTCGGCCCCGTCCACCGCCAGATCGAGCGGTGCCAAATCGGCCAAAGGCGCCAGCGCGATGCCGAGGCTGCGCGCCTTTTGGGTAATGTCGTTCGAGGTGGCGGTGCAGATGACGTTGAGACCGTCGCGCACCTTCATGCCCAAAAGCTCGACGAAAGCCGCCGAGGTGCTGCCCGAACCGAGACCGAGCTTCATGCCGGGTTCGACGAATTCGAGCGCCTTGGCAGCGGCGGCGTATTTCAGTGCTTCCGTGTCGTTCATGAGCGGAAATGAAGCCGAACTTTGCGTCCGGGTAAAGCGATATTATGTCCCGGCCGCAATTGCGTCCCCCAAGGCGAGCGCCTATCTTTCCGCCGCCCCCGGGAAGACATTTCCAGAAGATCGATATGCCGGTGAATGTCCTGATCGAAGGCTGGCGCGGGATTAATCATTCCTACGCGCTGGTCAATCAGTTCCAACTCTTGGCGCTGATGCGGCGCCCCGAGGTGCGCCTGTTCCATCGCGACCTGCCGTTCTACGATCCGAACTGGAATCCCGCGCTCAACGCCAGCGGCCTCCGGCCGGGCGATGCGGCGAAGATCGCCGCCTTGAGCGCACCACCGGGGGATGTCGACATCGTCTACCGCATCGCCTTTCCCTTCCGTCATTACGGTGCCGACAGCCGCCGGATCTTCTGCTTCGGCACCTGCGAGTCGCAGCGTCTCGAACCGTTCGGCATTTACCGCGGCGAGGAATGCCGCCGCACCTACGCCAACGATGCGGTCGAAATCGTCACCCCCTCGCGGTGGTCGGCGCAAGGCTTCCTCAAGGCCGGCTTTCGTCCCGAGGCGGTGCATGTGGTGCCGCACGGCATCGAGCCGTCGTATTTTTATCCGCTGTCGGGCGAGGAACGCGCCGCTATCCGCGCCGATTTAGGCCTGCCGCCCGATGCCTTCGTGTTTCTCAACGCCGGGGCGATGACCGGCAACAAGGGCATCGATACGCTGATCCTGGCCTTCGCCGAAATCCGCCGCCGCTACCCGCAGGCGATGTTGCTGTTGAAGGACCAACGGAACCTCTACAGCCGGAGCAGCGCCCAGGGCGTGATCGCCGGTCTGCGCAACAGCGTACCCGAACGGCTGGATAGTACGGTTCTGCATGCGATCAAAACCAACGGTGCCAATTTCGCACTGGCCGATCTGCGCCTGCTTTACGGCGCCTGCGACGCCTATGTGTCGCCCTACCGCGCCGAGGGGTTCAACTTGACGCCGCTGGAGGCGGCGGCCTGCGGCATACCGATCGCCGTAACCAAGGGCGGCTCGACCGACGATTACGCCGATCCGCTGTTCGCGTTGGATGTGGCGGCCCGAACCGTCACCGCCGACGGAGGAACCGCCCTGGAGCCGGAACTCGACAGTCTGATCGCCGTCATGGAGGCGATGATCGAACGGCGCACGCCGCAGATCGACATGAAAGAGGGCGCGGCCTGGATCGCGGAACATTTCACCTGGGACCGCGCCGCGGCAATGCTGACGGATTTGTTCGCCCGTTGATCTCCGGCGTAGGGTATTCTCCACCCGATTTGATCCGGCCGGAACCATGAGCAGAAAACGTATCGTAAGAAGATCTCCTTTCGGTTTCCGCCGCGGCCGAGTCGGCCTCGGCGCGCTACTGCTGATCGCAATCGTGTGGAGTATCGCCCCCCTGATACGGCAAAAGACCTTCACGCCGCCGCCCGCCGATCCGGGACCGCAAATGTCGGGCGGGCCGACGTTGACCGGCCGCGCCCGCGTGATCGACGGCGACACGATCGAACTGTCCGGTACGCGCATCAGGATTTTCGGCATCGACGCGCCGGAAAAGCATCAATTCTGCCAAGACGGCACCGGCAACCGTTACGGCTGCGGCATGCGCGCGCTAAACGCGCTGGAAGGACGGATCGACGGTCAGACCCTGGTGTGCGAAAAGCGCGATACCGACCGCTACGGGCGCAGCGTCGCCGTCTGCCGCCAAGGCGATGCCGACGTGGGAGCCTGGATGGTGGAAAGCGGCTGGGCCGTAGCCTATCGCCGGTACGGCGGCGACTATGCCGCCGCCGAGGATCGCGCCAGAGGCCGTCGTGCCGGCATCTGGGCGGGCTCGTTCGAAAACCCCGCCGACTGGCGCAGAAACCACCCAAGATGATTGCCGGATGCCGATCCTCGAGCGCTTTTTCGATGAAGCGCTCTATCCCGCCAAAAGATTGTGCGGATTGACCGGCGTGGTGCCGCGCCGGATTTCGAAATGCAGTTGCGGCCGCGAAACGTCGCCCGAGGCGCCGGAATAACCGATGATCTGGCCGGCCTGCACATAATCGCCCTTCCTCACCGTCAGCCGTTCGGCATGGGCATAGGCGGTGACGTAATCGCCGTCGTGACGGATCAGCACCAGATTGCCGTAGCTCTTGAGGTCGTTGCCGACATAACTGACCTTGCCGGAGGCCGAGGCGCGAATCGGCGTCTCGTAGGTGGCGGCGATATTGATGCCGTCGTTGCGTTCGCCGTTTTTGGTCGCACCGAAATCGTCGATCACCTGCCCTCGCAGCGGCCAGACGAAACGCGGCGATCCGCCGGTGTCGTTCTTCGTCGCAGTCGTCGCCGCCACCGCCGCCGTGCGCGGCTGCGGATTGGCGCAATTATTGTCGCGATAGCTGGGATGGGTATCCCGGTACCAGCCGGGCGCCGGGCGCGCCTGCGGTTGTACATCGTCGGCGGCGGTTTTCTGGTCGCGATAAACGTAGTGCTTACGCGTACCGGGTCGAGCGATCGGCTTAACGTCGGTTTCAGACACGACAGCGGCTTGCCCGGGCGAATCCTGCAGCCCCCAGTCGAAATAGGTGTCCGGCTTTTCGGCGGTACAAGCGGCCAGCGACAGCGGCACCAGCAGGCCGAGCACAACGACCGCCATCCGCCGCGTTTCAGACTTTGCTATCCTTCCGCCCATTCGGCGTTCGCGTTTCCCGCGGCATTCCCGCCATCATCGGCACGAAAACTACGGGGATCAGCGCCTCCTGCTCGATACCAGTCTCCCTGCGGATAATCTTGGTTAAAAGTTGACAAATACTTTCCGTGTCCGACTTTGCGACAGGTATAGGCACATTTAATTCACTCGATGCGACCGGCCCGACCGGGGCGACCAAGATGCCGTCCGGCTTCAGTTGTTCGATCAGCGGCACCGGAACCTCAGGCAACGCCGCCGAAAGCAGAATCCGGTCGAACGGCGCCTGTTCGGGCCAGCCTTTGAAGCCATCGCCGTGCCACGTGGTGACGTTATCGAGACGCAGAAGTCTAAATCTGGCCTCGGCCTCAAGCAGTAGCGGTTTATGGCGTTCGACGGTATAGACCCGCCGGCACAGATGCGACAGCACCGCCGCCTGATAGCCGGAGCCGCAGCCGATCTCCAGCACCCGCATGTTCTCATGCACGTCGAGCGCATGTGTGGCCGTCGCCACCACATAGGGCTGGCTGATGGTCTGGCCGCAGGGAATCGGCAGCGCGGTGTTGTCGTAGGCGGCGTGGCGGAACGGTTCGGCGACGAAACATTCGCGCGGCGTCTTTTCGATCGCCGACAGCACGCGCGTGTCGGTTATGCCGAGCCGACGCAAGGCAAGGACGAGAGAGGCGATACGCTGATCCCCACCCGCCATCGCACGCTATACCGCCAAGGCGCGTTTGAAGGCGGCAAGCGTTTCGCGCGCGGTCAAATCGAGCTGCATCGGCGTCACCGCTATCCGGTTTTTCAGCACCGCACCGAGATCGCTGTCCTCTTCGGCGTCATAGGCGCCGCGGCGATAGCCGTTCCAGTAGTAGGTCAACCCGCGCATGTCTTTGCGCTCGTCGATCACCACTTCCTGAAAATCGCGCAATCCCTGCACCACGGCAACGGTGCCGGTCACGTCCTCGGGCCGGCAATCGGGAAAATTGACGTTGACCAGCACGCCATCCGGCCAACCGATGTCGAGCAGGCGGCGCACCAGCTTTGGCCCGTGGGTCTCGCTGCAAGCCCAGATGGTGAGGTGCTTCTCGCCCTCGGGATAGCATTGCGACATCGCGATCGACGGAATGCCGAGAATGCACCCCTCCATTGCGCCGGCGACGGTGCCGGAATAGGTCACGTCCTCGCCAGCATTGATGCCGCAGTTGACGCCCGACAACACCAGATCGGGTTTCTTGTCCTTCATCAGATAGGCGGTCGCCATCATCACGCAATCGGTCGGCGTGCCGGTGATGGCGAAATGGCGCGCATCGAGCTTACGCAGACGCAAGGGATTGAGCAGCGTCAAGGAATGTGCGGCGCCGGACTGTTCCCGCTCGGGCGCCGCCACCCATACGTCGTCGGTAAGTGTCCGGGCGATCTTTTCGGCGACGACAAGGCCAGGCGCGTTGATGCCGTCGTCGTTGGTGACCAGAATGCGCAAAGCGTTACACCTTTTCGATCTTTGTCAGGCCGCCCATATAGGGCCGGATTGCGTCGGGAATACGGATGGAACCGTCGCTTTCCTGATAGTTCTCCATCACCGCGATCAGTGTGCGTCCGACCGCCAGGCCGGAGCCGTTGAGGGTATGCACGAACCGCGTGCCCCTTTCGTCTTTCGGGCGGTAGCGGGCGTTCATGCGCCGGGCCTGGAAATCGCCGCAATTCGAGCAGGACGAAATCTCGCGATAGCGGTCCTGACCGGGCAGCCAAACCTCGATGTCGTAGGTCTTGCGCGCACCGAAGCCCATGTCGCCGGAGCACAGGGTGACGACGCGGTGGGCGATGTTCAGCCGCTTCAGCACCTCTTGGGCGCAATCCGTCATCCGCTCGTGCTCGGCGTCGGATTGTTCGGGCGTGACGACCGACACCAGTTCTACCTTCACGAACTGATGCTGGCGGATCATGCCGGTGGTGTCGCGCCCCGCGGCGCCCGCTTCGGCGCGGAAGCACGGCGTCCACGCCGTCACCCGCATCGGCAATTTGGCCTCGTCGAGAATCTCCTCGCGCACCAGATTGGTCAGCGGCACTTCGGCGGTGGGGATCAGTCCGAGGCGCATCTCCGCCCCGTTCGGCGCCCAAAACAAATCTTCTTCGAATTTCGGCAACTGGCCGGTGCCGAAGAAGGCTTCGTCGCGCACCAGAAACGGCGGATTGACTTCGGTGTAGCCGTTTTCGGACGTGTGCAGGTCGAGCATGAACTGACCGAGCGCCCGCTCCAGCCGCGCCAGCGCCCCTTTAAGATAAACGAACCGCGCACCGGAAACCTTTGCCGCGCGCTCGAAATCCATCAGACCGAGGCTCTCGCCCAGGACGAAGTGCTCTTTCGGCTTGAAATCGAATTCCGGCGGATTGCCGAAGCCGCGCACCGCAACTTCGACGTTGTCGTTCTCGTCGGCGCCCTCGGGCACATCGTCGGCCGGCAGATTGGGCAAGCCCGCCAGGGCGGCGGTCAACGCCGTTTCCCGCTCGCGGGCGTCCGCATCGTCCTTCTGAAGGGCGGCTTTGAGCAGCGCCACCTCGTCCATCAGCGCCTTGGCGCCCGCCTCGTCCTTCTGGGCCTTGGCCTTGCCGATGGCGCGCGAGGCTTCGTTCTGCCGCGCCCGATGCTGTTCGAACGACGCCTTGGCGGTGCGCCACGAATTGTCGAGTTCGAGGATGTCGGCCGTGGTCGATGCCGCCTTCTCGGCCGAATAGCCGTTGCGCTTGGCCAAGCCGGCAACAAAGGCGTCTTTGTTTTCGCGAATGAATTTCAGATCGTGCATGGCGTCAATCTCCCGCGCACCGGTAATGGCACGCGCTGGGCATAGCGGACAAGATGGGATTTTATGGTTTAAATTCAGTAAATTGCCGGCGGGATGGGGTCAATCTTTCGCCTCATCCGACTTGCGGTCCTTCTCGCGGCGGCATTCGATTCCCCACACCAGCCAGATCGACGCCTCGTACAGCGCCACCAGCGGCACCGCCAGACAGATCATGCTAAAGGCGTCCGGCGGGGTGATCACCGCGGTCAACGCGGTGATGCCGACGATGGCGTAACGCCGCGCCCCCCGCAGCATTTTCGAGGTGACGATGCCGACCTGGCCCAAAAGCGTCAGCAGCACCGGCATCTGAAAGGTCAGGCCGAAGGCCAGGATCAGGTTGGTGACGAAATCGAAATACTCGCTGACCTTGGCCTGCAATTGAATGCCCATCGCATCGGCGGAGCCCGAGGTTTCGAAGCCGAGGAAGAACCGCAATGCGAACGGCAGCAGCAGATAGTACACGAATGCCGCGCCGATCAGGAACAGCACCGGGCTGGCAACCAAGAACGGCAGGAAGGCGTGCTGCTCGCGCCGGTAAAGACCGGGGGCGACGAACATCCAGATTTGCGCGGCGATAAAGGGAAACGCCAGGATGGTTCCGGCGAACACGCCGACCTTGATGTTGGTGAAGAACTTTTCGTAGACCGCGGTGTAGATCAGATGATGTTCGGGCCGCCCCCTCATCGCATGGGCCAACGGCTCGGTCAGAAACGAATAGATCTGCTGGGAGAAATAGAAGCAGATCAGAAAACCGAAGGTGAAGAACAACAGCGCATAGACCAGCCGCTTGCGCAGTTCGATCAGATGGTCGAGCAGCGGTGCCTTGGAGGATTCGATTTCGTCTTCTTCGGCTTCTGCGCTCATGACGGTTCTTTGGGCGGCAGCGGCGGTGCCCCTTCCTCAATCGGCGTTTGCGGTTCGAGAACTTCCGGCAGCGGCTCGACCGGGACGACCGGTTCGACCGAGGCGGCGGCGTCCGGTTCTGCCGGCGTACCGGTTGCGTCCCGGGACTTCGGCTCCAGCGAAACCTCCGGCAGTTTCATCGCCTCTTCCACCTGGGCCTGGGTTTCGGCGAAGGGACGGGCGTTGCGCAATTCCTCGATTTCTTTCCTCAGCTCGTCGAGTTCGCTCTGACGGGCCATCTCGTCGAAGCTGCGCCGGAACTGATCGGCCATGTTCCGCGCCTTGGCGGTCCACTGGCCCATCTTGCGCATCAACTTCGGCAAATCCTTGGGGCCGACGACGACGAGCGCCACCACCAGAACCAGGAGCATATGGCTCCAACTGAGATCGGGAAACATGCGCGCCTTACTATTTGCCGTTACGGCGCTTTGATGTTGTCGTCGTCCTTGGGCAGCGGCTTCGGCGGGGCGGGCGGCACATCTTCGTCCGATAAGCCCCGCTTGAAGTTCTTGATGCCCTTGGCGAAGTCGCCCATGAAGTCGGAAATTTTGCCGCGCCCGCCGCCGAACAGCAGCAGCACGACCGCCGCGACGATCAAGAGATGCCAGATACTGAAACCGCCCATGTGGTGTCTCCTATTTCGTGCTGTTTTAAGCCCGCCTACCTTGGCAAAAGCAAGGAATATCACGGGCTTTAACTATTCGCCATTCGCAAACCCCGGTTATATAGCGCTTCGCCGGAAACCGGATACCACTTTTCGGTGAGGCGTTCCGGCCCTATCCGACCCGGATTTCGGCTTCGCGCCGCATCGCCCCGGCCAACAGACCGAGACGGCGCTGCACGGTGTCGTCGGCCACGGCCTCGCGCTTGAGGGGAACTTCGAGGGTAATCTTCGACGGCGTCGCTTTGAGCTTGTAGTGGCCGAGTTCGCCGGACGCCGAGGCGGACAGATCGAATGCCAGCCGGGCGACCAAGCCGATGCGCAAGGCGCGCCAGACGTCGTCGTTGCCGATCAGGCCCGAAACGTCGAGATGGGCCGGAACTTCGGTGTCGCCGGCATAGCGATGGAACACCGCGGTGGCAAGGAAGGTGCGCTCGGCATGGGTCGCCCCGCCGAACGGCAGGTTCAGCACCTCGGTGTAGGAACCGGCGGCGCGGTAGTCGGGATGGCGTCGCCAGCCGATGTCGCAGAACAGAAACGCCGCCTGACGCAGGCGCCGCTGGGCGGCGTTTTCGTCGGCGAACATCGGGGCGGACCAACCGAACATCTCGTGTGCCAACGAGGGCGCCCGGCTCTGGCGGACGTTCTCGTTGATGGCAAAGTCGATCAAGGGATCCTTGACGCGCTCGTCGAACGGCAGCCTTTCGTAGATCAGCCCTTCGCGCACGCCCGCGGCGCAAACCGCCACCTCGCGAAAATTCGATGCCATCAGCACGCTATGCAGCACCACGGCGCCGAACGGCAGCAGTTCGGCCCGCCGTTTGGAAACCACCGACAAAAGTTCCATCGACTTGCGCCCCTGGCGGGAGAGCAGCGCACACAGTTCCACCGCCCGGCCGGCGGGAATGACGTAATGCTGCAAGACGTGCAGCGGATAGTTTTCCCGCAGCATGTCGACCCGCGCCAGCGCCCGCCAAATGCCGCCGACGACATAGAAGGTGTTTTCGCCGACAGGCCAGAAGCCGGCGTTTTTTTCGAATTCGCCGTCCACCAGCTTGCGCGCCTTGTCGATGTCGCCCTTGGATAGATCGAGCAAACGCAAGGGGCCGAACGGCAACGACACCGCCTTGCCGGTGCGCCCCAGCCGGACCCGCACCATGTCGAGACTGCCGCCGCCCAAATCCCCGACCACACCGTCGGCATCGGGAATGCCGGAAAGCACCCCCTCGCCCGCCAAACGCGCTTCTTCCTCGCCGGTGAGGATACGGATCGGCGCGCCCCAGGCCCGTTCCGCCGCGCGGACGAATTCGGCGCCGTTGACTGCATCGCGTGCCGCCGCGGTGGCCACCGCCACGCGGGTTCCGACGTTCAGCTTGCCGGCGAGCTGGCGATAGCGGCGCAGCGCGGCGAGCGCCAGATCGCAGCCCTCCTTGTAGAGCATACCGGTGGCGGCGACGGATTTACCGATGCAGCAGATCGATTTTTCGTTGTGGACGGAAAAGGCGGTACGCGCCAGCTTCTCGTACACCACGAAACGCACCGAGTTGGAGCCGATGTCGATGATCGCCACCCGCTTGCCGGCATCGAGCGACAACGAACCGGTGCCGTCATCGGCCGGTAACGGCACGCCGAGAATGGACAAACCGCTCATAATCGACTCACAACTTCGTTCGCTTTCCGCGGATGCGCGGTTTCGGTTTGGGCGAACGGCCGCGGCCGGAAAGCGATAGGTTGGTCATAAAGAAAGTATGCGCGCAAAACGCCCCATCGCGCCCTGCGGCGGGATCGCGCAAGTAGTCGCCGTCGGCGGTCATGTGCCAGCTCTGGGCTTGGTCCTTCAGCAAGGTCACCATGATCTGGTCGAGAACCTGCTGATGCACCGTGGGATTTTCGATCGGCACCAGCGCCTCGACCCGGCGGTCGAGGTTGCGCGGCATCCAATCGGCCGAAGAAATATAGATTTTGGCCTGGGGCGACGGCAGCCCGTGCCCGGCACCGAAGCAGACGATGCGCCCATGTTCGAGGAATCGCCCGACGATACTTTTGACCCGGATATTATCCGAAAGTCCCGGCACCCCCGGCCTCAGGCAGCAAATGCCGCGCACGATCAGGTCGATCTGCACCCCGGCTTGGCTCGCCTTGTACAGCAAATCGATAAGCCCCGAATCGACCAGCGAATTGATCTTGACCCAGATCGCCGCCGGCCGCCCCGCCTTGGCGTGCAGGATCTCCGCCTCGATGGCATTGACCAGAAAATCGCGCAAATAGAGCGGCGAGACCGAAATCTTCTCCAGCCCGGCCGGTTCGGCATAGCCGGTGACGTAATTGAAAAACCGGGCGGCGTCGCGCCCCAGCGCCGGATCGGCGGAAAACAGCGACAGATCGGTGTAGATCTTGGCGTTGGTCGGATGATAGTTGCCGGTGCCGTAATGCACGTAGGCGCGCAGCCCCCCGCCCTCGCGGCGCACCACCAGAGAGACCTTGGCGTGGGTCTTGAGATCGATGAAGCCGTAGACCACCTGCACGCCGGCCCGTTCGAGATCGCGCGCCCATTTGATGTTGGCGGCTTCGTCGAAACGGGCTTTCAATTCGACCAGCGCGGTGACCGATTTGCCGGCGTCGGCCGCCTCGATCAGCGCGGCGACGATCGGCGAATTGTCCGAGGTGCGATACAGCGTCTGCTTGATCGCCACCACCGAGGGATCGGCCGCCGCCTGACGCAGGAACTGCACCACCACATCAAAGCTCTCGAAGGGATGGTGGACCAGGATGTCCTTGGCGCCGATCGAGGCGAAACAATCGCCGCCATTGTCGCGGATGCGTTCGGGAAAGCGCGCTACGAACGGTTTGAATTGGAGGTCGCCGCGCTCCTTGAGGATGAGCTGCTTGAGATCGGCGGTGCCCAGCATCTCGCCGACCCGCACCACTTCCTCGTCGTTGAGGTCGAGATGGCCGGCGATGAAATGGCGCAAATCGTCCGGCATCGCGGCGGTGCACATCATCTGGATCACCGAGCCGCGCCGCCGCCGCTTCAGTGCCGTCTCGAACAGCCGNACCAGGTCCTCGGCCTCTTCCTCGATCTCGATGTCGCTGTCGCGCAGGACGCNNAAGCAGTCGCCGCCGAAGTCGCGGACGCGGTCGGGATAGCGCGCGGTATAGGGCTTGAATTGCAGATCGCGCCGCTCCTTCAGGATGAGATGGTGCAGATCCGACAGCCCCAGCATGTGGTCGACGATGGTAAGATCGGAGACCTTGAGCTTGAGATGGGCGGCGATGGTCTCGCGCAAATCCTCGGGCATCGAGGCGATGCATTTGATGTGAATCACCGAACCGCGCCGGCGCTGCTTGAGCAGCGTTTCGAACTGCAACACCAGATCTTCGGCCTCTTCTTCGAGTTCGATGTCGGAGTCGCGTAAAATTCGAAACAGGCCGGAGCCGACCACGCAATAACCGGGGAACAATACGTCGAGATAAAGGCCGAGCGCGGATTCGAGCGGCAGGAACCGCGCCTTCGGTCCCTTGAACTTGCCGTCGGCACCGGGCAGACGGATGAACCGCGTGAGCTGCGGCGGCAACGGCACCAGCGCAATCATCGCCTTGCCGTCGCGCAGCCTGGTCATCTGCAGCGCCATAGCAAAGCCCTGATTGGGGATGAAGGGAAACGGGTGCGCCGGATCGATGGC
>DBTZ01000049.1:75070-75365 GCA_002307315.1 Alphaproteobacteria bacterium UBA1303
GAAACGGGTGCGCCGGATCGATGGCAAGCGGCGTCAACACCGGGAAAATCTGTTCCTTGAAATGACCGTCAAGCCAGGTTTGGTCGGCGGCGCTCATTTCTGCCGGCTCGATCACCGACAATCCGGCCTCGCGCAATTCGACGCGCAAGGATACCCAGATATCCTGCTGATCGACGAACAGCTTCATCGCCTCTTCGTCGACCTTGGCAAGTTGCTCGGCCGGGGACAGCCCGTCGGCGCTTAAGGATGCCAGGGCGGAATTGACCATGCCCTTGAGGCCGGCGACGCGCACCAT
>DBTZ01000049.1:75616-78728 GCA_002307315.1 Alphaproteobacteria bacterium UBA1303
ACGCGCACCATGAAGAACTCGTCGATGTTCGAGGCCGAAATCGACAGGAACCGCAGCCGCTCCAGTACCGGGTGGCGAAGGTTCTGCGCCTCCTCCAGCACCCGGCGATTGAAGGCCAGCCACGAGAGTTCGCGGTTGACGAAGCGGTCGGGCGAAGCAGGATCGATCGCCGGCGCGACCGGGGCGAGGGCCGGCGAAACGTCCGCCGCCGGCTTATCGGGGGCTGCGATTTGCGTTTTTGTCTTTGCCATCAACGAGTTGCTTTGTTTAGAGGTGTTCAGGCTACGAGTTTAACGCTGTTTTGCCAATAATTCCCGAACCAACGCCAAATTGATCGGACGTTTTGCGGCCAGCGCCGCGGTATCGGCTTCGGCCACAAAGGCACGAACCGCCGCCGGGGAACGTTCCAGCGCTTGCACCATTTCGTGCGCCACTTGTTCTGGCACGATCAACTGTCTGACGGAAAACAACTTTTTCGCCAATTCCTCCAGCAGCGCATCGTCCGGCGCCCACAAACCGAAGGCCATCAGAGAACGAAACCGCGAGACCAGATCGGGGAGAACGGCCGGCCACCCCGCCGGCGGCTCGCGGGCGGTAATCAGCAACGGCGAGCGCCGCTCGATCAGGGCGAACAGCGTCCGTTCCACCACATCGCCTAAACGTCCGCCGGCGTTTTCGATCGCCACTGCGCCGGTAGGAATGGGGACGGCTTCGGAAATTTCCGTCGCCTCGAAAATCGCGGCCCCCGTCTTCGCGGCCCAGACATGGACCAGATGCGTTTTGCCGGACCCCGGCGGCCCGTAAAGCGCTGCGTTCGGCGCCGGCCAATCCGGCCAAGTATCGAGAAAGGCGACCGCATCCCGATTGCCGGCACCGACCAAGAAATCCTCGCGGGCAAAACTTTCGCGCGCGGCGAACGGAAGGGGAAGCTGTTCGAGCATCACAAACTCGCGCGCACAAGCCTGGCCATCGCCTTGAGCCAGACCCCGGCATAAGCAACGATTGACCACAGTGCGGCCACCATGACCAGCCTGGCACCGAAATACTCGATCCGAGGCGCGTGCCAATCGACCGCCAAGGTCAGTAGCACAAAGCTGACATAGAGGATCTGAACCAGAGTGGAGATTTTGCCGACGATGAGCGGCTTCACCTCAAGCGGTGCCTTGACCAACTTGGCGACGAAAATGCCGAGGACGATCAACAAGTCCCTGCCGATCACCACCGTCACCACAAACCACGATACGGCGCTGACATGCGCCAACGTAACAAAGCATAGCAGCATCAGAAGCTTGTCGGCGGCAGGGTCGAGCCACGCCCCGAAGCGCGAGGTCAGCGAAAACGTCTTGGCAAGCCAGCCGTCGAGCGCATCGCTTAATCCCGCCAACGCAAAGACCAACAGCGCAGCGGTATCAAAGCCCCGCAGGATCAGGTACGCCGCGAACGGCGCCGCAATCAGCCGCAGCGCACTTAAGCTGTTGGGCAAATGACGCAGCAGCCGGTTCACCGCGCCTCCGCCTGCAAGGCGTCGGTCGGCGTCAATTGCCAGACGCCGCCCGCCTTTTCGAGCTTCAAGCCCGCTTGCGCCAACGCCTCGCGCAACGGATCGATACCGCCGAGATAGGACAGCGACAAGCGCGCAAGACCGATGTCCATCGCCTGAATCGAGACATTCGCCACATTGGGCACCGTCGCCAATGCGTTCTTTGCCGCCGCAAATTGTTCGAGCGACGCCGTGCGCAAATCCGCCGTCAGCCTGCCTTTCTGAGCCACATCGAGGGCGGCGCGGTTTTTCCACATGTCTTCCATCGCCCGCACTGCGGCGTCGGCGGCGGACGGATAGGTGCCGGCGGCGCCCTGCAGCAGCGGCACCTCGGCGGTGGCCTTGGCCGGAAGTTGGTTCGGCCCCAGGCGGCGCAAGGAAACCGTCATCTTGTTGCCCGCCGGCAGCGCTTCGATCAAAACCGCCTCGACGGCATGCTGACGCGCCGCCACCGGGGCAATGGCCGCCCAGGTCACACTTTCGAAGCTGAGGCCGCCCAGCGCCTTCATGTCTGCCGCATCGCCGAGCGGCACCGAGAATGGCACCACGCCGCTGGAAAAACGCGGACTGGCCAATGCCGCCGTCCAATTCGACAGCCGCGAATAGGCCGGCGCCATCGGAATCACCAGCACCCGTTTCGCCGAGGCGACGGTATAGGCAATGCCGGACGCCTGCATCAATTTGGCCACTGCGTCGGGACTGAACACATAGGTCATGTCGGCGACGTAACGCGTGGTCGAACGCTTCTCGTTGGTCGGATAATAACTGACGATCAGTTTCTGCAATTGATCGGCGGCCGGAATCGGCTGGCGCGCCCAATCCTGCTGGCGGGCGATGCGGCGGTACAGAACCTTCCAAGCCTCCGGGCGACCTGCGGCGATGGCGGCGTTGCGCGCCTGTACGGCCGAATCGGCCGAAGCCGCGACCTTGATGCCGGAAACGGTGAACGGACCGTCGGCCGCCGCGGGAGGAACGAAACACACCACCGCTAGCATTGGCGCTAGCATCGGCACCAGCATCGGCACCAACGCACGCAAAAAATGAAATCGGTGCATCCGAACACTCTCCTGATTTTACCAATATAATCGCCACTCCGCCGGCATGAAAGCTTTATCGCTCGGCCGCCCCCATCCCGTCCACTTGGCGCCCGCCGGCGATTATGTTGTTACTGTCATGTTCGCCGCGCTTGCGTGCAATACCGGCTGCGGTTAAACGAAATCGACACAAATCTTACCGGTCGTTCATGTCGCAGACAGAAATTCCCGGCAACGGGCTGACCTACAAGGACGCCGGCGTGGACATCGATGCCGGCGAGGCGCTGGTGGACCGCATCAAGGGCGCCGCCGCATCGACCAAGCGGCCGGGCGCCGATGCCGATCTCGGCGGTTTCGGCGGGCTGTTCGACCTCAAAGCGGCAGGCTTTCGCGACCCGGTGCTGGTTTCCGGCACCGACGGCGTCGGCACCAAACTGAAGATCGCCATAGATACCCATCGGTTCGCCGGCCTGGGCCAGGATCTGGTGGCGATGTGCGTCAACGACATCGTGGTACAGGGCGCCGAGCCGCTGTTCTT
>DBTZ01000049.1:78996-113981 GCA_002307315.1 Alphaproteobacteria bacterium UBA1303
CGCTGTTCTTCCTCGACTACTACGCCACCGGCAAGCTCGACGTCGATGCGGCAGCGGTGGTGGTCGAAGGCATCGCCGCGGCCTGCAAGGCATCGGGCTGCGCGCTGATCGGCGGCGAGACCGCGGAAATGCCCGGCATGTACCGCGAAGGCGATTTCGATCTCGCCGGCTTCGCCGTCGGCGCAGTCGAACGCGACGGCGTTCTGCCGAAGACCGGCGCGATGAAGGCGGACGACGTTTTGATCGGCGTCTTCTCTTCGGGCGTGCATTCGAACGGCTTTTCGCTGGTACGCAAGGTGGTGGAGAAAAGCGGCATTCCTTATGAAGCGCCGGCGCCATTTGCGCCCGGACAGCCCCTCGGCGCGGCGCTTTTGACGCCCACCCATCTCTACGTCAAATCGGCGCTGGCGGCGATCAAGGCGGGCGTCAAGGGCTTTGCCCACATCACCGGCGGCGGCATCACCGAAAACACCCCGCGCGCGCTGCCGGACGGGTTGGATGCCGGCATCGATCTGACGGCGTGGCGGTTGCCGCCGGTGTTCGCCTGGATGCAAACCGTCGCCGGCATCGAAACCGACGAGCTGTTGCGCACCTTCAACTGCGGCATCGGCCTGATCGCGATTGCCGATCCCGCCGACGCCGAGGCGGTCATTGCCGCCTTCGTCGCCCACGGCCAGCAAGCGGTGCGGATCGGCGAACTCGTCCCCGGCAAGGGCGAGGCGAAGGTTCGCTATATCGGGGCATTGCGGCCGTGAAAAAACGCACCGCCGTTTTGATCTCCGGTCGCGGCAGCAACATGCGCTCGCTGATCGAAGCGGCGAAAGCGCCCGATTATCCGGCGGAAATTTCGCTGGTGTTCTCCAACGCGGTCGATGCCGAGGGACTGGCGTTTGCGCAGGAGCACGGCATTCCGACCAAGGCCCTATCGCACAAGGGCTACGCGCGCGAGGCATTCGACGAAGCGGTGGATGCGATCCTGCGCGAGGCGAACATCGAGTTGGTCTGCCTGGCCGGGTTCATGCGGATCGTCTCCGCGCCGTTCGTCAAGAAATGGGAAGGACAGATGCTCAACATCCATCCTTCGCTGCTGCCGTCGTTCAAGGGCGCCCACGCCCACGAAGACGCCATCGCGGCGGGCGTGCGGATTTCCGGCTGCACCGTGCATTTCGTCGCCGCGGAAATGGATGCCGGGGCGATTATCGTTCAGGCTGCAGTGCCGGTGGAAATCGGCGATACCCCCGCTGCCCTCGCCGTCCGTGTGCTGGTGCAGGAGCACAAGCTCTATCCCGAAGCCTTAAAGCTGCTCGCCTCCGGCAAGGTGCGCTTGGAGGGCGGCAAAGCGGTGTTCTCGGATTAATCCATTCCGGCGATCTTGGCCGAAATCTCCCACAAGCGCTTGGCCGCCGCATCGTCCTGCGCTTCCGGCGTAGGCGTTTCCGGCGCGCATCTGGAGAAATACAGCCCGCTGACGCCATCGACCTCGGATGAAGACGCCAGATAGATAATGGTCTTGGCGCCGGCATCGGGAGAAATCGCCCCCATCTTCTTGGCGATACCGAAACCGGCGCGCATCAGCCCGTCCGAACTGTCGGCGAAACGGGTGGCGACGAAGCCGGGATGCAGGCAGTTGGCTGTGACGGTGGTGCCTTGCAGCCGACGCGCCAGTTCGCGGGTGAACAGGATATTGCACAGCTTCGACCGCCCGTAGGCGACATAGGAGAAATAGCCGTTCTTGCACTGCAAATCGTCGAAATTCAGCTTCATGGCGCGATGGGCCATCGAGGCGGTCGAGACGATGCGCGCCGACGAAGCCGCCTTGAGGCACGGCAGCAGCAGATTGGTCAGCACGAAATAGGACATGTGGTTGAGCGCAAAGGTCTGCTCCAGCCCGTCCTTGGTTTCCTCGCGCCGGCCGAACATCGCCCCGGCGTTATTGATCAAGACGTCGATAATCGGCGCGTCGCGGGCGATCCGTTCGCCCGCCTGCCGCATGCCGTCGAGCAACGACAGATCGGCGAGATGGTAGCTGTGTTCGGCGTCCGGGTTCGCGATCTTGAGCCGCGCCAGGGTATCGACCGCCCGTAAAGGATTGCGCGCGGTGAAGACGATCCGCGCCCCCATCCTCGCCAGTTCGACGGCGGCGACTTCGCCGATACCCGAAGTCGCACCGGTAACGACGATGGTTTTGCCCTGCATGAGATGCCTCCCGCAAAGCTATGCGGAAGGCATCTTAGCGCATTTATCGGCGATTGTTCAGCCGACGATTTCGAGATCGGAGAAAAAGAACTTTATCTCGTTAACGGCGGTTTCCGGCGCATCGGAACCATGCACCGAATTGGCTTCCATCGACTCGGCGAAATCCTTGCGGATGGTGCCGGGGGCGGCCTTTTCCGGGTTGGTGGCGCCCATCACTTCGCGGTTCTTGGCGATGGCGCTTTCGCCTTCCAGCACCTGCACCACCACGGGGCCGGAGGTCATGAAGGCCACCAGCGAACCGTAGAACGGCTTTGTCGCATGCACGGCGTAGAACGCCTGGGCCTGGGCTTCCGACAGGCGGATGCGCTTGGAGGCGATCACGCGCAGGCCGGCCTTTTCGAAGCGGGCGACGATCTCGCCGGTAAGGTTACGACGGGTGGCATCCGGCTTGATGATGGAAAGCGTGCGTTCGACGGCCATTATTTTCTCCTTGAATTCCGAAAAGTTGCCGGGGTATAGCCGCGCGGGGCCTAAAAACGCAAGTCGCTTGACCTTTCGCCCCTCCCTGCCCCACAAGCCGCCTTATGCTGGTGATCGAAGACCTCACCGTCCGCATCGCCGGACGCGACATTTTGAAGAATGCGAGCGCCGCGCTGCCCGCAGGTAGGCGCATCGGCCTGATCGGCCGCAACGGCGCCGGCAAATCCACCCTGCTGAAAGCCATCCTGGGGCTGATGCCGCCCGACGAGGGACGGATTTCCACCCCGCGCGAATGGAAGATCGGAGCGCTGGCGCAGGAAGCGCCGAGCGGCGAACAGAGCCTGCTCGACACCGTGCTCGCCGCCGGCGTCGAGCGGATGGAGCTGTTAACCAAAGCCGAGACCGAAACCGATCCGCAGCGCCTCGCCGACATCCACGCCCGGCTGGAGGCGATAAGCGCCTATGCCGCCCCCGCCCGCGCCGCGTCGATCCTGGCCGGCCTCGGCTTCGATGCGACCGATCAGGCACGGCCCTGTTCGGAATTCTCCGGCGGCTGGCGGATGCGGGTGGCGCTGGCGGCGATTTTGTTTTCGGCGCCCGATCTTTTGCTGCTCGACGAGCCGACCAACTACCTCGATCTCGAAGGCGTGCTGTGGCTGGAGGATTATCTCAAACGCTATCGCGGCACCGTGCTGATCGTCAGCCACGACCGCGATCTTCTGAATAATTGCGCCGAATTCATCCTCCATCTCGAAGGCGGCGCGCTGACGCTCTATTCCGGCAACTACGACACCTTCGCCGAGGTGCGCGCACTGCAACGGGCGAACGATCTTTCTTTCGCCAAGAAGCAGGAGGCCCAGCGCCGGCACTTGCAGGCATTCGTCGACCGCTTCCGTTTCAAGGCGTCGAAGGCGCGCCAAGCCCAAAGCCGGATCAAGATGCTGGAGCGCCTCGGCCAAACGGATGTGCCGGTGGACGAGCATGTGACGCCGATCCGCTTTCCCGAAGCCTCGCCGTCGAGCCCGCCGCTGGTTTCGCTCGACAAGGTCGCGGTGGGATACGAAGCGGGCAAACCGGTGCTGCGGAGCATTTCGATGCGCATCGATCCTGCCGACCGCATCGCGCTTCTGGGCAAGAACGGCAACGGCAAGTCGACGTTGGCCAAACTTCTCGCCGGCAAGCTCGAGGCAATGGAAGGCGAAGTCGGCACCGACCGTAAATTTCTCGCCGGCTACTTCGCCCAGCATCAGCTCGAAGAACTGAACGGCGAGCTGACGCCGGTGCAGACGCTGGCGCAACTGCGGCCGAAACTGACCGAGTTGCAACTGCGCAATCGTCTCGGCGGCTTCGGCTTCTCGGCCGACAAGGCGAACACGCGGGTCGGCGCGCTTTCCGGCGGCGAGCGGGCGCGGCTGATGCTGGCGCTGGCCGCCATCGATGCGCCGAACCTTTTGATCCTGGACGAGCCGACCAACCACCTCGACATCGATACGCGCAGCGAACTGTTGAAGGCGCTGGCGGAATTCTCCGGCGCGGTGATCCTGATCAGCCACGACCGGCGGCTGGTGGAAGCCACCGCCGACCGGCTTTATCTGGTGGCCGACGGCGCGGTAAAGCCGTTCGACGGCGACCTCGACGATTACCGCAAATTCCTGCTGACGCCCGATGCGTCCGACGCCCCGCGCGACGAGGCCCCCAAACAATCCAAGGAAGCGCTGCGCCGGCAGGCCGCCGAAAGGCGCCGGCAGGCCAAGCCGCTGAAGGACGACGTCGATCGCTTGGAACGCAAAATGTCCGCACTTTCCGCCGAAATCGCCAAGCTCGATGCGGAATTGGCCAAACCCGATCTATTCGCGCGCGACGCCCAAAAAGCCGCCGATATCGCCAAGCGCCGAGCCGACGCCGCCCGCGAACTGGAAGAGGCGGAGAACGGCTGGCTCGAAGCACACGAAGCCTATGAGGCGGCGATGAAATGATACGGTTGCATCATACCCTTGCGATTTTCCGGCGATAATTTTATCAGTCTATCAATAGGACGGCTAAAGCGCTTCACAGAAGAAGCCTGCCCCGCACGTGTTTGAGGGGTGGAATCCGGTTTTCTGGTATGAAGCGCGACAAAACAAAGAGTTAGGCATTTCGGTTTTTTCGTTAAACAATGAAATGCCCTAATGGGGAGGAAACAGGCATGCTGAAAATAGTTACCGTTTTTGTGGCGGTGCTGGCGGCGGCTTCTCCGTGCCTCGCCGAAGAAGACATCAACTACGGCTGCGACAGCAGAAAAGACACCGAAGCGGTGAAGTTGGTATATCGCGTGGGCAATTGGGTAAACATGTACCAGTTTTACGCCAGGTACGCCGGCTGCGACTACGGCGAAATCACCGATGGAATCTCGGATCGGGTGACCGATCTGCTGGTCAACCATTGGAAACTGATCGACCAACTCGCCGATACGACGAGAAAGCATCCTACGTTCAAGAGGTTCGTTCTCGGTCATGTCGACGACGTCATGTCGCAAGCTCAGGCGAAACAGGTGCTCGATGCCGCCCGCAACCAATGCCCCGAAGATTACAAAGAATTGTGCGCCGAAATCGTTACGGCCGTGCTGAGACGGCATCAGGACGAATAATCGGCCCGCAGCCGACGTCGCGGAATCTGGCACCGGCGGCCAGATGCAGCGCATGCGACGGCAGCATCCCGAGCGCATAGCCGGCCCGCATGATTTCGCGTCGCCATAGTTGTACCCCGGAGGGGCGCACTTTCCGCCGCCACGATTTGATGTCGCTGTTGGCGTTTTTTCCGTCCGGCGTCGCTTCCTGCTCCACCACCGCCGGATTGAGTTGATAGGGCGCGATCGCTCGCCCGCAGGACGGCAGATTGGGGTTGAACAGGAAATGATCGACCGGCACCGCCAATTTGCGCGTCAGCTCCAGCGCCTCGGCGGCACGGCGGCGGCGCAGCATGTAGCCCGCGGCGCAGATATGCTTCGACCACAGCCGATGCAGCGTATGCCCGGCGGGACCCGGCACCGCCGCATCCAGCAGCGCGCGGTGGCTGTAGCTGCAGCGCTCGAGCTTGACGAGGTCGATGTCGGGTGGAATCGCAGCCGCAGCGGCCAGAACGGCGGCAAAATCGTCGGCCAGCAACACGTCGTCCTCGAACACCGCGCCCCATTCGCAATCCGTCTCGGCGAGTTGTCGCCACGCCTGGCGATGACTCTGAGTGCAGCACATATCGCCAACGCTGAGGGCGCCGAGCGGCGCGGCGTCGGAAAACTGCGTCTTCAGCTCTTCGAACGAAATCTCTTGCGCGTCCACCGCATCGACGCGGACGAAATCGCAGCCGAAACCGTCGAACATCCGCTTCATGCGCTCCAGCCGGTCGGGACGGCGCGCCAGATTGATCACGAAGATGCGGACTTCATCTCGCCGTTCGGCAGTCATGGCGGTCTCCTTCGCGCCGGTTTTAGAGCGCTTCACGAAAAGTGTGAAGCGGTTTTCGTAAAAGAAGCGCGACAAAACAAAGAACTAGAGCATTTCGCCGATTCCATGAAACGGTGAAATGCTCTAGCGTCGTGGTTTCGAAGTTCGTTTTATTCTCTATATCGGCACGGGTAACGAACTTCGAAACCAAAACGACACTAGCATCAATATGTTGACTAGTGTCCTTTCGATTCCGAAATTCGAAAAATGTCGATACCAAGTGTAACGAATTTCGGAATCGGGACACTAGCGCACCGGTACGGCACGGCATAACCCGGGCCCGCTTGGCCGCGCCGCACCGGCGTGATATTCGGGCTGGAGCGCTTCTGCGAAAAGTGGAAACCGGTTTTCGCAATAAGAAGCGCGACCTAGGTTGCGCGAGGCCGTCATGACCGTTTCCCCCGCCCCCATTGCCGTCGCGTTCCTCTATATCGACGGCGCCCATCAGGTTCTGCACTCCGCGCCGGCGGCGGCGGAGTTGTCGCGCGATCCGCGCTTTCGCGTCGACTGTCTCTGCATCGGCGACGAGGAACGCGCAATGGCGGAACGCGTCGCCCGGGCGTGGCCGGAAGCGCGGCTGACCGTCGAGCAACTTACGCTGCCGCGCTGGATGCGTGCCGTTTGCGACGCAGTGCAGCCGGAAAAGCCGGCCAAACGGCCCTATCTCATCCGCCATATCGGCCGGCTGATGCGATACGACGCCATCGTCATGGTGGAACGGGCGCTGACCCTGCCGCGGCGGCTCGGCATCGGCCCGAGGATGATCTACATCCCCCACGGTGCCGGGGATCGGGCGTACGGCTTCTCGCCGCGCGCCCGGTATTTCGACTACGTCCTGGTGTCGGGCCGCAAGGACGCGGAACGGATGATCGAAGGAAACCTCGTCCGCCCCGACAAATGCGCGGTATCGGGTTCGATCAAACTCGGCGCGATCGACCGGCTGCGCCGCGACCGGCCGCCGTTCTTCGACAACGGCCGCCCGACGATCCTCTACAACCCGCATTTCGCGCCGGATTTGAGTTCCTGGCCGCGCTGGGGACGCGACATCGTCGCCCGCTTCGCCGCGCAGGAAGAATTCAACCTCGTGGTGGCGCCGCACGTTCAATTGTTCAAACCGGCGAGTACCGCAACCCGGGCCGAAATCGAGGCATTGGCGATCCCCGGCCGCATCCGCATCGACCTCGGTTCGCTCGACAGCCTCGACATGAGCTATACCGACGCCGCCGACATCTATTTGGGCGACGTATCGAGCCAGGTTTACGAATTTCTGTCCCGGCCGCGGCCGTGCGTTTTCCTCAACGTCGGCGGGGCTTCCTGGCGTAACGATCCCAACTTCGCCTGCTGGCGTCTCGGCGAGGTCGCGGACGGCATCGACGACCTTTTGGCAACCGTACGAAAGGCGCAAGGAAACCACGCCGCCGTGCTGCCGGCGCAGCGCGAGGCGGTTCGCGGCGCGCTGGGAGACGACTGGAACGCCGCGCCGGTGCGCGCCGCCGCCTTGATCCGCGACTTTCTGCTGCGCACGTTGCTATAGAGCGCTTCACATAAATAGTGGAATCCGGTTTTCTGGTATGAAGCGCGACAAAACAAGGAGTTAGAGCATTTCAGTGTTTTTCGTTAAACAGTGAAATGCTTTAGGCTGCCGCCAAATGCAGCGCCGGGTGGGCATCGCCGCGCCGGATTTTCCCTTCGGCGATATAGGCTTCGATCAGCCCGCGTTCGCTTTCCCAGGGATGTTCCTTGATGCCGCGATGGGTGAACCCGTACAGCACAATCTCCGCGTTCGGCCCATTCATCTTTTCCAGCACGTATTCGACCGCCATCATGCCAGCGCTGGGCATGGTTCCCGCCGAAGCACCCAACCGATGCAATTTGCCGTCGAGCGCGTTCTGCAGATCGGCCCCGAAAATGACGATTTCGCGCGCCCCCATTTTCTCGATGATGCGGGCGCTGAAATCGGTGTTGGCGAGACGGCGGCTGAGGTGCAGCCAGAAATAATGCCGCCGGCGGGCGTCGTAGATCGCCCGGTTGCGGGTTAGCCAAATCTGTTTGGCGGCATCGAAGCCGGCGATACCGCGCAATACCTGGTCGCTGGCGAAACGTCGGCCGGTCTTGCCGGTATTGCTGAAGACCAGAGCGTCGATTCGGGTGCCGCCGTTATCCCCGTAATTGCGACACATGTTGAAGCGGACGACGAAATCGGACCGGTCGATCTCGTTGCCGCAATCGCGCGTCAACGGCGCATTGCCGACGATTGAAATCCGCATTTGCCTCACCCCAATGGCAACGGCTTTGTACGGAGCGAAGATGAAAAATTGGTGGCGACAACGATAAGGATTTGTGTCAGTTGATCGCCGTCGCAAAATGTTGTCATTTACCGTTCCGTCATGTTTGCCGGGCATATCGGAAAGATCGAACGTTTCACGATGACGGTTTCGCTTATCAATACGCTTTACAACTTTCATTGGATCGTCCCCGCCGAGGCGGCGCGTTCGGCGCAGCCCTATCTCGGCCGGTGGCGGGCGTATCTGACCGGAAACCGCATCGCCGCCATCGTCAACTTGCGCGGCCCGCAGCCGCATTGGGGCTGGTGGCGAAGGGAAACCGCGATCTGCGGCAAACTCGGCATCCGGCATTTCGACGTTCGGATCAGCTCGCGCAAATTGCCCGGCCGCGAGATCCTGATTTCGCTGATCGATGCCTTCGACGCCGCACCCAAGCCGATGATGATCAAATGTTCGGGCGGTCAGGACCGCACCAGCTTTGCCGCCGCGCTGTACCTGCTTCACCGCGACGGCTGGAACGCGTTCGATGCGGCAGCGCTGCAGTATTCGCGCTTCCCCTATCTGCACTTTCCCAAAACCTATCAGCGCTGGCTCAGGCTGTTCATCGACTTTGCCCGCCTCGATGCCCACGGCGCCCCGCTGGCCGATTGGCTGCGCACCGGATACGACCGCGACCGCCTTGCGGCGTGGCTGCAAGCAACCGGCCACGGCAAAAGCTACCAGGACTTTCTGTAACCGCGTTACGCTTCCGACGCGATAGCGACCGTCGCCAGTTGCCGCGCCACCGCCTCGCGCACTGCTTTGGGCATAGGTAGATGGGCGGCGTCTTTCGCCCACACCTCGCGAAACCGCGCCACTGTCTCGTGCGCGGTATCGAGCGCAAGATGGACCGGCACCCCCGCCTTGACGGCGAGAAGTCCGAGTTCTTCGTCGGACAGATCGGCCATCCGTTTGGTACGGGCGTATTTCAGCGCCGCATTTTCGTCCGGCAGATGGGCGACGGTGGAAAGAAAGTCGTATCCCGGCGACAGTTGCGGCGTGCGGCCGTCGGGATAGATCAGCGACCAGTTTTTCAGATGCATGTCGGCGTTGCCGATCAGCGCGTTGAACACCAGCCGGCGGACGAATTCCTTCACCCCCGCCTCGCCGGTTTCGATCCATAGAACCTCGGCAATCTTGCGATAGGTCGCTTTCTTGTATTTGTCGTCGGGATATACGCCGAACACCTGGGCGAAATCCTCGATATGGATTTTGCCGCCGTCGGCACCGCGGTCGAAGCGGCGGATGGCGAAAGCGTCGCCTTCGAGCCGGCCGAGGTCATCGGGCAAGCCGGCGATTTCTCCGAGCGGCACCAAACGGACTTCCGGCACGTCGATGCCGGTCAGACGCGCCAGCGTCATCATCGAAAATTCGTTTTCCGGCACGCCATCGTATTTCTGCGACGGCAGCTTGACGATCCAGTCGCCGCCCCGGCCGGAAACCGGGATGGTCAGCTTGCCCGCCGCCACCGCCGAAAATTTCAGTTGCACCCCGGCGAGCGAGAACCGCAGCATCGGCCCGCCGCGCGCGCTCGCCGGTTTGCCGGTTTCCGCTTCGGCGAGATTCGCGCTGCCGTCCGCCGGCGTCAGCGTCACCGCGCCGGGCAGATCGAGACCGAGCGCGGCGATCAGCGGATATTCGCGCACCGCCTTCACACCGGCGCGGTCCGCCAGATAGCTCCGCAGCGGGCCCTCGGGCAAAAGGTTGGAGAAAAACGGCAGCAGGCGAACCTGAGTAGGCGAATGATCGCGGATCAGCTCGCCAAGCGCGTCCTTGAAATGCAAACCAAGCGTCGGCCGCGCCGGATCGTCGAAATACTCGTCGGTAAAGGCGAATATCGTGCGGTCGGGGCCGAGCCGGGTGATGGTCCCGATCCGGCATCCATGCAGACCGACATCGAGAATGGCGGCAACCATCGTCAATCCTCGTCGTCAAGCGTGTAGGCGGGACGCGGCATACCGGTTGCCAGATGTAGTGCATCCATAGCTGAAACCCTCCTAGCCGAATCCAACGCTAATAAGCGCACGGGAGACGCTTCGGCAGCTTCCAACATCGCAGAAGCCGTGGAGGGGGATTTCTCTGCCCCCTTTACAACAGCACTGTCTTCGCCGATTTGCCGCACCATCGACTTGACCGCCGGCAGCGCCGCGCGCGGGGTCAGCATCACCTCCAGCTCCAGCGTACGGGCCAGTTCGATCAGGCTGGAAAGCTGCAAATCCACCGCGCCCGCCTCGATGCGCGAAATATGCGATTGCGGGATGTGGGCGCGCTTGCCCAGCTCGCGCTGGCTCCAGCCCTTGGCAAGCCGCGCTTGCTTCAACGCCTCGGCGATGCCTTCGAAATTGTTGCTCATTGATATACCATAACGCATCTAAATCAATTAGAGATGCATTATGCTATATGATAAGATCGTGTCATGTCAATAGGACTATGTACCAAGATGCATCAAAAACGTCACAAGATATATTATTATATATCGTAGTACTACACCAAATTCTGCCGGGCGATGCGGTACCATTCGCGCTGGCGGGCGCGGTAATAGGACGGCGAATGGCGCACCGACTCCACGATCTCGCGGAACAGCGCCAGGGCGCGCTCGGTTTCGCCGCGCGCCTTCAAGAATAGCGCAAACCGGCAGCGCGCCTCCTCGCCGGGATAGCGCAGGATGATGGATTCGTACTGCCGCATCGCCTCGGAAGAACGGCCGCATAAATCGAGCGCGCGGGCGTAATCGAGTTCGATGTCGGTATCCACCGCCGAACGGTCGAGATTTCTCAAGCGTTCGAACGCCTCGGTCGAGCCTTTGCCGTCGCCCGCCAACAGCAGCGCCCGCGCCAACCCGCGCAACAGTGCCGGGTCGGCGGCGCCGAGCGGGTCCTTCATCGCGCCGATGTAAAGATCGGCGGCGTCCTGATAGCGGCCGCGCTTGATGCATTCCTCGGCGAGTTCCTGCTTGGCCTTCTGCGACCCCACCTTCTCGACTTGGCGGAGCTTGTCGCGATAGGCGCGGCCGGGATCGACCGTCGTGGACACGTTGTCGGCGAAGCGCCGTGCCGCGCGCACGTCCACGGAATCGAACAGCACCACATAGGCGACATAGACCGCCGGTCCCGCCAGCGGAAACAAAAACAGCGGCACAAACCACAGATACGAGCGTCCGGTGTGCGCTACATGCACGGCGCAGATCAACCCGAGCAAAAATCCGAGACCGAAGACCGACAAGGCGTTTCCTTTTTTTCCGATCGATTGAAGCGATCGGGCGGGAGAAATCAACCCTGCTTTTCCCATTTGCCGGCGGCGTTTTCTTTCCAATAGGTAATCTCGTGTCCGGCGGACCGTGCCGCCGTCCAGGATTCGCGGGCGGCGGCAACCGCCGAGGGATCGCGCCCGTCGAACAACAGCACGACGCGGACGAAGGTGGCCGCCTCGCCGTCCCAAGCGGGCGGCGGGGCACCCCCGACCAGAAACAGCACGTCGGCGTTGTTGACGTTATCGCTTTCAACCGCGATGAGCGCCGGCTGGCGGGCGGCGTCCGGCTCGGAGGCCAAGCCGTGGGGCAAAAAGCTCTGATCGTCGTAGGTCCACAGCAGCCGATCGACGTCCTCGGCCCGCGCCGCGGATTCGCAACGCACCAGCGCCTTCCAGCCACGCTCCAGCGTGCGCGAAACCAAGGCCGGCAACGCATCTTCCAGACTGCGCCGTTCGAGATGGTAGAACAGAACTTCGCTCATGCCGGCACCATACACGATTTGCCGGCAGATCGCGCTTCGGATCTTTCGCTTATTTGCCGGCCAAGGCGTCCGACGGCTTCGCCGCGGGCATATCGTCGAGAACGTCTTGCAGTGATCCCTTGCCCGGCTTCCAAGCTTTCGATTTCTTCTCGATCTTGTTGGCTTCGTCGACACTGAGCAAGATGGCGATCGCGGTTTTCCGCTTCTGCACGGTAAGGCGAGCGGGATAAGGCAGATCGCCGGCCCGCTGCATCGCCGCACAAGCCCAGAAATAGGCGCGCTTGGTATCTTTCGGCAATACGGCGCCGCTCATGTATGCGCCGGCAACGTCCAGCAAAGCCATCGGCCGGCCGGCCTCGGCCCCCTTGACGAGCCATTGCAACCCCTGGCGCTTGTCCTGGGCCACGCCGCGGCCGCTGCCGTACAAAACGCCGAGGTTGACCGCGGCCTGATCGTCGCCCGCCTCGGCGGCAAATTTCAGCCACCGGAAGGCTTCGGCGTCGTTCTGCAGCAGCACCTTGCCTTGCATGTAATAAAAACCGAGCTGCGAAGCCGCCGGAACATCCCTTGCCGCCGCCGCCGCAATCAGCAGCTTTTCGCCTTTGATCTTGTCGGGGGGCGCACCGCAATTGTCCTTCAACAGAAGACTGCCGTAAAGCCGCCCGGCCGTCGCATTGCCGGCTTCCGCCAGCGGCTTCAGATGCGCCGCTGCCAGCGGAAAATTTCTGTCGGCCAGCGCCGCCCGTCCGGCCGCGAGATTGGGCTCGACATGCACATCGCCCGCGGCGACATCGCAGCTTTTCGCGGGCGGAACCGTTTTCGGCGTCGAGACCAAGGCTTCCGCCGGAGAAGACGGAACGGCCGACGCCATTCCTGCAAACAAAACCGCCGACACCGCAGCCGAAATCGCACCCAATCGCATTGCAGCCCCCAATTTTCCGGCGTTATCGAACGCCGCACTACCTTTGCGATTATCTCCAGATACGGCCGGCTGGCAATAACGGAATCGGCCGCTTTTCTATGAATTTTTGGGCACGGAACCGCCGCCCTCAGCCCTCGTACATGTCCGCCGCCAAACGGTCGAGCAGCCGCACGCCCCAGCCGGTGGCCCAGCTCGGGATCAGGGGATCTTTTTCGCCGTCCTGCCAAGCGACGCCGGCGATGTCGAGATGCGCCCACGCCGTGCCGCCCACGAAGCGCTGCAGGAACTGCGCGGCGGCAATCGAGCCGGCGAAACGCCCGCCGATATTTTTCATGTCGGCGATCCTGGATTTCAACAGCTTGTCGTAAGCCGGCCCCAGCGGCATCCGCCACATCGCCTCGCCGCATTTCTTGCCCGCGTCGAGCAAAAGACCGGCCAGCTTGTCGTCGTTCGAAAACAAGCCGGCATACTCCTCGCCGAGCGCGACCATGATCGCACCGGTCAAGGTGGCAAGATCGACCATATATTTCGGCTTGAAGCGGTTTTGCGCGTACCACAGCGCATCGGCCAGCACCAAGCGGCCTTCGGCGTCGGTGTTGAGCACTTCCACCGTCTGGCCCGACAGGGTTTTCACCACATCGTCGGGGCGCTGCGCCCCGCCGTCGGGCATGTTCTCGGCCAACGCGATTACGCCCACCGCGTTGCACGGCGCCGCCCGCAAGGCCAGCGTCAGCAGCGCACCGGTCACCGCCGCCGCTCCGCCCATGTCGCCCTTCATGCCCATCATGCCGCCGCCGGATTTCAGCGACAGGCCGCCGGAATCGAAACACAGCCCCTTGCCGACGAAGGCAAGCGGCGCCTGGGTTTTCCGCCGGGCGCCTTCCCAGCGCAGCACCACCAATTGGCTTTCGTTTTTGCTGCCCTGACCGACGCCCAGAAGCGCGCCCATGCCGAGCTTTTTCATCTGCGCCTCGCCCAGCACTTCCACCTTGAGGCCGAATTTCTTGAGCGCCACGGCACGGCGGGCGAATTCGACCGGCGACAGCACGTTGGCCGGTTCGTTCACCAGATCGCGGGCGAGAAACACACCCGCCGCCACCGCATCGAGGTCGGCCCAAGCCGCCTTGGCCGCCGCCATCGCAGATGTAAGCACCGTCACTTTTTTAAGCTTCAATGCGGCATCGCCTTCGCGCTTGGTGCGATAGCCGTCGAAAGCGTAGGAACGCAGCTTGGCCCCGAAGGCGAGATGGGCGGCCAACGCCGCCGCCTCAAGCGTGCAACCTCTGGGAATATCTAACTCAAATGTAACCTGACCGTCGGCCGCGCCGATCAGCCGGCCAAGCACCGTCGCGGCAATCGTTTCTGCGACGGAAGCGTCGAACGAGGCACCCTTGCCCAGCCCAACCACCAGGATACGCGAGGCGGCAATACCGGCCGGGGCGAGAATTTCCAGGATTTGCTTAGGTTTTCCCTTGAATCCGGTAGGGCCAAGCGCGCGGGTGATCGCCCCGCCGACCGCCTTATCGAGTCGTTTGGCGGCGGGCAAAAGGCCGCCGTCTTCGACCGCCCCCACGACATGGACACCGGCACCCGGAAAACGGGCCGAAGAAAAGCCGAGTTGCATTTCACCTCTCCAACTGGGAAAAGCCGGTAGCGAACCGGTTCGAAAATCCGATACATAGGCTTAAAGCAACGTCTTGATGCTATTCGTAAACATCCGCTCATCCTTCCACAAGCGCAGGATGAGGATTGGGGCCGTTCCTTGCCTCAGTCCTCGCCTTCGGTCCGCCGAAGGGTGAGGAGGAAGTAATATGTCGCGATTGTCGTTCTACCTCCTCAAGCAGATGATCGGGCCGGCGGCGCTGTTCGCCTTCCTGATGACCTGCGTGGTGTGGCTGACCCAATCGCTGCGCTTGCTCGACCTGGTCATTAACCGCGGACAGTCGGCACCGACGTTCGTCTATCTGACGATGCTGATTCTGCCGGCCCTGCTGGCCATTATCCTGCCGATCGCCTTCTTCGCCGGATCGCTCTACGCCCTGTCCAAGTTGCATAACGACAGCGAACTGGTGGTGATGTCGTCGGCCGGTTTTTCGCACCGCCAATTGGCGGTGCCGGTGCTGGTCGCCGCCGCCCTGGCGATGGCGCTGACCTATTTTTGCGCGCTCTATCTGATGCCGGTCAGCCAACGGGTCATGCGCGACAAGGTAGTCGACATCCGCGCCGACATTGGCTCGGCGATGTTCAGCGAGGGCGCATTCAACACCCCGGCCAAGGGGTTGACGGTGTTCATCCGCGAAGTCGACTCGCAAAGCACCGTGCATGGCATTCTGGTGCATGACAATCGCGACGCCGGAAATCCGGTCACCTATCTCGCCGAATACGGACAGTTGGTCCAGACGCCGGAAGGGACGCGACTGGTCATGAAGAACGGCACCGTCGAACGGATTGCCGAAGCCGGTGCCAAGTTGTCGATGCTGCGGTTCGAGCGCTACGTCTTCGACCTCGAGCAATTTGCCGGTCCGCCCCGGGTGGTCGAGCGGGCGTCCAACGAGCGTTACTTAAGCGAACTGCTGCACCCCGCCCCCAACCTCAAGCCCCGCACCCGCCGCGCCTATTTTGCCGAAGCGCACAACCGCCTATCGCAACCCCTCTACTGCCTCGCCTTCGCGTTGATTGCTTTGGTGGCGGTGACGCGCGGACGGCGCTCGCGCGGCGCCAATGCCTTGCGCATGTCCGCCGCCGCAGCAGCAGCAGCGCTGCTTCGCATCGCCGGATACGGCGTGCAGGGGCTGGCCTCCGGCAACAACGCCTTCTGGCCGCTGTTCTATGCCATTCCGCTTCTCGGTGCGGTGTTGGCACTGGCAATCTATGCCGATTGGATGCCGAGAATCTTTGCCCCTGCCGGTACGGCGACCAAGGAGAACCGATGAACTGGTCGTGGACGCTTTACCGCTATCTCGGCCGCCAGTTTCTTTACGGCGTCCTGACGGTGTTCTGCGCTTTTCTGGTGCTGGCGTTTTCGATCGACGTCGTCGATCTGCTGAACCGCACGGCGGGACGCAGCCTCGACAGCCTGACCGTCATCGGCATGGCGCTGCTGCACCTGCCCGATCTCGGCCAGAAGCTGCTGCCGTTTGCGGTGCTGCTCGGCGGGGTATTGAGTTTCGTCATGATGTCGCGCCATCAGGAACTGGTGGCCAGCCGCGCCGCCGGTTTTTCGGCCTGGGATTTTCTGCTGCCGCCATTGATCGTCGCGATTCTGCTCGGCGTATTTCACGTCGCCGCGGTTACGCCGGTCGCCTCGCGTATGCTGGCGCATTTTTCGGCGTTGGAAGCCAAATACATCAAGGGACAGGATTCGCAATTGTCGCTCGGCTCCAACGGGTTGTGGCTTCGCCAGGGCGACGAAACCGGGCAATCGGTGATCCACGCGCTGAGAGTATCCAACCAGGGCGCCCACCTGGAGAACGTGATCGTCTTTCTGTACGGTACCAAGGATAGCTATCTGGGCCGCGTCGACGCCCGATCCGCCGACCTGACCGAAGGCGCCTGGATGATGCGCGGCGCCTTCGTCAGCGGGTCGGACGGCGCCGTCGCCCGTTACGACCGCTATGTGCTGAGGACCACGCTGACGAAATCGCGCATTCTCGAAAGCTTCGCGCCGCCCGACACCCTGTCGTTCTGGGCGCTGCCGGCCTTCATCGCCTCGGCGCAGAATGCCGGCTTTACCACCGTGCGCTACCGGCTGTATCTATACAACCTTCTGACTCTGCCGCTGATGTTCGCCGCAATGGTGTTCATGGCGGCGAGTTTTTCGCTCAATGTGTCGCGCAGCGGCGGGTTGGGCCGTGTGGTACTGTTGGGGGCGCTCAGCGGATTCGCGGTTTACTTCTTCGGCGATCTCACCACCGCGTTGGGACGTTCGAGCATTCTGCCGGCGGGGCTGGCGGCGACCGCGCCGGCCTTGGCGGCGATTTTGATCGGCATGACGCTAGTCTTCCACCGGGAGGACGGATGAGCGGACACAGGACTATTCGAACTATCGCGCTGCTGTTTTCGGCGCTGCTGCCGTTGTGCGCGTTTTCCGCCCAAGCGGACGGCGGCGGCGAGCTTTTGATGCAGGCCGATACCGGCACCTACGACACCAAAAACGACGTCGTGTCCGCCGACGGACACGTCGAGATCGACTACAAGGGCCGCATACTCTTCGCCGACAAAGTGATCTACGAGCAAAAGATCGACCGCATCGTCGCCAAAGGCCATGTCCGCCTGATGGACGAAGACGGCAACGTTGCCTTCGCCGACAGCGTTGTCCTATCCAACGCCATGCGCGAGGGCGCGCTGGAAGGCTTCGGGGCGCTGCTTGGCAAATACGGCCGGCTTGCCGCCGCCTCGGCCACCCGCCGAAACGGCCGCTACACCGATGCGAAGCTGGCGGTCTATTCCAACTGCGAGATTTGCAACCAGCCGGGGAAACGCACGCCCTTGTGGCAGATCAAGGCGGTGCGCATCGTCCACGACGGCGAAAAGAAGAAAATCGCCTTCAAGGACGCCACCATCGAGATCGAAGGCGTGCCGATATTCTACACACCCTATCTCAGAGTTCCCGACCCGACCGTGCATTATTACAGCGGCTTTCTGATGCCCGATTCCGGCTCGAGCAGCTCGATCGGCTATTTCCTGCGTACCCCCTATTACATCTCGATATCGGAAGCGGAAGACGCCACCGTTTCCCCCCTGGTTTCGACCCGCGGCGGGGTGGTGCTTTTGGGCGAATACCGCAAGCGCTGGTCCGAGCGAAGCGGACTATGGCTGCAAGCCAGCGGCGCCGAGAATCCCAACGGCGGCGCCAACGAAACCGAACAGCAGATGTATTCCCATCTCTTCGGCTCGGGCCGGTTTGCCGTCAACGATACCTGGATGACCGGCTTCGACGCACAGGTTTCGTCGAAGGACACCTATCTCAAGCGCTACGATATTTCGCAGCTCGACCGTCTGATGAGCGACATTTTCGTTTCAGGCGAAAACGGTCGCAGCCGCTTCGCCGTCACCGGTTATTTCTTCCAGTCCCTACGTACCAGCGACGACAACAACACCTTCCCGGTGGCGCTGCCGTTGGTCGAATACAGCTACATCCCGCTCGACCGCTGGCTGGGCGGCCAATTCCGCCTCGACGTCAACGCCGTGGCGCTGTCGCGCGACATCGGCGAAAACGACCAGCGGCTGTCGGCCAAGGCGCGCTGGCGCCTGCCTCACATCGCCGCCGACGGCGAGATGTGGACCTTCCAGCTCGACGGACGCGGCGACTTTTATCACACCGACACGCCCGACGCCGCCGGCAACAGCCACTACACCACCCGGGGCCTGCCGTCGGCGGCACTCGACTGGCGCTGGCCGTTCATCGCGCAAGGCAAGAACGGCAAATCGTTCATCGTCGAGCCGATCGCGCAAATGATCGCGGCACCCTACGGCGGCAATCCCCACACGGTCCCCAACGAGGACAGCTACGGGCTGGAAATCGACGACAACAACATCTTCAGTTTCGACCAAGTGCCGGGCTACGACCTGCTCGAAAGCGGCCCTCGAGCGAATTTCGGTTTCCGCGCCGAAAGCCGCTTCGAATCCGGCTATGCCGAGGCGCTGATCGGCCAATCCTTCCGGTTGAAATCCGACCCCATTTTCGCCGACGAAAGCTCGGGGCAAACCGGAACCTCGTCGGACATTGTCGGCCGGTTCAGCGTCAAGTTTCCGCCCTACATGGACGTCACCCACCGCATCGCCTACAACGAGAGAACCGGCAAAGTGCGGCGAAATGAAGTATATTTAACCGGAATATACGGTAGATCGAGCTTGCAGATTAACTATGTGCAGCTATCGGCCGGCGAAGATTTGTCCGCCCGCGAGGAGATCAACACGCAAATCGATCTCAATTTCTACCAAAATTGGCAGGTTTTTGCCGCCATCCGCCGCGATTTGATCGCCGATCAGACCTTTAGCAACGAATTCGGCATCGGCTACGAAAACGAATGCTTGGGCATCTCGCTGGCCTACAAGCAGAAATTCACCTCCGACCGCGACCTGAAGCCCTCGACCGCCATCCTTGTGCATTTTAACCTGAAAACCACCGATGCGCCGATCAGGCCATTTAGTCTGTTCCCGCGCGACGTCTTTTCCTATACCAGGAATTAACAGGCTTTTTGTGAACGCCCCGTTCTTGAACGGGAAACGGAATTGTTTATTCTGCGCCGCCGGTCATCGACGCAGGGTGCGCCGGATCCGCCGCTTAAGCAACGGCCTATCGAGTTTAAGGATTGCCTTGATGATACCGCGGAAATCCCGTTCCGGACTGTCGACCATGTTTTTCGCCCTGCTCATCGCCGGAGGAATGCTCCCGCTGGCGGGCTGCTCCTGGTTCAGCGACGACGAACCGGAAGCGCCCCCGCCGCAGCAACAGACGGCGAGTTCCCCCGAAGACGCGGATTACGATCTGGACGAGGCGAAACCCGACGTACCGCCGGCCAAAGAAAAGCTGCGCAACAATATCATCGCGCTGGTCAACGATCAGCCGATTTCAGTCTACGATCTCGACCAACGGGTCGGACTGATTATGGTGACGTCGAACATTCCCGACACGGCGGAGATGCGCAAGAAGGTGCGCGAACAAGCGCTCGAACAGCTCGAAACCGAACAGATCCAGCGCCAGGAATCGCAGAAGAACGACATTACGGTCTCCACGCCCGAGGTGGACAAGCGCGTCAAGGACATCATCGGCGACAGCAATATTTCCGAAGAACAGCTCAAGGATATACTCAAACAAGGCCACGTTTCGATGGCCACCTTCCGCTCGCAGATTGCCAACCAGATCCTCTGGCAGAAGGCGGTGCAGGCGATGTACGCCGGGCGGGTCAATATCGCCCCGGAAACGGTGAACGCCGAGATGGCACGCATCCGGGCCAGTGCCGGCAAGGTACACTACGCGGTGGCGGAAATTTTCGTCGCCGTCGATAATCCCGAGCAGGACGAAAAGGCCCGCAAAGATATCCAGGGATTACACGAGCAGATCAAAGCCGGCGCGCCGTTCCAGGCGATCGCCCGGCAATTCAGCCAAAGTCCCTCGGCGGCGCAAGGCGGCAACATCGGCGTGATCTATGACGGTCAACTGGCGCCGGAGCTCAACACGGCGCTGGGAAAGATGAAAACCGGCGAACTGTCCGAGCCGATCCGCGCCACCGGCGGCTACTACCTTGTGATGCTGTTGCAGCGCTTCGAGCCGGCCGGCACCAAGATCGAGGACATCAAACCGGAAGATCGGGAGCTGCCGGCCAGTTTGCCACTCGCCCGTCTGCTGCTGCCGTTGGGGTTGAAACCGTCCAAGGCTCTGACGGACAACGCGATGAACATCGCCAACCAGTTGGCCCAGCGGGTGCCGAATTGCCAAGGGCTGGCGACGGTATCCAAGAACATCCAGGGAGCGGTGTTCATGAATCTGGGATCGGCGAAGCTGGCCGAACTGAGCCCGCAGATTCGCGAGGAAATGGCCAAGACCGAACCCGGCCGGATCGCCAAGCCGTTTCTGTCCACGGCGGGGGTGGAGATCTTCGCCCGCTGCGACAAGCCGATCGAAAAACTGCAGGCATACAAGCTGCCGACCCGCGAGGAGATCGAGCAGCAACTGTTCGAAGAACAGATCAGCGCCATGGCGCGCCGCTACGGCCGCGACTTGCGGCGGGCGGCGACCATTGAAACCCGCGATACCCTGAAAACCGCCGAGGCGCAAAAGCCTGCCGGGACGGACAACAAAACGGAACCGGCCAAAAAGCCATGACCCCGGTTAGGTTCGCACCGGAAGCGCCGATTCTTGTTACGATGGGCGATCCCTGCGGTATCGGGCCGGAGATTGCCGCCGACACCTATGCCGCCTTCAACGGCGTCATCGGCCAGCGCCCGCTGAAACTGGTCGGCGATCCCGACGTGTTCCAACTGTGCAGCGAAATTCCCAGCGGTGAGATCATTCCCACCACGGCGCGGGCGATACGCAAACCCGGCCGCACCTCGCCGGAAAACGCCGCCGCCACCATCGAGGCGATTTCGCTCGCCGTCGATATGGCAATGAAGGGCGAAGCCGCCGCGGTCGTCACCGCCCCGATTCACAAAGCGGCGCTGATGGAAACCGGCTTCAAGTTTCCCGGCCATACCGACTATCTCGCCGAGCTGACCGGCGCCAAACGCGCGGTGATGATGCTGGCCAGCAACGATTTGCGGGTGGTGCCGCTGACCGCCCACATTCCCTTGAGCAAGGTGCCGCAGGCGATCACCCGCGAACGGATCCTGGAAACGGCGGAGATCCTGCTCGAAGCCTTGAAGCGCGACTTCGACCTGCCGGCGCCGCGGCTGGCGGTGGCCGGTCTCAATCCGCATGCCGGCGAAGACGGCCTCCTCGGCGGCGAAGAGAAGGACGTCATCATTCCCGCCGTCGCCACGCTCAAGGCACACGGCCACAAAGTGTTCGGCCCCCTGCCCTCCGACACCATGTTCCACGAGGAAGCGCGCAAGCACTACGATGCGGCACTGTGCATGTATCACGATCAAGGCCTGATCCCGCTCAAGACCCTGAGTTTTTGGGAAGGCGTCAACGTTACTCTCGGCCTGCCGATCGTGCGCACGTCGCCCGATCACGGCACCGGGCTCGACATTGCCGGTCGCGGCATCGCCGACACCCGCAGCATGGTCGCCGCGGTCAAGCTGGCGGCGAAGATGGCCGATGCCCGCTCCCGCTAACGGGCCGGACCGCCTGCCCCCCTTACGCGACACCATCGCGCAATACGGTTTGGCGGCAAAGAAATCGCTCGGCCAGAATTTTCTGCTCGATCTCAATCTGACCGGACGCATCGCCCGCGCCGCCGGCGCCAAAGACAACCCGATCTACGAAGTCGGTCCCGGTCCCGGCGGGCTCACCCGTGCGCTTTTGGCCGAGGGGGCGACCAAGGTGGTCGCGGTCGAGCGCGACGAACGGTGCGTGGCCGCCCTGGCGAGTTTGGCCGTGGCCTATCCGGGCAAGCTTGAGATCGTTTCCGCCGACGCGCTGACCATCGACGAAAAAACGCTGTTCGACGCACCGTTCCGCATTGCCGCCAACCTGCCCTACAACATCGCCACCATGCTGCTAGTGAAATGGCTGTCGGCCGAGGCATGGCCGCCGCCGTGGGCCAGCATGACGCTGATGTTCCAGAAGGAAGTGGCGCAACGGATTTGCGCTGTGCCCGGCGACCGGGCTTACGGCCGGTTGTCGGTGCTGACCGGCTGGCGGGCAAATGCGAAAATTTTGTTCGACATATCGCCCAACGCCTTCGTACCGCCGCCCAAGGTGACCTCGTCGGTGGTGCGCATCGAGCCGCTGCCCGCCCCCGTCGCCCCATGCGATCTTCGTACGCTGGAAAAAGTCACCGCCGCAGGGTTCGGCCAACGCCGCAAGATGCTGCGCCAAAGTCTGAAGACGCTTGCTCCCGACGCCATCGGCCTGTGCCAAGCCGCCGGCATCGATCCCACGTTGCGGGCGGAAAACCTTACCGTCGCCGATTTCGCCGCACTGGCAAGAAGCTACGTAGCCGTCGGCTAGAGCAACGTGCGCAAAAGTGTGTTCACTTTTGCGCGGAAAGTTGCGACCAACCAAAGGGATAGAGCGGTGCGCCGATTCCGTCTGAAGGCGCGGCGCTCTGGAGCGCTTCACAGAAAAGTGGAATCCGGCCTTGCGCATATTGCACGCGGATCGAAATTCATCCGTCGCGGGCCGGAATTAAAATCGACTCCGCCCCCAATTATTTGCGGCATTGCCCGAGACGCGGCCCGATTTTGCTCTCAAAGGCCTTCAATGCGCTGTTCACAACTTGATGCATGTCGAGATAACTGTATCCCCCCAAGCGTCCCCCGAAAAAAACATTACTTTCCCGCCTCGCGAGTTCGACATAACTCGCGTAGAGATTTTTATCCGCCGACGTGTTGATCGGGTAATACGGTTCGTCGCCCCGTCCGGCCGAGCGGCTGAACTCCCTCATAATGATGGTCTCGTCGCCGCAGACCGTTTCGGGGCGGACGTGTTTGTATTCGACGATGCGCGTCCACGGCACGGTTTCATCGGCGTAGTTTACGGTTACACAGCCTTGAAAATCGCCTTTCAGGCGTTCGGCCTCGAAATCAAGCGTACGCCAGCCGAGCGCCCCGAGACGATAATCGAAATAACCGTCGATGGCGCCCGTATAAACGACCAAAGCCTTCGAAGCATCCTGTCGGCAATCTCGCCAGTCCACATTGAGGCGCAGCGATATGTTGGGGTGCGCGGCCATCTTCTCGAATAGAGCGCCATAACCGTCTTTAGGCATATACTGCCACTTGTCGTTAAAGTAACGGCTGTCGAACGTAAACCGAACCGGCAGTCGTGCGATAGTTTCGGCCGGAAGATCGCGCGGATCGGTTTGCCATTGCTTTTTGGTATAACCGCGGATGAACGCTTCGTAGAGCGGGCGGCCGATAAGCGAAATCGCCTTTTCTTCCAAATTGCGCGGCTCGGCGATTTCTTTCGCGCTTTCCTCCACCCATTTTCGCGCCTCGCCGGGCGAGAGATACCGGTTCAAGAACGAACAAATCGTGCCCAAATTAATCGGCATCGGATAGATCTTACCGCCCGATGCGCTCCAAACCCGCAGTTCGAAGGGATACCAATCCGTAAAATTGGAAAGATAGGTAAAAACCTCTTCGTTGTTGGTATGAAAAAAATGGGGGCCGTATTTATGGATTTCGATATTGGTGGAATCGTCCCTATAGCTGAATGCATTTCCCCCGATATGCGGGCGCTTGTCGATAACGACGACACGATGCCCGTTCGATGCGGCTCTTTCCGCGATCGTCAGTCCATAGAGACCCGCGCCTACGACGATAAGGTCCGCATGATCAAACAGCGACAAGGCCGTCCCCCTTACAAAGGTTCGTTATGAAAAACGAGGCACATTTTGTTCCAGTGACAGAGCGAGAAATCGATTTCCTGTATGGAGGCTGCAAAGCGCTCAATAAATTCCGTCTCTCCACCGATGCCTTCGTGTTGCCATATGGGCGACGGCTTATCGAACAAAAATTGCGATGGAAGCGCAAAACCGCCCATGTCGACAGGATATTTGCGCTCCGTCCATCCTGCCATCCAGCCTATGATGCTGTTACCCACGATCACCGGCCGTTCGATCCCCACCGAGCCGAGATTACCGACGGGAAAGATCGATACACGATTGACTTTGCGCAATTCGTCACAAAGGGCCGGATAGACCAAATTGTCGTCGTCCATGTTGTAGACGACGCCTTCCAACTTGTGATCGCGTATGTACTCGAGCGCCAAATTGCGTTGGACGTTCCCCTTGTCTTTGGTCGGCCCGATATTCAGGTAAGTCGCATTGTAGCCATCAAGAAGCGCCGCGACCTCATCGTCGGTCCTATCGCCATCTTCGACGACAATCCATCTGAAATTGGTGATTTTCGAGATAAGAAAATCGATATGGCGCTGCAAGAATTCGATTCGACCCGCTCGTTTGTACGTAACCGTCACAAAGATAATTTTTTGTTGTTTTAGCATGAAAGCGCCTTGGGATTTGTCGCTAGGGAGGCGACACCGGTAATTCGAACGGAATTTCCGTATTGGTACGCGGAACCTGCACCGGATTTGGGCCGTCATGCGGCAACGGCAACGGCAACGGCAACGGCAACGGCAACGGCAACGGCAACGGCAACGGCAACGGATTGAAGTAGGCCTCATCCGGCGTTTTCCGGTCAAGGCTCGAGTGAGGCCGGAATCGATTGTAAAAATGAAATGCTACCAAAATAACAATTAGGCCCAGACCAAACATACATTGGTCGTCGGCATCCTCGTCTTGCCATTGCCCCCCACCTTCCAACCCCTCCCGCCTTGACCAAATCCACCTGCCACCTTGACATGCAACTAAGTCTTAGTTACATTCTGAACAATAGCGTTCAGCAGGATTGGCTATCATGTCCGTGATCGATGTCAGCGCCCCCTCGCCTCCCACGACCCTAAGCCTGCGCGCCAGCATCGCCATGGGCGGGGCTTTGAGCGGCGACCGCCGCGGCTTCAAGGCCGCGCTTCCCTTCGTCGGCCCGGCGGTGGTGGCGTCGGTGGCCTATCTCGATCCCGGCAACTTTGCCGCCAACATCCAGGCCGGCGCGCGCTACGGCTATTCGCTGCTGTGGGTGGTGCTGGCCGCCAACCTGACCGCCATGCTGTTTCAGGCAATGGCGGCGAAGCTGGGCATCGTCACCGGACACAACCTTGCCGAACTGTCGCGCACGCGCTTTTCCAAGCCGACGGTGTACGCGATGTGGGGTGCCTCGGAAATCGCCGCGATGGCCACCGATTTGGCCGAGTTCCTCGGCGGCGCGGTCGGCTTCATGCTGCTGTTCGGCATGCCGCTGGAATGGGCGATGGTGGCGATGGGCGTGCTGACCTATGCCATTCTGACCGTCCAAGGCGCCGGCTTTCGCCCGATGGAGCTGATCATCGGCGCCTTCGTCGCCGTGATCGCCGTCGCCTATATCGCCGAGCTGTTCATCGCCCCGCCCGACATCGCCGCCGCCGCACACGGCCTGGCGGTGCCGCATATCGCCGACGGCGGCGCGCTGCTGCTGGCGGTGGGGGTGATCGGCTCGACGGTGATGCCGCACGCGATTTTCCTGCACTCCGGCTTGACCCAGGACCGCGCTCCCATCCGCGACGATGCCGACCGCACTAAGCTGATCCGCTATTCCAACCGCGAGGTGATGGTGGCGTTAGGCATCGCCGGCTTCGTCAACATGGCGATGGTGATGATGGCGGCGCATGCCTTTTTCGGCCAAGCCGATCAGGTCGCCTCGCTGGAGAACGCCTATCGCACCTTGATCCCGGCGCTGGGATCGGCCGCCGCCGGACTGTTCCTGATCGCACTGACCGCCTCGGGCATTTCGTCCTCGGTGGTCGGCACTATGGCGGGTCAGATGATCATGCAGGGCTTCGTCGGCTTCAAAATCCCGCTCTGGGTCCGCCGCGCCCTCACCATGCTGCCGGCCTTCGCGGTGGTATTCGCCGGTGCCGACGTGACCCATTCGCTGGTGATGAGCCAGGTAGTGCTGAGCTTGGTGCTGCCGGTGCCGATGATCGCGCTAATCGTGCTAAGCCGCGATCCTAAAGTAATGGGCGTCTTCGCCGCGACGCGCAAAACCGCGTTGACTGCAAGCATCGCCGCCGCGGTGGTGTTGAGCCTCAATCTGTTCCTGGTGCTGGATACGCTGGGCGTCTCGGTATTCGGATAAATCCGTTGCCGTCGTTTTGGCGGCAAACACCGCTGCACGATTTTTTCGCCGGAAAAATAGCATCGGCCATGCCGAAAGGCACTCCGCCGGGAGCTGTCGACACCGGCTTGTCCACGCGCCCAAACGCCGATGACGCGGATATAAAAGAAGATCAAGCGCCGGATTCTGAGTTTTTCAGCAAACTGCTAGTGTCGTTTCGGTCCGCCCTCATACAGAACCGGCGCGCCGAACCATCCTTTTGTTTGGCCGCAACGTTTCGCGTAGAAGCGAACACACTGCTCTATTATTCCATCTCGAAGGTCTCGAACACGAACCCCGGCGCGACGGTGCAGCCGACCAGGGCATAGGCGCCCAGAGGCTTGGCGCTTTGCCAGGCGCGGGCCGGCACCACGATTTGCGGCTCCTCGCCCCGCGTCACGTCGGGGCCGAGCACATGACGTATTGCCGGCTTGCCTTCCTCGCGGATCGTCAGCTCCAGCGGATCACCCCGATAAAAATGCCAGACCTCGGCAGCGTCGATGCGATGGCTTTTGGATTCCTCGCCGGCGCGCAACAGATAATAGATCGCGGTGGAATGCGCCCGTCCGCCAACGCCCGCCGGATCACGGAAGGTTTCGCGGAACGCCCCGCCCTCGGGATGTGGTTCCAGTTTCAGCGCCCGGACGATGCGCCCGGCTTCCGTTTCGTCGACGGACGGTGGGGAAATCAGCGGCGATGGCGCGCCGCGTTTCAGCAGGGCGTTGATGCCCGCCGCCACCGAACGGGCGTCGTCGAGCGCGTTGTGCTCGTGGCCCTGGAACGGCACGCCGGCCGCCGGGCCGACGTTGCAGGAATGCGCCTTGCGGATGTCGATGCCCTGCTCGCCCATCCAATGCACCACGTTGGTGTAAGGCGGAATCTTCGCCTCGCCGCGGATGCCGTAGAGCCGCAAGTTGTCCTCGAACACCAGATCGTCGCGGCCGTAGGCGAACAACGGCAGGCCGTCGGCAAACGCCAGAAAGGCGCGATAGGCATCGAGAAAATCCACCCCGCGCGCGGCGATGTCGGCGTTGGTGATGCCGATGAGATCGACCAGATAATCGGACAGCACGGAATTAATCCGCGGGCGCACCAGTCTTTCGAACGAATCGAGGGGAACGAAGTTGTCGTCGACCAAAAACGCACCGATCTGGACGATTTCCTTGAATTCGCCCGGCCGCATCCAGCGTGTCGGCAATACGCCCTCCCAAGCGGTGAATTCGAGATCGAACACCACCGCCGCCGAACAACTCCGTTTACCATTGCCCATTACAGCATTCCGTTTGTTAATTTTCGCATTAAGACAATCTTAATAGTCGCAAGCGAGGCTGCACGCAAAGTCGACTCTGACGCGGGAGAGCAGCATGGCATCCCTGGCGAACGGCCAGCGAGAGCATTTCATCGAACCGCCGACGCCGCTGTGCGAATCGTGCGATCCGCAGAGCTATGCGTCGCTCGAAAAATTGGCGCGGTTGCACGTCGAGGCGGAAGAAACCGCGCGTTTGGCTAATCTGTTGGGCGGTAGTCTCCATACGTCGCTGGCGCTGGCGCTACTGGCGCCGGCGGGCGTCGTTTTGCTCGGCGGAACGTCGGTGTTCCAAGAAATGCTTTGGCTCGCCTTTGCGCTGTCGGCCGCGCTGGCGATGTTTTACCGCTATGCCCGCACCATTCGACGGCCGTTTGCCCGCTTGCGACTCAAGCGGTTCGCCGCCAGCATGAGCGCGACGTTGATCTATACCGGATTTGCCTGGGGCGCCGGCGCCTATCTGTCGTTGCCCCCCGGCGCCGGACTGGCCGAGGTGCTCGCCTCGGTAGCCGTCCCCGCCGTTGCCATCATGCTCACCTTGCGCGAACGCGAAGCGACGTTCCTGTTTTTGGCGCCGAGCGGGCTTCTGACCGCTTTCGCCTGCGTCTTCAATTCGTTTGCCGAAGGCGTGCTCGGCGCCGCGGCCGTGGTTACGACATGCGCCGTGTTGTGCGCATTGGCCATCTGGCGCGATCCGCGCCGTTTCGACGGTTTCTTCAAACCCGCCATGTTGCCGCTGAAATAATCCGTTGCGCGCAAGCGCGCCCCCGGATGGCCGCCGCGCAAACCTCGATGGTTTCAAAAATGCGCCACGCGACGATCGAAAAATTCTGTCTCGCCCTGCCTGCCGCGACGCTGACGGTGCAGTGGGAAGGCATGCGGGTCTACAAGGTCGGCGGCAAGATGTTCGCCATGCTCGGCCCCAAGGAGCAGAAGCCGCACGAACTGCATTTCAAGGCGAGCGAGACCAGTATCTTCATCCTCACCCAATTACCGGACATCGTGCCGGCGCCCTATCTTGCCCGTGCCGGCTGGGTGACGATGAAACGAATCGATGCGCTGCCGGACAAAGACGTGAAGGCCTATCTCGAACAGGCCCACGCGATGATTGCGGCGAAACTGCCGAAGAAAAAACGGGCGGAGCTGGGGCTGAATTAGGGTCTGTACATATGATTATCGCGACATCGACAACTGATCGCGAACCGATTCGGCATTGTTGAAGTTGACGCCGACGAACTGAAGGCCGATGCCTTCGGCGTGGTGGCGGGCGACCCGCGCCGCCAACTGGCCGATCAGCACGAACTCGCCGATCGGCGGTTTCACCTCGGTCTTGAGCGAGATGCCGCCGAGCGACAGATCGAGCACCTCGCACGGGATGATCTGACCGTCGTGACGGGTGAAGCGGGTCAACCCTTTGGTCGGTGCCCGATCGTGCCGGCGCAAGGTGGTGGTATCCACCATTCCCTTGTTGGCGAACAAGGTCAGTTGTTCGGCGGTGCGTTCGCGCTTGAGTGCGGTCGAAGCGAAATGCAGCCCGCAACCGTAGCCGTCGAGCCGGACGATGGTCCCTTCGAACCGGCCGAAACCGTCGACGTAGAGAACGAAGCGGGTGCCCTTCTGCAGCGAGGCATCGCAATGCACCTGTGCGCCGCCCGACGACATGTCCATGACAGTACAGGGTATCTCGACGCCGGTGTCGGGCAGAAACAGCTTGCCGGGCACGTTGACGCGAATGCGCCGGAACTTGCGCCGTTCGGCGCGCGCCTTGGCAATCACCGGCTCAACGTTCTTCATGACGGCCGCAAATCCTTGGACGGGCTCCTCGGGAGAATTCTGCGACATATACCTCAACGGAAGGTTTACGCCGGCCCCGCCGGCCTCAAAAAACCGCCTATCGAAACGGACACTTAACCTTGTCGCGGCAACCGGCTATAGGATATGCGTACTGTCTTGCGAATCGTTGTTGACGCCTCAACTGGGAGAATCCACATGGCCAACTTCAGGCTGAACGGGCTGATCAGGTCGGCAGCCGCTGGCGCGGCGCTTCTGAGCATGAGCCTCATGCTTTCCGGATGCGTCAACAACACCCCACTTGACGACCTCGAATACGTCAAGCCGACGGACGAAACCTCCGCCTTCAACAAGGCACTCTTCACCAACTACGGCTTTTTGGCCCGCTCGTTCGGCGACGTCGGCCAAGCCTCCCATTCGGTGTTCGATTTCAGCGGTTCGCTGTCGCTGAACGACACCGATAATGCCGTGGCCGTACTGGTTAACGGCTTCGCCTCCAAGGCGGTTTCCGCTGCCAAAGACGAATTCATCGACCCCGAACCGGCCCGCAATCCGACGGCGCACGATATGCGCGACCGATTGATGCGCGCACTGGAAATCGGACGCGACGGGTTCCCGCGCGACGCCGCCCGTGCCCAGGCCGATTACGACTGCTGGATGTTGAATTCCGACGTACCGTCGCAAAAGCCCGCCGCCGAACAATGCCGACTTTCCTTGGAAACCACCCTGCCGTTAGCCGAGACCGAAGCGAAAATCGCCCCGCCGACCGAGGCGAAGCCGGCACCTAAGACGGCAGCAGCCGAAACGCCCGATGCACCCAAGGCGGCTAAAACGCCGAAAGCGCCGAAAGCCGCCAAACCGGCGGCCCCCCCGGCAGGCGCCCAACCGGCCCAGCCTCCGGCCCCACCGGCAATCGAACCGCCGGCACCTCGACCCGAGGCGGCGAACGAAACCTTTACCGTCTACTTCGATTTCGATTCCTGGACGCTGGTCGCCGAACAATTGAAGGTGCTGGACGATGCGGCAAAGGCCGCGCGTGACGGTACGGCGGTCAAGATCAGGATCGTCGGCCATACCGATACCTCCGGCCCTGCCGGCTACAACCGGCATCTTTCGCTCCGGCGCGCCAATGTGGTGAAGGAAGCGCTGATCGGCATGGGAGTCAGGAAAAGCGCCATCAAAACCGGCGGCGTGGGCGAAGCCGATCTTGCCGTCGAAACCGGCGACAACGTGCGCGAACCCAAGAACCGCCGTTCCATCGTGAACGTGTCGCAATAAGTCGAGACCGGCGGCGAGATGACGAACGCGCCGCCGGCCGACATACTTCCGTGACAGAATTAATCCGGGGCGCGGCTTCCGCTTTTCCGGGGGACCGCGTATGGTTGCAGCATGAAACGCTCTCTTTTCCCCGCGCTGATCGTCGTTGGCCTTGTCGCGTCCGCCCCGCCGGCCGCCGCGCAGTACCAGGTCAGGGGTCTGGATTTCGACCTCTGGTGTACCGAAGAAGAGCACATTCCCTACGAGCGCTGCGCAAAACGATTGCCGGACGACATGCAGAAATTCGAGGCCTATCGCGCCATCATCGAACGGTACGAAATCGAATATCTGCAGGAAAAGGATCGCAAGCTGCACTTCGATCGCTACATCATGCGTAACGATCCGGTCGAACGGACCAAGGAACCGGTGCCGCAGACGCCGGCTCCGCCCGACGGCAAATCGCCGTAGGGCCGACCTAAAGTCCGATCAAGGCGTTACCAGCGTCAGGCCGAGCGTATTCGACGCCTGGTTCGGCATGTTGTTCGTGGGATGACGCGAGGCGACGGAAGCGTCGTTCGAGACCACCAAACGCAAATGCGGCGTTTGCCGGCGGCCGAAAACCGGCATCGGCGGCGACGGCAGGTGATCGACGGAAGCGACCGGATCGTCCTCGCTTACCGTCTGGGTAGCGATCAACCGTTGAACGTCGATCGGACGGCCGCCGAGCTGCACGGTATCGCTTAAGACCTGGGTCAAGCCGATGAATCGGGTGGCGCGCTCGGTACTGAACGAAATCGGCGCCAGTACGGTTTCCAATTCGACCATGCCGCAATCGGCGGATGCCCCGATCGAAGAAAGACTGACCGGCTGTTTGGTTCTGAGAGCCTGTCGTAGCGCATCGACCACCGCCGAGCGGGATTGCGGGTCGAAACCGGCAAGAAAATCGGTGCCTTTCAGTTCGTAACCGAAGCGCTGGCACAAGCCGGTGCCGGCCAGACGATAACCGGGACGGGAGACATCGGAAACGTCGAGGATGAAGACGTAAGGCAACATCCGCTTGATGGCGCGCGGATCGATATCGGTTTGATCGGGAACGGCACGGCCCCGGCGAAGTCTGCTCCAATATCCCACCAGCAGATGACTGTTTTTATGTTTCATGGCCTTCTCGTCCCAGCCTTTGTCTCTTCTTGATCCATTTCGGGAACGCGTTTGCGTTCACGACCGGAAAAGAGCGAAAGCCGTGCCAGACGTCTCGAAGACCGTCACATTCGTGCCAAAGAACGGATTTTCCCAAAGAAAAAGGGTTATCAATCCCACGGACCGCGGCGAAGGCGCGGTCCGAAATAGGGAATGGCTGCAGATTTGAGAAACGGGGTCAGTGCCATTCCGGCCAGAAAGCCGCCGACATGCGCCCACCAGGCGACGCCGGGACTGTCGGGGGTAGCGGTGGCGGCGTTCAGCAATTGCATGGCGAACCACACCCCCACCACCCACACCGCGCTGATGCGGAAGGGATAGAAGACGATCAAGATCGGAACGATGACCGTGATCTTGGCGCGGGGGTAAAGCAGCATATAGGCGCCGAGCGCCCCCGAAATTGCCCCCGATGCCCCCACCATCGGCACGCCCGAGGTCGAATCCAGAAACGCCATCGTCAGCGCCGCCGCCACCCCGCAGACCAGATAGAACAGAAGGAAGCGGGCGTGCCCCATCGCGTCTTCGATATTGTTGCCGAAAACCCATAAATACAGAAGGTTGCCGAGCAGATGCCAAATGCTGCCGTGCAGGAACATCGAGGTAACAATGGTGGCGAAGGGCGGCAGACCGGACGTCTCGGCGACGACGTCGTGCGGCGACATCAGCGTGCTGGGCACGAAGCCGTAAGAGCGGAAGGCGCCCGCCATATCCATGCCGAGCCGCTCCTCCCAAACGTAAACCGCAATGCAGATCAGCGCGATCGTCACGGTAAATATCGGCTTCAGACGGGCCGAGTTTTCGTCCGAAATGGGGATCATGGCGGCGCTAGGCTCCAAACTGTCCCGTTTCGGCGCAAACCGGGGCGGTCGGCGCTGGCACGGATCGTGAAGCATTGGGGATGGAGATAAAGGCTTGTTCCATTCTTCGAACGGTTTTCGACGGGTGGAGTGCGTTTCAAGCAGAGCCGCATGCAGAGGACGTTATATCATGGCTTTCGGGCGTTTCACCTTTTTCGCCGCCGCACTTCCCCTGACAGTGCTCGCGCTGCTGACCGGCACCGCCGGCGCCTGCGAAACCGGCGGCGACCATGGCGGGGGCGGTTCGCGGCAGGTAACCTTCAACAAGCCGGGAAACATCAATAAAAACATCAACATCAACAAGAGCGTGACGATCAACAAAACCATCAACGCCTCCAAGAACATCACTATCAACAAATCGATCGTCATCAACAAGAGCGGCGGCTCGGCCGAAGCCTTCTCCTCGGCGATGGCGGCGGCGAGTGCCAGCGCCGGTTCCGGCGCCTCGGCCAACATTATCGTCTACGGCGGAAATTATTACGAAGACGTCACGGTCAACAACCGCCTCGGCGGCCAGATCGGCGACATCCGCACCACCCAACCCTGCCTGCCGCAAGAGGCTACCGTGGTCAAAGCGATCCATGCGGTGTGCGTGGCCGCAGACGGCCGGGAATTCCCCGCCTCGCACATGACCGACAAGACCTTCCTCGACGCCGGTCAAGAGGGCGAAATCCTGCGCTGCATCCCCGGCGCCCGCCTGAAAGTCACCATCGGAGACGTGCTGCAATCCGACCAGGGCCTGGCCGGCACCTATGCCTCCGGGAAGGTTTTCCAATGCGCGCCGGGCGAAGCCTTGCGCCACTACAAGGACGGCGTGGTCAAATGCGCCCCCGCCGTACCGGTGCCCGACTGCACCGAACGCAGCAACCTGCGCAAATACGGCACCAGCGACCTATTCTTCTCGTACCGCACCAAGGTGTGCGCCATCCCCGCGAGCGCGGCGCAGGCCGGCCGCGAAGTCGACCTCTCCGGCATGCCGCTGGAAGGCGGGGTCGGCGAGTAAGTACAAAGAATATACGGGTGAGGGAGCGGCGGCCGGTGGGTTTTCCACCGGCCGCTGTTTTAGCAGCTTGGCATTACGGAGCGTAGGCGTAGGGACCGATCACCGTACCGACGAACCCGCCGGCGCTGGCGGTGCTGAGGAAGCTGATGTCGACCCCGGCTTTAAGGGTTACGGTTTTGCCCCCCGCGATATAGTCGAACGCGGCCGCACCGCAGTCGGCACGCATCGTCAACGTCACCGGTCCGCCCGCAATCGGCGCGGAAGCGATCAGCGTATCCTCCGTCGCATTCTTGCGGACGTACAGCGCAACCGCCGGCTTGCCGTCGATCTCGGTTACGCCGAAGAACAAAAAGGCCCGGTCGTTCTGGAAGGCCGCCAGGCCGGCGCGGTCGCCGTTCTTTATCGGAGCGAAATTCAGCGTGGTCGAGACCGTGGCGATGTGGTGCTGTTGCCGCCGTCCGATGAACGCCGGCACGCCGGACTTGTCGCCGAGCGCCGCGCCGGATTCGAGCACCAGCGCTCCGCCGTCGAGACGATAGAACGGCGCCTTCGGCGTGCGGATGCCGATCCAGCTCATGGCCAGCTTGGGATCGTCGAACTCTTCGGTATAGGAAAAATCGCCGTTGAGCTTGACGGCAACCGCCGGGTCGGCCGGCAGTTTCGGTTTATTTACCGTAAATGGGATGGGTTTTCCGGAGGAAAGAATGATCGGCCAGCCCTTCCTCCACCTCACCGGCAGCATGAAGGTCTCGCGTCCGATGTTGTAATGGCGAAGATCGGCACTGTAGGGGCGCGTCGCCAGAAACACCGCCCACCAACTACCCTGCTTCGTCTGCACCAGATCCGCATGCCCGGCCGATGTAATCGGATTGGCGCGATGCGGATCGAGATCGCGCTGGGTGAGGATCGGATTGCCGGCATAGGGTACATACGGTCCGCGCACCGATTTGGCGCGGAAGGCGACTTGCGAATGGTTTTCGCCGGTACCGCCTTCGGCGGCGACGAGGTAATAGTATTTGCCGTGCTTCAGGATGTGCGGCCCCTCGATCCAGCTCGGCTGCTTCGCGATGTCGGTGCCGC
>DBTZ01000049.1:114050-134777 GCA_002307315.1 Alphaproteobacteria bacterium UBA1303
AGATCGCGCTGGGTGAGGATCGGATTGCCGGCATAGGGTACATACGGTCCGCGCACCGATTTGGCGCGGAAGGCGACTTGCGAATGGTTTTCGCCGGTACCGCCTTCGGCGGCGACGAGGTAATAGTATTTGCCGTGCTTCAGGATGTGCGGCCCCTCGATCCAGCTCGGCTGCTTCGCGATGTCGGTGCCGCCGTTGACGATCTGGATGCGCTCGCCGACCAGTTTCAGGTTTTTGTAATCGAATTCCTGCATCCAAATGGCGCGATGGCCGCTGTAGCGCGCAGGTTCGTTGGGCTCGCCGTTGTTGACGAGATAGGCCTTGTCGCCGTCCCAAAACAGCGACGGATCGATGCCGTCGAACGCAAACCATACCGGATCGGACCACGGCCCGGCCGGGTTCTTGGCGGTGATGACGAAATTGCCCCCGCAGCGCACGCAGGTATTGACGACGTAATACAGGCCGTCGTGATAGGTAATGTCCGGCGCGTAAACGCCGTCGGATACCTCGCGGCCGGAAAAATCGAGCTGCCCCGGCCGGTCGATGGCATTGGCGATTTGCGTCCAACTGACCAGATCCCGCGAATGGAAAATCGGCAAGCCGGGGAAATGGGAAAAGGACGAATTGATCAAATAATAGTCCTTGTCGACCCGAAGGATCGACGGGTCGGGGTAATACCCCGGCAGAATCGGGTTGCGGTATTGTTTTTTGCCCGTTTGCGCAGGTTCCTGCGACCAACCGGCATAGGAAAACCGCTCGAACCGGACGGAGCCGGCGACGGCAGGGACCGAACCGACACAAAATCCGGCACCCAGCAGGACGAAGCCGGACAGGGCAGTGGCAATGACGCGTTTCATGCGTTCCTCTCTCCTTAAATGATTCTTTGACGCAAGGCCCGTTGCGACGGTGTTGGGGGGGGCAAAATCGACAGAAAGCCCGGCAAGGCCGATGAACCAGACTGACAGACACGTCAATTTGTCTTTGCTTCACCGTTAAGCACCATAAGGCCTTTTTCCGACCGGTTGTTTGCCTTACGTATTTGTCTCAGTATAACGCATTGGCAAAAGGCTTAGGAGCCACTGGTGGCAAAGATATCCAAAACGTTACCGGTCTATGTCCTGAACGGACCCAACCTCAACCTTCTGGGGGTGCGCGAGCCGGACATCTACGGCCGCACCACGCTGGCGGACATCGAAAAGATGGCCGTAGCACAGGCGAAAAAACACGGACTTGCCGTGATTTTCCGCCAATCCAACCACGAGGGCGAATTGGTCGACTGGCTTCAGGAGGCGCGCACCGCCGCCTCCGGGGTGATTCTCAACGCCGGGGCCTACACCCACACGTCTGTGGCGATTCACGACGCCCTTCGCGCGCTCGATAAACCCATCGTCGAAGTACATCTTTCCAACCCCCAGGCCCGCGAGGATTTCCGCAAGGATTCGTTCGTCTCGCTGGTGGCCACGGGCACCATCGCCGGATTCGGCGCACACGGATATGTTCTGGCGGTCGATGCCGTCGCCGCCCTGATCGAAGGTTCCAAATGAACATGAAGGACATAAAGTCGCTCGGCAAAGCCAAAAACGGTCCCGCGGTCGACGCCGAGGCGATTCGCGAATTAGCCGACCTCCTCGCCGAGACCGGCCTCTCGGAAATCGAGATCGAGCAAAACGGCGCCCGCCTGCGCGTGGCCCGGCAACTCGGCGGCACGGTCGCTGCCGCCGCTCCGGCGCCGGTTGCCGCCCCGGCGCCCGCCCCCGCCGCAGCACCGGCCGGTCCGCCGCCAGGCGCGGTCCCCTCGCCGATGGTGGGGACGGTCTATGTCTCGCCCGAACCGGGCAAACCGCCCTTCGTCAAAGTGGGCGACACGGTGAAGGAAGGCGACACCCTTCTGATCGTCGAGGCGATGAAGACGATGAATCCGATCCTGGCGCCGAAGGGCGGTACGGTTACCGACATCTGCATCCATGATGCCGAACCGGTCGAGTTCGGTCAGACTTTGCTCGTGATTGCCTGATGTTCGACAAGATCCTCATTGCCAACCGCGGGGAAATCGCGCTTCGCATCAACCGCGCCTGCAAAGAAATGGGCATCGCGACGGTGGCGGTGCATTCCACCGCCGACGCCGATGCCATGCATGTGCGCCTCGCCGACGAATGCGTCTGCATCGGGCCGCCCTCGCCGTCGCTGTCTTATCTCAACATGCCGGCGATCATTGCCGCCTGCGAAATCACCGGCGCCCAGGCCATTCATCCCGGCTACGGCTTTCTGTCGGAAAGCGCCCGCTTTGCCGACATCGTCAATGAGCACAATCTAACCTTTATCGGCCCGACGCCGGACCAGATCCGCCTGATGGGCGACAAGATCGCCGCCAAGCAGGCGGTGAAGGACGCCGGCATTCCCACGGTGCCCGGCTCCGACGGCGCGGTGGAAAGCGACGAAGAAGCCGCCCGCATCGCGCAGGGCATCGGATATCCGGTGCTGATCAAGGCTTCTGCCGGCGGCGGCGGACGCGGCATGAAGGTGGCCAAATCGCCGGAAGAATTGTCGCTGGCGCTGTCGACCGCCCGCACCGAGGCCAAGGCGGCGTTCGGCTACGACGCGGTGTATTTGGAGAAATATCTTCAGAAGCCGCGCCACATCGAGGTGCAGATCCTCGCCGACGGCTTCGGCCATGTGGTGCATTTGGGCGAACGCGACTGCTCGCTGCAACGCCGGCACCAGAAGCTGATGGAGGAAGCCGGCAGCCCCGCGCTCAACGACTCCCAGCGCTACGAGATCGGCAAAGTGGTGACCGACGCGCTGAAGAAGATCGGCTATTTGGGCGCCGGCACCATCGAGTTCCTCTATGAAGACGGCAAGTTCTATTTCATCGAAATGAACACCCGCCTGCAAGTGGAGCACCCGGTCAGCGAGGCGCTTTCCGGCATCGACATCGTGCGCGAGCAGATTCGCGTCGCCGCCGGACTTGAGTTGGAATGCAAGCAGGAAGACATCAAGCTTTCCGGCCACGCCATCGAATGCCGCATCAACGCCGAGAATCCCTTCACCTTCATGCCCTCGCCGGGACAGATCACCCAGTTCCACCAACCGGGCGGCCTGGGCGTGCGCTTCGATTCCGCCATCTACGACGGCTACAAAATCCCGCCCTATTACGACAGCCTGGTGGGCAAGCTGGTCGTCCACGGCCGCAACCGTTACGAATGCCTGATGCGGATGCGCCGGGCGCTCGACGAATTGGTGATCGGCGGCATCGAGACCACCATTCCGCTGTTCCAGAAACTCTTGCAGGAACGCGACATCATCGAAGGCAGCTACAATATCCACTGGCTGGAAAAATATTTGGCGAACCTGCCGAAGTGACCGTCACGTGAGGGTGATTACGCAATGCGCCGTCGTACCGCCGGATTGATCGTCTTCTTCGTTACCGCCGTCGTCGCCATTCTCGGCATGGCGATCACCTCCGCGTTCCGCATCAGGCCGCAACCGCTGCCCGAGGATGCCCATACCGACTACATCCTGATCGAGAAAAAACGCCACCGGTTGACGCTGTATTTCCAGCATCGCAAACTGCGCAGCTACAAAATCGCCTTGGGACGCGGCGGCGGCGGGCCGAAACTGAAAGCGGGCGACGCCAAGACGCCGGAAGGTCTCTACAAGATCGACGCGCACAATGCGCATAGCAAATTCCATCGCGCTCTGCATATCGACTATCCGTCGGCCAAGGATGCGGCGATGGCGCGCCGGCGCGGCAACCGCCCCGGCGATGGCATCGAAATTCACGGTTTGCGCAACGGGTTCGGCTGGATCGGCTTCTATCACCGCTTGATCGACTGGACCAACGGTTGCATCGCGACGACCGACGAAGAGATCGAGGAAATCTTCCGCGTCGTGCCCATCGGCACCGCGGTGGAGATCAGGGGGTAACGCCTCCCCGGCACGACACGGGCGTTCCTGCACGGCGCATTCTGATCGTTCAAATACCGACGTCCCATCGTCGGCGGATACGCGCCATAGAGCGCTTCACTTAAGACGTGGAATCCGGTTTCCTGGTATGAAGCGCGACAAAACAAGGAATTAGAGCTTTTCGGTGTTTTTCGCTAAACAGTGAAATGCTCAAGTGTCGTGGTTTCGAAGTTCGTTTTATTCTCTATATCGGCACGGGTAACGAACTCCGAAACCGAAACGACACTAGTGGTCCGATTCCGACATTTGCATCCCAGTTGTGGCAACAGCCAAGCAAATGTCGGAATCAAAAGGACCACTAGCAAGTTTATGTTTCTAGTGGAGCTTTTGAATTTGACGTTTGAACACGAGGGGGCGGCGGGTGGGATTCAAACGTCAAATTCGCTCCACTAGCATCAATATGTTGACTAGTGTCCTTTCGATTCCGAAATTCGAAAAATGTCGATATCAGGTGTAACGAATTTCGGAATCGGGACACTAGGGAGAACACGGGCCATGAAGACAACACGGCGGCAGATTTTGCAGGGCGGAGCGGCCATACTCGCATTTCCGATGCCGGCGCGGGCATCGGCGACGCCGGACGAAATGGCTCTGTGGTATCGGCAGCCCGCCGCCGAATGGACCGAAGCGTTGCCGCTCGGCAACGGGCGCCTCGGCGCCATGGTATTCGGCGGCGTAACCGAAGAACACATTCAGATCAACGAGGCGACGCTATGGGGCGGCGGACCTCGCGACTATGTCAATTTGCAGGCCGGCGCGTCCCTGCAGGAATTGCGTGCATCGATTTTCGCCGGCAAGATCGACGAAGCCGAACGTCTGGCCGCCAACGTCATGGGCCGTCCGTCTCTGCTTCATCCCTATCAGCCCTTCTGCGATCTGCGGCTGTATTTCGACGGTCAAAACGATGCCGGCGATTACCGCAGAAGCTTGACTCTGGACGACGCGACATCGACCGTCACCTATCGATCCGGCGGCGTTCTTTTCCGGCGGGACGCGTTCGTCTCCCATCCAGATCAAGCGATCATAGTCCGCCTCACCGCCGACCGTCCCGGCCGGCATACCCTCTCGATCGGATTGGATTCGCCGCAGCCCGGAGCAAAAACCGAAGCCATCGGAACGGACGGATTGCATTTGACCGGACAAATTCCTCCCCGGCAGAATCCCGACGGTGCCTGGCTGGCGTCGTGGACCGCGCCGGGGTTGCGTTTCGCCGCCGTCCTGCAGGTCCGCATCGAAGGCGGCACCCTGGAGCGGGAGGGCGAGCGGTTACGCGTTCGCGATGCCGACGCCGTGACGATCCTGTTCAGCGGAGCGACCGGCTTTCGAAACTATCGCGACATCGGCGCAAACGCGCTGGAACGCGCTCAGGGATACCTGAATGCCGTCTCCGGCAAAAGCTTCGAGGCCCTCAGACGGACGCACGTCGAAGACTATCAAGCGTTATTCCATCGTGTCCGTATCAGCCTCGGTCCGGGCGGCCCCGACCGGACGACGGACGTACGGCTCAAGGAATTCAAACCGGGCACCGATCCGGCGCTGGCGGCGCTGTATTTTCAGTTCGGACGATACCTGCTGATTTCATCCTCGCGCCCCGGCGGGCAAGCCGCCAACCTCCAGGGGATATGGAATCAGGAACTCATGCCGGCGTGGGGCAGCAAGTGGACCACGAACATCAATCTGGAAATGAACTACTGGCTTGCGGAAAGCGGCGCGCTTTGGGAAACTCAGGAACCGCTGTGGGATATGATCGACGATCTGCAGATTGCCGGTGCCGAAACTGCCCGCGCGCATTACGGCGCCGGCGGTTGGGTATTGCACCACAACACCGACATATGGCGCGCAACGACGCCGGTCGACGGCGCGTGGGGCGTGTGGCCGATGGGCAGCGTCTGGCTGGCCAACCAAATGTGGGACCATTACCGGTTCAGTGCCGACAAGACATTCCTGCTCAAGCGCGCCTACCCCGCCATGAAGGGCGCCGTGCGTTTCGTGCTCGATACCCTGGTCGAAGCGCCGCCTGGAACGCGCTTTGCCGGCCGTCTGGTGACGAACCCGTCGGTTTCTCCGGAAAATCAATATCTGCTGAACGGCAAACCCGAACATATGACCTATGCCGCGACGATGGACCTCGAACTGATCGCCGAGTTGTTCGAAGCCTTCCGCAAGGCCGCACGAATTGTCGGCACGGATGCGGATCTGAGCGAAGACGTCAAGCGGGCGCAGAACCGGCTGCCGCCTCTGCAAATCGGCAAGCGCGGCCAGTTGCAGGAATGGATCGAGGATTACGCGGAAACGGAACCGCAACATCGTCACGTATCGCACCTCTGGGCACTTTATCCCGGCCATAGCATATCGCCGCGCCGCACACCGCAGCTTGCCGCCGCGGCGAAACGCAGTCTGGAACTGCGCGGCGACGGCGGCACCGGCTGGGCAAAGGCCTGGAAGATTGCGCTTTGGGCGCGCCTGGGCGACGGCGATCGCGCCTACGGGCTTTTCAGCGGTCTACTCGCGGAAAGCACGCTGCCCAACATGTTCGATACCTGCCCGCCGTTCCAGATCGACGGCAATTTCGGCGGCGCCGCAGCCATTGCGGAAATGCTGCTGCAAAGCGACGACGACGAAATCGTGCTGCTGCCGGCCCTGCCGCAAGCTTGGCCCGAAGGAACGGTCGAGGGGTTGCGTGCGCGCGGCGGCATCAAAGTCGACATGCGGTGGCGCGAACGCAAACTGATCGGCGTCACCCTCACCGGCAAGGCGCACCGTACGGTGACCGTCCGCATGGGGCGGAAATCGGCGACGGCGGCGCTGGCCCCCAACATTCCGTTCCATTTCGACGGCCGGTTGCGTCCGTCGAAAACCGAACGCCGGTGAATCGGCGATGCGCGGCGGCGCCATCACCCCCGAACTTCTGCTCCAGGCCTATGCCAACGGCCTATTTCCGATGGCGGAGGCCCACGACGATCCGACGCTCTATTGGGTATCGCCGGAAAAGCGCGGCATCTTTCCGCTTGATGCGTTCCATGTCCCCAAGCGCCTGGCCCGCACGATCAAATCCGACAAATTCCGAGTCACCTCGGATGTCTGTTTCGAACGGGTGATGGATGAATGCGCCGCGCCCAGGTTGGGACGCGAGGAGACTTGGATCAACGGCGAAATCTTACGCCTCTACACCGCGCTCCACGATGCGGGCTATGCCCATTCGATCGAAACATGGCTGGGCGAAGATCTGGTCGGGGGGCTTTACGGCGTGCATTTGCGCGGTGCGTTCTTCGGCGAAAGCATGTTCTCGACCGCCACCGATGCCAGCAAAGTGGCGCTGGTCCATCTGGTGGCGCGGCTGAAACTCGGCGGCTTTACGCTGCTGGATACGCAGTTCCTCACCGCGCACCTGGCATCCTTAAGCGCGATCGAGATCCCCCGCGAAGACTACCTGAGCCGCCTCGATGCGGCACTGAAGGTCGCGGCCTATTGGCCCGCCTCTTCGGGCAATTCCGGCATGGCTTCGTCGGCGCCCTTGTTGGGCGAAACCGGCGCCACCGCGGATGCCTCGGGCGGCTTGGCCGGCGCGGCGGTCATGCATTTGATCGCCCAAACGTCGTAGAGCGGGTGCTGCATGCCGTTGAGGCCCGGACTGGAAGCATACATCCAGCCGGAGAACACCTGCCGGCTCGGGCGGTCGGAGCGGCGATCCTCGATGGTGAGAAAGGCCGAAGTTTCCGGCGTCTCGCTGGGTGGTGTCGAATAGCAGCTCTTGGCGACAATGGTCAGGGTCGCGTAATTTACCGGCCTGTTCAGCGGCGCATACAGCACCTTGGCATGGCCGGTGATCTTATCGAGCGCGCGCAACTCCAGCACGGCGCCGCCGGCCGGGATCGGTGCGGCCGCCAGAACCGCCGCCAGAACCGCCCAGCCGAACTTCATTGCGGCGCCTCGGTGGTACCGCTACTGCTGCTGCTGCCGCCGACGCCGCCGGCGAAGCGAGCGATCAAGCTCATCATGTCGATGGAACCTTGCGCGGTTTTGATGGCGCCGCCGGGCGGCAGCATCTTGTCGGAACCGCCCGGAGAGATCGACAGATAGGAGCTGGAGAGCAGACCGGCGCTGGTCACCACCAGCGAAGAATCCTCCGGCACCTTGACGTCGCGGTGGACATCCATCGTCACGTTGACGAGGTAATTGGTATCGAGCGTCAACGCCTTGACCGTACCGATCTTGATGCCGGCCAGCCTGACGTCGGTGCCGACGGCGATGCCGTCCACCCGGTTGACCTTGGCGGTCAACTCGTAGCCCTCCACGCCGGCGGAACCGGCGGAGCGATAGGCGAAAACCACGAACAAAACCGCCACCACCACCACGGCGGCGCCGATCAATATTTCGACAGTCCTATTGGTATGCATTCACGGACTCCAGGGTTCGTAATCGCCACGGGCCGAGATGCGCCTGCCGCCGCGCATCAAACTGCCCGAAGGATAATACGCGGCCGACGTACCGCTCAAATTGGGCATATGGCCCTTTTCCCAAGGTTTGCGCACGGAATCAACCGGCGGAAGCTCGATCGTGCGATGCAACCAGCCATGCCACTCGGCTGGGACCTTCGAACCATCGACGATGTCCTTGTACAGAACCCACCGGCGCCCCCCCTTGCGCGATCGATAATAGCGGTTGCCGTAAGCATCCCGCCCGACGAAGACGCCCGTCAGCCACGTGGTGACCAAAGTACCGGCGGTGGCATCCCGCCACCAGATGAACAAGGCCCGTAGCAGACCCATGTAAAGCCCTCGATCGAAATCCGTTCGCGATCATAAAGGGGCAAACGGCGGATGGCGAGCCACGAATGCCGGCCGCCGTGCAATTCGCTATTCGTTATCCGTTCTATCCACAATCCCTCCACAAAGTTTTTTTCCCTGTGGGCTTCAAGGAAATGAAAAATTTTTCTGCGCCATTTTTTGAACCCGCTTGACTCGCGGGTTTTGTAAACGAGTGTTAAGGATTATGCTCCCCGGTTAAGCTTTCATTTACCACTTAACGCTTGCGCGGCCGAGGGGGCGGGACAATACTTAGCCCCTGTCGCTGCCCGCGACACCAAATCTGGCGGAAACACCAATCCCTAGCCGCCGGGATGCTCGCCATGCAGGCAAGAATCCCGATGGAGGGGCGTCTCTGTCCGAAAACGGCGCGTGTGGCAGCCAACACGTTGATTTGTTTATTTTTTCGGGGGTCGGCATGCACATCCGTCGTCATTTTACCCAGGAAGGCCATTCGCCTTACGAGGGTATCGCTTTTCGCAAGACTGCAAGCGAGATCCGTAATCCCGACGGATCGGTGGTGTTTCAGCAGACCGACATCGATGTGCCGGAAAGCTGGAGCCAGGTCGCAAGCGACGTGCTGGCCCAGAAGTATTTCCGCAAGGCCGGCGTGCCGGCGGCGTGCAAGCCCGTGGCCGAAGACGGCGTGCCCGAATGGCTGTGGCGCCAAACGGCGGACGGCGAGGAAACCGCAGGCGAGACGTCTGCCCGCCAAGTGTTCGACCGCTTGGCCGGCGCCTGGACCTATTGGGGTTGGAAAGGCGGCTATTTCGATTCGGAGGAAGACGCCCGCGCCTTCCACGACGAATTGTGCGTCATGCTGGCGACCCAAAAATGCGCCCCCAACAGCCCGCAATGGTTCAACACCGGCCTCAACTGGGCCTACGGCATCGACGGACCGAGCCAGGGCCACTTCTATGTCGACGACAAAACCGGCGAAGTGGCCAAATCCCCCTCGGCCTACGAACGGCCGCAGCCGCACGCCTGTTTCATTCAATCGGTGGGCGACGATCTGGTCAACGACGGCGGGATCATGGATTTGTGGACCCGCGAAGCGCGGCTGTTCAAATACGGCTCGGGCACCGGCACCAACTTCTCGTCCTTGCGCGGCGAGAACGAAAAACTGTCCGGCGGCGGCAAGTCGTCGGGGCTAATGAGCTTCCTCAAGATCGGCGACCGCGCGGCGGGCGCCATTAAATCGGGCGGCACCACGCGGCGGGCCGCCAAGATGGTGATCGTCGACATCGACCACCCCGACATCGAGGATTTCATCGACTGGAAGGTGATCGAGGAACAGAAAGTTGCCGCCCTGGTGGCCGGCTCCAAGCTGACCGAGCGGCACCTCAAGGCGGTGTTGAAGGCGTGCGTCAATTGCCAGGGCTCGGGAGACGATTGCTTCGACGCAAAGAAGAACCCGGCCCTGCGCCGCGAAGTAAGGGCCGCCCGCAAGGATTTCGTGCCCGACAATTTGATCGAGCGGGTGATCTCGTTCGCCAAACAGGGCTACAAGGACATCGATTTCAAGACCTACGACACCGATTGGGATTCCGAGGCCTATCTTTCGGTCTCGGGGCAGAATTCCAACAACACGGTGCGGGTGACCGACGAATTCCTCAAGGCGGTGCTGGATGACGGCGAATGGAACCTGACCGCGCGCTGTTCGGGCGAAATCGTCAAGACGGTTAAGGCGCGCGCGCTGTGGGAAAAGATCTCCTACGCCGCCTGGGCCTGCGCCGATCCCGGCATCCAATTCCACACCACCATTAACGACTGGCACACCTGCCCGGCGGGCGGCGAGATCCGGGCCTCGAACCCATGCTCGGAATACATGTTCCTCGACGATACCGCCTGCAACCTCGCCTCGCTCAACTTGATGGCGTTCAGGAAAGAAGAAGACGGCAAAAAAACCTTCGACGTCCCCGCCTTCGAACATGCGGTCAAGCTGTGGACGCTGGTGCTGGAAATTTCGGTCTTGATGGCCCAGTTCCCGTCGGAAGCGATCGCCCGGCGGTCCTACGATTACCGCACCCTGGGCCTCGGCTTCGCCAACATCGGCGGCTTGCTGATGTCGGCCGGCATTCCCTACGACAGTCGCGAGGGGCGCGCCTATGCCGGCGCGATTGCCGCGCTGATGACCGGGGTTTCCTATGCCATGAGCGCGCAAATCGCCTCCGAGCGCGGAGCCTTCGCCGGCTATATGGCCAACCGCGATTCCATGCTGCGGGTGATCCGCAACCATCGGCGCGCCGCCTACGGCGAAACCGTCGGCTACGAAAAACTGTCGGTGACGCCGGTACCGCTCGACGCCGAGGCGGCGATGCAGGGCGATCTGGTGCGCGCGGCGCGGGCCGCTTGGGACGATGCGCTGGTGGTCGGCGAACGCTACGGCTTTCGCAACGCGCAGGTTTCGGTGATCGCGCCGACCGGTACCATTGGTCTGGTGATGGATTGCGACACCACCGGGGTCGAGCCCGACTTCGCCCTGGTCAAATTCAAGAAGCTGGCCGGCGGCGGCTATTTCAAGATCATCAACCGCTGCGTCCCCGAGGCGCTCGCCTCGCTGGGCTACGATCGGCCGCAAATCGACGACATCGTCGCCTACGCCGTGGGCCACGGCACGTTGGAATCCTTTGCCGGCTCGCTCGGTCACGCGGCGCTCCGCGAAAAAGGCTTCGACGACGAGAGCCTCAGCAAGATCGAAGCTTCGCTGGAAGCGGCCTTCGACATCCGTTTTGTGTTCAACAAATGGACGCTCGGCGAGGAATTCTGCCGCGATGCGCTAAAGCTCGATGCGGCGGCGATGGACGCCTACGACTTCGACATGCTGAAGGCGCTCGGCTTCGCCAAGGCCGACGTCGAAGCCGCCAACCTCTACGTCTGCGGGGCGATGACGCTGGAAGGCGCGCCGCATTTGAAGCCCGAGCATCTGCCGGTGTTCGATTGCGCCAATCCGTGCGGGCGCATCGGCAAGCGGTCATTAAGCGTCGACAGCCACATCCGCATGATGGCATCGGTGCAGCCGTTTATTTCCGGCGCCATCTCCAAGACCGTCAACATGCCGAACAGTGCATCGGTCAAGGAATGCGGCGAAAGCTATCTGGCGTCGTGGAAGCTGGGCCTCAAGGCCAACGCGCTCTACCGCGACGGCTCGAAGCTGTCGCAGCCGCTGTCGTCCCAGGTGTTCGACTTCGACGAGGACGAGGCCGAGGAATTGGCCGCCGCCCCCGCCGCCGCCAAGGCCGGAATAACCGCCGAGAAGATCATCGAGCGGGTGGTCGAGCATGTGGTGCGCGACCGCGAACGCGAAGCGCTTCCCGCCCGCCGCAAGGGCTATACCCAAAAGGCCATCGTCGGCGGCCATAAGGTCTATTTGCGCACCGGCGAATACGAAGACGGCCGCCCCGGCGAAATCTTCATCGACATGCACAAGGAAGGCGCCGCTTTCCGCAGCCTGATGAACAACTTCGCCATCGCCATTTCGATCGGCCTGCAATACGGCGTGCCGCTGGAGGAATATGTCGACGCCTTCACCTTCACCCGCTTCGAGCCGGCCGGCATGGTGATCGGCAACGAGACCATCAAGACCGCCACCAGCGTGCTGGACTACATCTTCCGCGAACTGGCGGTCTCCTATCTCGGCCGCAACGATCTGGCGCACGTACCGCCGCACTACGACGAAGACCTCGGCGGCGGCGTAGCGGAAGGCCAGCGCAAGGACGCGCCGGTGCTGAACCGCGCCACCTCGATCGGCTTCATCCGCGGCAATGTCCACCGTATCGGCGTGGTGCGCAGCGGGGCGGCGCCGGTGGTGATGGCAAAGACGGTGGAAGCCCACGCCCTCGTATCGGCGACCGAAGTCCATTCCCACGCCACCGCCGAGCATGTCGAAGTGGCGCTGAACCAGATCGCCACCGAGGTGATGGAGGCGATGGGAAATCCGGTGAACACCGCGGTCGCCACGCTGGAATCGCGGCTTGCCGGCAACGCCGAGGACCTCCGTGCCCGCCGCGTCGCCGAAGCCAGGCTGAAGGGCTACGGGGGCGACGCCTGCCCGTCCTGCGGAAACTTCACCTTGGTGCGCAACGGCACCTGCATGAAGTGCGACACCTGCGGCGGCACTACCGGGTGCAGTTGACGAAAACCGATACGCATTTGGCATGAACCCTTGGCGGCGCGGTCGGCAGATCGCGTCGCCAAAGGCTTTTTGGGAACAAACGCAGCATTGGGTTGTAATTACAATTATTCTATCTTGGTTTGTGTTTTTATCCTCAACACTTCGTTCGCATTCCTTGCGGTTTCCCCCCTTGCGCCTTGCATCGGCAAACGGCGAAAATTCGTTCGCATATCGCCGTTTATTCCCCCGACGGCGGCATCTTTTGCTGGCGGAATCGCTTCGCAAAATGTTAGTAGGAAAGGCCGTTTTGCCTTACCGGAACGGCCGTATTTTCGGCCCCCTTAGAGCGCTTCACAGAAAAGTGGAATCCGGTTTTCTGGTATGAAGCGCGACAAAACTAGGAGATAGAGCATTTCAGTGTTTCCGTTAATCAGTGAAATGCTCTAGGGAACAGAATTTGAGCGAGCCCCCTGCCGCGCCGCCACCGGCCAGCGCCAACGTAGCGCCTATCGCCATCGAGGAGGAACTGAAGCGTTCCTACCTCGATTATGCGATGAGCGTCATCGTTTCGCGCGCCCTGCCCGACGCGCGCGACGGTCTGAAGCCGGTACATCGGCGCATCATCTTTTCGATGCACGAAAACGGCAACGACTGGAACAAACCGTATCGCAAATCGGCGCGCGTAGTCGGCGACGTGCTCGGCAAGTACCACCCGCACGGCGATTCGTCGGTCTACGATGCGTTGGTGCGGCTGGCGCAGGACTTTTCGATGCGGGTGCCGCTGGCCGACGGTCAGGGCAACTTCGGTTCGGTGGACGGCGATCCTCCGGCGGCCATGCGCTACACCGAGGTCCGCCGGTCCAAGGTCTCCCATACCCTCACCGAAGACCTCGACAAGAACACCGTCGACTTTCAGGACAATTACGACGGCTCGGAGCACGAGCCGACCGTACTGCCCGCCCGCTTCCCCAACCTTCTGGTCAACGGCGCCGGCGGCATCGCGGTGGGCATGGCGACCAACATTCCGCCGCACAATTTGGGCGAAGTGATCGACGCCTGTCTGGCGTATATCGACGATCCCTCGATCGGCATGGACGCCTTGACCGAGATCGTACCCGGTCCCGATTTTCCCACCGGCGGCATGATCATCGGCAAACAGGCGGCGCGCGGAGCGCTGGCGCGCGGGCGCGGCTCGATCCTGATCCGCGCCAAATGCGCCGTTGAGGAAATCCGCAAAGACCGCGAAGCCGTCATCGTCACCGAGATACCCTATCAGGTGAACAAGGCGCGGATGATCGAGCGCATCGCCGAATTGGTGCGCGACAAACGGATCGAAGGCATCTCCGATATCCGCGACGAAAGCGACCGTCACGGCATGCGGGTGGTGATCGAGATCAAACGCGACGCATCGAGCGACGTGGTGCTCAATCAGCTCTACCGGTTCTCGGAACTTCAGACCAGTTTCGGCGTCAACATGCTGGCGCTCGACGACGGCCGGCCCCGGCAGATGAACCTCAAGGATCTGATCGCCGCCTTCATCGTCTTCCGCGAACAAGTGGTTGCCCGGCGCACCCGGTTTCTTCTCGCCAAGGCACGCGACCGCGCCCATGTCCTCGCCGGGCTGGCGCTGGCCGTCGCCAACATCGACGAAGTGATCGCCCTGATCCGCGCCGCCCCCGATGCCGCCACCGCCAAAGAGCGGTTGATGGCGCGGACCTGGCCGGCGAAGGACGTCGCTCCGCTGGTGGCGCTGATCGCCGATCCGCGCAGTATGCTGGCCGAGGACGACACCCTGAAGCTGACCGAGGAACAGGCCAAGGCGATCCTCGATCTGCGCCTGCAGCGGTTGACCGCGCTGGGACGCGACGAGATCGGCGACGAGGTCAAGAAACTCAGCGACGAAATCCGCGACTATCTCGACATCCTGCGCCACCGCACACGGGTGCAGGACATCGTCAGGGCCGAACTGACCGCCATCAAAAACGAATTCGCCACCCCGCGCCTCACCGAACTGATCGACGCCGACGTCGAGATTGAGGACGAAGCGCTGATCGAGCGGGCGGACGTGGCCATCACCGTCACCCACGCCGGCTACATCAAGCGTACGCCGCTGGCCGACTACCGGGTGCAGGGCCGCGGCGGCAAGGGTCGCTCCGGCATGGCCACGCGCGAAGAGGATTTCGTCACCAAACTGTTCGTCGCCTCGACCCATGCGCCGCTGGTGTTCTTTTCCTCCACCGGCATGGCCTACAAGCTGAAGGTCTGGCGGCTGCCGGACGCGCCGATTACCGGTCGCGGCAAGGCGATGGTCAATCTGCTGCCGCTGTCCGACGGCGAGCGCATCGCCACCGTACTGCCGCTGCCGGAAGACGAAAGCCAATGGGAAAAGCTCGACGTGGTGTTCGCCACCCGCTCGGGCAACGTGCGGCGCAACGCGCTGTCGGATTTCATCAGCATCAACAAAAACGGCAAGATTGCGATGAAGCTCGACAGCGACGACGACATCGTCGGCGTCTCGATCTGCACCGACCGCGACGACGTGCTTTTGACCACCAAGCTCGGCAAATGCATCCGCTTCCCGCTCGACGGCGTTCGGGTGTTCAAGGGCCGCGAATCCACCGGCGTGCGCGGCATCAAGCTGACAGAGGGCGATCAGGTGGTCAGTCTCTGCCTGATCCAGCATTCCGATGCCTCTACCGCCGAATCCCGCGCCTACCTCAAACAAGCCAGCCTGATGCGCAAGGCCACCGGCGAAGAAGACGCGCCCGAGGAAACCGACGAAACCGAAGAAAACGGCGAGATCGCCGCGCTCAGCCCGGAGCGTTATGCCGAGTTGGGGGCCAAGGAGCAGTTCCTGCTGACGGTTTCGGAAAACGGCTTTGGCAAACGCTCCAGTTCCTACGAGTACCGCATTACCGGTCGCGGCGGTTCCGGCATCGTCGCCATGGGCATGGGGCGAAAAAACAGCGCCATCATTGCCGCCTTCCCGGTCGAATCCTCCGACGACCTGATGCTGATCGGCGATACCGGCCAAACGATCCGCGTGCCGGTCGAAGGCATCAGCGTGCAGGGACGCGCCGCACAAGGCGTCACCGTGTTCCGGCTCGACGAAGGCGAACGCGTGGTTTCGGTCGAACGCATTGCCGACATGTCCGACGCCCCGGACGACAACGGAATCCGATAATGGTCCCAAGACGTATCGTCAAACGCGTCGCCGTCTATCCCGGCACTTTCGATCCCCTTACCCTGGGGCACATCGACATCATCTCGCGCGCCGTCAAACTGGTGGACAAGCTGGTGATCGGGGTGGCGACCAATGCCGCCAAGCATCCGATCTTCAGCCTGGAAGAACGGGTCGAAATGATCCGTTTCGAGACCCATAAAATCGCCGAACGCGAAGGAATTGCCGTCGTCGCCGAACCCTTCGAGGGACTGTTGGTCGATTTTGCCAAGACAAATGGAGCCGGCATCATCGTCAGGGGCTTGCGCGCGGTGTCGGATTTCGAATACGAATTCCAGATGGTCGGCATGAACCAACGGCTCGATCCCGACATCGAGACCGTGTTTCTGATGGCCGATCCGATGCATCAGGCGATTGCATCGCGTCTGGTCAAGGAGATTGCCTGCCTGGGCGGCGACGTTTCCTCGTTCGTCAGCCCGCGAGTCGCAAAACTGTTGAAGAAACGCTGCCGCAAATCCGGGGGGAAACCGTAAAATGGCACTCGACGGCGAAAACACGCTGATTATGGAACTGAAAACCGGAAAAGTGACGATTGCGCTGAAGCCCGATCTGGCGCCCGGCCACGTCGAACGGATCAAGCATCTGGCGCGCGAAGGTTTCTACGACGGCATCGTCTTCCACCGCGTCATTCCCGGCTTCATGGCCCAGACCGGCGATCCGACCGGCACCGGTATGGGCGGCTCCGACCTTCCCGATCTCAAAGCCGAATTCTCCGCCGCCAAACACATCCGCGGCACCTGCTCGATGGCGCGCTCGGCCAATCCCGACAGCGCCAACAGCCAGTTCTTCATCTGCTTCGACGATGCCCCCTGGCTCGACCGCCAGTACACCGTCTGGGGTCAGGTAACGGAAGGCATGGAGTACATCGACGCCATCAAACCGGGATCGGAACGCAACAACGGCGCCATCGAGGGCGAACCCGACCGCATCGTGAAGATGTCGGTCACGGAATAGTCGTTGCGCTTTTCTCCCTACCGCTTGAACGGATAGGCGCCTGCGGTTTGCGCCTTCTTCCACCCGAGCAGTTTTAGAACGTCCGCCGGCGTCGCCACACCGGTGGCGGGAAGCGCTGTGCGCAATTCGTAGCGCTTTAGATCGGGCGCCAGAAACAGCGATTGCAGCGACCGGTCGATTTCCCGGCCATGCGCTTCGAACGGCGAGGCGGCGCGTAGATCGGCAAGCGAGGCGAACGAGGCGGTGCAATCGACGGCATCGGTCGGCGACAGCATCGCAACCGGCCCGGAAGCGCCCGGCACGGCAGGTCGCACATAAATGTTCCCGTCCAGCTTGGCCGCTTGCGGACGCTTGAGCTTGCCGCACAGCGCGGGCTGCTGCTCGACGCGTAACAGCGGTTCGCGGAAATTTTCGCTCGCCGCCAACACGTTGTTCACGAAGACATGGCCCTCGCGCTTGTCCACCGCCGGTCCGGTGGTGACGTGCCAATTGAACAAGTCGCCGCCCCCGCCGCCGCGCCCATCGCGGCCGAAGGTCGCCGGGGCGTCGATGAAGGTGTTGTTGTAGGCATGCACGTCCGCCGAGTTCAACGCCCACAGCCCGCGGCCGGAACGGACGAATACGTTGCCCGCCACCGTCATGCCGCGAGAAATCTCCGACATGAAGCCGACCTGCACGCCTTCGACATAATTGTCGACGAATACGCCGTCGCGATTGCCGACGTCGAACCACACGCCGTTCGAATCGGGATGATCGAACACCAGATTGTCGCGAACGGTAACGCGCCGGGTCTGGTTGAAGATCTTCACCGCCGAGGCGTAGTAGCCGGTGAGATGTTCGATATTGTTGCGCCGGACGACGTTCCGCTCCAAGAGCACGTCGGACGAGCCGATGATGTAAATGCCTTCGGTGCCGGTGTCGCTGATCAGCGAATTGCGGATGACCAACCCGTCGCCGCGAAAATAACCGGCCACTCGCGAACAATAGGAGATGGTCACGTTTTCCAGTACCGTGCCGATAACTTCCTTGCCGTAGGTCGCAGGATCGGCCGGCCCCACGGGATCGTCGGTCGGCTCGTCGTTGGCGGTGAAGCGCTTCTTGCCTTCGATTTCCAGAGCGCGCCAGGCGTATTGCGTGAAGGTCAGCCCGCGGATCGTCGGCCCCTTGCGGTCCGAAACCTTGCCGTGCGCTTCGCCGCTGGTGCGGATCAGGGCGCCGTCGTGAGCGGTGATCTCCACCGTATGCTTGGCGGGATCGGTGCCGATATAGACCTGACGGTTCTCGTAATCGATATAATACGAATGGGCGTCGAGTTCGCCGGCGCTGCCCGCCGATTTGAGGAATTCGCCGTCGACGAACACTATGTCGTTGTTGAAACGGTGCAGCGGTGTCCTTTTCTCTTCGAACTGACGCATCCACCACCGCAGCGGCGATGCCGGGAACAGCTTGGTCCAATTGGTCCGCCAGACGCCGCCGGGCAGCGCCTCCCATTCTTTCGCGATCTCGGTGCCCTTCAAGACCGGCCGCTCGCCGGCATAGGGCTGAATGACGATGCCTTGATTGAAAACCAGATTGCCGGTGCGATAGACGCCGCCGCGCATCACGATGGCATCGCCCGTCACCACCTTTTCGATGGCCGCCTCGATCGTGGTCGGCTGGGCCAGCGCGGTTCCCGGCGCCTCGGCCTTGCCGTCGGGCGCAACATAGTAGACGTGCGCCGCCTTAGGCGAGGCGTAAACCCGATCGACCGGTCCGTAGGGCCCGCCCGACGGCTGCGCCTCGGCTGCGGCAAACAACGATAAAGCAAGCAACAGGCGGCAATAGCGTGCGCCATGCGGAAACGAAGGCATTCGGGATCCTTTCGAAAGGACGGCAAATACAAAGGGAACCTTTACGGAATATATACGCAAGCGGTGCTGTCTTGTCACCCGACATGGCGCAACGCACGCAAATGTGTAGGGTAGCGCATACCCGGTTGAGCCGAGTATCCGGCCGAGTATCCGGCCGGCAAGGAGCGTTTCTATGTCATCAAGAACAAAAATGCTGACGCGACGGGCGATGCTGGCGGCCGGTACCGCCGGACTGCTCGGCGTCCGGGCAAAGGCCGTCGTGTCGGATGCTTCTTTGCGCGTGCGCGCGGCGAAGCGCGGGATGCTCTATGGCACCTGCGCCGGCTCGTATCAATTGCGCGACGGCGAATTCGCCGACGTTCTCGCCTATGAAGCGAACGCCATGGTCCCCGAATACGAATTGAAGCGCGATACGTTGGAACCGCGCCCCGGCGTTTTCGATTTTTCCGGTGCCGACGCACTGACCGACTTTGCCCATGCCCACGGCATGAAAATGCGCGGCCATACTCTGGTGTGGTATGCCGCCAACCCGCCCTGGCTGGAGGCGGCCGTTACGGCGGCCAAGAACGAAGCCGTCTTTGCCGACTACATTGCATCGGTGATGGGGCGCTATCGCGGCCGTATCGCCTCGTGGGACGTAGTCAACGAGGCCGTCTGGCCGCAGGACGGCCGTTCCGACGGCTTACGCGATTGCTGTTGGCTTCGGCGTTTCGGTCCCGGCTACATCGACTCCGCCTTCGACGCCGCCCGCCGGGCCGATCCGTCGGCCCAGCTCGTCTACAACGATTGGGGCTGCGAAGGCGCCGAACGGTGGAACGACGACTTCAGAAAGCACACTCTGAAACTGCTCGAAGGCATGAAAAAACGCGGCGTGCCGGTGGATGCCTACGGCATGCAGGGTCATTTCCGCGCCTACCGTCCGGGCGGAACGTTGGACGCTAGCAAGCTCAAAGCCTTTCTCGCCGAAATCCGGGCGCTGGGCTATCGTCTGGTGGTGAGCGAACTCGATGTCGACGACGACGGCGGACCTGCCGATGCGAAGGTTCGCGACGCCAAAGTCGCCGACATTACCGCCCGCTTCCTCGCCCCGGTGATGGAAAGCGGCATTTGCGACGCGATTTTGACCTGGGGCCTGACCGACCGCTACCTGCGAGGGAAAATCATTCCGCAAGATATGTGGATCTCCCTACCCCGCAAGCTGCCGCTGGATGCCTCGCTCAGGCGGAAGGATATGTGGTGGGCGCTGGCCAAGGCCTTCCGTTAATCCTTTTACGGAATTAATGCGCAGCAATTTGCAATATTTGTTTTATCGAAAGCCCCTCCCCGCAGTTCTAGAACACGCGGACATATTTTCATGGGGAGGTGGAACAGCATGCTTCCGTTCATCGATTTGCAAGCCCAGCGCCGGCGCCTTGGCGAACCGCTTAACCAGGCCATTTTGGCGGCCGTCGCCAACGGCGCCTGGATCAACGGCCCCCAGGTTAAGGAATTCGAAAAGGCCTTGGCGGACTATTGCGGCGTCAAGCACGCGGTGGCCTGCGCCAACGGCACCGACGCGCTTTTGCTGGTGCTGATGGCTTGGGGCATCGGGCCGGGCGACGCGGTATTCGTGCCCACCTTCACCTTTGCCGCCACCGGCGAGATTGTGGCGCTGGCCGGCGCGACCCCGGTGTTCGTCGACATCCTTCCCGACACCTACAACATGGACCCGACCAGCCTGGAAGCGGCCGTCGCCAAAATCAAGCAAGACGGCAAGCTGAAACCGAAGGCGGTGATTCCGGTCGATCTGTTCGGCCAGCC
>DBTZ01000049.1:135013-159446 GCA_002307315.1 Alphaproteobacteria bacterium UBA1303
AGGCGGTGATTCCGGTCGATCTGTTCGGCCAGCCCGCCGATTACGACCAAATCGAGCCGATTGCGCGCCGCGAGGGCTTGAAGCTCTTATGCGACACCGCCCAAGGCTTCGGCGGTGTGTACAAGGGCAAGACCACCGGTTCGATCGGCGATGCGGCGGCGACCAGCTTCTTCCCGGCCAAACCGCTCGGCTGCTACGGCGACGGCGGCGCCACCTTCACCGACGACGACGATACCGCCGCTATCCTCCGCTCGCTGTGCAATCACGGCGCCGGGTCCGACCGTTACGACAACATCCGTATCGGGATGAATTCGCGGCTCGATACCATCCAAGCGGCGATTCTTTTGGAGAAGATCAAGATCTTCAAAGACGAAGTCGCCGTTCGCGGGCGCGTTGCCGCCCGCTATAACGAGCTGCTGGGAAAATCGCACCGCATTGTAGTGCCGCGGCTGATCGACGGCGTAACCTCGACCTGGGCGCAGTACACCATTCAAGTGCCCGACCGGCCGAAACTGATGGACGATCTGAAAGCCGCCGGCATTCCGACCGCGATCTACTATCCGATCCCGATGTCGAAGCAGCAGGCCTATGCCAAATTCCCCGCAGTACCGACGCCCAATGCCGAGAAGATCGGCCGGCATGTGGTCAGCCTGCCCTTCCACCCCTATCTCGACGAAACGACCCAGGACAAAATTATCGAAGCGGTGCTGGCCTCGGTCGGAGGCTGATCCGCTTATCCCGTCCACCGCAAAGCCCGCAAGGCGGTTCCGAGCCTTGCGGGCTTTGCTTTGGAACGGCAATGCGCCGTAGGATGGCGATATGGATATTCCGAACGCGTTCATCGGCAAGAAGAAACCACCCACGAATGCGGAAGTCTCCGCGGCATTGGGCACAACGTGGCCACTCTGGCAACAACTGGCGAACGAGATGGCGGATCAGCATGCCGTTACCACACCGGAATGGTACTGCGCTTCGCAAAAATACGGCTGGTCGCTGCGGTTGAAGCGGAATAAGCGGACGATCATCCATTTAGCCCCCTGCAAAGGCTGTTTTAGGGCGCTGTTCATTCTCGACAACCAGGCGGTTGCCGCCGCGCTACAAAGCGATTTGCCGAAAGATTTGCTCAAAAAAATCAAGGACGCACCGACCTATAGCGAAGGAACCGGCGTCAAACTGACGGTAACGACCATCAAGGACTTGCCGACGTTGCACAAACTTGCCACGCTCAAACTGAGAAAATAAGCGGATTTTCGCCGATTATGAACGCCGACACCGCCGCAAAACTTAAATTCCTGCTCGGCCCGCGCGGGTTTTCGGAAGACCCGGCCGAGATCGCCCCGCATCTGGAAGAGTGGCGCGGCAAATATCACGGCCGTTCTGCCGCGATGCTGAAACCGGCCTCGACCGCCGAGGTGGCCGCGATCTTGAAGATTTGCCGCGAGACGGATACGCCGGTGGTGCCCCAGGGCGGCAATACCGGTCTGGTCGGCGCCCAACTGCCGCATAACGGCGAAATCATCCTCAGTCTCGAACGGATGCGGGCGATCCGAACCGTCGATGCCGACGGCGGCTATCTGATCGCCGAAGCCGGCGTGACGCTGACCGAAGCGCACCAAGCCGCCGACGATGCCGGCCTGATGCTGCCGCTTTCGATGGCGTCGGAGGGCAGCGCCACCGTTGGCGGCGCGCTGTCCACCAATGCCGGCGGCATCAACGTGCTGCGCTACGGCATGGCGCGCGAGCAAACGCTGGGGCTGGAGGTCGTGCTGGCGGACGGCCGCGTGCTCGACCTGCTGCGCAGTTTGCGCAAGGACAACACCGGCTACGATTTGAAACAGCTTTTTATCGGCGCCGAAGGCACCCTCGGCGTCGTCACCGCGGCGTGCTTGCGCCTGTTGCCGCGTCCGGCACTGCGGGCGACCGCTTTTCTGGCGGTGCCGGACGTCGATTCCGCCCTGAAGATCCTCACCCGCGTGCAAGGCGCCACCGGCGGCATGGTCAATGCCTGCGAACTGGTGCCGCGTTACGGGATGGAGCTGGTGACCAAGCACATGGGGGCGCGCGATCCTTTCTCCGTCCCCTCCCCCTGGTATGTGCTGATTGAAGTTTCCGGCGCGCCGATGTTGAAAGACGTTTTCGAAGAAGCCCTAAGCACGGCGCTGGAAGACGGCCTGGCGAGCGATGCGGCGATCGCCGCATCCGAAACGCAGCGTCTTGCCTTATGGCAGCTTCGCGAAGGCATGTCAGAGGCGGAAAAACGCGAGGCCCCGTCGTTTAAGCACGACGTCGCCGTACCGGTGAGCGCACAGGGCGCCTTTATCGACCGGGCCATTGCCGCGGTGGCCGCCTTCGAACCGAAAATCATGCCGATGGTGTTCGGCCATTTGGGCGACGGCAACCTGCATTTCAACTTCATGATCCCGAAGGGTTGCGAAGACCTGCTCGACCGCTGGGACGACGTGGCGAGCGTGGTCTATGCCGTGGTGAAGGAATTTACCGGCACGATCAGCGCCGAACACGGCATCGGGGTGATGAAGCGGCAGGAACTCGCGAAACTTCGCAGTTCAACCGAGATCGACGCCATGCGCGTGTTGAAGGCCGCGTTCGACCCCAAGAACATCCTCAATCCCGGCAAGCTGCTGCCGGACGGGACCGAAGGTTAACGACGGTTTAACCGCACCCTATATGCGGTTGCGGATTCACAGCCAGTTAATACTCAAAGCTGTACTCTTCCTGCGGGAAACCAGCCTGATATGGCAACCTGCAGGAGTGCCGCCTTGTCGGATCAGAACGAAACCGCCGCTATCGTAAGGCTAGGCGCCAGCGTCGGCCTTCACAGCATCGCCCAAACCCATCGCACGTTGTGCGAAGCGTTTGCCAAATATGACGACATTGCCGTCGATGCGACGGGAATCATCGAAACCGACCTGTCGTTGGTCCAGCTCATCGAATCCGCCCGGCTGACCGCCGTCGAGCAGCGCAAGCGCTTTGCGCTCACCGCCCCCGCCGCCGGACCGCTGCACGAAACCCTGAGGCGCGGCGGGTTCCTCAATCCCGATACGCCGTCCGCACGCTTCTGGCTGCATCTAGGAGACTGAAACATGGCCGCAATCCTGACGGTGGACGATTCCGCCAGCATCCGCCACACCGTGAAGATCGCGCTCGGTCGAGAAGGGCACACCATCGGCGAGGCCCAGGACGGCGAGGAAGGTCTCGCCAAGGCCGATGCCGAAAAATACGACCTGATCCTGGTCGATCTCAACATGCCGGGCATGGACGGCATGACCATGATCCGCGAGTTGCGCAAGAAACCGTTGCAGGCGGGCGTGCCGATCCTGTTCCTCTCGACCGAATCCGACATATCGGTCAAGCGCGAGGCCAAGGCGGCAGGCGCCACCGGCTGGCTGACCAAGCCGTTCGATGCCGACCAATTGGTGCATATCGTCAACAAAGTCCTGGCGAAATGAGCGCATCCGATTCCGTCGAGATTTTCCGGGCCGAGGCGCAGGAGCTTCTGGAGCGCCTTGAAAACGGCCTGTTGGATCTCGAACGGAAGCCGGACGACCTCGGCACCGTCGCCACCGTATTCCGCGCGCTGCACACGCTAAAGGGATCCGGCGCGATGTACGGTTTCAACGCGTTGTCGCAGTTTGCCCACCACTTCGAGACCGCCTTCGACCGCGTGCGCAAGGGCACGGCCAAGACGACGTCGTCACTGATCGCCGTCAGCTTACGTGCGCTCGACAAATTGCGCATGCTGGCCGAAACCCCGGCAGCCACGGACGACGGCTGCGCCGCGCTGATCGCCGACCTGGAACAGACGGTGGGCGGCAAGAATGCCCCCGCGCAATGGCGCATTTATCTCCGTTTTGCGCCGGATGCCTTGAAGAACGGCACCAGACCGCTGCCGCTGCTCGACGAACTTTGCGCGCTCGGCGATGCGCGGATAACCGCGTTGACCGACGATCTGCCGCGCCTCGATACCCTGATCCCCGACGAGTGCCGCCTTGCCTGGGAGGTGCATCTGGCCACCGACCGGCCGCGTTCCGACATCGATAATGTATTCGTCTTCGCCGCCGACGACATGACGATCAAGATCGAGTCGATCGGTGCAACCGATCATCCGCCCGCCCCCCCTTCGCAAGCGGCGGATACGGCAGCCGCCGGACCGTCGGCGGCGATGAAATTCGGCGAAACCTTGCGCATTCCCGCCGACCGGCTCGACGATCTGATGAACCGGATCGGCGAACTGGTGATTGCGCAATCGCGCCTCAAGCAAGTGGCGCAGGTCAGTCACGATCTCGTCTTGCGCTCGGTGGCCGAAGAAATCGAGCGTCTCGCCTCGGATTTGCGCGACTCGATGATGACGGTGCGCATGGTGCCGATCGCCCAGTTATTCGGCCGCTTCCGCCGGTTGATCCAGGATCTCGCCCGCGAAACCGGCAAGAAGATCGACTTCATTACTCAAGGCGAGGCCACCGAACTCGACAAATCGGTGATCGAACGCCTCTCCGATCCGCTGGTTCACCTTATCCGCAACGCGGTGGATCACGGGCTCGAAACCCCGGAAAGTCGCTTAAGCGCCGGCAAACCGGAAGTCGGACGGCTGACGCTTTCCGCCTATCAGACCGGTACGGAAGTGGTGATCCACATCGACGACGACGGCCGCGGTATCGATCATGCCAAAGTGCGCGCCAAGGCCGAAGAAAACGGTCTGATCCAACCCGGCGACCAAATCGGCGAACGCGAACTTATGCAAATCATTTTCTTGCCCGGGTTTTCGACCGTCGGCACCGTGACCAATCTGTCGGGGCGCGGCGTCGGCATGGATGTGGTCAAGCGCACCATCGAGACCTTGCGCGGCACGATCGGCATCGCCAGTTCGCCGGGGGCCGGATGCCGGGTATCCCTGCGCATTCCGCTGACGCTGGCGATTATCGACGGACTGCTGGTGCGCGTCGGCGATGCCCGCTACGTCATCCCCTTGGCGGCGGTCGAGGAATGCGTCGAGCTGCCCGCCGACCGCGATATGGGTTCGCAGGGCTGCTGCATGCTTACCTTGCGCGACCGGTTGGTGCCCTTCATTTGTCTGCACGAAGCGTTCGGTCTGACCTTCGAACGCGAGGAACACCGCAAGGTCGTGGTGGTTTCGTCCGCCGGTGAACAAATTGGCTTGGTGGTCGATCAGATTTTCGGCGGCCACCAGACCGTGATCAAGCCGTTGTCGCCTTTTCATACGCGGGTCGGTTCGTTCTCCGGCGCCACCATTCTCGGCGACGGTTCCGTGGCGCTGATCATCGACGTGGCCAACCTGATCGCCGCCGGACGGGAAAACGAGGAGCGGCGACAAGCCGGATGAAATTATGAACGAAGCGTACGACATTGCCTGGAACGACGAGGACAAAATCGAGGCACTGACTTTCGACATTCTCGATCAGTCTTTTGCGATCGAAGCCGATCTGGTGCATGAAATCGTCGATCCGATCCACGAAACCGCCGTGCCCGGCAGCGAGCCGTTGGTCGGCTGTGTCGTCAATTTCCGCGGCCGGATCATTCCGCTGGCGAATCTGCATCGCACCTTCGGGCTGGCAAAGACGGATGTCGGCCCGGACAGCCGGATCGTGGTCATCGAACTGACCGTACAAGACGAGAGCTGTCTGATCGGCCTCAAGGTAGATCGGGTGCATGAAGTCGTCGCGTTGAGCAGATGCGCCGCGGAAGCGCCGCCGCATATCGGTTTGCGCTTCGACCGTACGCTAATCCGCTGTTTGATCAAACGCGACGACGCGATCATCGCGATTCCCGACCTGTCGCGGATATTCGCCCTGCCCCCGCACGGACGGAAAGCTTTTTCCACGCATTAACGATCGAGGGTGACATGCGCCTGACTATTAAACGCAAAATGATCATGACCTTCGGCCTGATCGGCGTCATCATGCTTTGCATCGCCGGAATGAGCATTACCGGTATGGCCGATCTTAACGGCCGGATCGAAGCGGTCGGCAACCATGCGGCGGAACGGATGCGTATCGCCACGACGATCCGCACCAAACTGTTCGAGAACTCGCGATCGGCGCTGAACATAGCGATCGACAAGATGCCGGACGCGAGGCGGATGTGGCAACAGAGGCTGCTGGACGTGCGCCGCGACATGATCGATCTGCTTGATCGCGGCGTTGCCATCTCGGCCGGTCAGGAACAGGCGAATTTCGAAAAAATCCGCGAGGTGTGGCTTGCGTCGCGGCCGGTCGAAGACCGGATGATCGCCCAATGGATCTCGGGAAAATCGGGCGACGGAGAGCTGAAGGAATTGCGCGCCATTCTGCAGCAGATTAACGCATTGTCGCTCGAAACCGTGCGGCTGACCCGCGAAAGCATTGCGGTACAAACCGCCGATGCAAACGACTATTATCATAACATCAGAACGTTGCTGATTGTTTTTTCGTTGACGACGCTGCTGGCGGCAGGCGCCTCCGGCGTCTGGATCATGCGCAACATCAGCCGTGGGCTGATAAAAATTTCGCTGCTGGCGGAAACGGTGGCGAGCGGCGATTTGGAGATTAAAACCGAAACCTCGGCGAACGACGAAATCAAAGACGTCATCGACAAGGTTCATGCCATGACGAGAAACTTGAGGGCGACGGCGTCGGTGGCCGATATGATCGCCGAAGGGTATCTTACCGTCGATCCCAAACCGCTATCGGAAAAGGACATGCTCGGCAACGCGCTGTCGCGCATGGTGGCGCATTTGCGTACGGTGGTATCCGGCGCGATCATCGCCTCGAACACGGTATCGAGCGGCAGCCAGGAAGTGTCGGAGACCGCCGAAAAGGTAAGCCGCGGCGCCGCCGAACAGGCCGCCGCCGCCGAGGAAGCCGCCGCGTCGATGGAGGAGATGACCGAGAACATCAAGCAGAACGCCAAGAACGCCGCCGAAACCGAAAAAATTTCGCGCAAATCGGCCAAGGACGCCGAAACCAGCGGCGAAGCGGTAGCCAGGGCGATCGAAGCGATGCAAACCATCGCAGACAAGATCAAGATTGTGCAGGAAATCGCCCGTCAAACCGACCTTCTCGCCCTCAACGCCGCGGTGGAAGCCGCCCGCGCCGGCGAACACGGTAAGGGCTTCGCCGTGGTCGCTTCGGAAGTACGCAAGCTGGCGGAAAGAAGCCAGACCGCGGCAACCGAAATCAGTGCGGTCTCGGCGGAAACCGTTATGGCCTCCCAATTTGCCGGCGATATGCTGTCGCGGCTGGTGCCGGACATCCGCAAGACCGCCGACTTGGTTTCCGACATCTCGACCGCCTGCCGCGAGCAGGACATCGGGGCTTCGCAAATCAACGACGCCATCCGTCAGCTCGACCGGGTGACCCAGGACAACGCCGCGTCGGCCGAACGGATGTCGGCTACATCGGAAGAACTGGCCGGCCAAGCCGGAGAGTTACGCAATTCGATCGCCTATTTCCGCACCGAGGTGCAAAACAGCCGCGACCCCGCCGCCTATCGCGCCGCCACGGCGGCGGCGGCGGCACCGATCAAGTCGCGCACGACCGTGGCAGAGCAGCAGACGAGGGCCAGAATATTTGCCGACGATATGGTCAAAAAAGGCGATACCAGCGGCGATGCGACCTTCTTCGAGTTCGGCTGATGGCGGAAACGCAATATGTCAGCTTGAGCCTGGCGGCAGAGACTTTTGCCGTTTCGGTATCGCTGGTACGCGAGATTCTCGACTATGCCGATCCGTTCCGCCTGCCCGGAGCCCCGGCGCATCTGCTCGGATTGATCGAGGTACGCGGGACGCCGGTACCGGTGATTTCCTTGCGCCGCCGGTTCGGTCTGCCGGATAGCCCCGTCGACGAGGCGACCCGCATTCTGGTGATCGAGATACCGCGCGGCGGCGATGTCGTTCCGCTGGGATTGATGGCGGACCGGGTGTGCGACGTGCTCGCCATCGAGCCGTCTGATTGCACCATGCCGTGGACGGGAAACGGAGCCGGCTGCATTTCCGGCGTCGTCCGTCGCGGCGGTCAATTCGTCGCCATACTGGACGTCGTCAAACTGCTCGCCGATCAGATCGAAGCGACGGCGGCCTGAACCGGCATCAGAACAGCACGGTCTCGAAATCGTCGTCGCCGAACTGCGAAGGCTCGGGCTCGCTCATGCGCACGCCGAGCGCCGTGACGAACGAACGATGCACGTCGCGTTCCTGCGCCATCGAATAGAACTTGGCCATCCGATTGAGCATGGCTTCGAGTTGCACGGTATTGTCGTTACTGCACGGCGACGCCCGCTTGCCCAAACGCGACAAATCGGCGGTGACGGCATCGAGTATTTCGCCGATGGCAACGTGGAAGTCGAGCCGGCTCGACGACAGTTCGAGCATGCTCATCACCGCGTCGCCCTTCGACACGATCGACGAGATGTCGACCTCGGTCTTGTCTCTGGCATTGCGGATGCGCCCGGCGGCGACGCGAAGCGCGGCGGTGGCAGCGGCGCTTTCGCTTTGTTCGCCACCGGTGGTTTCCCAATTGCGCACCAAAGCCGCCGCCGTTTTTTCCAGTTCGCCGGCGATCAGCATACTGTCGCCGGTGGCGCGCTGCAAAAGCTCGACATATTCGCCCAATTCGTTGGCGACAACGCTCGATGCGACGATGGGGGCGCCCGCCTTTTCCACCGCCAAACGAATGCCGTCCTTGAGATTTTGCAGCGCTTCCAAACGGGAACACAATTCGTGTGCCGCCGCCGCGGTATTGCGTCCGGTATCGATGGTCTGCCGCTCGGTATCCTCGACTTCGTCGACCAGATCGAGCGCCCGCTCGATCTGATCGCCGCTTTTGCGCAAAAACCCGCCCTCCGCGCCGACGCTGCCGCCGTAAGCCATATCGTGCAGCTTCAAGAGTTCGCGCGCGTCGGCGGCCATCGCCGCCATGCTCTGGTTGATTTCGCTGACCTCGCGGTGAAAGTCGGTCGAGGCGGCGGAAACCTGCGAAGCGAGCAGCGTATAGAGCGACGACATGATCTGCTCGCGCTGTTCGCCGACGATCATTCTGCCGGTGGTGTCGAGCAGAATGACTCCGGCCTGGATGTGTTCGACCCGCTGACGGGTGATGTCGCCGATCTGCAGGGCGCTCAAAATGCGCGAAACCCGCATGTGGATGTCGCGGGCGAGCGAGGCGACGGAACCGGCGGTCGAGGCGACGCGCAGGTAGTGATTGCCCATGATCTTGGCATTGGTGGTCAGATCGTCGGGCACCATCGGCAGCAATTGGTCGATTTGAAATTCGAGAATATCGCCCTTGGCAGTCGAGGTTTCGAGATCGAGCTGCAGCGACGCAAGATCGAATTCGAGCTTTTTCAGCGCCTCGGTACCGCGTTCGACGCAAGCCGCAATCTCATGCACGAAGGTCGTAAACCGTTCGTCCTTTGCCTCCCCGGCGTCGTTTTTCACGCCGGATACGAAGGCGCGCATGTAGGCGAGGCTGCACCGCATATCGGACACACGCTCGGAAAAATCCTCGCGGCTGCGGCTCAGCCGGCCGACCTGCATAATGCGGCAATTGTGATTTTCGGGCAGCGCGAACAGTTTTTCGGCTGCGACCTTCAGATCCGCCGTGGTGGCGGTGACGATTTTTTCGTCGAGTGTTTCGGCCAACCGGTCGAGCGATTCGATCAGATGCTCGATGCCGTCGATGGCCTGCGAAAGCAACTCGCAGGCGGCGAGAAACTTTTCGTCGATCACCCGCCGGACAGATTCCAGCATGCCGATCAGCTTGACGCTCTGGCTTTTGACCGGCTCGGCCGTTTGAACGTGCGGCATTGACTCCATTCTCGCACCCAGGAATTTTTCCGCCCCATCATCCCCTGCAGGTGCAAAAATCAAGTAAAGAAAATCTATTTTTCACTTCTGAAACACACTGCAATACATTGAAACAAAAGGGGGTTTTTAATTCTACGCACCGGGCCGACTGCAGCAAGGCAGATAACGCGGCCCCCTCCGGCGCAAATCTGCCGCAAACGCCCCGATCGGGAGGAAGATAGACTTTGTCCGCCCTGTCGGGTGCAGGCTATACCGACCGAGGCAAGAAAACGGGTTTGAGGAGACGAAATGCAGACTGAACCGGTCAGGATTGGCGTGGTAGCGCCGGCATCCAAACTCTCCCCCGATCTGGCGGAACGGCTGAACGCGCTGACGCAAAGTCTCTATCCCGACAAACCGCCCGTGCTTCGCATCCACCCGCAGTGCTTCGAAACCTGCGGCCATTTCGCCGGCAACGATGCGGCACGCGAAGCGGCCTTCCTCGAATTCGCCAACGCCGCCGACATCGATGCCGTCTGGTTCGCCCGCGGCGGCTACGGCTCCTGCCGCATTGCGCCGGCGCTCGAAAAACTCGGCGAGGCGGCGCGCCGGAAACTTTATCTCGGCTACAGCGATATGGGCTTTCTGCTCGCCGGGCTGTACGCCCGCGGCTTTCACGTCGCCCACGGACCGATGCCGGCCGATCTTATCCGCGACGGCGGCGAGACGGCGGTGGCGCGGGCCCTGCGGTTTATGTGCGAAGGCGCCGAGGACGCTCTGGAGCCGGCCTTCGCGGCGGGCGCACGCTGCGCCGCCTTCAATATGACGGTATTGAGCCAGCTGATCGGTACGCAACTGGAACCGGATCTGACCGGCCACGTGCTGATGCTGGAAGACGTCTCGGAATACATGTACCGGATCGATCGCACCATGTTCCACCTCACGTCGCAAAAGTCGATCCGCCGCGTCGCGGGCATCCGGCTCGGCCGCTGCAGCGACATTCCGGAAAACGATCCCGATTTCGGAGAAAACGAGGAAACCGTGGTCAAACGCTGGTGCGAGGCGTCGGGCATTCCCTATCTCGGCCGCGCCGACATCGGACACGACATCGAAAACAAGATCGTGCCGTTCGGATAGAGCGCTTCGCCGAAAAGTCGAGCCCTGTATTATAAGTTGTAACAACATCAATTTACGCTATAATGGTTGTATCCGTATAGGTACTCCACGATGCGCGTAATCCCGAACCCTGCCCTGATCGAATTTTCCGGCGGTTTGGCGCATGAGCTGGCCAACATCTTCACTGCCGCCGCCGGCAATCTCTCTTTGTTGGACGATGACTGCCGGAGCAGCGCCAGTTGCGGTCAGACGCTAAACGACATCCGCCGCACGACCGTCCGCGGGTTCGATCTGATTACCTTATTGAGGGCTTTTGCCGGCCGGCAGGCGTTGCGCGAGACACCTGTCGACGCCAACGGCGTGGCCGAACGCGCCCTTGAGGAGGCCCGTGCAAGCCTTGCATCGAACATTACGGCGAAACTTCTTCCGTCACCGGAAAAATGCACCGTCGTCGCCGACGACGAAAAACTGCGTAGCGCCATCGGTGCGCTGATCGTCAACGCGCACGAGGCGATGCCGAAAGGCGGCCAACTGACCGTCGTCGTTACGATCGAACCCGGGGAAGACCGGAAGGACTATGTCCGCATCGCCGTGCGCGATACCGGCGTCGGCATGAAGCCCGGTTTTGCGGCACACGCCTGCGAACCGCTGGTGACCACCAAGCCACGCGCCTTCCGCAACGGATGGGGACTGGCAACCTGCGATGGGATCGTCCGGCAATCCGGCGGGTTTCTCGAACTGGACAGTATACCCGGCAAGGGGACCAAGGCGTCTCTCGTCCTGCCGCTGGCGGATTAGGGTCAGCACTCGTAGTTCAGCCGCTGCTGACTTCCACCTTGGCGACGAAAATATAGCCGCCGTTGCGCACGGTTTTAATCAACTCCGGCGAGGTGGATACGTCGCCCAATTTCTTGCGCAGGCGGGCGATGGCGACATCGACGCTGCGGTCGAAGGCGGGGCTGTCGTTATCGTGCGCCAGATCAAGCAGAAAAGCGCGGCTCAACACCCGATTGGGCCGGCGCACGAAGGTTTCGAGCAGCTTGTACTCGCCGGTGGTCAGCCCCACCACTTGCTTCGCTTCGTCGCGCAAGGAGCGAGAGGACGTATCCAATGTCCACCCTTCGAAGCGGAATTGCTCGCCGTGCAAAGAAAGGCCTGCGCCGCGTTCGCGCTCCTGGCGGCGCAGCACGCTGCGGATGCGGGCGTGGACCTCCTTCAATTCGAACGGCTTGGTCACGTAATCGTCGGCGCCCACCTCCAGACCGACGATACGATCGGTCAGATCGCCCCGGCCGCTGATGATAATAATGCCGATGTCGAACTTTTCGCGCAGGCGCCGGGTCAGCGTCAGTCCGTCGAGGTCGGGAAGCCCGACGTCGACCAGAACGAGATCGTGCGGTTCCTTGGCCAGAATACCTTCGATGCCGACGCCGCTGGACAGCGCGGTCACGGCATAGCCGTCGGCGGCAAGGCTGTTCTGCAACAGATTACGCACGTCGTAATCGTCGTCGACGATGGCAAGGCGCTTCGACAAGCCCGTTCCTCCTGATTGCATTTATCACGGTATACAACTTGTAGTTAACATTATCTGAATGGTTAAAAAGTTCAATCCTTAACCGCAGTTAAGGTTTTGATATTCCGTTAAATTTGAAACAAATCGACACGGTTCGAAATCGTTGCACATCCGGGCGAAAAACCCGCGCAACAACCGAAAGTTACAGTGCCGTCCATTCGGATTGCATCTGCCCGCTCCGACAACCAACGCCGCGGGAGGGAGGGCAGCCGCGATGACACGGAGACGATGATGGATTTTTTCAGACACCTTTCCCTGCGCGCCAAGATCATCGGCGCCTTCACGTTGATCACACTCGCCACGATCGCCCTTGGCGCTTTTTCGGCCACACGTCTGGCGGAGGTGCAAAGCTATGCGGAAGACATTCGCAGCAACCATCTGCCGTCCGAGGTGATCCTGGCGGACATAATCAACAACACCTCGCGGGTGCGCATCCGCCAGGGCTCCTACATGATGGTCGATACGCCGGCGGCACGGGAAAAGGAATTGGCGTCGCTGAATCAGTCGATTGCCAATACCGCGGAAGACATCAAGAAATTCGAAAAACTACTCGATCCTGCGGAACGGCCGCTGTTCGAAAAATGGACCGCCGGCTGGCAGGAACAGTTGCAGATGAACGACCGAATGATCCAGATGGTCAACGCCGGGGATACCTTGCGTGCCAAGGATTACTACCTGCATGAAATGCGCGATTCCTTCCGCAACAAATTCTACGCCGCGCTGCAAGAAGACCAGAACTACAACGAACGCGAGGGGGCAGCCTCCGCCGACGCCGGCGCCAAAGCTTATGCCGACACCCGCGTCTGGATCGTCATTGCGCTGCTGATCACCGTCGCCATCAGCGTCGGTTCGGCCATCTTCTACGTCAAGGGCGTGTCGGCGCCGATCCGAATGATTTGCCTGGCGATGGATCGCTTGGCCAAGCACGATTTGAGCACCGAGATCGTCGGCCTCGGCCGTCACGACGAAGTCGGCACGATGGCTTCCGCGGTACAGGTGTTCAAGCAGAACATGATCGAGGAAGACAAGCTCAAGGCCGAGCAGGAAGCCAACACCCAAAAGACCATGGAACGCGCCAAAAAGATGGCGGAACTGACCGCCGACTTCGACGCCAAGGTCGCCGGCGTGATCCAGGCGGTTGCCTCGCAGGCCAACCAAATGCAATCGTCCGCCCAGGCGATGAGCGCCACCGCCGAGGAAACCTCGAAACAGGCATCGGCTGTCGCCGCCGCCTCGGAACAGGGTGCCGCCAACGTTCAGACCGTCGCTTCCGCCACCGAGGAGCTTGCCTCTTCGATCAGCGAAATCGGTCGTCAGGTCAGCCATGCCAGCGAGATCGCCGGCAATGCGGTGACCGAAGCCGGTCAGGCCAACGACATGGTTCAGGGGCTGGTCTCCGCTTCGCAGAAGATCGGCGAGATCGTCGCTCTGATCAACGAAATCGCCGACCAGACCAACCTGTTGGCGCTGAACGCCACCATCGAAGCCGCCCGCGCCGGAGAAGCCGGCAAGGGCTTTGCGGTGGTTGCCGCCGAGGTCAAGAACCTCGCCACCCAGACATCCAAGGCGACCGAAGAAATCGGCGCCCAGATTACTTCGGTGCAAGGTGCGACCCAGAGCGCGGTGGGTGCCATCGGCTCGATCGGCAAGATCATCGGCGAAATCGACAAGATTTCGACCGCTATCGCCGCAGCGGTCGAGCAGCAGGGCGCCGCCACCCAGGAAATCGCCCGCAACGTCGAGGAGACCGCCAAGGGCACCCGGGAAGTGTCGTCGAACATCTCCGGCGTTACCGAAGCCGCCGGTGGCACCGGCGCCGCGGCGACCCAGGTGCTCACCGCCTCGCGCGCGCTGACCGAACAGGCCAGCGTGCTCAAAGGCGTGGTGCAGACGTTCCTCGACAACGTGAAAGCCGCCTGACGATAAGTCGGAACGGCAGATCGGAGGCGGAAGGGAATTTTACGGACGAACGGCGGCATGGCAACCAACCCCCCGATGCACACGACCGCCGCACGTCCCCCTTTCGCCTCCGGTTCCATTATAAAAATATAAAGGCATCGCCATGCTGGACGCCGCAAGCAACGCCGAAGCCGCATCGAAGGGACGAGACGACGAGAATTTCCTGTCCTTCGTGACCTTCAAGGTAGCCGAGCACTTCTTCGGCGTACCGGTCGAACGGGTGCAGGACATTTTAATCCCCGATACCATCGCCGCGGTGCCGGGCGGACCGAAAGAAGTGCGTGGACTGATAAACCTACGCGGCCGCATCGTCACCGTGGTCGACCTGCGCGTCAGGCTTTCGCTGGCGAATGCCGAAACGGGCAACCCCCGCGGCATGTGCGTCACCGTCGAAAAAGACGGCGAATTCTATACCCTCTTGGTCGACCGCGTCGGCGACGTGGTGACCCTGCCCGCCGGGCGGCGCGAACAGAACCCGCCGACCCTCGACCCAACCTGGCGCAACGTCATTCGCGGCGTGTTCCGCCGCGACGACGGGCTTCTCGCCATCCTCGACATCGACCGGCTGCTCGATATCCGGGCCGATGCGATAGCCGGCGTAGAATAGGAGCGCGTCATGGACGATTTAATCCGAGAATTCCTGTGCGAAACCAACGAAAGCCTGGCGACCCTCGACGTCGAACTGGTGCGGCTGGAAACCGACACCGAGGATACTTCGCTGATCGCCAGCATCTTCCGACTGATGCACACCATCAAAGGCACCTGCGGCTTTCTCGGCCTGCCGCGATTGGAAAAGGTGGCGCATTCGGGCGAAAACGTACTCGGCAAGTTCCGCGACAAGGAATTGTCGATTACCCCGGCCGCCGTCACGTTGATCCTTAAAAGCATCGACCGCATTCGCACCATTCTCATGGTATTGGAAGAAACCGGTGCCGAACCCGAAGGCGACGATACCGACCTGATCGCCGAACTCGACGCGGCGGTCGCACCCGCCGCCCAACCGATCATTGAAACGGTTGCGGCAGAGGCGTCGCCGGAAATTTTGCCGGGAAACCCGCCAGAGAACCCGCCAGAGAACGCGCCGGAAAACGCAGAAGAAACCGGCGTGCCGGAAGCCGCCGAGCTGTTGGCCGAAATCGCTTCGGAAATGGCGGAAGCGCCCGATGACGCCGCCGTCGCCGCACCGCAGGCCGACGAACTGGAACCGGCAAAAGAGCCGGAGCACACGGTCAAGAACCGCGCGCCCAAACCGGAAAGCGAAACCAAGGAATCGGCGGCTAGCGCTTCGTCGATCCGTGTCAATGTCGACATTATCGAAAATTTGATGACGCTGGTCAGCGAACTGGTGCTGACCCGCAATCAACTGCTGCAGTTGCAGCGCGGCATCAGCGGCAACGAATTCAAAGTGCCGCTGCAGCGGCTAACCCACATCACCGGCGATTTGCAGGACGGCATCACTCGCATGCGAATGCAGCCGATCGGAAACGCCTGGGCCAAGCTGCCGCGTATCGTGCGCGATCTCGCCGTGGAAACCGGCAAGAAGATCAACCTCGTCACCAAAGGTGCCGAGACCGAACTCGACCGCCAAGTGTTGGAAATGATTAAGGATCCGCTCACCCATATGGTGCGCAACTCCGCCGATCACGGCATCGAGGATCCGGCCGCCCGGGTTGCCGCGGGCAAGCCGGAAACCGGCACCATTACGCTGTCGGCCTATCACGAAAGCGGCCATATCTTCATCCGCATCGACGACGACGGCCGCGGCCTCGACACCGACCGCATTCGCAAAAAGGCGATCGAAAACGGCATCGCCACCGAGTCCGAACTCGCCGGATTGAGCGAACAGCGCATCCTGCAACTGATTTGCCGCCCCGGATTTTCCACCGCCGAAAAGGTCACCTCGGTATCGGGACGCGGCGTCGGTATGGACGTGGTACACACCAATATTGCGCGGATCGGCGGCACCGTCGACATGACCTCCGCGCGCGGTCGCGGCACGTCGTTTACCATCAAGATCCCGCTTACCCTGGCGATCGTATCGGCGCTGATCGTACGCACCGCCGGCATGCGCTTTGCCATTCCGCAAATCAACGTGCTCGAACTGGTTCGCCTCTCCGAGCGCAACGGCCTCAAGGTGGAAACCATCAAGTCGGCAAAAGTCTTGCGTTTACGCGATCAATTGCTGCCGCTGGTGTCCTTGCGCACCCTGCTGGGCGAACAGGAAACCGCCGGCACCGGCACCGGACAATTCATTATTGTCGCCCAGGTCGGCAAGAACTCGTTCGGCATTATCGTCGATCGGGTATTCGATACCGAAGAAATCGTGGTCAAACCGGTAGCGCCGATTTTGCGCGGCACGCCGTTCTATGCCGGCAATACCATTCTCGGCGACGGCAGCGTCATTATGATCCTCGACCCCAACGGCTTAGCCGCCGCCGCCGGTCAAAACCAGATCGACGACGCCGACCGCGCCGCGGCGGCCGCGCAAAGCGCACAACCGGCATCGGAGATGCATTCTTTACTGCTGTTCCGCGCCGGCGGGCCGGAACTCAAGGCGGTTCCGTTGGAACTGGTAGCACGCATCGAGGACATCGAAAAAACCACGATCGAGCAGGTCAGCGACCGCTTCGTCACCCAGTACCGCGGCCATTTGATGCCGCTGGTGCCGTTCGACGACGACTGGCCGTGGAAGGACAAGCCGAAACAGACTGTGCTGGTGTTTAGCGACAACGGCCGCGACATGGGCTTGGCAGTCAACAACGTGGTGGATATCATTCGCGGCCGGCTAAACGTCGATCTTGCCGGAGCCAAGCCGGGATTGATCGGCAGCGCCATCATCGGCAGCAAGGCCACCGATATCGTCGACATCGGCCCGTTTCTCACCCGCGCTTTCGCCGACTGGTTCGAACCGACGCACGACAAGACGCTGCATCACTGCCGAAACCATGCGCTGGTAATCGACGATTCCTCGTTTTTCCGCAACCTGCTGACGCCGCTCCTGGCGGCAAGCGACTGGTGCGTAACCGCCGCTGCCGACGGCGCCGAAGCGATGGAAATACTCGAAAACGGCCAAAGCTTCGACCTCATCGTCAGCGACATCGATATGCCGGAGATCGACGGTCTGGAACTGGCGCGCAAGATACGCGCCGACGCGCGCTGGAAATCCGTACCGATGATCGCCTTGTCGTCGCTCGACCGCGACGAGGATCGCAAGGCCGGCATCGCCGCCGGTTACAACGAATATCTCGGCAAGTCCGATCATACCCAGCTTCCCGCCAAGCTGCTGCACACGGTCGAACGCATGGTGCCGAAGGATAGGTTAGGAAAAACCTGGAGGAAAGCGTCGTGAACAGTAACGCGCCGAAAGTCTGCATGATCGTCGACGATTCGAAAGCGATCCGCCGGGTGATATCCGGCATGCTGTCGAAACTGAACTACAGCGTGCTGGAGGCCGAGGACGGTGCCTGTGCGCTCGATCAGTACAAGGAGAAACATCCCGACATCATTCTGCTCGATTGGAACATGCCGGGTATGGACGGGCTGGAATGCCTCAAGCAGCTTCGGGCAATGCACGAAGCAAACCGGCCGATCGTGGTGATGTGCACCACCGAAAACACCATGCCGAAGATCGTCGCGGCAATGGGCGAAGGTGCCGACGAATATATCATGAAGCCGTTCGACATCGACATTCTGAAAAACAAATTGGAACAGTTGGGATTGGATGGGGAGATTCCGCAATGACGCTGCAAACCGTCGCGCATGACGCGGCGGATAATAAAATCAGGGTGATGGTGGTCGACGATTCCGCAGTAGTACGCGGGTTCATTTCGCGCATTTTGCAGAGCGAACCGCGCATCGAAATCGTCGCGTCCGGTCACAACGGCAAGATGGCGGTGCCGCTAGCCGAGCGCAACCGGCCCGACGTCATTCTGCTCGACATCGAAATGCCGGAACTCGACGGCCTTTCCGCGCTGCCGCTTATTCGCGCCGCCAGTCCGCAAACCAAGATCATCATGTCCTCGACGCTCACCCAAAAGAACGCCGAGATCAGCCTGCAGGCGCTGGCGCTGGGCGCCACCGACTATATCGCCAAGCCGACCGCCCACGAAATCGGCCGGGCGGAGGAGTATCACCGCGAACTGCTGGAAAAAATTCTCGGACTGGGTACGCAGGCGATCCACGAGCGGCCGTTCGTCCAAACGCCGAAGCCGGCCGCGATACGGTCCAGCGGGCTTTATCCCGGCACTGTCGTCGCTTTGCGCAGAGCGGCGAAACTGCGGCCGAGGGCGGTGGTGATCGGTTCCTCCACCGGCGGACCGCCGGCATTGACCAAACTGTTCGAAACTTTGCCGACGACGATCGACGTACCGATTTTGATCGCCCAACACATGCCCGCCACCTTTACCGCGGTGCTGGCCCAACACATCGGCAAGGCGGCGATGCGTCCGTGCGCCGAAGCGAAAGACGGCGAGCCGATCGAAGCGGGACATATTTACATTGCGCCCGGCGATTGGCACCTGGAACTGGCAGGTAACGGCGATCGCCCCAAAGCGCATCTGACCCAGGCGCCGCCGGAAAACTATTGCCGGCCGTCGGTCAACCCCCTGTTCCGCAGCGCCGCAAAAATGTACGGCGCCAACCTTCTCGGCGTCATGTTGACCGGCATGGGATGCGACGGGCTCGACGGATCGCGCGACTTGGCCGCCGCCGGTGCGCCCCTGATTGCCCAGGACGAACCAACCAGCGTGGTGTGGGGCATGCCGGGCGCCGTGGCAACTGCCGGCCTATGCACGGCGGTATCTCCGCTCGGCGACATATCGCGCCTAATCGGAACAGTTTTCAGCGAGGGAAGAACATGAACTACGGCGATTTCTCGTTTATCGCAGGCTTCCTGCGCGAAAAGTCCGGCCTGATCGTCACCCCGGACAAAACCTATCTGATCGAAAGCCGGCTTTCGCCGATTGCCCGCGAGTGCGGCTTAACCGACGTCGTCCAGGTGATCGAAGCGGTACGCCGCGACCCAAGCTCGAAACTTGCGCGGGCGGTGGTCTATGCCATGACCACCAACGAAACCATGTTCTTCCGCGATGCTCATCCGTTTGAAACCATGCGCAAGGTTCTCTTCCCCAAGCTGATGGAACGGCGCGCGGTAAAAAAAGTGTTGCGCATCTGGAGCGCGGCCAGTTCGTCAGGCCAGGAACCCTATTCGGTGGCGATGCTGCTGAAGGAATATTTTCCGATCGACGGCTGGTACATCAACATCGTCGGCACCGACATCAATCCGGCAATGCTCGAACGCGCCCGCGACGGGTACTATTCCGGCTTCGAAGTTCAGCGCGGCATGCCGATCCAATATCTGATGAAGTATTTCGATCAGCTCGGCGACCGCTGGCGGATCAAAACGGAAATCCGCGAAATGGTGGAATTCCGCCTGCTCGATCTCCTCGGCGACTTTTCCGCGCTCGGCTCCTTCGACATCGTACTCTGCCGCAACGTACTGATTTATTTCGATCAGCCGTCCAAGAGCAAAGTGATGAACGCCATTTCCGCCCAATTGGCGCCGGACGGCGTATTCATGCTCGGCGGATCGGAATCCGTATACGGCCTGTGCGACAAATACACCGACGTACCAAACTTGCGCGGCGTCTACTGCCTCAAACAGGACAAAGCCTGGCAGGCCGGCCAACCGGAGGTTCGCCAGACCGGCACCGCCTCGCCGCTGCACATTATCGCCAAATAACTAATCACGGGGTAATCAAGGAGTGGACAATGAACTTCGACAAAAATTTCCGGGTAATCATAATCGACGACTACACCACGATGCTTCGGATTTTGCGCAACCTGTTGCGCCAGATCGGCATCGAGAACGTCGAGGACGCCACTAACGGAACCGACGCGCTGGGCAAGCTGCGCACCTTGCCGTTCAACCTGATCATTTCGGACTGGAACATGCAGCCGATGACAGGTCTCGATCTCTTGCGCGAGGTGAGGGCCGACGAAAAGCTTAAAGCGACGCCGTTCATCATGGTCACCGCCGAAAGCAAAACCGACAACGTCATCGCCGCCAAGAAGGCTGGAGTTTCCAATTATATCGTCAAACCGTTCAACGCCGAAACATTGCGTGCCAAAATCGAAAGCGTGCTGGCGGTAAAGGCGGCTTGATCATGAACGTAAAGACCTCTCATCCGCCGCTCGAACTCGGCCAGGCCCACACCTATCTCGAACGCGTCATCGTCAAGCTGAAGACGTTGGACGCCCGGCAGAAGCAGCCGTTGGTCGAAATTCTGCAGTACATTTCCGACTATATCGGCCGGACGCGCAGCGAAATCTGCGCTCTCAGGCCGACCAAAGACGGCGAGAAGTTTTCCTCCTCGACCGACGAACTTGAAGAGGTCGTTCAGGAAACCGCCGACGCCGCCGGCAGCATCATGACCGCGGCCGAGGCCATCGAGGCGATTGCCTTGAAACTGCCGCAACCGACATCCGACGAGTTGATGGCGGCGGTTACCAAAATCTACGAAGCGTCCGCCTTTCAGGACATCACCGGCCAGCGCATTACCAAAGTGGTACGGGTGATCCAGAACGCCGAAAAACGGATCGAAGCGCTGTTGTGCTTTTGCTCGGACAGCGAACTAAAGCCGTGCGGCAGCGGTTGCGGCAACCACGGCACCCCGCCCGACGACACCCTGCTGAACGGACCGCAGACGCAGAAAACCGCCAACAGTCAGAGCGATATCGATCGGATGCTGGCCGAACTCGGTTAGAAAAACTTTACGACCGCCGACGGTTTTTCTCGCACAAGCCGACGCGATACGGCATATACCCACCGCATGGGACAACCGGCCTCGCCGCGGAGGGAGCCAGCATCATGTTCGCCAGCAAGCGTATCATTGCGTTGTTTTTTTTCGTGCTAGCCGTCGTGCCGACCGCGGCGTCGGCATCGGCGCAAGGGATATCCGCACGTCCCTGGCTCGATAAATCGCTGTCGCCCGACATCCGCGCCGAGTTGATCCAGGCCCAGATGACGCGCGAGGAGGAACTGAAGCTGGTTTCGGGCTATTTCGGCGTCTACAACCCCAGGGTTCCGGTGCAGTACAGAAACGACATGCCGAACGGTGCCGGCTATGTCCCCGGCATACCGCGTCTGGGCATTCCCGCCTTGAAGGAATCCGATGCCTCCTTAGGCGTCGCCAACGGCGGTCACATGCGAAAGGGCGATACCGCGGTGGCGTTGCCCTCCTCGCTCGCCACCGCCGCCACCTGGAACCCGAGCCTTGCCTTTCAGGGCGGCGCGATGATCGGCGAGGAAACCCGCCGCAAGGGCTTCAACGTGCTGCTCGCCGGCGGCATCAATTTGACACGCGAACCGCGCAGCGGACGCACCTTCGAATATTCCGGCGAGGATCCCTGGCTGGCCTCGGTCATGGTCGGCGAATCCATCCGCGGCATCCAGAGTCGCCACGTGATTTCGACCATCAAGCATTTCGCGCTCAACGATCAGGAAACCGGCCGCATGTCGATGAGCGCCGACATTTCCGAATCCGCGATGCGCGAGAGCGACCTCTTGGCATTCGAACTGGCCATCGAACGTTCCGACCCCGGTTCGGTGATGTGCTCCTACAACCGCATTAACGGCGTCTACGGTTGCGAGAACGACTTTCTGCTCAACCGGGTTCTCAAGGGCGACTGGGGCTACAGGGGCTTCGTGATGTCGGACTGGGGCGCGGTGCATTCGACCGTCGCCGCCGCCAACAACGGTCTCGACCAGCAATCCTCGCGCTTTTCGGATTCGCAGGAGTATTTCGGCACGCCGCTCGCCGCCGCGCTGGCCGACGGTTCGGTGCCCGAGGCGCGGCTGCGCGACATGGTGCATCGCATCTTGCGCACCATCTTCGCCAAAGGGATATTCGATCGCCCCATCGTTCGGCGGCCGCTCGACGTCGATGCCGATTTGGCGGTGGCCCAGCGCGACGCCGAAGAAGCCATCGTCCTGCTCAAGAACGACAAGAACTTTCTGCCGCTCGATCCGTTGTCGAAGGGCGGACGGCGCATCCTGGTGATCGGCGGCTTTGCCGATGTCGGCGTGCTGTCGGGCGGCGGCTCGTCGCAGGTCATCCCGATCGGCTTCAAGGAGCTGATGGAGGTGCTTACCGGCGGCGCCCTGAAGCGGGTGCCGGGCGAAGCGCCGCGCGCGCCCAAGGGGGCAATCGTCTTTCATCCGCCGGCACCGCTGGCGGAGCTGCGTAAGGCCGCCCAGGCCAAAGCTCCAACCGCACGGGTGGTGTTCTACGACGGCGGCAATGTCAAGAAGGCCGCCGCTTTTGCCCGCGCCAACGATGTCGTGATTATCTTCGCCCAGCAATGGATGCAGGAAGCGCGCGACAACGCCTCGCTCAGCCTCGCCGGCAACCAGGACGCACTGATCGATGCGGTGGCGCGCGCCAACCCCAAGACCGTGGTGGTGCTGCAGACCGGCGGGCCGGTGGCCATGCCCTGGCTGGGCAAGGTCGCAGCGGTGCTGGAGGCGTGGTATTCCGGCAATCGCGGCGCTACCGCCATCGCCCGCGTGCTGCTCGGCCAAGTCAACCCGTCGGGACATCTGCCGGTAACCTTCCCGCGCAGCGAACGTCAACTGCCGCATCCCGCCATTGCCGGCTTCCGCGATATGCCGTGGCAAACCCAATGGCGCGACGGGCTTACCCAGTTCGACGTCAAGTATTCCGAAGGCCCGAACCTCGGCTACAAATGGTTCGCGCAAAAGAAGATCCCGCCGCTGTTTTCGTTCGGCCACGGGCTTTCCTACACCAGCTTTGCCTACGGCAATCTCGACGTTTCCGGCGGCCGCACGGTGAAGGCGGCCTTCGACATGACCAACACCGGCAAACACGCAGGCAAGGCCGTCGGCCAGATCTACGTGCTGCCGCCCGGCGGAACGATGCGGCTGGTCGGCTGGATCAAGCAGCCGCTCAAGCCGGGCGAGACCAAGCGCGTATCGGTGATCGCCGACCGGCGTCTGCTGGCGCGTTTCGACGCCGAAATGCGGCAATGGCACATCGCTCCCGGCGACTATCTGGTGATGCTGGGCGCCTCGTCGACCGACATCGCCTCCGTCAAGGCGGTGCATATCGACGAAGCGACGATCAAGCCGTAACCCACACGGGATAGAACGGCGCACCAATGTAAGCCGGCCCCGAAGCGCTTCCGGGCCGGTTGGGCATAGATGGACTGGAAGCTATTCCGGCCAGTCGAAGTCCTGCGCCAAGGCATCGTGGACGGATTTGATGCTTTTTTCGCAGGAATAATCCCGCCCCGGAACTAGCGAGGATTGCCTGTATTTATCTCCAAACAACAAATCCGTCGATTCATCGTGAAGCGACTTTGCAATATGGAATACCCGTGCCACCTGCCTGCTGACCTTGTTATGATTGCTGAAATTCGTGAATTTCACGTGCTGACACTCGGCGATGTCTTTATTCCGTCCAAGAAAATCGTCGATGACCAGTGGATTGGCTTGTTCGACAGCGTCTCTTGCCAATTCAATTTGCTCAATAAATTTATCGACCAGCACATTAGGCTCACCGCTTGCTGTCTTGTAATGCGACGGGTGAAACATGGGGTGATGGAAACATGGGATACCGTCAGGGCCATACGGTTGCTTATATTTTCCAATAACGTCTTTCGCTTTTTTCTTTACCAGCGACACCAAATCTTCGCCGGTCGGGTAGCCGTAATGCCAGCTTGCCCCGGCGCCGAGGATGAAGACGGTATTTTGCTTGAACATGTTGCGCCCCCTGAAACGACGCAACTATAGCGTTCAACAGCGTGCATGCATACCGATTAGAAGACCGATGCCGCCCCCCCTTTTTGTCATGGCCCGCAAATGCGGGCCATCCAGGTGACGCCCACTCAAGACTTTCAAAATCGATCAAAGACGTTTTTCAAATTCTGCAACGCCGTGCAGAACCCAACTGGATGGCCCGCATTTGCGG
>DBTZ01000049.1:159686-203222 GCA_002307315.1 Alphaproteobacteria bacterium UBA1303
GGATGGCCCGCATTTGCGGGCCATGACAGTGCGGGTTTGTGGCAGCAACGCAGCCCACCATCCCCATCATTCCCGGCGAGCACTGCATGCAATGCAAGCCGTGCGAGGGAAGGGAAAACAGGGCGATCCGCCCGGCGGGACGAAAAAACCGTAGACCGTATTTCAAGCGGCGCTCGCCCGTGCGGGCTGCATTTGCACTCGGTTGTTCCGGCGGCTCTATTTTTCCGGCTTGTGCTCGGACAGCGAGGCGACCCAGTCCATCAGCGCAAACAGTAAGCCCGAAAACAGGAACGTGACGTGCAGGCCGACCAGCCAGGCCAGCGTGCGCGAATCCATGGTGGGATCGTGCTGGGTCAACCGCATGAAGGCACGCAGCAGCGAAATCACCGAAATCGCCACGATCGAGCCGATCAACTTCATCTTGAGGCCGGAGAAATCGAGCGTTCCCATCCAGCTCGGCCGGTCTTCGGAATCCCCGGTGTCGATCTTGGAAACGAAATTCTCGTAGCCCGAGAAAATCACGATGATGACCAGATTGCCGGCCAGCGACAGATCGATCAGCGACAGCACCGCCAGAATGACGGTTTCGGCGTCCAGGCTGAAATGTTCGACGTATTCGTAGATCTCGTGAAAGAAGGTGGCGAGCAGCAGCAGCAGCGCCAGCACCAATCCGAGATAGAACGGCGCGATCAACCAGCGCGCCTGAAACAGCAGGGTTTCGAGAATATGTTCGAGAGCTAGACGGCGGCGCATGTTCGATTCCGTATTTTAAGTTTGCGGCGGTTCTTTGAGGAACGGTTCGACCTTGCCCTTCAGCTTCACCGTCATCGGCCGGCCGCGGCGATCGAGGCTTTTTCCCGCCACCACCCGAATCCAGCCTTCGCTGACGCAATATTCTTCGACGTTGGTCTTCTCGCTGCCGTTGAACATGATGCCGATGCCGCGCTCCAACAACTTCTCGTCGTAATGGGGACTGTCGGGATCGGCGCACAAACGGTCGGGCAGCGTTTCGGTCATGGCGGCTTCGTCAAATTGGGTTTCACGCAACGTCATAGGCGATTATGCGACCGGTTCCAAGCCGGCGTCGAGGGTTTTAACGGCGGCAGCCGCCGTTCATCGGCCGTTCACACCGACTTTGCAAAAAAACGCGACGCCTGCCATCTTCGCCGGCGAAAACGCCGGCAGGCGTTTCAGTTTATTGGAGCAAAGGAACACGTCATGAAGCATGCAAGAATAGTGGCGGCCGCGACTGCGGCCTGCTTGGGGGTTCTCGCGCCGGCTTTGGCCGATTACGTGCGCATCGGAAGCGTCGATGTCGGAAACCGTCCGGATTTCGATACCGCCTATTCGCGTTTCGGCGGACGGGTCGAGTCGCTGCGGCTGGTCGCCGATCGCAGCGACGTTTTTTGCCGTTCGATCACCGTCCGCTATGCCAACGGCGACACCGACAACGTTTTTTCCGGCCGCCTGCCCGCAGGGCAGCCGGTTGCCGTCGATGTGCGCGGACGGGCGAAACCGGTGGCGGAGGTTCACTTCGACTGCCGTGCCGAAGCAAGGCGCGGCGGCGTCATTTACGTCGATGCCGAGATCGGCCGCTATCGCGACGAATGGCGAAAGGATCGCGACTGGCACGGCCGCTGGTCAAACCTGTTCGGCGGCGATGCCATGCCGCCGCCCCCGCCGCCGCGGTCGATGAACGATCGCGACAACGATATGCCGCCGCCCCCGCCGTCTCGGTCGATGGGCGATCGCGACGGCGGTTGGATCGTCATCGACCGGATCAGCTTCGAAGGTCGCAACGACCGCGACAACACCTCCGCCGGCTGGCGCGGCCGAAGGATAGACAGCATCGCCCTGCGCCCGCTCGGCACCACAGCACGCTGCAACAAGGTCGCCGCCACCTTTCGGAACGGCCAACGCGTCACATTGGCCACCGACCGCAAACTGGAACGCGACCGGATGACGGTGCTGGATCTGCCCGGCGATCAACGCGATCTCGATCAAATCTACATGCGTTGTCATGCCTTCGGCGACGGACGGGTGACGATCGAAATCCTCGGCCGAAAATAGAGCGCTTCGTCGAAAAGACCGGCCGTCTTCGCAAAAGGCGGCCGGTTCTTTCATACGTGTACGAATGAATAACCTTGCCCCGGCCGCCGTTACATCGGCCGGCGCAAGGTCAGCTTGACGGTCGGCCCCGGCGCGGGATGTTCGACCACGCTGGGGATCTCCCGGCTTATCCGCGATTCGCGATAGACGTAATCCGTCGTCCCTTGGGTACCGACCAATCCGTCCATCGCCAGGCGCAATTCGTAAGGCCCCGGCACATAGGCGAAATAGGCCCCGATCCGGCCGTTGGCGGCAACCTCGGAGACCTGCTTGGTCTGATAGGAAACCTGCGAATCTTCGATTTCGCCGCTGAGACCCATCAGCATCATCTGGCGCGGCAGCTTGCGTTCCAATTTCAGCGTCAGCTTGGCCGGCACCTCGCCCGAGGCGCGCCGGTATTCGCCGGAAAGCGGATCGCGCACCCGCGATTCCCGCCATTCGGCGTTGCCGATCAGCGAGGTATCGGTGAAGCCGAGGCCGTGCAGCGGCAGCGACAGGCTGATGTTGGCCTCATCCTTGGTTTCGAGCGGCGTTGAAACCGGCGCCTGGGTTCCGCTGCGGGCAAAGTCGTATTCGGTCACCGACCCGTCGTAAGACGACGTATAGGCCGCCGTCACGTCGGCCGGTCCGATTTTGCCTTTGATCTTGGTCTTGAACTGCCAGGCGTAATCGGGCTTCACCGGCACCTTTTCGTTGACCAGTGCGGTGCTGGCATAGGCGACGTAGGCGCCGGTGTTGTAGGTCGCCGGCGTGCGCTCCAGGCTGGCGGATACTTGCGTTTCGCTACTCAGATCGAGCGTCATCGCCGCATGCGGCTCCATGCTGCGCACGGTATCGCTTTTGACGTTCTTCGCCCGCCAAGCTATGGCGGTCGACCGTTCGCGCGTACCGGCATCGAGAGAAATCCACGGCAGCGGCTTCCAGGCGGCATTGGCGAAGACTTCCTGCCCTTGGGTCTCGACGATGCTGGCGATTTCCGCGCTGCGGCTTTCCGCAGTGCTGTCTTTGGCGACTTCCTCGCTGCCCGCCGCGCCGAATTCAAGCGAAACGCCGCTTAGCGGTGCAACGTTCGCCGTGAAATTGGCGGTGTCCTTGCCGCTGCTGAGCACATGCGGCTTGCCGCCGGAAACGCCGATGCTGGAAGGATCGCGATAGGTCAGCGAAAAATCGCTGGCGCCGGTCAACGCCATCTCGGTCTTGGGTACGCCGCTCCATTTCATGTTCACGGCCAGCCCGCGCCGATGCCAAACATCGGCCTTGTCGGTATCCTTGCCGATGCCGGCCGACAGCGCCGCATCCATCGACAGATCGGGCAGATCGAGCTTCAGCTTCGCCGTCTCGGCCAAGGCGCGCGCTTCGCTTTTGGACTGGGCGACCCCAAGCGAAACCGCCCGTCCGCGGATATCCGCGGACGCCCGGCTTACGGCACCCTTCGCCGGCTTGACCGGGTTCAGCGGCTTGACCGTCACCTTGGGCGACAGCCACCGGCTCCAGGAAAAGGCGTAAGGCTGCAGCGCCAGAACGCCGGATAGGTTCGCCGCCGCATCCAGCGTTTCGGCCGCAGCAAGCCAAGCCGGCGGCGCATCGTCGGGCGCCGGCTCTGCCGCCAATGCGGAAACCGCAAGAAAACCGGTTAACCCAACCAACCACGCCCTGCCGAAACGCATGCACCGAACCCAGGATTTCTTTGACCTTTTCAGCATAACCTAATGAAAGAAATATGCAAAACGCAACTTCGTGAAATTTCCGTACGGAGGAATGGATTTGCCGGCATCCCGGCGTTTTCCGCGGAAACAAGGGCGGTCTTGTTCTGCACACAATCGCGGCATATGGAGTGTGCAGAGGATAGGAGCCTCTTTCGAATGCCAAAATTACCCAGTATGTCCGCTGCCGCAGTTTTGAAGCGGAAAGCCATGCAGGCGGCCCAGCAAGCAGAGAAGGCAAAAGAGCCGACTCCTCCGCCTGTCGCCAAAGTGCGTATCGCCAAAAGAAGAAGCTAAATCCCTTAACCTCGCATCCATGTCACCGGCGGGCCGACGCGCGCGCAACGGCGAGCAACCGGGGGGACACACCCGGCGCCCGCCATTGCACGGCAGTCGTCTTAGCTTTGCGACATCAGCGCGAACACGCCCCACCCGAGATATTCGCGGGTGAAGGCGGCATAGCGTTCGGCCGCCGCGGTCAGTTCGGATCGAACCTCGTTCGCGAAGGCATCGTCGGGATGGACTTCGAGCCACCGGCGCATGGTTAGCCACTTGGCGGCCTCGTAGCGGTCCCAACTGTCTTGGTCGGCCAGAACCATTTCCACGACGTCGGTGTTGAGGTTGCCGAACGAGGCGAGCAGATCCGGCAGCGGAAGAAAGTCCGCGATGGCATCGGCGCGGCATCCCCGGGCGATATCTTCGGTCGGCGGTAAACGCCGCCAGTACGGCTCGCCGATCAGGATGATCCCGCCGGGGCGCAGACTCTTGGCCAGCAGCGCAATGGTGCCGGCGACGCCGCCGCCGATCCAGGTGGCGCCGACGCAGGCCGCCACACCCACACTTTCGTCGGCAACGAAGCCTACGGCGTCGGCATGGATGAATTCGACCCGATCGGCGACGCCCAGCTCGTCGGCGCGGCGTTTGGCGTGTTCGGTGAACAACGGACTCATGTCGACCCCGGTGCCGGCGATGCCGTAATCGCGGGCCCAGCTACACAGCATTTCGCCCGAACCGCTGCCGAGGTCGAGCACCCGGGTTCCCGGTTCCAGCCGCAACGCCGCGCCGAGCGCGGCGAGCTTTTCCGGGGTGAAGGGATTGTGGATGCGATGAGCGCTTTCGCTAACGGTGAAAATTCGTGGAATGTCCACTGCGGTAACTCCTTTGTCGGTATGGGATGGCGCGTCGGTGCCGCCCGAATGGGGCGCGGCGATGCGGCCGGCGCGAGCCGGAACGTGCGACGCACGATGTTCGCGATGTGAGATGGTCATGGATGTCTCGGATGACAAACGCAAAAAGACCCGGGTGGCCAGAGCAACGTGCGCAAAAGTAGGAACCGGTTTTGCGCGTAAAGTTGCGACCAACCAAAAGGACAGAGCGGCGCGCCGATTCCGTCCGAAGGCGCGGCGCTCTAGCACCCGGTTATTTCAAGATCGCGGCTCTCCAACGTTCAGAGAGCCTTGTCACACAAGCCCTGACATCCAATCTCCGTTGGGCGCGCCGCGGCAGATACCGCCGAGCGCCGACGCTCATATTACGAGCCAGCCTCCCTTGATGCAACCCGGCCGGAGCAACGAGCGCAAAAGTGGGAACCGATTTTGCGCGCAAAGTTGTGAAAAAAACAGCACCGTGCGCTCAATCGCTCGCTGCGCAAAATCATCAAAACTCGCGGCAGCATCCCCAACGACGAGGTGGCGATGAAGCTCTTTACCTCGCCATCGAAAATGCCGGTATGCACTGGCGCAGGACTATTGAATGGACCAATGCAATGGGCCAATTTGCCATCCAGTTTGGCGACCGATTTCCGAAAGCGCCTACCGCCAAGTTCCATCGGAACGGATGCTTCTGGTACGAACTGCCCGGCCATAATTCGAGGCATCAGTGAAGTCAGCAGCGAAGTCTGACATAAGCCACAAGCGATTAATGCCACGAAATTTATGACGCACGGATCGCGTCAAAGTGCTGCCGCGATAGTGTCTATTGACAACCAGAGTGTGCGCACATCTGTCGGAAATCTTTTGAAATCATGAGCGACATAAAATGAAATTGCCTCGTCGTCTATTGCATGAACAATAGCGGCTCGCGCTCCAACGGTTTTCGATACGAGAAGAACACGAGAGAGAGCGTCTTTGAGCATCCCCACCCCTATGTTTCGTCCCTGAAACTCTTTATCAACCGCTAATCGTCCTATCACCATAACGGGCGTGGGATCCGGAAGATTGGCGCGCAATCCGCGTGGAGCGCCAGTGTGCCCCACGGCCCCGGTTGAAATGCAATAATATCCGATGACGACGTTACTTTGGCACACAACATAGCAGCGCGCCGAACGTCCCTCGCGCTTCTCCGCCTTTGACCTAATCCAGTCGTTCAGGGACCCCTTTCCGCAATCGAAGCGGTTGACTTCGTGCTCTGGGGAAATGGGCACTGGCGCAGCGATGCCCTGTGCCAGTGCCATTGGGTGCGTTATTACTTCTCCCATGGTGCCTTGCTCGTCATCAGGCGCTTGAGCCGCTCGCTGGGCGGTGGTGGATTATCAAGCACACTCAGGAACGCGTCGTATTGATCGCCTTCTAGACTGAAGAAACGTTGATCCAAAAGAACATCGATAGCGTGACGCCGTGCGCTTTCGACAATGAAATCGGTCCTCGTTTTCCCCAGTACGCTCGCAGCATTATCGATCAAATCACGCCAGACTTTCGACACACGAACATTGATCGTTGTGTCTGACTTTTGACGGGTGAACGACGGCACCTTACTTCGGGCCGTTGCTACGTTCATTTGCTATTCTCCTTTTTTTCTACGTGTCGGCAACCCGCATTGGCTGACCAGCCCGCACACAGCTTATATACGTTGTGTATACAGAACGTCAACAAGGTCAACAGACAGCCTGGGCATAATTTATATATGGATAATTTATTCATTATTTTCCGATGCGTTGTGCCAAAGGGTAAAACGAAGAAAATACGGTGCCTGAAGCAATTCACCACCACCGACCGGTTCGGTTTTCATCCGCACCATGGGCGGGATCTTCATCGTCGTTTCCGCCCTGCCCGGTGCGTTCCGGTTCCCACCATTCGCCGCGCGCGGCGCATTCGATCAGGTGTTCTTCCTGGGGCTCAAGGTCATTGGGATCGGCGGGGGGGCATGGCGGCGGGTGCGATATGTTTCTACCTTAACGATAGCCTCCAAAAACCATAATGTCATGGCCCGCATTTGCGGGCCATGACGCTTCTTTCTCAGCCGTCCCGCTTATCCGGGCCGCCTCAAACGCGCGTATATTTCGTGCCGGCCGGGTCTGCTTCCGACAAGACGGAAAACCGGCCAGAAGGAGGGATACCCCCCCCAAATGTGTGCAAACAACGATCAACCCGTTGGGGAATTGGTGAGGAATGGGGGCTAGATATGGTGGGTATTGCCCCGGTGTCCCTGCCCGGGTTTCCGGCAAAAACCCGGGAAAAGCTTGACTTGGGCACTGTGGCAGGCAGATGGTCCCACGGCTTTTTTTTAGGAGAATCGCCATGTCTTCGTCCGCGCCCGAAATCCACGTCACCTTGCCCGACGGCAAGATTCTGACGGTGGCGCGGGGGACTACCGGGGCGGACATCGCAGCGATGATCGGTCCGGGATTGGCCAAGGCGGCGCTGGCCCTTGAGGTCAACGGCAAGGATTACGACATTTTCCGCCCCATCGAAGAGGACGCGACCGTCAAGATCATCACCCGCAAAGACGACAAGGCGCTGGAGATGATCCGCCACGATGCCTCGCACATCATGGCGATGGCGGTGCAGGAACTGTTCCCGGGAACCCAGGTCACCATCGGCCCTTCGATCGAGGACGGGTTCTATTACGACTTCGCCCGCAACCAGCCTTTTACGCCCGACGATCTGCCCAAGATCGAAGCCAAGATGCACGAGATCGTCAAAGCCGATCTGCCGACGCGGCGCGATGTGTGGCCGCGCGAGAAGGCCATCGCCCACTTCAAGGAATTGGGCGAGCAATACAAGGCCGAGCTGATCGAAAGCATTCCGGCGGGCGAAGACGTATCGCTCTATTGGCACGGCGACTGGCACGACCTCTGCCGCGGGCCGCATTTTGCCTCGACGGCCAAGATCGGCGACGCCTTCAAGCTGACCAAGATCGCCGGGGCCTATTGGCGGGGCGATGCCAAGAACGCGCAGTTGCAGCGGCTCTACGGCACCGCCTGGCGCGACAAGAAAGAACTCGAAGCCTATCTCACCCGCATGGAGGAGGCTGAAAAGCGCGACCATCGCAAGATCGGCCGCGAGATGGATCTGTTCCACCAGCAGGAAGAGGCCGCCGGCCAGGTGTTCTGGCACGACCACGGCTACACCTTGTGGCGGACGCTGGAAAACTACGTTCGCCGCAAGATCGCGCATGCCGGCTATATCGAGGTCAAGACCCCGCAACTGATCGACCGCAAGCTATGGGAGGCTTCCGGCCACTGGGAAAACTATCGCGAAAACATGTTCATCGCCGAAGTCGAGGAAGAAAACAAAATCCTCGCGGTCAAGCCGATGAACTGCCCGGCGCACATCCAGATCTTCAAGGATGGGCTGAAGTCTTACCGCGACCTGCCCTTGCGCATGGCCGAATTCGGCTCGTGCCACCGCTACGAACCCTCGGGCGCGCTGCACGGCATCATGCGGGTGCGCGCCTTCGTGCAGGACGACGCCCACATCTTCTGCACCGAGGCGCAGATCACCACCGAATCCGCAGCGTTCTGCCAATTGCTGATGGAGATGTACCGCGAACTCGGCTTTACCGAAGTGCGGGTGAAGCTTTCCACCCGGCCGGAGGAACACCGCATCGGCTCGGACCAGCAGTGGGACATCGCCGAGAAAGCCCTGGCCGACGCCATGGATGCCGCGCACCTGCCCTACACCATCAATCCCGGCGAAGGCGCGTTCTACGGGCCGAAGCTGGAATTCGTCTTACGCGACTGCATCGGCCGCGACTGGCAGTGCGGCACCTTGCAGGTCGATTTCAACATGCCGGGCCGGCTGGGTGCCACCTACATCGCCGAGGACGGCAACCGCAAGAACCCGGTGATGCTGCACCGGGCGATCCTGGGGTCGATGGAGCGCTTCATCGGCATCCTGATCGAGAACTATGCCGGCAAGTTCCCGCTGTGGCTGGCGCCGGTCCAGGCGGTGGTCGCCACCATCGTTTCCGACGCCGACGGGTACGCCCAAGGGGTGCAAACGGCGCTAAAAAAGGCCGGAATCCGCGCCGATATCGATCTCGCCAACGAAAAGATCAACTACAAAGTCCGCCAGCACTCGCTTGCCAAAGTGCCCTATCTTTTGGTGGTCGGGCGCAAAGAGGCGGAAAACCGGACGGTGGCGGTGCGCAAACTAGGAGTCGAAAAACAGGAGGTGATCGGTCTTGAAGCCCTGGCCGCCCAGTTGGCCGAGGAAGCGACCCCGCCGGACCTCGCCTGACGCGGATTCCGGACCTGTGTTGCCGATTAACTCTTGCGTAACCGTATTTATTTTTTAATGTAGCTTAGTCGCATGCCTTGTACTGCCTAAAACGCAGTGCGCGGCCTATGTCGAATGGAAGGACTTCACCTGACCCAAAAACCAGTACAGGTTCGCGAGGGAAGGAGAGAGCCTTCGCGTACGGTGTACGGTTGCGTAAAGGCCAACCAAAGGAGAGAGTCATACTTCCAAAACGTTTTGCGTCCCAAGCGCCGGCACCGGCCAAGGACGGTCCGCGCATCAATGAGGAAATCTACGCCCGCACCATTCTTCTGATCGGCGACGACGGCACCAAATACGGTGAGATCGGCACCGACGAGGCTATGGCAATTGCCGAGGAAAAGGGCCTCGATCTGGTTGAGGTTTCGCCCGAAGCCAAGCCGCCCGTAGTCAAGCTGATGGACTACGGCAAATTCAAATACGAACAGCAGAAAAAAGCGGCCGAGGCGCGCAAAAAGCAGAAGGTCATCGAGATCAAAGAGATCAAGATGCGCCCGACCATCGACGACCACGATTACGAGGTCAAGATGAAGGCGATGCGCCGCTTCTTCGGCGACGGCGACAAGGTCAAGGTCACCTTGCGTTTCCGCGGCCGCGAAATGGCCCACCAGCATATCGGCATGGAACTCTTGAACCGCATCCAGAAGGATACCGAAACCTTCGCAAAGATGGAGCAGTGGCCCAAGATGGAAGGCCGGCAAATGATGATGGTCCTGGCCCCGCGCTGACCCGCCCCAAGCACGGCCGGGCCGCATCTCTCCCCGGACCGTCGATAAAAAAACCTCGCCCGAACCGGCGAGGTCTTTTTTTCTATCGATCAGAACAATCGCGTTGCGGTGCGCATCATCGTGCTGCCGATATCCTGCAGCGGACCGAGCGGCTGCACCGTACTGTGCGTGTCCTCGATCTTGGGATGGCCGCTCATCAGCTTGTAGGCAACCCGACCATCCTGCATCAGCAGAACGACTTCCGCCGCCCAACCGGTTTTGACCGTATCGCGCTCGAAGCCCAAAAGATCGAGAAACAGACTGCCCATACGACGAGATTCGATATGTTCGGGATGAAAGACAAAAGCCGTGCAACGATCCTGCGCCAGGATGCAGTCCTGAACCGGCTTGGCCAACTTGTCGAAGGTCAAGGAATTGCGCGGCATGAAGCGTTCGATCACACCGAGATAGGACAGCACCTCGACGTTGGGCGTGCTGGCGGCATCGAACCCAAGCTTCTGCAACTCCGACAGCCTCGTCGTGCCCGGCTCGACGTTGGCGTAAGCTGCCTCGACTTGGCTATAACTCTCGAATTGGGTGGTGCTGATCTTGGTTTCATGCGGCAACAGACCGAAACCGCCGCACCCGACCAACGTCATCATGAACCCTACGCTCAGGATTACCCGTGACGAACGGACTTTGTTACCGTTTTCCAGTTTCCGCATTTGCCCCTTACCACCCCGTTAGTAAAACGCTTAAGCATTTTCTTTTCATACTAACGGATTTTTAAACATTTTGAAAGCACGGGTGTCGGTTGTGGTTGACGGCGTCCGGAAAAGCCGTCGCATTCGTTCTTGGGCGGGCAAAAAATCGACTAGGCAACCGAAAATAGTCTTGAGAATCAAGCACACTTATTGTGAACGCCCCCGGTCGCCGATAGATTGTGAATTTCGTGTGAATTCATATCTGCCGGCAGGCAGGGAGCGATTTGATTAATTCTCTACATTCTGACAAAAATCCGATATGCGCACATTTATAGCGATTCTTATAAGCGGCTTGTTGCTTTTACGGTTCTCCCCCGTCCAAGCGGCACCGAGAGTGCTGGTCACCATCAAGCCGCTGCATTCCTTGGTGGCGGCGGTCATGCAAGGTGCCGGCGAACCGGACCTGTTGATCCAGGGTTCGCTTTCGGCGCATTCATATGCCCTCAAACCGTCGGATGCCCGCAAAATCGGAGCCGCCTCACTGATCTTCGAGGTCGGCTTTGGCCTGGAAAACTATCTTGACGCCCCGCTCAAAGCTCTGTCGCACGCCAGGGTGGTCAGGCTGGCCGAGGCCCCCGGGATCAAGGTTCTGCCGGCCCGCCACGGTGGTTTGTGGCAGGAAGACGAACCGGGCGAGCATGAGCACCATCACGGCCCCAGCGACCCTCACATTTGGCTCGACCCGCAAAATGCCATCGCCGCGACGAACACCATCGCCACGGCCCTGATGCAGGTCGATCCGGTGCATGCGGGGCTTTACCGCGCCAATGCGGCAAGTGCCGTCGGCAAGTTGACGCGGCTGGACCGGGACGTACGACAAACCCTCGCCAAGTTACGGGGCGGGCGCTACCTGGTGTTTCACGACGCCTATCAGTATTTCGAAGCGCGCTACGGACTGACGCCGGCCGGAGCGGTGGCGGTAGATCCCGATCGGCCGGTCGGTCCGCGCCGGGTCGCCGCCCTGCGCCACGTCATCGCGGAACGAAAAGTGGCCTGCATCTTCCGCGAACCGCAATTCCCGCCGAAATTGATCGACACTTTGGCCGAAAATACCTCGGTGCATGAGGGCGTACTCGACCCCCTGGGCGCCGACCTGAAGCCAGGCCCAGGCCTATACCCCGCCTTGATGCGTGCTTTGGCCGGTTCGCTTGTCGCATGCATTAACCGCTAAAAATTGTTAGCGCCGAAGCCCGAGCGGGGATATGGTGCCTCGCCTCGCATAATGCAACATGCGGTCGCAATCCCAACCGATCCTTCGGGCCCAGCCGTTCCTTCAGGTAAGGTGTCCCATGCTCAAGACATACCTGCCGCACAATGGCGGCTTAAGGGCCATTCCTTCCGAAGAAACCGAGCAGCGCCTCGGCGAGGCGCTGTGGCTCGACTTGTTCGATCCCACGGCGGAGGAACGGCAAACCGTCAACGGCATGCTCCGCATGGAACTGCCCACCCGCGAGGACATGGAAGAAATCGAAGCATCGAGCCGGTTATATGCCGAGGACTGCGGGTTGTTCATGACCACGCTGGTGCTGGCCAATTCCGGCACCGAAAAACCGGTGTCCGGCGTCGTCACCTTCGTACTGGCGCGGGAAAAGCTGATCACCATCCGCTATACCGAGCCGCAGCCCTTCCGTACCTTCGAGGCGCGCTGCGGCCGCAGCATGATCGCCGCCAGCAAGGCCGAGAACGTGCTGATGGCGCTGATGGACGTGATCGTCGACCGCCTCGCCGACATTCTCGAACGCATCTCCAGCGAAATCGAAATCATTTCCCAACGCATTTTCGATCTCGACGGCGACGAGCGGCCAATCACCTCGGCCGACTTCCAGCGGGTACTGCGGTCGCTCGGCCGCCGCCAGGATTTGTGCAGCAAGATCCGCGACAGCCTGCTGTCGCTCGGCCGCATGTTGGCGTTTCTGCAGCCGGCAATGGACACCAAACCGAACAAGGACGTACTTGCCCACGTCAAGATGCTCCAGCGCGACGTGCAATCGCTGCAGGACCACTCGACGTTTCTCACCGGCAAAACCAGCTACCTGCAGGACGCCACCCTTGGCCTGATCAACATTGATCAGAACAACATCATCAAGATCATGTCGGTGGCAGCGATGGTATTCCTGCCGCCAACGCTGTTCGCCTCGATTTGGGGCATGAACTTCCACAACATGCCGGAACTCGACCTGCCGTGGTTTTATCCGGTATCGCTAATCGTGATGGTGATTTCGGCGGTTTTGCCCTACCTCTGGTTCAAGCGCAAAGGTTGGCTATGAGCGCAATCCCCAAAAGCGAATGTCGGCTTTGGGACCGGATTGCGCGCGGGAAAAAGTAACCGGCGAATAGGATGATACGAAACGTTTCCCGTGGAATTGCGCTGAAACTGGCGCAGACGCTTTTTTTTGCGCTGATGTACGCGGCGATCAAGCTGGCACCCCACGCCCCGATCGGCGAAGTTGTGTTCTTCCGCTGCTTTTTCGCGTTGATACCGCTCGTCGTCTTCACCCATTACACCGTCGGCTTCCGCGCGGCGATCAAGACGCAAAAGCCGATCTACCACTTTCTGCGTTCCGGCATCGGTTCGACCTCGATGTTCTTCAACTTTATGGCAGTGCAACTTCTGCCGCTGGCCACGGTGACTGCCTTCGGTTTTCTGCAGCCGGTGTTCGTGACCATGCTGGCGATTCCGCTTCTGCACGAAAAAGTCGGCCCTTGGCGCTGGGGCGCGGTGATATTCGGCTTTGTCGGCGTCCTGTTGATGCTGGAGCCGCACGGCGGACTTGAGGCATTGACGAGCCTTAGGCTGTCGCACGGCGTTGCTTATGCCTTGACCTTCGCTTTTCTGTCGGCGCTGGTCATCATCCTGATACGTCAGATGAGCAAGACCGAACGCGGCGAGGCGATCGTGTTCTATTTCATGAGCTGGGGGGCGATCATCGGCGCCATCGTCATGGCGTTTCAGCAACCGGTGTGGGACCTCGGCACCGTGTTCTGGCTGATCGTCTGCGGTCTTCTGGGCGGCTTCGGCCAGATCGGCCTGACCTATTGCTACCGCTACGCCGAACCGTCGCTGCTGGCACCGTTCGACTATTCTTCGATGATCTGGGCGGTACTGCTCGGATTGTTCGTGTTCGGCGAGATCCCCGAGCCGATGGTGCTGGCGGGCGCAACGGCGGTGATCGCCGCCGGGCTCGTCATCGTCTGGCGCGAACGCCGCCACCGGCTGTCGCGGCCGTCGGCGGCGGCATAATACCAAGCTGCATGGGTACTTTCCCGTGCAGCTTGGTATTAGATCTTCTGATCGTACTCGCCGACGTCCTTGTGCTTGGAGAGACGGTCGTCCAAATCCTTGAAGATGGCGTGCATGGCAGCATCCGAGGTCGGGCTTTCGACCACTACCACCAGCGACGGCTTGTTGCTTGATGCGCGCACCAGACACCAGGTGCCGTCCGCCAAGGTCACGCGCACGCCGTTCACCGTGACGATGGAGGCGATGTCCTGGCCGAGAATTTTTCCGCCCTTGGCCTTCAGGTCCTCGTATTCCTTAGTGATGGCATCGACCACCGCGTACTTGGCGTCGTCGGCGCAATAGGGGCCCATAGTCGGCGACGACCAGGTCTTGGGCAAACCCGCCACCAGATCCGACATCTTCTTGCCGCCGGCGCGGTCGAGCATTTCCAGCACTGCAATGGCGGCAATCGTCGCATCGTCGTAGCCGCGGCCTACCGGCGCGTTGAAGAAATAGTGCCCACTTTTTTCGAACCCGGCAGTGGCATGCAGTTCCGCAGTGCGGCGCTTGATGTAGGAATGACCGGTCTTCCAGTAATCGACCTTGACGCCCCGCGCCTTCAGCACCGGATCGATGGTGTAGATGGCGGTGGACTTCACATCGACCACGAACTGCGCGTTGGGAATACGGCTCGACAGATCGCGGGCCAACAGCACGCCCATCTTGTCGGCGAAAATTTCGGCCCCGGTGTCGTCGACCACGCCGCAGCGGTCGCCGTCGCCGTCGAAGCCCAGGCACAGTTCGGCCTTGTGCGCCTTCACCGCATCGGCCATCGCATGCAGCATGTGCAGATCTTCGGGGTTGGGATTGTATTTGGGAAAGGTGAAATCGAGTTCCTGATCCATCGGGATCACCTCGGCGCCAATGCGGCGCAGAGCGTCGACCACAAAGGCACCGGCGGTGCCGTTGCCGGTGGCGGCCACCACCTTGATCGGCCGCGACAGCTTGTGGCCCTCGGTAACGGCCGCGATATAGGTCTCGCGGAAATTCTCGACGAAACGATAGCTGCCGCCGGGGCGCAGCACCGCTTCGCCGTTGAGCACAATCTCTTTCAGCCGGGTGATTTCCACCGGCCCGAAGGTCAATGGGCGCTGCGAACCCATCTTCACCCCGGTCCAACCGTTTTCGTTGTGGCTGGCGGTGACCATCGCCACCGCCGGCACGTCGAGTGCGAACTGGGCGAAATAGGCCATCGGGGTCATGGCGAGGCCGATGTCTATCACCTCGCAACCGGCGTTGATCAGGCCCAGTGTCAGCGCCTGCTTGATGGAAAGCGAATAGGAGCGGAAATCGTGGCCGGTCACCACCTTCAACGGCACGCCGGTTTCCTTCAAGTAATGGCCGATGCCGAGGCCTAACGCCTGAACGCCCAGCAGATTCAATTCCTTACCGAACAACCAGCGGGCGTCGTATTCGCGGAATCCGTTGGCAGTGACGAGGGGAATGTTCTCGAATTCGAAGGTGTTGGGTTTGAGGTCGCTACGCGGTTTCATGGCATCTCGCTATGGTTGACTGAACAGGGTTGAATTAGCCCAATTCGGCGGACAAGAAAAGCATCGGCGATAAAGCGGTAAGAAATCGAACGGTTTTTTTTACTCTCCGATAGGCATGAGCCGACATGCCGGCGGCATTCGACCTCGATGTGTCGTAACTACCAAAAATTATTCAATTTTCGGTAAGGGCAAACGCGTAAGGTTTCGGCCATGCGTGGAGCAAGGGGAAGACGGCAATGAACAAGGTCTACGACCTGTGGTACGTTCGCGGATATGCCGACCGGGAGGACACCGAACTGCACATCGGCGTCTACAGTTCCCTCGAAAAAGCGCAGGAAACCGTCGAACGGCTGCAGATCAAGCCGGGGTTCAACGAGTGGCCCGACGGCTTCGAAGTCCATGAAATCGAACTCGATCGCGACAATTGGCAGAGCGGCTTCAAGTCAGTGATGGGGCCGAAACCGTCCGACCCGGAGGCGGAAGCCTTCGATTTGCCCTACTGGTCGGAGAATGCGGGTTGAAGGCGTAAGGTATGGCGAAGGCGCAATTCCACAAAAACCAAAGGGTTTACGTCAAGCCCGTCGGCACGTGGGCGCTGGTCGAGAAGGTCGTGCCGCATTGGACCAAGGGCCTCGATGAGCCTTTGCGCATTGTCTACGACTGCGGGCTGGGCCGCGATTTCCAAGCCGAAGAATTGCAGGCCGAAGAACCCCTGTCGGAAAGCAAAACGCCGGCCGGGGTGGAGAATTGGCGGGTGGTGCGTGCCCGCAACAAGTGGCAGCCGGCCGAGGACTGCGCCCGCCATCCGGTGCCGGGCACCTATCCGGTGGTGATCACCGGCGAAGCAGAATGGGGCGGCTGGCGGGTACCGGGCGCCGAATACGACCTCGATCCCGCCAAAATCGAACGCCAGGCGCGGCAGATTGCGCTTTCGCCACGGCTTACCGCCTTCGCCAAGGCGCTGGTGGATTATGCCCGCAAATCCGGCGAGGACATTCCGGCCTCGCTGACCGACATGGCCCATGAAGCGCAGGACATCCTGACCGCCATCGAGCGCACACCGTAACGTACGAAGACGTTTCGAAAAAATCGACACATCGCCGCCGCAATCGGTTATATCCGGGAGGTCGAACTCTCCAAGGATACGTGATGCGCACCGACGAGCCTCGCGCCGTTCATCTCAAAGATTATCGCCCCTTCGAATACACGGTATCGGAGACCGGGCTTACCTTCGTGCTCGATCCTCTCGCCACCACCGTCACCCAAATCAGCAAACTGGCCCGCCGGGGTGGCCCCGCTCCGTTGCTGCTGGACGGCGAACGGCTGAAACTGGTCGACCTCAAGATAGACGGACGCACGCTTGGCGAGACCGAATATGAAGTCGGCGAAGACAGCTTGACCGTGTTCGCACCGCCCGAAACCTTCGAACTCACCGTGGTCACCGAGATCGCCCCGGCGGAGAACACCGAGCTTCAGGGGCTCTATCAGGCGCGCGACATCTTCTGCACCCAGAACGAGGCCGAAGGCTTCCGCCGCATCACCTATTTCCCCGACCGGCCCGACGTGCTTACGGTCTACACCACCCGCATCGAAGCCGACAAAAAGTCCGTGCCGGTGTTGCTGTCGAACGGCAACCCGACCACTTCCGGCGATTTGCCGGGCGGCCGCCATTTCGCCGAGTGGCACGATCCGTTCCCGAAACCCTGCTATCTGTTTGCGCTGGTGGCGGGCGATCTCGCCCATATCGAGGATTCGTTCGTCACCTTAAGCGGACGGAAGGTGGCGTTGAAAATTTTCGTCGAGCACGGCGGCGAGCGCAAGGCGACCTGGGCGATGGAGTCGCTCAAAAAGGCGATGAAGTGGGACGAACAGGCTTACGGCCGCGAATACGATCTCGACATCTTCATGATCGCCGCGATTTCGGCGTTCAATTTCGGCGCGATGGAGAACAAAGGTCTCAACGTCTTCAACGACAAGGTGCTGCTCGCATCGCCCGACACCGCCACCGACGGCGACTACGCCCACATCGAAAGCGTGGTCGCCCACGAATACTTCCACAACTGGACCGGCGACCGCATCACCTGCCGCGACTGGTTCCAGCTCTCGCTGAAGGAAGGCTTGACGGTTTTCCGCGACCAGAGCTTCTCGACCGATCTCCGTTCCGCCCCGGTCCAGCGCATCGAGGATGTGCGGGCGTTGCGCATCCGCCAATTTCAGGAAGACGCCGGTCCCCTCGCCCACCCGGTGCAACCGCCGAGCTACATCACCATCGACAATTTTTACACCGCCACCATCTACGACAAGGGCGCCGAAGTCATCCGCATGCTGAAAACGCTGGTCGGCCCCGACGGCTTCCGCAAGGCGAGCGATCTATATTTCGCCCGCCACGACGGCAGCGCCGCCACGGTAGAGGACTGGGTCAAGTGCTTCGAGGATGCTTGCGGGCGCGATCTGTCTCAATTCCGTCGCTGGTACGCCCAGGCCGGCACGCCGGTGGTGAAAGCCGAAGGGCATTACGACGCAACGGCGAAGACCTATACTCTCGATGTGTGTCAATCGCTCGCCCCCACGCCGGGCCAGCCCGACAAGCTGCCGCTGCACATTCCCCTGCGCCTCGGATTGGTCGGGCATACCGGGCACGCCCTGCCTCTGACGCTGAACGGCGAAAACGCAACCGGCCCCTTCGAGCGGGTGCTGGAGTTGACCGAGGACGAGCAGCGCTTCGTCTTCGTCGGCGTCGAAGAAGAACCGCTGTTGTCGCTGGGGCGCGGTTTTTCCGCCCCGGCGGTTTTCAAATATTCGCAAAGCGCCGAGGCCCGCGCAGTGCTGATGGCGTTCGATCCCGATCCGTTCAACCGCTGGGAGGCCGGCAACCGACTGGCGACCGACCTGCTGCTTGCCGGCGGGGCCGCCAACCCGGCCTACCTTTCCGCCATCGACGAAGTGTTGAAGCATGCCCGCGAGGACATGGCGTTCGCCGCTCATATGCTGTTGCTGCCGCTGGAAAGCGAATTGGCGCAAAGCGCCGCCCCGCCGCTCGATCCCGACCGGCTTCATGCCGCGCGAACGAAGTTGATACGCGCCGTCGCCGACGCGCATCGCGCAGGATTCGCCGCCCTGTATCGCGATTTATGCATCGATGCGCCTTATTCGCCCGATGCCGCATCTTGCGGCCGGCGATCCTTACGCAACGCGATCCTGCGCTTCCTCACCGCGGCCGACGACGAGAAGGCGGCGGAAATCGCCGCGAACCATTATCGCGCCGCCACCAACATGACCGACATGATCGCGGGTCTGGCAGCCCTTTCGCGGATGGTATCGAAACACGCCGATACCGCATTCGCCGACTTCCACGACCGTTTCGCCGACGATCCCCTGGTGCTCGACAAATGGATGGGCCTACAGGCCGGCTCGCCCCGCCCCGACACCGTATCGCGGGTCAAGGCGCTGATGAAGCATCCCGCCTTCGACGTTCGCAATCCCAATCGGGTGCGGGCATTGATCGGCGCTTTCTCGGTCAATCAGTACCGCTTTCACGCCGCCGATGGATCGGGTTACGCGCTGGTCGGATCGGCCATCCGCGATCTCGACAAGATTAACGCCCTGGTCGCCGCCCGCATGGCCGGTGCGTTCGAGACATGGCGCCGCTTCGACGAGCGCCGGCGGAGCCTGATGCGCGCCGAACTCACCGCGATGGTTAAAACACCCGGCGTGTCGTCGAACCTCTATGAGGTGGCGACGAAAATGCTCGGGGAAACCACGTAATGCCGGGGCGGCGCTTTCCGGCGGCATTACTTGGCGGCGTCATGCTGATGTGTTTTTCCGCCGGGGTGGCCGCACCCGCCGGGTTGGCCGCACCCGCCGGGGTGGCTCCACCCTCGGAAATCGCCCTAACCTTCGACGATCTGCCCGCCCACGGCCCGCTGCCGCCGCAGGTCAGCCGCGCCGACGTCGCCCGCGCCATCGTTCTCGCGCTCAAGCACGCGCATGCGCCGCCGGTCTACGGATTCGTCAACGCCATCGCGCTGACGCGCGATCCCTCTGCAGAACAGGCGCTTGCGATCTGGCGCAAAAGCGGAAACCTGTTGGGCAACCACACCTATTCGCATGCCGATCCCAACGTACTTTCCGCCGAAGCGTTCGAAGCCGACGTGACGGCCGACGAACCAATATTGAAAAAGTACATGACCGGCAAGGATTGGCATTGGCTGCGGCTGCCGTACCTGCGCGGCGGAAACACCCCCGCCAAGCGCGCCGCCATCCGCGACTTCCTGGTCAAGAACGATTACCGGCTGGCCGACGAAACCGTCTATTTCAACGACTACGACTACAATGCGCCCTATGTCCGTTGCCTGGCGAAAAACGACGCCGCCGGTTTGCAATGGCTCAAGCAGCATTACCTGCAAGCGGCCGCCCGAACGGTCGACACCAGCCGATCCGAGGCAAAGCGGCTGTTTGGCCGCGACATCAAGCATGTCTTTCTTCTCCACATCGGCGTCTTCGACGCCAAGATGCTTCCCGAGGTGCTTGCCATGCTGACGGCGAAGAACTTCAAGCTGATCGATCTGCCCGAGGCGGAAAGCGATCCGGCTTATGCCGCCTATGGCGAAATCAGGGACGAATGGGGCGGCACGCTTTTGGCGCGGGCGATGGCGGCGACCGGCAACTGGTTTTCGGCCCCGCCCGAAAATACCGGGCCGGCGCTCGACAAACTGTGCCGCTAGAACAACATGTGTTAGGCCGGATTGCACTTGTAGGGCGGCATTTCCGTCTTCGTACCTTCGGTGATACCGCCGATCAATTGCAGCGTGGCGCGATTTAACCGGAACCAGCCGGACGGAAACTGCCAACGGACTTCGACGTTGTCGTCGGCGGTGATCACACCGGACTGGGGCGTCAATATCCCGAACGGAACGGGCGTTCCGTCGTATTCGACCGCCGCGTTCTTCTCGGGGTAGTAAAAGGTAAGCGTCACCGGATGACTGTATTGTTCTGTCGTATCCCAACAGATGAACTGCTCGGTCGTGGGGTGTACGTAGGCGCCCCGCCGTCTCTCCTGCACCGCATTGATACCAAAAACGATCGCGACAATGACGAGCGCGACCAAAAGAGCTGTAGCGATTCCTTTCACGGCTTGGGCCCCCTACTCACCCTGAAGCCAGCATTGATAAACCGAACCGCCACGGAAAAAACCGTGGCGCTCGGCCGCGGTCGATCCATATGGGGCGAACCCGGCGCAAGCATATCGGAAAACGGCCGCATCGCAGCGATTACGCGTGACAGCGACTCACCGATTCGCATAATCGTTAACGTGCGAATCACTTGGCGCGCCGGTGTCTCGATTCTGAAATTCGCATCGTCGCCATGTCGAATGTCGGCGAATTGCGGCATCGGGATATTGGCCAACGTATTGAATTCCAGTGTCGTTTAGGTTTCGGCGTTCGCACACCGGTCGATACAGAGAATGACGTAAACTTCGAAACCACGACGCAAGGTGCAGGGTACGGTATGGCGAGCGGAAAGACCCTTGCATATTCTCGCGCATTCTTCCGAAGCGCGCTGGCGAAGGTGTCGCGCCTGCCCGAACGCAACATCCGCCTGACCGTCGTTCTGTGCGTCGTCGCCATCGCCGGCAGTTTTGCCGCCGCGGGCACCATACAACTGCGCTTCGACCGGGTGCAGGCACTCCGCCTGACCGTGGCCTTCGACCGGCAACGCGCCGCCGAATTGGCCGCTTATGCCGACGATTCTCTGTCGCGTTTCGCCCGCATCGGCTTGATGTTCGCCAACGGCGGCTTGGCCGAGGAGGCCGTCGCCGCACTGCCCGGCGTGCGCGGCATCGCGGTATCGGACGGATCGGGGCTGAACTTCCGCCACAGCGGCGAAGCCATCGATATGTACGCGCTGGCCCCCTTGACGCGCGGCGGGCGCTATATCGCCGGCGACGGCCGCGGCTTGATCGTCGCCTTCAAGGATTACGACCGCATCGTCGCGGTTTCGATCGATCCCTCCACGGTTGCGCCACTGCCGCTACTTAAGGATGCAGAACTGGTTTCGTCGTCCGGAGTGACGCTGGCCGGAGGCGCCGGCGACGGCGAGACCGTTTCCGCCGCCGCCAAGGGATGGCCGCTGACGGCGCGCATCGGCATAGGAAACGAAGACGCTCTGGGCGCCTGGTACGGCTCGCTGCCGCTTTACCTGTTCGTCATCTTGGGGCCGGCGCTGGTCGGCGGCTGGCTCGCCGTTCTGTTCGTGCGAGAGTTCGAGCAGCGCGCCAAAGCCGCGCGAGCGATCCGCGCCTTGCGTTCGGCCCATCCGGCCGAAGCGCGGCTTTTGGTCCGGCTGGCGAGCGCCGAACGGCACGCCGCCGAATCGATGCGCGCCAAGAACGAATTCATCGCCCACATGAGCCACGAGCTGCGCACCCCGCTGAACGCCATCATCGGGTTTTCCGAGGTGATCGAACGCGGCTACTTCGGCCCCGCCGGTCATCCCAAATACACCGAATACGCGCGCGACATCGGCACGGCGGGAAGGTCGCTGCACGACAAGATCGGCGACATTCTGGAATTCGCCAATATCGAAGCCGGCCGCTACCCCCTCGCTATCGAGACCTGCGATGCCGGCGCGATTGCCGAGCGTTGCGTCAACGAAAACGCCGGCAAGGCGTTTTCGCGGCGCATCCGGCTCGACATGATGCCCACCACCCCGGCAATGATGCGCGCCGATCCGGCCGGCGTCAGGCGCATTCTGACCAGTCTGCTTGCCAACGCGCTGACCTTCACCCCCGAGGACGGTCGCGTGCGGGTGGAGGTACTGGAGGAGGAAAGCGCGGTGGCAATCCGGGTAACCGACAGCGGGGGCGGCCTCAAACGGCACGAAATTGCGCAAATCGGCAAGCCGTTCCGTCGCTTCGAGCGCGACGGGGTTTCCACCGGCACCGGGCTCGGCCTGGCTATAGTGATGGAGCTGGCGCGCCGAATGGGCGGCGCCGTCAGCCTCGCCGGCACGAAGGGCACAGGGCTCAGCGCCGAACTCAGAATGCCGAAAGCTTGAACGTCCGTTCCGCGACAAGGTAAAAAAGCTTTATCTCGCGCCCGGCTCGGATTTGAGCGATGCTCCCGCCGAAGGGGTGAAGACGATTCGAAAGGAAAATGGCATGCAGAGGCGAAAGTTCATCACCAGTGCCGCCGCCGCGGCGTTAGCACTGACCACCGGTCGGACATTCGGTGGCGAGGCCGGGGGCGACAGCGACAGCGATACTTTTTCCGAAAATGAAGTCACCAGATCCGCATCCGATTTCTTTGGCATCACCACCGAAGCCACCGCCAAGGCGGTGCAGCGCGTGTTCCGCGACCTCGGCGAGCCCAACGCCTACGTCAAGGGCGAAGAAGGGTCGGCCGCAATCGGCATCGGCCTGCGCTACGGTTCGGGCTGGCTGATCCGCAAGCACACCAAGCCGCGGAAGGTCTACTGGAAGGGACCGTCGGTCGGCTTCGACGTCGGCGGCAACGCCTCCAAATGCTTTACGCTCGCCTATAATCTGAAAAAGGACAAAAACCTGTTTCAGCGGTTTCCCGGCGTCGAGGGCAGCTATTATTTCATCGCCGGCATCGGCGTGATCTACATGCGGTCCGGTGGCGTTACCCTGGCGCCGATGCGTACCGGCGTGGGCCTGCGCGCAGGCGTCAACGTGCAATATCAGGAATATACCGAAAGCCGCGATTGGTTCCCGCTCTGATTTTTCCCAAACCGTAAAAAAAAGCCCCCGGCCAATCCGCCGGGGACTTTTTTTCGTGCCGCTTCGAACGCGCCTTTGCGCACGTTGTTCGATATTACGATTTCGCCTCGGCCGGTTTCTCCTCGATCGCGCCGGCCGGAGCAGGCAGATAGAGCAGCAGGGCCGCCGCCACATAGGTCGACGAAAAAGTGCCAACCACGATGCCGAACAGCATCGCCGCCGAGAAGTCGAACAGCGATGCGCCGCCGAAGAACAGCAGCGGGATCAGAGACATCGCGGTCGACACCGAAGTCAGAATGGTCCGCGTCAGCATCTGGTTGGTGGAAAGGTTGATCAGGTCGTAGAGCCGCATGCGCTTGTATTTGCGCCGATTCTCGCGAATACGGTCGAACACCACCACGGTGTCGTTGATCGAATAGCCGGCCAGCGTCAACAGCGCCGCCACCGATGTCAGAGTAAAGTCCATTCCGGTAATGGCATAGAGGCCGGCGGTAACGAACACATCATGGCCGGTGGCGATGGCCGCCGAAATGCCATACTGCCACTCGAAACGGAACGCCACCCACAGAGCAATGCCGACAACCGCCAGGATAGTGGCCTTGATGCCGTTATCGAACAGTTCCTGGCTGACCTTGGGGCCGATATACTGGGTGGAAATCACCGAATAGCCGCTGCCGATCTTTTTGACGATCGCGCTTTGCGCCGCTTCGCCCGACTGGCCGTCGCTCGGCTGCACCTTGAGAAGGGCGCAGGAATTGACCGGCGTGTTGCAGCGCGCATTGCCGCCGATGTTCTGAATCTGGCTATCCTTGAAGTTCAGGCTGCCGACATCGGCGCGCAATTTACCCAGATCGATGGTCTGCGCCGCCTTGACCTCCATCTGGACGCCGCCCTGGAAGTCGATGCCCAGGTTCAGCCCGTGGTGCCATAGGAAGAAAATCGTCGCCAGCACCAGCAACCCGTCGAGCGCGAAAGCGTAATAGCGCACACGGACGAAATCGATATTGGTCGCTTCGGGGAGAAATCGCAGAAGAGGCATGTAGTTATCCCGTAATTAGTCGGACTTGACGACAGGGCAGACATAGCCTCTTGCCGGGCAAGGGACAAGCTCGACGCGCGGGCGAGCCATGCCGGCGGCAGCTCGGCAGGTAGTGTTTTTCGACCGGCATTTTGTGCATAGCAGCATTGCTTGCTGCATTTGCGTAATAAATTTCCTTAATGTTGCACCATTTGGTCTTGAAATTGTGATTTTTCCATACAAATATGGCTCGTAAGGAAAATGTTGCAATGCAAAAACGGAGATCGAAATGACCAATAAGCTGACATATTACGGTCTCGCCGCCCTCTACACCTATGGCGTGCTGAGCGTAGTGGGAACCCTGGCTTCGCAGATTCTCTAGGGTTTCGGCGATATCTGCGCCCCTGAAGACAGGAAACAGGGCGCTGCATCCGCCAGCCCAAGACGCTGCATCAACCGGGCAAGCGAAACAACTCGGCCTCGACACACGGAAGACCCCAAAAGCGGTTTTCCGAGCGGGGAAGAATTGAACCGAAACACAAAGATAGGAACCGAAAATGAAGTACCAAGGACAACCCGCTGGCAAAAGTTTTCTCTATTACGCGCTGGCTTTGGCCTATGTCGCCAGCCTGATGGTGGTGTTCAACACCATGGCTTCGCAGATCCTGTAATGCATACGGGACACGCCGGGCGGAGATACGGACAATCGCCGAAAAACGGCTCGTCCGTCCCGCCGGCGTAAAGCCGACAAGCCCCCCGACGCGGAGACTTGATGGCGTGCAGCCGATTGGAGGCTTTGCGCGCCTTAGCGAAAAGCAGAAACCGGTTTTCGGTCAAATCGGCGGTTTTCGCCTCATTGCACGCAAGATGCGACGCCCCCCACATACAGCATGTGCGCCCACGGCAGATCGACGCCGACAGTGCGTTCGGCAAGCGTGCCGAGGGTTGCGCGCAGTACGGTCTGTTTGTCGCCGTATCCGGCATGGGCGACGATGACGGCCGGAGTTTCGGCGGGAAGATATTTCAGCAGTTCCCCCGTCACCATCGGCAGATCCATCTTCATGGTAAAAAACGCCAGCATCGCCCCGGTCGCCGCCAATTTGGCGAGGCGATCGGGCAGATCTTCGCGTCCGCTCACCGCCTCGGCCAGCACCACCGCGCGGCCCGTTCCGCCGGTGATCTCGCCGCACAGCGCCGCATTCGCAATGTTGAAGCTGGACAAGCCGGGGATCACTTCGGGGGCGAGATCGGCGAATTCGGTCAAGTATCCGCGCTGTGGGCTGAACAGCGAGGGATCGCCGAAATCGAGCACCGCCACCGTCTTGCTCTCCCCCACCGCATCGCGAACGATTTTGCGATAGCGGTCTTCCTCGCCTTCCGGCGCATCGTTAAGCGGCGTGGCGGTAAAATAACCGTGGCCGGCGTCGTAGACGTCTTTGCCGGCAAGCAGTGCAGCCAGCCGGTCGCGCACAAAGCCCATCGCGAACACGACGTCGGCGGCTTCGACGATCTTCTGCGCCTTGACGGTGATATGATCGGCATCACCGACGCCGACGCCGACCAAATAGATTTTTCCGGTTTTCGGTTTCACTCGACTACTCCAATATCGCTTTCGCAGCGGCAACCGCCTTGGCGGCATTTTCGGCGTTTGCGGGTGAGGCGCCCTTGGCGAACCCGGTCTCGGCAAGCTGCAACACCTTACAGGTCTCGAAGCCGGCGGCACGCATCACCTTGCTGGCGCAGGATTGCGGGCATCCGTCGATGACGAACAGAACATCGGCCTCACGCGCATTCGCCAGTTTACCGCCGTGGCAAGCGGCGATAGCGGCGAGGCAGTCCATTTTGCCGACGCCTTCGACCGACAGCCGCCGGGCAGCCAGATCGGACAGCGCGCCGACATCGGCAGCGCCGGAGCAGGCGTAGATCAGCGCATTTGCCACATCAGTTCTCCTTCAGCCATTGAGCGACGTCTTCGGATTTGGGCAGACCGCCAGCATGTACCACTTTGCCGTCGATTACGATCGCCGGCGTGGCGGCAACGCCGTAGCCTGCAATGGCAGCCATGTCGAAAACCTTTTCGAAGGCAATGGCAACACCCAATTTCGCCGCCTCCGCCTGCACCATTGCGGCGGTGTCTTGGCAGCGCTTGCAACCGGACCCCAGCACTTTGACGTCTTTCATCGTTTTCCCTCAGAACATCAGGTTGAACACATATCCCGTCAGCAGAATGCCAAACCCTACTGTCGCGGCGAATACCGCAATCAGCTTGAGGCTGAGCACTTTGCGCAAGATCACGAATTCCGGCAGCGACAATGCGGTGACGCTCATCATGAAGGCAAGCACCGTTCCCATCGCCGCGCCCTTGGCGAGCAGCGCCTCGGCAATCGGTATGGTCGCGGCGGCGGACGAATACATCGGGATGCCCAACGCCACCGCCGCCGGCACCGACCACCAGGCGGACTTGCCCATGACGGCCGCCATCAACCCCTCGGGTACATAACCGTGGATGAAGGCACCAACTGCGATGCCGGCAAGCACATAGGGCCACGTCTTACCGACGATATCGGAGACCGCTTGAATACCGGCATCGATGCGATCGGCGAAAGAAATGCTCTTTTCCGACGATACGGCCGGCGCCGCGCGCAAATTCCTCACCCAATTCTCCAACCAGCCTTCCAGATGCAGCCGGCCGATGACCCAGCCTGCGGCTATGCCGATGCCAAGACCGAAGATCAAATAGATCGCCGCCACCTTCCAGCCGAACAGCGCCAGCAACAGGCCGAGGGCGATTTCGTTGACCATCGGCGCGGTAATCAGAAACGAAAAAGTGACGCCGAGCGGCACCCCGGCGGTGAGAAAACCGACGAACAGCGGCACCGCCGAACAGGAACAAAACGGCGTAACGATGCCGAGACACGCCGCCAGCACGTTGCCGACGCCCTCGCGCCGCCCAGACAGCAGCGCCCGCGTGCGCTCAGCCGAGAAATAACTGCGCACCATTCCCATTGCAAAGACGATGACGGCGAGCAACAGCAGCACCTTGGGCGCTTCGAAGAGGAAAAAGGCAGCGGCATCGCGTAAATGTCCGCGCAGCGGCAGCATTGCCGTCAGCCCAACCGCGGCCGGCTGCAAAAAAACGTACAACGCCGCCCCGGCCGTCAGCGCCACACCGGTGCCGGCGATTTTCCGCATCCCGGTCATGCCGCCCGCTTCTTTTCCGCCGCCGCGGCCCTGATCGCCGCATCGACAACGGCCGACAGCTTCGGCGCCAATTGCGGATTGCGGCGATAGCGCACCCATTGGGCATCGCGGCGATCAATCACCAGCCCGGCCGTCTTCAGTATGCCCATGTGACGCGACATCCGCGACTGAGTGGCGCCCAGCGTCCGCATCAACTCGCAGACGCAACGTTCCTTGCCGTCCCACAGCATGGCCAATGCCGCCAGCCTGGTGGGGTCGGAAAGCGCTGTGAGAATGCGAACTGTATCGTTCATTTGAAACCGCATATGCGTATGCGCGCATTTATTGCGATCGTTACGTACCAGCCCGGCCGGAAATGTCAAGGTCACGCGTGGCGACGACGGCGCGGAGAAACCGCACCGCATCCGTTCGCCCGTATCATATTGAAATTTCAAGTAAAAATCCCCACGGACCGTCGTCCGCCGCCGTAAGGCTTATGTTTACCGGCCGACGTCTATTTTCGCTTTCGGGAGCTTCGGCGGTCGGATTATGAATTTTTACGCAACACGGGGATTTCTCGATGCCGCCGCCGCGATCTATTTCAAGGGCCGAGACACCGCCATAGCGGATGTCAGAATCGGCAACGACACCTTGCGACTGCTGGTCGTCGACGGCCGGAGAATCGTCACCAAGCTGCAATTTCTCGATTTTCACCAGCCGCTGGCGCCGTCGGAAATAGGCGAAACGGTTCGTAGCGGCCGTTTTGCCGAAAACGTAGTCAGGGGCACGATCGTTTGCGGCGATGCGGCCGTCAAAGACGGCAAAGGCGAGATAGCGCCCTATGTCGACTGGTCGGATTTCGGCGACTTCGATGCTTACCGCGAGTTGGTCCTGAACCGCCATCGCGGTTTCGTGCGCGATCGCGAACGCCGCCGGCGCCGCCTGATCGCCGATCACGGCGAGCTGACGTTCGCCATGAACGATACCGCCGACGACGTATTTGCCTTCGCTCAAAAGTGGAAGAGCCGTCAGTTGCGCGAGACCGACCACGACGATTTTTTCGCACGGCCGCAAACGGCGGAATTCCTGGCCCTCTTGCGCGAAAGAAACCTGCTGGTCTCGTCCACATTGCGCGTCGGCGGTAATCTTATCGCGGTCTGGATCGGCTTCATATACGAGGGGTGCTGGTCGGGCTGGATATTTACGTACGATCCGGCCTACCGGAAATTCGCCGCCGGCCATCAACTGCTGGCCAGTATGCTTGAAGAAAGCTTCCGGTGCGGGCATCGCGAGTTCGACTTCTCCGCCGGTAGCGACGACTACAAGCTGACCTACGCCACCCACGTCCGCTTGCTAGGCACTATCGGCCGGCCGCCGCTTAGCCGCATCGTCGCCGAAGGCGCCAAGAACGGTTTGCGGCAGTGGGCGCCCGGCTTGTTCCGCACGGCGCGCCGCGCCAAGAAAGCGATCGGGCGGACGCTGTTGCCCCGCTCCGTGCAGGCGGGAGGAATGTGATGCAGCTCCCGTCCCCGGTCGACGATCAATTCGACACGGCACCGCCGCCGGAGGAAAAACGGATTTCGACGCTGACGCGCTGGAAATGGCACGTTATCGATAGTCTCTCGGCCGTCATCATGCCGGCGGTCAAGGCGGCCGCCCGCCCCTATGTCGGCGGAGAGACCATCGAGGATGCGATCTGCGTCGCCGAGCGTTTTGCCGGCGAAGGTAAGACGGCGACCTTGGGGTACTGGGATGTCGGGCGCGACAGCGGACGCATGGTGGCCGATATCGGGTTGAACGCCATCCGCGCGGTGGCGGCGCACGATCTCGACGGCTACATATCGCTTAAGCCGCCGGCACTGCGCTTCGATGCCGGCATGGCCGGCGAACTCGCCGCGGCAGCGGTAGCCCACCGCCGCAATCTTCATTGCGACTCCCACGGCCCGGAAGTCGCCGACCGGTCCAACGCGATGCTACAAGCGATGATCGACCGGCTGGGCGGGCAGCACCTCGGCACCACCTTGCCGGGCCGCTGGAAACGCAGCCTCGACGATGCCGACTGGGCCGTCGAACGCAAGCTTAACGTCCGGGTGGTCAAGGGACAGTGGCCTGCCCCCGGAGATCCGGGGCGCGATCTGGCGGCCGGGTTTCTCGCAGTGATCGACCGCTTGGCCGGGCGCGCCCGTCATGTCGCGGTGGCGACCCACGAGACGGCGCTCGCCCGCGAAGCCGTGGCGCGGCTTAAAACCGCCGGAACACCCTGCGAGATCGAGCTGTTGTTCGGCATGCCGGCGGAACCGCTGATCCGCTGGGCGAGGGAAAACGGCATTGCCGTGCGCATCTACGTGCCGTTCGGCGGCGGCTTCGTGCCCAACGCGATCCGGGTATTGAAGCGCAATCCGCGGCTTTTCTTCGTCATCGCCAAAGACCGCCTGACCAAAGCGTTCTGCAACTGATGCGCCGACGACGATATTTTCCGTCCATGCAAACAGCCGGGATCGGACACAAGCATAGTTTCGCGTTTTTTTGGTGCGAATATCATGCCCGCCGAGATCGATCCGTTCTATGCCATCGAGATCAACCGCCTCGCCTATCGCCTGCAGACCGAGGGCCGGTCGATCATCCACATGGAATACGGGCAACCCTCGCAAGGCGCCCCGAAAAAAGCCATCGAGGTCGCCCACCGTATCCTCGACACCGACAGCATGGGTTATTGGGAAAGCCCGGAACTCAAAGCCGGTCTGGCGCGGCGCTACTTTAAGCTTTACGGCCTCGACATCGATCCCGAACGCTTCATCCTGACCTGCGGCGCCTCGGCTGCCTTGGTGCTGGCGCTGACCGTACGCTTCGCAGCGGGAGATACCATCGCCACCGCACGCCCCGGTTACGTCGCCTATCGCAACACGCTGAAGGCACTGCACCTCAGGCCGCACGAAATCGCCTGCGGTCCCGATACGCGCTATCAACTTTCGGCCGCCCACCTTGCGGCACTGATCCCGCCGCCGCAAGGTGTGATTGTCGCCAGCCCGGCCAACCCCACCGGAACCATCATCAAAGCCGACGAGTTGGAGAAAATCGCCGCATACTGCCGTGTGCATGGCATCGCGGTCGTTTCCGACGAGATCTATCACGGCCTTTCCTACGTCGAACCGGCCGAAACCATGCTGCGCTTCGCCCCCGATGCCTTTGTGATCGGCAGCTTCTCGAAATATTTCGGCATGCCGGCCTGGCGGCTCGGCTGGCTGCTGGCGCCGGAAAACCATGTCGCCCGCGCCCGCGCTTATGTCGGCAATCTGTTCCTGACCGCGCCGTCCTTAAGCCAACACGCCGCCACGGCCGCGCTCGATGCGCATGACGAGCTGGAAGCGCGCGTGGAGGTCTACCGGCACAACCGCGATCTCATGCTCAAGGCGCTGCCGCGTCTCGGCCTCGACAAGATCGCCCCGCCCGACGGCGCGTTCTACATCTACGCCAACGTGGGGCACTTGACGGACGACAGTCTGGCGTTCTGCAGACAACTGCTGCTGGACACCGGAGTTGCCATCGCGCCGGGCATCGATTTCGATCCCGATGCCGGCCGCCGTCACATCCGCTTCAGCTTTGCGGTTACTTTCGAAGAAACCGAAGACGCCGTCGCCCGGCTCGAACGGTGGTTTGCCGCCTGCAAACGGCTATGATCTATTTTGCGAGCCGCCGGAGTGTGCGCCACAGCAGCTTGGGATAGGGCAGCAGCATCGGCACCTGCATCGCGTAAGCCTCATAGGCCCGGCCGAGTTCGCGGCGCAAATAGCGTTCCTCGGCCTGCGCCTTGAGCACAAAGCCGATCAGGCACAGCGCCAGCCCCAGAAAAGCCGTGGGAATGCCCTGCAATACGGCGGTGGCAAACGCCGCAAACAGGGCGCCGGAATAGACCGGATGGCGCACCAGCGCGTAAGGGCCGCTGCAGACCACCGCCCGGCCGTGGATCGGCCGGCCGAGGTGGATGCGCGCCCAAGCGGCAAACAACAGCCCGGCGGCGGTCAGCCCCACCAGATACCAGCCGCCCGCACCGTCGACGATATCCCACAGCCGGTATTTCAGATCGTAGCTGCCCGAGCCGAAGCCGAGCAGCAGAAAGATGCCGCAAAGCCAGAGCAGTTGAAACGGAACGCTATGTCGCCAGCCGGTACTGCGGGCGACGGCCGGCCGGAACCGGAGGCTCAGCGCCGTCCAGATCATGAGCCATACGAACCAGAGAATGTAGAGCGCCACCAGCGCCATGTCGGTCATAGCCCGCAAAGGAAACGAGCTGCGGAATATACCGTTTTGCGAAACGATCAAGGCCGGAGCGGGTTTCCGTTCCGGCCTTGCTTCCGATTTTCCTGCAACGTTGCGAAATTAGAACTTCAACGCCATCGCATGGCGCACCAAGGGCAGTTTGCGGATGGCCGCCAGCACCTTGTCGTCGACCAGACCGTCGACGTTGACCACGCAGATCGCATCCTGCCCCGGCGCCGCTCTGCCGAGGTTGAAGTTGGCGATGTTGACCTTGGAATCGCCCAGCAAAGTACCCAGCTTTCCGATGAAGCCCGGCTTATCCTCGTTGGCGACGTAGATCATGTTGGGCGTGAATTCGGCGTCCATGTCGATGCCCTTGATCTGGATGATGCGCGGACGGCCGTCCGAGAACACCGTGCCGGCCACCGAGCGTTCCATGTCGGGCATCTTGATCTTGATCAGGATATAGCCGTCGTAGACGCCTTGGGCATCGCGGGCGATCTCGGACACCTTGATGCCGCGTTCCTTGGCGACGATCGGGGCGTTGACCATATTGACTTCGGGCATATGCGCCTTGAGCACGCCGGCAAGCGCGGCTTGCGTCAGCGCCCGGCGGTTGAGGCCGGCAGGGATGCCTTCGAAGGTGATGTCCACCGCCTCGATGCTGCTCTCGGTGACCTGTCCCGCGAAGGCGCCGAGCTTTTCTGCCAGCGCGATCCACGGGCGCACCCGGGTGGCTTCCTGGGAGCTGATCGAGGGCATGTTGAGGGCGTTGGTGATGGCACCGGTGAGCAAATAGTCGGCGATCTGCTCGGCCACCTGCAACGCCACGTTTTCCTGCGCCTCGGCAGTGGAAGCGCCCAAATGCGGGGTGCAGATCACCTTGTCGTTGCCAAACAGGATGTTTTCCTTGGCCGGTTCGGTGGGGAAGACGTCGAGCGCCGCGCCCGCCACCTGACCGCTATCGAGTGCCGCCTTCAAGGCCGCCTCGTCGATCAGGCCGCCACGCGCGCAGTTGACGATGCGCACGCCCTTTTTCATTTTGGCGATGGCCGCGGCCGAGATGATGCCCGCGGTTTCCGGCGTCTTCGGCGTATGCAGGGTGATAAAATCGGCGCGGGCGAGCAGTTCGTCGAGTTCCACCTTTTCGACGCCGATTTCCGTCGCGCGATCGGGCGAAAGATAGGGATCGTAGGCGACGACGTGCATTTTGAGGCCCTTGGCGCGGTCGGCGACGATCGAGCCGATGTTGCCGGCGCCGATCAAGCCGAGCACCTTGCCGTAGAGCTCGACGCCCATGAAGCGGTTCTTTTCCCACTTGCCGGCCTGGGTCGAAACGTTGGCGGCGGGAATGTCGCGCGCCAGCGCCATCATCATGGCGACGGCGTGTTCGGCGGTAGTGATCGAATTGCCGAACGGCGTGTTCATCACGATCACCCCGGAGGCGGTGGCGGCGGGAATATCGACGTTGTCGACGCCGATGCCGGCGCGGCCAACCACCTTCAGCTTCGACGCCACCTTGATGACGTCGGCGGTGATCTTGGTCGCCGAGCGGATGGCAATGCCGTCGTACTGATCGACGATCTTGAGGAGTTCCTCCTTGGCAAGGCCGGTCTTCACGTCGGCTTCGACGCCGCGTTCCTTGAAGATGGCGACCGCTGCGGGGGAAAGCTTGTCTGCAATGAGAACCTTAGGCATGGGTTTTGTTCCGTCAATTGAAATTGGAGGGAAGCGTACGCCGGTAGAACGGCGCGACGCCGAGCAACTGAACGCGGAACGGATCGGATTTGGTCTTGGGATCGACGCCGACGACGTCGACCACGACGCCGGGCATGGCGATGGCGGCGGCGGCGAAGATTTCCTGAGCCAACGTCTGAGCGTCGCCCTCGGCCTCGATCGCGACCAGGGGATGCGGCGCGCCGCCGTCTCCTTCGCGCGATACGTAGGACAACCGGGCCGACGTCACCTGCGATCTGCTGGTGAACAGCACGCACAGCGCCTGCACCAGTTTTTTCGGATAGACCTCGGGCGACGACATCACGATGTTGACCGGCTTTTCCTGCATCGCGTGGTCGAGGGTATAGTCGATTTCCTCGGGCGTCATGATCTTGCTCAATTCCGAACCGGGATTGAGCAGAAAAGACGCCCCGCGCGTGCATTCGAACAACGCCCGCCCCTGCATCGAGAAATACCGTACCGGCTGCCGCACGAAGGCGCGCAACCGCTCCTGCGAGCTGAACAAGGGATGATAGGTCTTGTTCTGGTAGGTGATGGTCTCGATCTGCAGGCCTTCGGTCTCCGCCAAAGGAACCTCGGTTTGACCCGCGGCCCCCCCTTTGATGTCGCCGACGACGAACAACTCGCACTCCAGCAGCAAGCGGTAGAAATCTACGCGGGCGGTGGTGTCGTCCACCGCCCGCACCATGGTCTCTTCCAACCGGTTGCCGGGCACGAAGCTCATCCGATCCGTTCCTTCACGTGGGCATCAGCCTGCCTTGGCCTTGGCCCAGGCCCAATCGAGCCAGGGCAGCAGCGCCTCGATGTCGGCGGTGTCCACGGTGGCGCCGCACCAGATGCGCAAGCCCGGAGGGGCATCGCGATAGGCGCCCATGTCGTAGGCAACGCCCGCCTTGTCGAGCGCGGACGGAATCTTCTTCACCGCCAGCGCCTGATCTTCCGGCGACAGGGCAAGGAACCAGGGATCGACCACCTTCAAACACACGCTGGTGTTGGACCGCACCGCCGTATCCTTGGCCAAAAACGCCGCCCAATCGGATTTCTTCACCCAGGCGTCGATCGCCTTGAGGTTGGCGTCGGAGCGCGCGATCAGCGCTTTCAGTCCGCCCAAGCCTTCCGCCCATTTCAGCGCATCGAGATAGTCTTCGACGCACAACAGCGAGATGGTGTTGATGGTTTCGCCTTCGAAGATGCCTTCGATCAGCTTGCCGCCCTTGGTCATGCGGAAGATCTTCGGCAGCGGCCAGGCCGGGGTGTAGCTTTCCAACCGCTGCACCGCGCGGGGGCTTAGGATCAAAATGCCGTGCGCCGCCTCGCCGCCCAGCACCTTCTGCCAGGAGAAGGTGGCGACGTCGATCTTGCTCCACGGAATGTCCATCGCGAACACCGCCGAGGTGGCATCGCAAATGGTCAGGCCCGCGCGGGTTGCGGGAATCCAATCGCCGTTGGGCACCTTGACGCCCGAGGTGGTGCCGTTCCAGGTGAACACTACGTCGTGGGTAAAATCGGCTTGTTTCAGATCCGGCAAGTCGCCATATCCCGCCTTGAAGATGCGGGCGTCTTTCAATTTCAACTGCTTCACAACGTCGGTGACCCAGCCGTCGCCGAAGCTCTCCCAGGTGAACATGTCCACCGGGCGCGCGCCCAGCATCGACCACAGCGCCATTTCGACCGCGCCGGTGTCGGAGGCCGGAACGATGCCGAGGCGATAATCCGCCGGCAATTCCAGCAATTTCTTGGTCAGATCGATGGCTTCCTTGATCCGCGCCTTGCCCGGTTTCGAGCGGTGCGAACGGCCGACGAGTGCGTTTTTAAGATTTTCGGGTGCCCAGCCCGGACGCTTGGCACAAGGTCCGGACGAAAAAAAAGGCCGTGCAGGGCGCACGACCGGTTCGGTTCCAGTCATATCGGCATTCCTTCCAGAATGTTGCGCCTCGTTGGGGAGGCGTGGCCCACCTGTACTATGAAGAAACCGGCCGGAGCCGTCAATCGCCCGGCGGGAAAAAACGGTGGGCAGCATCGATGCGAAGGGGCGCCCACGCGTTTTCCTCCGGCGGCGGCGGCGAGCCGGTTAATAGCGGGGGCGGCGCGGGGCGGCGATGAAGCCGTGCGCACAAAGGGTGCCCGAAGATGTGCTTCGGGCGGGACAATGGTGGGGCTGCATGAGGCCCCGCGCCCGGGTGTTTATCGCTCCCCTTCGCCCATGCATCCCTTAGGTTCCGCAAGGTTCGGTCTCATTCGGTAAGAGGCGAAGACCCGTCCTTCGGACCTAAGGGCTTTGCGACGTCTCGCATCTCCTTTGCGCCGTCCCCGTCGGGGTAAGGCGCAAAAAGGCGACGGGCGACGGAAGCCCTTGGGATTTGCGCAGGATCGTTAGGCCCACGCCCACCCTAAGCACCCGGCTGCACCCGAAGCGGTCGGTCCGTCCCGCCCCCATGATGCAGCAAAAAGGATGTAGGAATTAATTCCGATTCGTCAAGGGGCGTGGCGGCGAATAATAATTCGCGCTACGGTGTAGATATACGGGGTGGTGGCGGGGGCGGAGTGTCATGGGTTGGGAAATATTTCCCTGATTTCATTTATTCCCATAAGGGCTTCTCATGTCGATATTCCTTCATGGCCTGGCGCTGCAAAATTATCGGGGTATCGGCCCGAAGCTTCAGTTGATGGCGGACTTCCGTGACTTCAATATTTTTATCGGCGCCAACAATGCGGGCAAATCGTCGGTATTAAATTTCATTTCCAAATTTCTGCCGGTCAGATCTGGCCACAATCCTCCGATAATTGATCCGCTGGAACGGTATTCCGGCGGAACCAAAGGCCAAATACGGATGGCGTTGAGCGTGCCGTGCGATAAATTCATAGACGCGGTGCTTAAGAAGAAACAACTTCCGAGTCGAAACGATGATTTCGTAAAGAAGCTTTCCCAAGCGGTAGCCATCGACGGGGAAATATGGCTTGCGTGCGACGAACAATTCAATGGGAATATGAGTCTGCACGCAAATATTCAACCCGATCAAATCCGCATCCTGTTTGAGGATCATGAGTGGCGTGATGTATGGACTAACGCTCTCAATATGGAAAATGGTGAGATTAATGAGGTTCGGGTGACTGAAACGATTCAGTATTGTCTCGACTGTCAGAACACAGCGCTACCGCCGACCAAGCTTATTCCCGCCATTCGCCAAATCGGACCTAAGGACGAGAAATTCGGCGATTACAGCGGCCGCGGATTGATTGATCGTTTGGCCGAGTTGCAAAGCCCCGATCATGACAAACGCGCGGATCGCGATTTGTTCGATCGCCTAAACGTCTTTCTGCAAAATGTCACGGGTGACGGTGCGGCGAAAATCGAAATCCCCCATCATCGGGAACATGTGCTTGTCCATATGGATGGTAAGGTGCTGCCGCTTTCTTCGCTTGGCTCCGGCGTTCAGGAAGTAATCTTGATCGCCGCCTTTTGCACGATAAGCAAGGACGAAATAATCTGTATGGAGGAACCGGAATTGCATTTACACCCGGTGTTGCAGCGAAAATTGACCCAGTACCTTCGGGAAAACACTACCAATCAGTATTTTATTGCAACGCATTCGCCGACCTTTATCGATACGCCCGACGCCGCCATTTTTCATGTTGCCTTGGAAGATGCCCAAACCGTCATCCACAAAGCCGAACTTCGGAGCGCGCGGAGACGGATATGCGAGGATTTGGGACATCGGGCTTCCGATCTTTTGCAATCCAATGCCGTTATCTGGGTAGAGGGGCCATCGGATCGAATCTATTTGAAACATTGGCTTTCGTCCGTTGCTTCGGAACTGATCGAGGGAATCCACTATTCCATCATGTTCTATGGCGGCCGGTTGCTGAGCCATCTTACCGCCGACGATGATGACGTATCGGATTTTATCAATCTAAAGGCGCTAAATCAGAATTGCGCGATTGTCATGGATAGCGACAGGGCCAAAGCATCCGACGACATCAACGCGACCAAGCGCCGGATTGAAACTGAGTTTGAGAACGGTGGCGGCGTCGTTTGGGTAACCGCCGGCAGGGAGATCGAGAATTACTTCGATCACGCAGAACTTCAGGCCGCTGTCGCTAAAGTCTATGGGAAAAGTTATATCGAGAAGTGCTCCGGTAAGCGCTTTGATCACGCACTGTATTTTAAGCGTTCGTCGCGAAGTACATCCGAAGATGAGGAAAGTCGTAAAACAAAAATCGAGAAAAAAGCGGACAAGGTGGACAAGGTGAGTGTGGCACGAGAGGTTGTTGCTTCTCCAGCCGATCTGGATGTTCTCGATTTGCGAACGAAGATTGAAGAATTAGTTCGCATGATCCGTCGTGCGAACGGCTTGCAAGAAGAATAGGGGTCGGAGAAAAATCATACCCCCTTGATGATCCGTCATTCCCGGCGAGGGCGAACCAACGGTGAGCCCGAGGGAAGGGAATACAGGTGTTGCCTTCCGACACGGTGCCGACCGATAGACCTGAATTTCCTTCCCTCGCCCGAGCCGCGTGCGGCGCTGGCTCGCCGGGAATGACAACGCGAGCGGCCGCGCATCGGGATCAGACCGCAATCTCGCCGGTCATATACAGCGCACACGGAGCAATCAGGGTGGTGCGGGCGCCGTCGTTGATGCAGGTCAGATCGCCGCCGCGCGCCGAGACCTGCCGCGCCTTCATGGTCTTTAGCCCCAGTCGTTTCGACCAGAACGGCGCCAGCGAACAATGGGCCGAGCCGGTCACCGGGTCTTCGGGTATGCCCTTGTCGGGGGCAAAGAAGCGCGAGACGAAATCGTATTTATCGTCGCCCGGGGCGGTGACGATCAGCCCCCAGCTTGCCGCCTTGCGCAGGAGCGGCGCGATCTCGCCGGGGCCGTTCATGGTGCGGATGGTTACGGCCTCGTCCCACACCGCCATCAGGTAGCGGCCAAGGTACAGCTCCGACGGCGCGGCAACGCCCAAGGCCGCGCCGAGGTCGACGGCAAACCGGGTCTCGGCCGGGAACGGCGCAACCGGATCGGTGGGCAGGCTCATCGCCAATTCGCCGTTCGGCTGCCTCGTCACCGTCAACTCGCCCGAGCGGGTGCGGAAGGAAACCGTCGTCAGGCCGGGCGCCAATTCGTTGAACACCAGCCAGCCCGATGCCAGCGTGGCGTGGCCGCACAAATCGACCTCGGCCTTCGGGGTGAACCAGCGCAAATCGTATTTGCCGGGTGCGGTGGCGACAAAAAACGCGGTTTCCGACAGATTGTTTTCGCCGGCAATGCGCTGCATTTCGTCGTCGCTCGGCCATGTTTCCAGCGGCACCACGGCGGCGGGGTTGCCCTCGTATGGGCGTTTGGCGAAGGCGTCGATCTGCCAGAGCTTCAACTTCATGTCTCTACGCTATGCGGGGCGGAGAAAAAGCGGAACCGCCGATCCTGCATACGGGCCGGGCGGATTCGGCATGACGGAAAATCGGGTGGCAGCCAGACGCCGGGGATTTCCCGCCGCCGGCTTGGGCGATAAACTGCGGCATGAACAACCATCCTTCGCGCACGCTTCTTGCCGGCCTGTGGCGCGCCGCCGTCGCAGCGGTGAGCGTCAACGAAAATTTCGCCGCGCGGCTTCCGCCGCCCGCATCAAGGCACACCGCGGTGATCGCGGCAGGCAAGGCGGCGGCGGCGATGGCGGCGGCGGCATTCCACCGGTACGGCGATGCGGTCTGCGGCCTTGCCGTCACCCGCCACGGCCACGGTTTGCGCGCGGGCGAAAACTGCGGCGCGATCCGCATGATCGAGGCCGGCCATCCCCTGCCCGACCAGGCGGGACTGGCAGCCGGGGCGGAGGCGCTGAAGCTGGCGGACGGTTTGGCGACCGGCGATCTCTTGCTGTGTCTGTTGTCAGGCGGCGGCTCGGCGTTGCTGGAGGCGCCGCTGCCGGGCATTTCCCATTCCGATTTGAAAGCGGTGAACGATGCGCTGCTCAGATGCGGCGCGCCGATCGATGAGATGAACGCGGTGCGCAAGCATTTGTCGAGGATCAAGGGCGGCCGGCTGGCGGCAGCGGCGTATCCGGCCAAGATTTTCACCCTGGCGATTTCCGACGTGCCGGGCGATGATCCTGCGGTGATCGCCTCGGGGCCGACCGTGGCCGATCCCTCGACGGCGCGCGAGGCGCTGGACATCATCGCACGCTATGCCATCGCTGCACCGCAAAGCGTGCGGCGGATTTTGCGCGACGGACAATTCGAAACGCCCAAGCCCGGCGATCCGCGTTTGAAAAAATGCGAATATCAATTGGCGGCGACATCGAACGATGCGCTTATCGCCGCCGCGCGCGAAGCCGAACGCGCCGGCTTCGCGGTGGTCAATCGTGGCGCAATCGAAGGCGAGGCGCGCGAGGTGGCGCTAAAGGAAGCGCGTCTTGCCACGGCGTTGGCCGAAGCGGGCAAGCGCGCCGTCATCCTGGCCGGCGGCGAGTTGACGGTGACGCTGAGCGGCGACGGCACGGGCGGCGCCAACCGCGAATACGCGCTGGCGCTGGCCTTGGCGTTGAACGGCCATCCCGCGATTTCCGCGCTGGCCGCCGACACCGACGGCATCGACGGCTCATCCGATGCCGCGGGGGCTTACGTCTTTCCCGACACATTGGCGCGCGCCCGCGCGGCAAACCTCGATGCCGCGATATTATTGGAGGCGCACGACAGCGGCGGGTTCTTTGCGAAAGTGGGCGATGCGCTGATCACCGGCCCCACCCGCACCAACGTCGCCGATTTCCGGGCGATCGTGGTGGGGGCGTAGCCCGCGTTACCCCAGCGCGCCGCGTTTGGCCTTGAGCGCCGCCTTCATCTTTTCCTGCAGGCGTTCGAAGGCGCGCACCTCGATCTGACGCACCCGTTCGCGCGAAATGCCGAAGCGGGCGGAAAGCTCTTCCAAGGTGGACGGCTCCTCCTGCAATTTCCGGGCACGGAGGATTTCGCGCTCGCGTTCGGGAAGCTCGCCCAAGGCGGCCTCGAGCAACTGCTTACGCTCGCCGTATTCCTCGGATTCGGCCAGTACGGTTTCCTGGCTTTCGGCATCGTCGGCCAGCCAGTCCTGCCATTCGCTTTCGCCTTCGGAGCGCAAGGGCGCGTTGAGCGAGGAATCGGGCGCGGACAGGCGGCGGTTCATATCCACCACCTCGTGCGCGGAGACGCCGAGCTTGTCGGCAAGTTCGGTGACATGCTCGGGCTTGAGATCGCCCTCCTCGATGGCGCCGATATTGCTTTTGGCCTTGCGCAGATTGAAGAACAGCTTCTTCTGATCCGAGGTGGTGCCGATCTTCACCAAACTCCACGAACGCAGAATGAATTCCTGAATCGAAGCCCTGATCCACCACATCGCATAGGTCGCAAGCCGGAAGCCCTTTTCCGGCTCGAAGCGTTTGACCGCCTGCATCAGGCCGACATTGCCCTCGGCGACGATTTCGGAAACCGGCAGGCCGTAACCGCGATAGCCCATGGCGATCTTGGCCACCAGGCGCAAATGCGAGGTCACCAGCTTGTGCGCCGCGCGCGGATCGCCGTGCTCCTTCCAGCGCTTGGCCAGCATGTATTCTTCTTCCGGCGCCAACAGCGGAAACTTGCGGATCTCCGCAAGATACCGTTTCAGTCCGCTTTCTCCGGTTAGGGCAGGAAGCCCGCGGCCGCTCATGCTATTCCCCGTGGTCAAAGTCCGGTTACGCAAAACACTGTAGCATGGCCCGCAAGGGGCCGGGATTAAGGATACGAGATAGTCCCCGTCTTCCGCCTAACATGTAGGGTTCGTCAGGATTTTTTCAAGCCGCGCAAGGCGTCGATCATATTGGATAAGTCCTCGGGCCACGGGGATTCGAAGCGCAAGGTCTTATGCAAGGACGGGTGCTGGAAGCCGAGCAGCCAAGCATGCAGCGCCTGACGGGGAAATTCCGCCGCCGCCCGGTAAGCCAGTTCCTCTTCCGGCGCATGGGCGCGCGGCAAGCTGTGTGCCCGCCCATAGGTCGGATCGCCGATCAAGGGGTGGCCGAGATGGGTCAAGTGTACGCGAATTTGATGGGTGCGGCCGGTCTGCAAACGGCACTCGATCAGCGAGGCGAAAGCATTCGCCGGATCGCCGAAGCGCTCGATAACCTTATACCCGGTACGCGCCTCCTTGCCGCCGCCGCGCAAGACCCCCATCTTCTTGCGGTCGAACGGATTGCGGCCGATCTGGGTCTCGATCAGCCCTTCGGGTTTGCGCGGACAGCCCCAGACGATTGCAGTGTAGGCCCGCTCGATGGTGTGGTTGGCGAACTGCTTGGCCAGGCTTCCCATCGCCCGCTCGTTCTTGGCGGCGACCAGCAGGCCGGAGGTGTCCTTGTCGAGGCGGTGAACGATGCCCGGCCGCGCCTCACCACCGAGGCCTTGCAGCGAATCGCCGCAATGGTGAATCAGGGCGTTAACCAGAGTGCCGTCGGGGTTGCCAGCCGCCGGATGCACCACCAGCCCGGCCGGCTTGTCGATCACGATCAGATCGGCGTCCTCGTACACAACTTTCAGAGGAATATCCTGGCCTTGCGGCACCGCCGGCAGCAATGGGGGGATGGCGACGATGTAACATTCTCCAGGTTTGACCCGATGGTTTTGGTCTTTTATGGTGATTCCCGCTCGCGTCACCGCGCCCAGTTCGATCAACTGGCGCAAACGCGAGCGGCTCATGTCGGAACATGCGCCCGCCAGGAAGCGGTCGAGCCGGAATCCCTTATGCTCGTCCCCTACCTCGATGCGGTGCAGCGTCCCGCCACCGGAGGAATTCGTGTCTGACATCAATCCGTCGCCTTTCGGCCAAATCACGCAGTCTAAGTACCGCCCGATGCTGGTCGTCGTCATCATACTCGGTTTTCTGATCGTCGCAGCGTTAGGCGCCCTGATTACCGGGATTATCATGCAACCGTCCAAATCCGACGCGCAAAAGGCGCAACCGCCCGTGGCCGCGGCAAAACCGCCGCCGGGAAAGGCGGTGTCGATGTCGCTGGCGCCGGGGTACAAAATTCTCAATTCGGAAACCCAGCCGGGCCGGCTGATCCTGCATGTCCGCTCGGACACCCAGGACGAGATCGACATCATCGACCTCGAAGACGGCCACGTCGTCGCCCGGGTTCACGCCACCGCGCCGCAGTGACCCCTCCCGGGACGGCAATGTGCTTGAAATCTCGGGCGATTGCCCGCTATAAGCCGTGATCTTCCGGCTTGGCTCCCATCGTCTAGCGGTCTAGGACGCGGCCCTCTCAAGGCTGAAACACCGGTTCGATTCCGGTTGGGAGCGCCATTTTTATTCCTCGGGCTATGCGCGGCGCAAGCTCCCGCTGCGCAATTCGCGCGCGCCTTGCGGCAGAACGCGCAACAACGCGCGGCGCTTAAGTCAAGCACTGGAAGGGTCTGCAGTTTACCCGGGACCGGAAAACCGGGCTACTGCCCGGCTTCCTTGATCACCGCATCGTATGCCGGCTTGGGCTTGCCATCGCGGCCAAACAGCAGCGGATAGTCGGTGCGGCCGAACACCGGCCAATCGTTCTTCCACGAACCGGCGTCGGTGACGCCCCACAAGGTGACGCGGTTGAACACGCCGGGGTGTTTGAGAAAGACGCCGAACAGGGCGGCATAGCGCTGGGCGAGCTTTTGCTGCACCGCCTCGGGCAATCCGTTCGTATACGGATCGAGCGCCGGATCGCGCGCGACATGCAGCGAAATTTCGGCGGTCTGCTGCGCCGTCGCCGGCGGCAGCACGTCTACGTCGAGTTCGGTAACGGCGACCTTCACGCCGAGCTTGGCAAAGGCGGCGATCGTCGCATCCAACTGCTCGAGGCTCGGCCAGGTCAAATCGCCGTGCCCTTGGATGCCGACGGTGGTCACCGGCACGCCCGCCGCCTTCAGCTTGGCGATCATGGCGATGGCGCCGTTGCGTTTGGCTTCGTTCTCAATGTTGTAGTCGTTGTAGATCAGTTCGGCTTTCGGATCGGCCTGATGGGCGTATTCGAACGCCTTGGCGATGAAGTCCTCGCCGATGATG
>DBTZ01000049.1:203594-203958 GCA_002307315.1 Alphaproteobacteria bacterium UBA1303
CTCGCGCAGGCGGGCGAGCAGCGCCTCGCGGGTCAGCGGCTTGCCGGCATCGTCGCGGAACACCCAGGCCGGCGTCTGCTGATGCCACACCAGGGCGTGACCGACGACGTACATATGATGCTTGACGCCGAAGTCGACGTACGCATCGGGCAGGGAAAAATTGTACCCGCCCGGCTGGGGATGGACCGCCTCCCATTTGAGGACGTTTTCGGGCGTGATCGAACTGAACTCGGCCGCCACGATGCCAGCGCCCTGGGCATCGCGTCCGCTTATCTGCGCCGCATTGATGGCGGCGCCGACGACGAACTTGCCCTGGTACGCACTCCGCAGCGTGGCGGGCGGCTGGGCGGCCGCGACGCCCGCC
>DBTZ01000049.1:204209-218224 GCA_002307315.1 Alphaproteobacteria bacterium UBA1303
GGCGGCCGCGACGCCCGCCACGGCCGCCGTCAACGCAGCAGAGAGCAAAATCCGCGAACAGATCGACTTCACCTGCATTTTTCTTTCGTCCCTTCGGTTCAGCTCATCCACAACGCGGATGTGATGATGCGCGGATAGTAACGGCTGGCCTTGCCCTCGCCCGAAACGATCTGATCGCAGCAGGCCCAATAGGAACTGCCCACCGCCTGCCAGCCGACATGAGCCGCATCGGCCTTGGCGATGACCGCCGCAACCTTCGGGTCGGCATCGAGGCCGAGTACCTTACGGGTGACGTGCAGGAAGATCGAAATCTTGCTCATCCACGAATTGTTGCTGGTGGAAGAAAGCTTGATGCCGCCGTCGGCGAACACGCTGCGGTGCTCGGGGTCGAGCAGCAGCGTCCTGGTGTGAACCTTCAACGCTTCGAACATCCGCTTCTCCGCATCCGTGCCGTAGACCTCTTCCGGCTTGATGCCGGCATAGCCGGTGGTCGCGAAGTAATAGGGATAGACGCAGCCTTCCACCGCCGGCAGGATGCGCGAGGCATAGCCGGGATTGTCCTTTTCGAAGATGGCGGGCAGCACGCCGTCCACCGCCTGATCGGCGACGAAGCCGGCGACCTTGTCGGCCAGCGCCAGGCATTTGGCTTCCGCCTTCTTATCCGACAGATCGCGGAACATCAGCGCCAGAGCGCGATAACTCGCCCAGCATTTCACCGCCATGTAGACGTTGTTGCGGGTTTGGGCCAGCGAATGGTCGAGCGAATCGTAGGTGGTGATTTCCTGACCGCCGGCCGTCTTGGTCGAATCGTACTGGGCAAACCCGACCTCGCCGCCGCGATTGGCCATGCTGTCGAGGCAGGCTTCGACGATCTTGCGGTTGTGCTTGAGCCACGACTTGTCGCCGGTCTTGGCCAGATAGCATCCCGCCGTCAACAACCAGTTGCAGAGCTGTTCCTGGGTCATGTAGCTGAAGGTGCTGGTGAGGTTGGCCAGCTCGTAGCTCGACCGGCCCTTGGGGGCGAAGTTGTTGTGCGCGCCCATGTCGTGGCAGAAGCTGATGCCGCCCGGTCCGGTTTGATACGGCCGCGACAGTTGCGCGGCATCGGGCGGCGGCGGCGGCTGCGACGGATCGTGATCCATGTGCTCGGCCGAGGCGGCGAACTCGCCTTTGTAGAACTTGATCTCGTCGGTATAGCTGTATTTGGCGGCGAAGCTGTCCAGCAGATTGCGCACCACCCACGGATTGCGGTCGAGTTCCCAGAACACATGGTCGACCGACAGATCGAGGGTGTTCATCATGCAGTATTCGCCCTCGTTCACCACCCAGAACGGTTTGCCTTCGATTTCCAGCAACTGGGTGCTGCCGTAGTAGCTGTGGGTGGCGTGGGCGATCAGGAACTTCTGATCGGCGGAAAGCTTGGCAGCCTCCAACTCGTCGTCCAGCGCCTCGGCCTTGGCGACTAGCTTGGGCGCGGCATCGAGCGCGGCGGAAAGCACGTCGGACAGACCGTCGAAATAGCGGGTATAGAGATATTTTCCGTCCAGCCCGGTGGTCTGATAGCCTTCGAGATACGAACCGATGGCCAGCACCATCTTGTAGGCCTTGCCCGCCGGCACTTCGAAGCCGACGCCGGGGCACGAGCCCAACAGATGCACCGGATTGAACTTCTCGCGGATGCCGTCGGTCGCCGACCAGCGCATGAAGCCGAAGGCTTCGGCCTTGGCGCCGCCGACCATGTCGATCACTTCGACCGCCACGCCCTCGCCGCGCCGGCAGCCGAAGCCGATGCGGCCAGCGCCCAGATCGTCGGTGATCATGCGCGGACCGGGATGGGGATAGTTCAAGGCGAAGATGCCGGTCTTGGGCTTGGTTCCCTTGGTGTTGTCCACCACGAGTTCGGCCACCACCGCGGGCAGCAACCCTTCGCGCATCTCTTTCTTGGACGCCTTGTCCGGGTCGGGGATCGCCCCGAACGGCGAATAGACGGTAAAGGTCAGATCGCCGGCCTGCCAGTTGTCGGAGGCCCAGCCGTAGCAGCGGGAAATCTCCTTGGGGTCGAAGGGAACCGCATCGGGACGCACGTTCTGCTCCGACGGACCGGCCTGCTCGACCATGAAGTTCTCGGCCTGGTTACTGGCGGCGCCGACGAAGAACGGCAGACACTTCAGCGGCACGTTGCTGAAACGGTCGCCGTCGATCACGCCGATGAACAATTCCTGATCGCCGGGCTGGCCGATCTGCAGGCCGATGCCGCCCCGCGTGCCGGGGTTACCGCAGGTGAAGCTCATGAATGCGCCCATCGGGGAATGCTGGGCGTTAAAACCGATCGGACAACTGAGAGTACGGCGATTTTTCATGGGAGACCTCGAAACATGGATTGGGTTTTAGTTATGGCGGACGGCAAAGAGCCCGGCATCGCCGGGCTCTTGCATCGAAAGATAATCAGGCCTTGGTGGCGAACGACTTGCGCCGCTCGGTCAGTTCGGCGGCGATTTCCTTGTTCTTCTCGCGCGACAGCGGATAGAGGAACAAAAGCGCGGCCGCAACCAGGAAGGCCAAGCCGGCGAAGATGCTGCCGGTCAGGAGAATGCCGCCCTGCGCGCCCGGCGTCTGTACCGCCGCTTCGGACACGAAGCCGTAGTACGAGAACAGCCAGCCGGCGATGGCGCCGCCCAGCGCGATGCCGACCCACAGCGCAAACACCACGGCGGACGTCACCGTGCCCGACGCCCGCCGTCCGGTCTTCCATTCGCCGTAGTCGGCGACATCGCCCATCATCGCCCACAGGATCGGGCCCGAAAGACCGAAGGAGAACTGGCGCACCACTTCCGCTCCGACGATCAGCGTGCTGTTGCCCGCCGGCAGAACGTACAGCACCATCGAGAACAAGCCGGAGAGAACCATCGACAAAATGAACAATTCGCGCTTGCCCAAACGCACCGAAACCGCGGTGGACAGGGCGACGCCGACCAAGAGCGCGGCCAGGCCGAAACCGTTGAACCAGGCGAACATGTCGACGTTGTTCGCCACGAAGCGGAAATACGGCAGCATGACGTTGCCGCGGATCAGAATGGCGATGAAGTAGAACGTCGTCACCAGGAACAGGATGGCCCACGGCTTGTTGGCGAACAGATCGGCCATGTCCTGACGGAGCGAGGATTTCTGTTCGGGATTGGGCTGGATGCGTTCCTTGGTGCTAAGGAAGGTGATGATGAAGAACACCACGCTTACCGCCGACAACAGGCCCATGGTAAGCTGATAGCCCAGCGCGTCGTTGCCGCCGCCGAAATACTTGACCATCGGAATGGCCAGCGAGGCGATGATGAAGCCGGCCGAATTGGCGGCAATTTGGCGATAGGACGAAATGCTGGTGCGCTCGTCGGGATCTTCGGTCATCACCGCCGTCAGCGAAGCGTACGGCACGTTGTTGACGACATAGATGACCCTGAGGAGAACGTAGGTGACCCAGGCGTAGATCAGCTTCGCGGTGGGGCCGATGTCCGGCGTGGTGAAAGTCAGAACGCCGATGATGCCGAACGGCAACGCCGTCCACAAAATCCAGGGCCGGAACTTGCCCCATTTGCTCACGGTGCGGTCGGCGATCATGCCCATCACCGGGTTGAGGCAGGCCACGGCCAAGCCCACCACCAGAAACAGGGTTCCCGCCTCGCCGGCCGAAAGGCCGAAGGTATGGGTATAAAAATCCAATTGCAGGGCGATCATGGCCTGGAAGACGAAGTTCGCCGCCATGTCGCCGAGTGCGTAACCTACCTTCTCGGTAATCGGTAATTTCTGGGTCATTTGTCCACTTCCCCTCTGCCAGGCACTATCGGCCGGCTATCTTGTTATGAGCGCAATCCGTTTCGCCGATCATGCCAAAAACGACCGACCGTTGCGACAACTAACCGACACACGACGCCGGCCGTCCTGCCGCCCCTTGCCCGCCACTTAGGCCAATGAACCCGAATTCCGGGGGCATGTTAATGTTAGCGCTACCAAAGGGCAACCGAAAAACCCGCCGCCTCAACACCGGCACTCAACCGTTAACGCGCCACGCCGGGAGCGTAGGGAAACTTCAAACCCTGATAGTAGGACAACGGATGCTCCGGGACCGGGCTGCCGGCCGGCAGCGGACGCTTCGAGAAGGTCTGGAAATAGGCGATACAGGCGTCGCGCCACCATTTGGCTTCATTTTCCTGAATGGCGAGGTACCGGTCGGTCATCTCGAAGCGCTCGGCATCGACGTAAGGCTTCAGCTTCTGCCATTCGGCGTGCATCCGTGCCACTTCCGCAACGCCGTGGTCGTAATGCGTCACCAGTTCGTCCCACAGCGTCTTGCCGGACTTCATTTTATAGTCCCACGACACATGATGAAACCACAAGAGCAGCGTATCCGGGGTACGCGCGATGTCCTCGTATTGCGCGGCCAACGGCGGCGCGTATTGAGCGATCGCATCGCTGCCCGCCTGGGTGCGCTCGACGCCGATGCCGGCGTCGTCGGCGCGGTGATAGTAGACCGGATTCCAGTCGGCGCGGCCGGCATCGTCCACCCAGGGTGCCGGGCCATAGTGATGACCGGTCCCCATCAGGTGGGCGAGACCGAGCGGCGTCATGTAATCCACCGCCGCCTCGCGCGAGCGCATCATGATGTCCACCGCAGGGCCGACGAACCTGGGATCGGCGGTGAAGGTCATCGCCGCCCAGTCCTTGGCGATGGCGCGGGCCGAATCTTCCGGGTTCCAGGCCAGCCGGCCGTAGGCGTACCAATTCGCCTGGTTGAAGATCGAGCCCGACCAGTTGCGGTCGGTACCGACGTCGGCGACGCCGGCCATCACGGTCGGCTTGCCGCCGAACAAGCTGCCGTCGATCGCCTTGGCCACGGTTGAGCCGGGGCCGTTGGCGAAGGTGTCGGCGTGCAGCACCTCCTGCCACAGTGTGCCGAGATAGACCAAATGGGTGGCGAAGCCGAGATATTCCTTGGTGATTTGGAACTCCATCGCCAGCGGAGTTTTTTTCATCGCGCCGAACAGCGGGCTGATCGGCTCGCGCGGCTGGAAATCGAGCGGCCCGTTCTTGACCTGCACCACCACGTTGTCGCGGAATTTGCCGTCGAGCGGCACGAATTCGTTATAGGCCTGCTTGACCCGATCCATCTTGGGATCGTTGGCGTAGACGAAGGCCCGCCACATCACGATGCCGCCGTGCGGCGCAAGGGCATCGGCCAGCATGTTGGCACCGTCGGCGTGGTTGCGGCCGAAATCCTGCGGACCCGGCTGGCCTTCCGAATTGGCCTTGACCAGGAAGCCGCCGAAATCGGGGATAGTGCGGTAAATCTCGTCCGCCTTGGCCTTCCACCACGCCGCAACCTGCGGATCGAGCGGATCGGCGGTTTTCAGGCCGCCCAGTTCGATCGGAGCGCTGAACCGCGCGGTGAAATAGATCTTGATGCCGTAGGGACGGAATGCCTCGGCCAGCGCCGCCGCTTTCCTCAGATAAAGCGGGGTCAGGATCGCCGCCTGGGCGCTGACGTTGTTGAGCACCGCGCCGTTGATGCCGAGGGAAGCGTTGGCGCGGGCATAAGCGGTGTAGCGCGGGTCCTTATAGTCGGGCAGCTTCTGCCAATCCCAGATCGAGAAGCCGGCATAGCCGCGTTCGATATTGCGGTCGAGATTGTCCCAATGGTCGAGCAGCCGGTACTGGACCTTCGGCGCCTCGCGGATGTCGAGGCCGGTAAGCGGCTGACGGGTCTGCATCAGTTTCAAGAAACGGAACGCGCCGTAAAGCACGCCGATGTCGTCGTTTGCGGCGATCACGGTAAGCTTGCGGCCGCGCAGCGTCGCCGACTTGATGACGTACCCGTCCCGCCCCAAGCCTTCGAGCGGCAGGCGCAACGCGGCAATGGTCTTGGAATGCGCCGGGGTGCCGAACAGCACGGCACCGCTTTTGCGGATAGTATCGCTCACGACAATTTTGCGACCGGTAAGACCGGTCAGCCCGGCAGCCAATTCCCGGCCGGCCGCCGCGGCAACGGACGAGGCATCGGCCGTCACCAGTTCGCTCGTCGCCGCCCGATACGGCACCAGATAGGGCTTTTCCACCGGCACATAGCGTAGCCAGAGATCGTAGCCGTCCTCGGCGGCGGCGGCTGTCGCCAGCGTGCAGAAGCCGAACAACGCCAACAGTGCGTGGAGCAAACGCCGCATATTCATCCATACTCTCCGGGTGGTTGCGGCATCGGCGCCGCACCTCTAAAGTTAAGCCTTATCTGCCGTAACTGCCAGTGGACGCTCCAACAAAAAAGCGTGTATTTCCTAAAGATGGGAGCGCTACCGATAAGCGACAACGTGTCGTATGGCAAGCGGTGGCGGCGCAAGCGGACAAGGAAGCCGTCGGCTTGGTCGCGGCCTTGCCGCCGGGCGCGACCAGTGTAGGATTACCCGAAGCAATATGAGGACGAACATGCAGCCATTGATGGAAGAATCCTTCCGCTGGTACGGACCCAACGACACCGTACCGCTCAGCTACATCCGCCAGACCGGTGCCACGGCGGTGTTCACCTCGCTGCACCAAATCCCCTACGGCGACTTATGGCCGCGCGAGGCCATCCGCGAACGCATCGACATTGTCGAGGCGGCCGGCCTGAAGTGGAACGCCGTCGAATCCGTACCGGTGCATGAAGACGTCCGTACCGGCTCGGGCGATCTCAAGACGCTGTTTGCCAACTACGCCCAGACCGTCCGCAATCTCGGGGCCGAGGGCGTCCGTACCGTGATCTACAATTTCATGCCGGTGCTCGACTGGATTCGCACCGACATGCATTACATCCTGCCCGACGGGGCCGAGGCACTGCGCTACGACCCCATCCGCTTCGCCGCTTTCGAAGTTTACGCGCTGAAGCGCCCCGGCGCCGAAGCCGACTTTACCGCCGAACAGTTGGAACGCGCCAAAGCGTGGTGGTCCGACCTGGACGATCCGGCACGCGAGGAATTCATCCAGAGCATCATCGACGTGTTTCCCGGCTGCAAGATGGGGCTGAAGATCGACGATATCCGCACCATGCTGGCAAAATACGAGAAGATCGACGAGGACGGACTTCGCGCCAACTACGCGAGGTTCCTCGAAGCGGTGGTACCGGCGTGCGAAGAGGCCGGCGTGCGCCTTGCCGTACATGCCGACGACCCGCCCTTCCCGGTGCTCGGCCTGCCGCGCATCGTCTCCACCGCCGAGCATGTCGAGAAAGTCCTCAAGATGGTGGACAGCCCGGCGAACGGTTTATGTTTATGCGCCGGTTCGTTCAGCGCCAACCCCAAGAACGATCTGGTGGCGATGGCCAAACGCTTCGGCCCGCGCATCAACGCGGTTCATCTGCGCTCGACCCAGCGCCTGCCCGACGGTTCGTTCTTCGAGGCCAACCATCTGGAAGGGTCGGTCAACATGCCGGAACTGGTCAAAACCCTGTTCGCCGAAATGGACCGCCGTAAAGCCGAAGGCCGCGAGGATTGGCAGTTGGCCTTCCGCCCCGACCACGGCCACGTCATGATGGACGACCTCGCCAAGGCGTCGACCATCACCCCCGGCTATTCGGCGATCGGCCGGATGCGGGGCTTGGCCGAACTGCGCGGGCTGATGGTGGGCATCAGGGCCAGTCAAACGCGCTAAATCGTTGCCTGTGAAAAAGTCCCTCGCTGCGCTTTGGCACTTTTTCACAATTGAAACGTAAGAAAAAAACTCGCTTGGGGCGACCCGGCGCTCGTTTTTCGATTGTTTTCGTTTTGCAGGATTATCCGGCGAACAGCCGGAAATCCTGCAAAACCGGCCGTCCTCGGGGCGGCTTACGCTCGCCCCGAGGGCGGGGAAAAACGTCAACCCCGAGTGCAGAACCGCTTCAAACGAGGGATGGCCCTATAATATCGTGAAAAAGTACACTGAGGCCTTTAGGCCGAAGGACTTTTTCACGGACGACTAAATTCTATCCTTCCAAAAGAAAACCACCGCTTATGAAAAGCGGTGGTTTTTTCGTTATCGGTATCGTCGATACGCCTACCCCCCTCGCCGTCAGGCGGGGAAATAGGTTCCCCCGCCGATGCGATCATAGGCTTTGGCAACTTCGGAAACGAAGCGCGGATCCTTGACCAGCGCCGGTTTGAATACCGTTTCGAGCGCGAAGAAGCGCGGTAGATCGGCCGCGGCCTGACCGGTGCAACTCTTGCCGATTTCGATCAGCGTATCGCTCATGGGATCGGCGAATTTGCGGCCCTCGTTGGCCTCGCGCCTAACGAAACGCATCCAAGCGGCGACCGGAACCGCCAGCCGCACGATCGGCCGGCCGGCGGCCAGCGCATCGGCGATGACGTCGAGAATCCGGTAAGGCAGCTTCTGAGTGCCGTCCGAAGCGATCTGATACAGGAGATGGGTCAACGCCGGATTGCGGAAACGTTGGAGAATCGCCGAAATGTAGTCGGAGAAATCGAACCCGGCCACCGGACGCAAGGTGGCGACGACATCCTGGCGCATCATTTCCTCGACGAAGCGGGCCAGATCGGCCTCCGCCATCGCCTTATCGACCGAGACGCAGCCCTTCAACAGCCCGATATAGGTCAGCGTCGAATGGGCGCCGTTCAGCAGCCGCAGTTTGGCGTGCTCGTAGGCTTCGACGTCGCGGGTCATGTCGGCGCCGACGCGCGCCAGATCGGGACCGTCCGCCCCCAGAATGTCTTCGACAACCCATTGCTGGAACTTCTCGCGATGGACCGGCGCTTCGTCGTACAGCCCGGTAGCGGCGGCAACGCTGCGCTTCAACTCGTCATTGGCGGCCGGCGTGATGCTGTCGACCATAGTGCAGGGAAAGCGCACGGAGTCGGCGATCCAGGCGGCGAGATCCTTTTCGCCCGCAGCCTCGACCAAGCCGATGACCGCCTTGCGTAGCTTGTGTCCGTTCCCGGCGACGTTGTCGCAACTCATGGCGATAAACGGCTTGAGACCGGCGGCGCGGCGGCGGCGCAACCCCTCGGCGATCCAACCGACCAAGCTGGACGGCGCATGCGGGTTGGCCAAATCGTGGGCGATATCGGCGTTCTTCAAATCGACCCCGCCGGCGCCGTCGAGACAATATCCTTTTTCGGTAACGGTGCAGGTGACCAGCTTCACCGCCGGATCGACCAGACGGGCGAAAATGCTCCCGGCATCGCTTTCGGCGGCCAGATATTCCTTCATCGATCCGACGATGCGATAGCGCGGCTGCAATTCCAATTCGGCTACGGTATAGAGAAAATCCTGTTCCCGCAGCACATCGGCCTGCCCGCGCCCCTTCAGCTCCGCCGCACAAATGCCCCAGCGCGGATCGCCGGCCAGCAACGTATCGATGTAGCAGGCCTGGTGGCCGCGGTGAAACGCACCGGGACCGAAATGCACGATGCCGACGCCGACGCTGCCGCGGTCGTAGGTCGGAACCGCAACATCGGGTTTGAGCTTCGATAGCGAACGCTGCCCAAGGCGCGTCGCCGCGGAAATCTTATTGTCGGTGTCTTTAGCCATCACTATTTTCAACTCGTTTTCCAAATCGACGGCCGGCGCGTCTTCGAAAATCGGCACCGCCCGTCTTGTGTGAATGAGAATTCAGACGGTACGCCGCCCCGGTTTGCGGGGCCGACATCGGAAGGGAAAGTCCGGCACATCTTTCTGGCGCGACGATGACAACGAGTGCTTTCCCGACTTACCCGAACGCGTGTTTTTCGCTGCCGACCTACCCGCGTTCGCAGAACGATTGCCCGCGTCGGCTACGCGCCCCGGCTCTCGCACACAAGGGGGACTTCCGCTTTACTGGTAGCGCTCCCACTTTTATGCTGCCTCCGATTGCCGGTCAAGAAAATATTGTTATTCTGCGGCGTTTTCCGCATCACAAGACCGTGCCCCTGTCTCGCCGCCCGACGTCCTGGCGCGAAGAATCGACGGCGATGGCGAAAGATCGCTGTCGGGCCGCGGCAGCCTCACCCCGGCGGCGGCGCCGCCGCCGACTCCCGCAAGACCAGCGAATGGGAAATGAGGAAATTCTGCGGTTTGACGCGGGTACCGGCGCGCATGAGGCGGCAATTCTTAACGATGGTCTCGATCGCCTTGGCGGCGATTTCCGAAATCGGCTGACGTACCGTGGTCAGCATCGGCCATGTCGAACTGGCAACCGTGTCGTCGAACCCTACGATGGACAGATCTTGCGGCACCACCATGCCCTTGCGATGGGCGACCGACAGCACGGCCGACGCCATTTCGTCGTTGCTGGCGAAAACCGCCGTCACCTTGCCGCGCGATTCAAACAACGCATCGGCCGCATCGAGCCCCGAACGATAGCTGTTGAACCCTTGCACGACGACGGACGGGGCAATACCGGCACCGGCGTCGCGTAGCGCCGCCTTAAACCCGAGAAACCGCTGCTGACTGGACGTATGATTGGGATGGCCTTTGACGAAACCGATCCGCCGGTGTCCCAGACCGATCAAGTATCCGGTCATCTCGTAAGCAGCCAAATAATCGTCGATGCCGACGCAGGATATATCGCTGCGAAACCGCCCGGTCGCGAGGCCGACGATCGAAACGCCTTCCTCCGTCAACTCGCGGATCAATTCCGCCGAACCGCTAAGCGGCGCGGTGAGCAGCATGCCGTTAAGGCCGGTCTTCACCAGATCGAGGGCGGCCTTACGGGCGATCACCGGATTGCCGACATCGCATTTGTCGACCACCAACTGGGCGCCGTTGCGGCCGCTGCCTTCGAGCGCGCCGATCAAGAGCTCGCTGAAATAGGCCACCGACGGATTGTTGTACAAAAGGCCGATCCGCACTTCGGCCTGGCTGGCCAAACTGCGCGCCGCCTTGTTGGGAATATAGTGCAGCGCCTTGATCGCCCGGTGGACCCGGGCGCGTGTCTCGATACTGACACTGGCTTCTCCGTTAACAACCCGGGAAACCGTCGTCTTCGATACTTTTGCATGAGCGGCAACGTCGTAAATCGTCGCCATGCTTCTTTTCTTGTTTTTTGCGCCGCTACCCTTCTTGGGCATGCGAAATATTCCAGACATGTAATCTACGGTTTTCAGATTTACGGCAAATATACCGGCCGCCGCAAGCGGCAACACCGAAACGATCGGTAATGATGACGCATATTGTCGCCGTACCGCCCGCCATTCGAGCGCTAGCCGCCCGAACGGTGATCATGGTGCGAGGCGGCCCCGCTTCCCCTCCGACCACTCGAAAACCAGCCCGCGATCGGGACGAACGAGCTTGGCATCCTTGCCGGGATAGCAAAAACCCTCCAGCAAATCGCGAATGATCGCCAGCCTGGCCGCCTTCTTGTCGTCGGCCTTAACCACATTCCAGGGGGCATCGCGATGGCCGGTGCGCACCAGCATTTCGTTGCGCGCCAACGAATAGGGCTTCCATTTCTTTATCGCGGATTCGTCGACCGGAGAGATTTTCCACTGCTTGAGCGGATCGTCCTTGCGCGCCTCCAGGCGTTTCTTCTGTTCGGCTTTGTCGATGTCGAGATAGAATTTGCGCAACAGGATCCCGTCGCGCACCAGCATCTTCTCGAACGGCACCACGGTTTCGAAGAAATCCTCGACCTGTTCGGGCCGGCAGAACCCCATCACCCTTTCTACTCCGGCGCGATTGTACCAAGAGCGGTTGAACACCACGAACTCGCCGACCGCCGGCAGAAACGGCACGAAACGCTGGTAATACCACTCGCCCGCCTCGCGGCTCGACGGCTTCGCCGGCGCATGCACGCGGGTATCGCGCGGGCTCATATGCTCGATCAGACGCTTGATCGAACCGTCTTTGCCGGCACCGTCGCGGCCCTCGAAGATCACCAGCACCCGCGCCCCGGTTTCGATCAGATGGCGCTGCAGCTTCACCAGTTCGATCTGCAACAAACGCAGCGTCTTGTCGTAATCGTCATCGTGCCCGTGCTTGGCCATACGAACCTCCTTAAGCGCGAAAACCGCCGGATTACTTCACCCGAAACGGCCGCCGATTGCCAATTAAATCAGCTTAAAGCCGGCCGACATCCGCACATCGCCCGGCATCGCCACCACCGAAAACACCTTCGCCAGCACCTCGTCCGACAGCGCCGCGGCCGGCTCGCCCGCCGCGGCGATGCGGCCGCCTTCAAGTACAATCAGACGATCGCAGTGGCGCGCCGCCAGAGAAAGATCGTGCAGCGTTACCGCCACGGCGACGCCGCGCGCCGCCTCTTCGCGCAACAGCCGCAACAGCTTCAACTGATGGGCGGGATCGAGAAACGCCGCCGGCTCGTCGGCCAACAGAATGCCGGCACCGGTCGCCAGCGCCCGCGCCGCCAGCACTCGCGCCCGCTCGCCCGACGATAATTCGTCCATCCGCCGGCCGGCGAAAGATTCGGCGTCGCACCGCGCCAGCGCCGTCAGCGCCGCCGCCGCATCCGCCGGCGCCGGCGCGGCGAACGGCTTCAGATGCGGTAGCCGCCCCAGCATGACGACGTCGAACGCGGTCATCGGCCAGCGCGCCTCGCCGCCCTGGGGCAGATAGGCGCAAACCCGGGCGAGCATCCGCCGCGGCCAGCGCCCCAGCGGCTCGTTCAGTATGCGGATCGATCCGCCCGCCGGCACCAATCCCAGCGCGGCGCGCAACAGCGTGGTCTTGCCGGCACCGTTGGGGCCGACGATGCCGGTAATCTCCCCCTTGCGGATATTCAGACTCGCCCGGTCCAGCGCCACGCGCCCACCGAACCGCACCAATACGTTTTCGAATACGACGGCGTTCATCCCCGCCCCCGGATCTTGAAAATCAGCCAAAGAAAGAACGGCGCGCCGAGCATGGCGGTGGCGACGCCGAGCAGCAGCTTGCCGTCGGGCGCGATCAACCGAAGCACGGTGTCGGCGGCCAGAACCAGCACCGCCCCGCCGAGCGCCGAAGGAAGGATCAACCGCGCCGGCCGATAGCCACAAAACGGCCTTAACAGGTGCGGCACCACCAGTCCGACGAAACCGACCGATCCGACCGCCGCAGTGGCCGCACCGGTGGCGAGCGCCACGCCGAGGATGACTTTGCCGCGCAACCGCACGACATCGATGCCGAGACTGGCGGCGGCTTCTTCGCCGAGCGACATGGCATCGAGCCCGCGAGCGGACATGACGAGCAAACCGATCCCGGCGACGATCATCGGCAGCGCGTAGCCGACGTCGCTCATGGTGCGGTCCTTAATCGACCCCATCAACCACAGCACCATCTCGCTCAAGGCGTAGGGATTGCCGCACAGGCTGAGCGCCAAGGCGGTCAGCGCAGTGGCAAGGCTCGACAACGCCACGCCGGCGAGAATCAGCGATACCGAGCCGGCCCCCAGCCGCGACAGTGCAAAGAGAACCCCGGCGGCGATCAATGCGCCCGTCGCCGCGCAGGCCGGCAGCGCCAACGGATACGCCGCGGCAAGACCGAAATAAAGCGCACACACCGCGCCCAATCCGGCGGCGGGCGAAACGCCGGTTACCCCCGGCTCGGCCAGCGGATTGAGAAACAGCCCTTGCAGCGCCGCGCCGCTGCCGCCCAAGCCGGCACCGACCAGAAAACCAAGTGCGGCGCGCGGCAGGCGGATCTCGCGGGCGACGATGCCGGCGGCGCCCTGCCCGTCGATCAGGCCGTGCCACATCTCGCCCGGCGCGTAACCGCCGGGGCCGAGAAGAAACGACCAGGCGGCGAGCGCTGCAGCCGCCAAAGCCAGCAACAGCGTCATTCCGCCCGGTGACGACAACTCGATGTGTGCTGACGAAATCATGCGCGGCACCCTCGTGAGCACGTCTTCGAAAGGGAACTGTCGGATTTCGAATAAGACGCGCGACCGAACGAAACAGAAGGTCGCCGCTGTCGCCTAACCTCGCGGTAAAGCGCTTTTTCCCCGGCGCACCCCGGCCGGAAGACGGACGACGCACACCGGCAGGTTTCCTGGCTTGCGGCTTGACGTATCGGTCGCGCATTTTATCGGAAAACCG
>DBTZ01000045.1:0-23020 GCA_002307315.1 Alphaproteobacteria bacterium UBA1303
AGCGATGCGTTGAGCTTACTGGTCCTAATCGCTCGATTGGCTTGATTGCCAGCACTTCGTTTCATGTCTGGAAACAAGGCCAGACATAATTTGTCTTTCAAGTGTCGTATCTTCAGCTTCTGTCTTTAGCCGGACTGGTGATCCTGGCGGAGGAATTCCACCCGATCCCATTCCGAACTCGGCCGTTAAAGCCTCCAGCGCCTATGGTACTGCGGCCTAAGCCGCGGGAGAGTCGGTCGTCGCCAGTCCTGCCAAGGACAGAAGCTGAATTCCTTACGCATCGAAAGCGTAGGGCGCCTTCACACATTAACCCCGTCGGAGAAATCCGGCGGGGTTTTTTGTTTATGACGCACTATTCATTGGCTTGCCGGCATGCGCGGCCTAACATGCGCGCGTCCATCGTGGCGGTCCGCCATGCGTGCCCGCTTTGGAGCCGATGGCCTTCTCCGGAGCCGTTCCCGGCAGAGAGGGCGGCATATTTTCCTTTGCGCGGCTTTCGTGGGGCATTGGCGCATTGATTTGAAACGACCGCTTCGGTGCAGGCATGGGGGCGTGCGGTCAAACCATAGAGTTTGCTCTGCATGGATTTTGTGCGACCGCGGCGATCGGTGCGAATTGGAAGATGGGGCAATCTCGCGGTTGTCGTATTGCTGCATTTCGGTTTTATCGCCGCGTTTATCTTAGCCATCCCCCATTTCTATCGCCGAGATGAGCCGCCGCAGGAAGCCGTACTGATTCTTACAGCCGCCGGCGAAACAACGAAGCCGAAACGAACGCAAGAGAGCGGCGGCGGCGCTTCGTATTGGTACGTTTTGCCGCCGTCGGTGCTTCGACAGCTCGGACCGCAATCGTCGATTTCGACGGAAGAAGGGCGGCTGGCGCTGGGACGGGCGTTGTTTTCCTGTGCGCCTGACAACTGGCACCGGTTGACAGAAGAGGAACGCGGCAAGTGTGCGCGGCGCGGCGGTTTCGTCGCCGATTTGCGCGGATCGCTGGTAATGGTTCCGCATCCATATGTGAGGTCGGCCGACGGTTGGCGCCGCGAAGCCGTGCGCAGTCAGCAGCCGATGGTGGTGCCGGGGGGGATTTTCGGACTGATGGGCGCGATCATCGACGGTTCGATTTTCGATTCCGAAAGCACGATACGCAACCCGCAGCACTGGCCGACGGCACAAGACGTCAAGGAGACGCCGCGGGAGGCTCTCACCCGCAGGCGCAACACGGCGGATGCATGTGTCGGGGCGGCGGCTTCGCATGCGGAATGCAACGACGAGACGGTATCCGGGCGCCAATCCGACAAGGATCGCTAGTGTCCCGATTCCGAAATTCGTTACACCTGATATCGACATTTTTCGAATTTCGGAATCGAAAGGACACTAGCCAACCTATTGGTGCTAGTGTCGTTTCTGTTTCGAAGTTCGTTACCTGTGCCGATATAGAGAATAAAACGAACTTCGAGACCACGACACTAGAGCAACGAGCGCAAAAGTGGAATCGGTTTTGCGCGCAAAATTGCGACAAAACAAGGAGTAAGAGCAACGAAAGCGTGTTCGCTTTTTCGCGCTTTGCTCTATCCGATCGCCACTTTTGCCGCGAACAGAACGGCGATCACGGCGACGGCGAGGTTTACTTCGCGCCAGCGGCCGGAAACCAGCTTGATCGCGGTATGGGCGATGAAGCCGATGCCGATGCCGGCGGCGATCGAATAGGTGAAGGGGATCGCCAGTGCGGTGATGAGGGCGGGGGCGGCTTCGGTTAGGTCGTCCCAGTCGATTTCTTTAAGGCCCCTGGTCATCAACGCGGCGACGAAGATCAGCGCGGGCGCAGTGGCGAAGGCCGGCACCGCCCCGGCCAAGGGCGCGAAGAACAGGCTGAGCAGGAACAAGATCGCCACCACCACCGCGGCCAGCCCGGTCTTGGCGCCGGCCTGAATGCCGGCGGCGCTTTCGATATAGGCGGTCACCGGCGAGGTTCCCAGCGAGGCGCCGATCATGGTGCCGAGCGCATCGCAGGTCAGCGCCCGCTTTGCGTTCTTCAAGCGCCCGTTGGCTTCGAGCAGACCGCCTTGATGGGCCACGGCGGTCAGCGTGCCCGAGGTATCCAGCATTTCGATCAGCAGAAACACGAACACCGCGGTGGCGATGGCGATTTCAGGTGCGCCGGTAAAATGCATGGCCAGGAAGGTGGGTGCGATCGACGGCGGCAGCCCGGCCACGCCATCGATGTGGGTCAGCCCCAGCGCTACGGCGGCAAAGGTTGCGACCAGTATGCCGATCAAGACCGCGCCGACGATTTTCCGCGCCGCCAGCGCGAAGATGACGACGAAGGCGAGCGCCGCGATCAGCACCTTGGCATCGGCCAGGTTGCCGACATCGACCAGCGTCGTAGGGCTGCCGACCACGATCCCGGCGCTTTCCAACCCGATCAGCGCCAGAAAAAATCCTATCCCCGAAGCGATCGCCAGCTTCATGCTTTTGGGCAGGGCGTTGATCAGCCATTCGCGCGCCGGTGAAATCGAAATCGCTACGAACAGAATGCCGGCGAGGAAAACGCAGCCGAGCGCCAAGCGCCAGTCGCCGCCGAACGCCGGCACCACGGTGAAGGCGAAATAGGCGTTCAGCCCCATGCCGGGGGCCAGCGCTACCGGCAGCTTGGCGTAAAGGCCCATGATCGCCGTGGTTGCGGCGGTGGCAATACAGGTGGCGACGAATACCGCGTCCTTGTCCAGGCCCGCCATCCCCAGAATGTGGGGATTGACGAACATGATGTAGGCCATGGTGAGAAAGGTGGTGATGCCGCCGATGATTTCGCGCGTCACCCGCGCGTCGCGCGCCGCCGGCCCGAAGATTTTCTCGAACATGTGCTTACCCGCCGTATCGCCGGCAAAAAAAGGGGCGGGCGCCGTATCGGTCGATATGCCCTTGAGAACGAGAAAGGCCGGGTAAAAACCCGGCCCTTCTTCCGCAAAGATTTGCGGTAACTCTCCCCGAACTTGGCCGTTCTTTTCTGGAGGCCTTTTTGGCTCTCTGTGTGCGAGTTACATAATGGAAATTCGCAAAGATGTCACGATCTTTCACCTTGGAGTCCATGCAAGGGAGTTTCTTGCCGAATATCGAGTAACATATTGTATATATTGTATAAAATTATCGTGCCAGGCATGCCGCACCGGCTTCGTGCGACCGTTTTTAGCCGCCTGCTGTGGTTTTTCGACCATATTTTCGCCTTATCTCTTTGGCCCTGCCTTCTCTTCGTGCGCCGGCAATTTCGGCGGGGCATGCTTGACATTGTTGCGCGGTGCTTAGAGCGTTGCCGGATGTGGCGGCTGGCGGCAGTCCTGGGGGTGATGGTGTGTCTGGCGGCGGCGCAGGCATCCGGTTCCTGGCGCGTGACCAAGGATAGCTGGAGCGCCGAAGACGAAGCCGGGTTTTCCCGTTTCGTCGCCGCCATCGGGGCAAGCAATTGTTCGTCGGCGCAAAGCTGCTTGCGCGATCCTGCCAATCCGTACCGGGCGACCGACAAACGCTTCGTCGATATCGATGCCGATTGCGCCAAGTGGCCGTATCTGTTGCGCGGCTATTACGCCTGGAAGAACGGCCTGCCGTTTTCCTATGTCGATTGGGTGTCCGGCCGGGGCGGGGATTTGCGCCACAGCAAACAATCCAACCGGCCGGCCGGACGGCGCGCGCTGATCGACCGCGGGGCCGGCATCGACGGGCCGGGCGCTTTGCGCTTGTTGCTCGACGAGGTGACCTCCGCCAGCTATCGCACCGACGCCGGACAAAAAGCCGGTCCGTTGGCGGATTTCTATTCCCCGGCGATTGCGCCCGGATCGATCCGCCCCGGCACGGTGATCTACGACATCAACGGCCATGTCGGGATCGTTTATCGGGTCGAGGCCGACGGGCGCATCCATTACATGGACGCCCATCCCGATTTCACCATCTCGCGCAGCGTCTATGGGGCGCAGTTCGGCAAAAGCCCGCTGCGGCTGGGCGGTGGCTTGAAGAACTGGCGGCCGCAGCGGCTGAAGGGCGCGCATGCGGACGGCGAGGGCCATCTGATCGGCGGGCGCATCGAACCCGTCGGCAACGATAAAATCGCCGATTATTCGCTGGTCCAATATGCCGGCACCGAGGGCGGCGACGAAAGCAACGCGCGCTTCGTTTATAACGGCGAGGAGATGGGCTTCTACGCCTATGTCCGCACCGCGGTATCGGGCGGCAAGATGAATTATAATCCGTTGTTCGAACTGAAAAGCGCGATGCGCACGCTGTGCAACGATCTGAAGGACCGGGCGCAATATGTCGATCTGGCGATCAGCCAGAAGCTCGATCGGCGGCCCCATCCCGAAACCTTGCCCGACAACATCTACGGCACCGACGACGGCGAATGGGAACTCTACGCCACCTCGTCGCGCGATGCCCGGCTGAAGGCCGGTTTCGCTCAAGTTTATCGCGACATGGCGGCGATGATCGACATGTGGGTGACGCGCGACCCTAAGCTGGTCTATGATGGGTTGGACCTGCGGGCCGATCTGCAAAAGACCTATGCGGCGGAATCGGCGGCCTGCACCATTACCTATCTCAATTCGGCCAAGCGGCCGGTGGCGATGCGTTTCGACGACATGACGCGGCGGCTGTTCGCGCTGTCGTTCGATCCCTTCCATTGCATCGAGCTGCGCTGGGGCGCCAGCGGCGAGGAGCGCGCCGGTTGCCCGGACGGCACATACAAACGGCGCTGGTACGAGGCCGAGCGCCGCCTGCGCAATCAGCCCGACCGCACTTACGACATCTTCATGGGCTTCGATCTCGACCGGTTGAACCGGGCGGTCAAGGGCAGCGGCATCGACGATCCGCCGCCGGTGGATGTGAAAGCGCTGATCGATGCCATGCCGCCGCAAGTGCCGCTCGAGCCGATGAAGCCGGTGGGGCGGTAAGGCGGCGGAGCGCGTGGCCTGAATCCGAAACGGCGGCACTCGACAATCGGCTATATGAGTCCGAAGGCCTTCGAGGCGAAGGCAGGAGTAGCTTAAGCGGGTGTCAACCGAACCGGCAGCAGCTCATTATGTCTTGCGCCGTTCAGAGACGTCACCAAAACACCGCAATTCGTCCAAAATTCTGCCGATTCATATAGTCACTTATCATAACGTGCGTTATGATATGCGTGCTTATGTTAACTCGGCTTAATGAAATCGATGCAAGAACGCGAAACCGATTTTTTCAATCTGCTGCACGACGTTGCGCACCTGTTGCGGACGCGGTTCGACCAACAGGCCCGCGCCTGGGGGCTGACCCGTGCCCAATGCGTGATTCTGATACATTTGCAGGAACATCCGGGCTGGACGCAGAACGAGATGGCGAACCATTGCCAGCTCGAACCGATCACGGTGGCGCGTCTGGTGGATCGTCTGGAGGCCAGCGGTTTCGTCGAGCGCCGGCTCGATCCGTCGGATCGCCGTATCAACCGGCTGCATCTCAAACCGCCGGCCGATCCGATCCTCGAGCAAATCCGGCGCAGCCGGGAAAACGCCTTACGGGCGCTGATGGACGATATGACCCCGGCGGTTAAAGACGCCGTCATGACCACGCTTAAACAGATGAAAGTCAAATTGACGACGGGCTGCATGGCCCGGGTTCAGGATGCCTCCAAGGAAAAAACGGAATGAATATTTCTCCCGGCAGCAAAGACGACGCCTATTACCGCGCCACCGCCCCCGAAAGCCGCAGCGTGCGCAGTATGCTGCTCGATTTGTGGAACGACAAACCGCGGCTGCACAAGTTGGCGATGATTTGGGGCACGGCGCTGGTGGCCGGCGTGTCGCTGTTCCTGTGGCTGTCGGGCGACCGCTACACCGGCACCGACAACGCCTATGTCCGCGCCGCCAAGCTGATGGTGACCACCGACGTTTCCGGCGTGGTCAAAACCGTCGAGGTCACGCAGGGCCAGCACGTTAAAAAAGGGCAGGTGCTGTTCACCCTCGACCGCGAGCCGTTCGAAATTGCGATGGCGGCGGATCGGGCGGCGTTGGATCAGACGGCGCTCGATCTGCAGTCGACCAAGGCAACCTACCGCAGTACGGTCGGGCAGGCGGCGGCGCAGGCCGCCCAGACGCGGTTGGCCGAACTGACCTATCGGCGGTATCTGTCGCTGGCCAAGACCGACGCGATTTCCGCCGAGCAGCTCGATCAGGCGCGCGGGGCCCTACAGACCGCTCGGGCGACCCTGATTGCCCAGAAGCAGAACGCCCAGATCCAGTTGGCCAAATTGAACGGCGATCCCGATCTGCCGGTGGACCGTTCTCCCGCCTATCTCAAGGCCAAGGCGGCGTTTGACGAAGCGAAGCGTCAGCTTGCCCACACCGTGGTGCGCGCGCCGTTCGAAGGCGACGTCGGCGAGGTGGATTCGCTGCAGCCCGGCATTTTGGTAATCTCCTCGCTGTCGTCGTTCTCGACCACCAGCGCGGTCGGTCTGGTGGCGACCGAGGATATGTGGGTTTCCGCCGACATGAAGGAAACCGACCTGACCCGCGTGCGCGAAGGCAATCGGGTCGAATTCACCGTCGATACCTATCCCGGCCGTACCTGGCACGGCACCGTCGATGCGATCAGCCGCGCCAGCGATTCCGCCTTCTCGGTGCTGCCGTCCGAGAACACCTCGGCCAACTGGGTGAAGGTGGTGCAGCGCATTCCGGTGCGCATCAAGATCGACCGCGCCGCCGGCGATCCGCCGTTGCGCGCCGGCATGAGCGCGGTGATTTCCATCGATACCGGCCACCGCCGTTGGTGGCGGATGTTGTTCGGCGGCTGACGGACGATAAAAATGGCTCCTCCGGTCGGCGGTTTTTCCCACACCCACTACAGCAAGTTCGACTTGAGAATGGTCGTGCTGTGCTCGATGGCCGGCGTCTTGATGCAGACGCTGGACAACACCATCGCCAACGTCGCGTTGCCCTATATGCAGGGCAATCTGTCCACCTCGCGCGATCAGATCACCTGGGTGCTGACCAGCTACATCGTCGCCGCCGCGATCATGACCGCGCCGTCGGGCTGGCTTGCCTCGCGCTTCGGCAAAAAAAAGATCATGGTGCTGGCGATGGCGGGCTTTACCGTATCGTCGGCCCTGTGCGGCATGGCGATGGGCCTGACCGAGATGGTGATCTTCCGCATGATGCAAGGCGCCTTCGGTGCGGCGCTGGGGCCGCTGTCGCAGGCGATCATGCTCGATCTCTACCCGGTCGAACAGCGCCCCAAGGCGATGGCGATCTGGGGCATGGGCATCATGCTGGGGCCGATTTTAGGGCCGACGCTGGGCGGGTTTCTTACCGAATACTATAATTGGCGCTGGTGCTTTTACGTCAACGTGCCGGTCGGCATCGCCGCCACGGTGGGGATGATGTATTTCTTCCACGACAACCGCCACGACAAGGGATTGAACTTCGATTGGCTCGGGTTTGCCGTGTTGACCCTCGGCGTCGGCGCGCTGCAGCTCCTGCTCGACCGCGGCACCGACCAGGACTGGTTCTCTTCGGGCGAGATCGTCGCCGAAGCGGTGCTGGCCGGCCTCGGTTTCTATCTGTTCTTCGTGCATATGGTGACCGGCAAAAACACCTTCATTCCGCGGGCGCTGTTTTCGGATCGCAATTTCATCTCCTCGCTGCTCTTGATGTATCTGGTCAGCGCGGTGCTGCTGGCCAGTCTGGCTCTGCTGCCGCCGTTTTTGCAGAACATGGCGGGCCGTCCGGTGCTCGGCGTCGGCCTGTTGATGGCGCCGCGCGGCTTCGGCGTGATTGCGGCGATGATCCTGGTGGGGAAATTCTCCACCCGCACCGATCCGCGCTGGCTGATGACGGCGGGCTCGGCGCTGATGTGCGCCTCGCTGTGGGAAATGTCGCGCTGGACGCCGTCGATCGGGGCCGGCGAATTCCTCTTCATGACCATCCTACAGGGCTTCGGCATGGGGCTGGTATTCTCGCCGCTCAATCTGGTCGCCTTCGCCACGCTGCCCGGCAGCTTGCGCAATTCCGGGGCGTCGCTGATGAACCTGTTGCGCAACATCGGCAGCGCCATCGGGGTTTCGGTGACGACCGTTATCTTAAGCAACTGCATGCAATCCCTGCATGCCCAACTGGTCAGCCACGCCACCTTCTTCAATCGGGCGCTGGAGACCAACGCCCCCTCGCTGTTCATGAATTTGCACCTGCCGCTCGGTGCGGCGATATTCGACGGGACCATCCGCATGCGCGCGGCGATCGATGCCTATGCCAACGATTTTCTATTCATGTTTTACGCCGGTCTTTTGACCTTCCCGATGATCTGGCTGTTGCGCCGCCCGGCCTATTCGCTTGCGGCGTCCAAACCGGCGGTTCCGGAAGCGATAGAGGTGGCGGAATGAGTGCGGATTTCGGACCGGCGGCAAAGCCGGCGACGAAGCGAAAGGATGAAGTCATGGATATTCGTCGTCCCTATCATCACGGCGATCTGAAGAATGCGCTGCTCAAATCGGCGCGCGAGATTCTCGAAGAAGAATCGCTGGCGGCGCTGTCGCTGCGTGCGGTGGCGCGACGCGCCGGGGTCAGCCATGCCGCGCCCTATCGGCATTTTCCCAATCACGAAGCGCTGCTAGTCGAACTGGCGATCGAAGGTTTTTCTGAACTGCGATCCGAGATCGCGTCGGCGGCGCAGCATCCGGCGGTGGAATCCGACCGCATCGCAAACTTGGGCGCGGCCTATATGCGCTTCGTGGCGCGGCGGCCGGCGCTGACCCGGCTGATGTTCGGGCCGCAGCTTCCCAACCGCGACAGTTTTCCCGCGCTGGCCGAAGCGGCCGATGCGATCGGAACCGAAATTGGCGCGGCGTTGCACGATTCCGCGCTGGGCTTGGCGGTGTGGGCGGCGGTGCATGGACTTGCAATGCTGATCCTGGAGAACGTCATCGACCTCGGTCAGCGCCGCTCCGGCCTGGACGTGCTGCCCTCGCGCGCGGAAATTCTACTGCGCAGCCTGTTTACGGTGAAGCAGGAATAAGATCGCGTAGATTAGGCCGAAGGCGCTGAGGACGGGCCTCGACCCGTTATCCCATATCGGCAAGAGCGGTGTAGACTGCCGATTTTGGAAATCTGAACATTTTAAATTGGTCTTGCGCCGTCTTGCGATGTTCCAAGATCCGGTTCTCCTTCCCATCGCGCTATGGCGCAAGACCGGGGATGTCTGGGGGGAGGGGCCCCGCAAACAGTGCAAACAAAGATCAAGCGGTTGGGGAAATCGTTTTTTTAGGGCACAAGGTATAGTAGGTGCGAAAGCTTAAAACTCGGCGTTATTCCGTCGTCCGTGAAAAAGTACACCTTCGCGTAGCGAGGGACTTTTTTACAGCCAACTATTCCGCCGCGGTGGTCGCCGTATCGCCGGCCGGTGCTGCGACCTCGCCGTAGAGTCGGCGCGGAATGTGGCAGCGCACCTGGGTGCCGCCGGTATCCTCGATCTCCACCCAGCCGTCGTGCAGTTCGACGAAGCGGTTGACCAGCGCCAAGCCCAATCCGGCGCCGCCGCGCGCGGTGGCGCTGCCCTTGGCGGCGAAGCGCTCGAACACGGTGGCGCGCACTTCGGGCGGAATGCCGGGGCCGTTGTCCCTGACGGTGAACTGCACGTCTTCGTCTTCAATCCGTCCGCTGAGCGTGATGATGCCGCCGCGCTGGGTGTATTTGAAGGCGTTGGACAAGAGGTTGTAGAGCACCTGGCTGAGGCGCCGCTCGTCGCCGACGAATTCGCACGGTGTCTTCGGCATTTCGACTTCGAGCGTCAGTCCGGCCTTGCCCGCCCAGTCGCGGCCGTAGGCGGCGATTTCGGTGAGGAACTGAACCATCTCGATGCGTTTCAGTTCCAGCCGCATCGCGCCGGATTCGACCAGCGCCAGATCGAGAATGTCGTTGACCAGATTCTTCAGCGTGTTCGAGCCTTCGACGATCGCCTGCACGTATTCGCGCTGACGTTGGTTGAGCACGCCGGGCATCTCGGTCGACAGATGTTCGGCGAAACCGAGGATGGTGTTGAGCGGCGTGCGCAGCTCGTAGGAGACGTGCTTGATGAAGTCGGATTTCAGCCGGTCGGCGTCTTCCATCACCTCGGCGCGTTCGCGCAGCATGGTTTCGATCCGCGAGCGGTCGGTAACGTCGGCGAAGGTGACTAGCGTGGCGCCGTCGGGCAGCGGCGACAGCGTCGGCGACAGCAGCAAGCCGTCGTTGCGCTCGACCCCGCCGAGGTTCTGCGCCGCTCGCGTTTCCGAGACGACGTTGCGGATCAGGCTGTTCCACATCTCCTCGACGCCGAAGCGGACGGCGCAGGCGCCGGCGATGGCGTTGACGTGCGGCTCGCCCTCCAGGGTTTTGGCATCGAGGCTCCAGATCCCGGCGAAGGCGGCGTTGTGCAGCTTCAACCTTCCGTCGGGGCCGAACACCGCCACGCCCTCGCGCAGGGTGTTGAGGGTGGCCGTCTGCACCTTGATCAAGGTCTTGAACGAGCTTTCCAGCGCCATGTGCTCGGTGACGTCCTCGAACAGGAAGGTCAGCCCGCCGAGCGGATGCGGCTGCGCCACCACGCGAAGCGTCTTGCCGCTGGGCAGATGCCAGAGTTCCTCGTTCGATTGGTCGCGGGCGATGGCGTAGAGTTGCAAATGTTCGTTGCGCCAACTCTTGTAGTCGCGCTGTTCGGGCAGTTTGCCTTCGTCGCGCAGACGGTCGAGCAGTTCGCCGTCGCCCGGGCGCTGGCCGAGCCAGGATTCGTTTAAATTCCACAGCCGCACGAAGGCCCGGTTGTAGAAGTTGAGCTTCTGGTCCTTGTCGAAAATCGCCACCGCCGTCGCCAGCTTGTCGAGCGTGTCGGTGTGCGCTTCGATGTGCCGTTGCAGCATGGCCTCGCTGGCCGCCACGTCGGTCACGTCGCCCGCGGCGCCGACCACGCCCCAGTCGAACGGGGTTTCGTCGATGGCGAAGGTGCGGCGGGTACCGGCGGCAATGGCAACGCGCTTGGCTTGCTGCGGCCGGTTTTCGCTCTGCGCCGCGGCGGCAAGGTCGCGTTCGCTGCGTTCCAGCGCCGCCTGTTCGCGCCGCACCGTGTCAAGATCGGCGGCGCCGACCGCGGCAAGAAACGCGCGATTGCCCCACACCAGCGACAGAGTGCGGTCGCGCAGCCAGACAGGAATCGGCAAGGCATCGAGAATGGCGCTGAAATCCGTCGCCGATCCTTGGCCGGCGCTTTCCGGTTCCAGCCATACCGCCGCCATGCCGCCCACCGCCCGGCCGCGCACCCGCAACCGGCGCCCTTGGGCGTCGTGGACGGATTTCTCGAACGCGGCGCCCTGTTCGCTCAAATCGTCGAGGGCTTGCGACAGGTCGGTGGCCTCGGCTCCTTTGAGGCAGGAATCGAGCAGGTTTTCCGCGCCGCCGAACGAGAACGGACCGCGTCCGTCGCGTCCCCACACGACCAACGCTTCGCGGCTGGCGCCGAGCAGTGCATCGCGCTCGCCGACCCGGGCACAGGTGCGCGACCAGATGCGGCGCATGTGCCGCTTGAGGCGCATCAGATCGCGCCGTTGGGCCAACGCCCACACCGCCGCGAAGACCGCCAGCGCCACCGCCCCTGCCGCTACGGCAAACGCCGCCGTTTCGGCCGGCAGGTCGGGCGGACCTGCGGCGAAAACTGGACGGACGGTAAGGATAAGCGCAGTCAGCGCGGCCGTTCCGCCACGCATCGTCCCGCAACCAACCCTCACATCCGGGTTATTGTTCTGTCCCATTTTGGGACGCACCCCGGCTATCCTTGACGATTCGCGCCCCATGCAGCGAATCATTTCATTGAATCAAGATGATACGGTCGTTAACGCTAAGCGCAAGAGAATGTAGTTAAAAAAGTGTAAAAACCTAAGTGTTGGGTGTCCGGCTAGAAATTGAGGCGGTGATAAATATTGGGTCAAATCGAACGGCGGCTCCAGCGGACGCTTGTGGCGCAGCGAGACGGCGGCTAATCCAACGCCATGAAAGTGGATGAATTCGACTTCGTGTTGCCCGAGGACCGTATCGCGCTCAGGCCCGCCAACCCTCGCGACAGCGCGCGGCTTTTGGTGGTGCGGCCGGGCGTACCGTTCGAGCACGCAAGGGTAAGCGATCTGCCGGGGTATTTGCGGGCGGGCGATGCCTTGGTGGTCAACGACACCAAGGTGATAGCCGCGCGCCTTGGCGGACGGCGGTTGCCCCGTCCCGGTTTCGGCGGCGACGGGGCCAGGATCGAAGCTACCCTGATCCGCCGGCTGGCGTCAGACCGCTTCGCCGCCCTAGTCAAGCCGGCCAAACGGCTGGCGGCGGGCGACAGCTTGGTGCTGGGGCGCACCATCGCCGCAAAGGTTGTGGCCATGCGCGGCGGCGGCGAGATCGAAATCGGTTTCGAATTAAGCGGGCCTTTGCTCGATGCCGCCATCGCCGCCGAGGGGGCGATGCCGTTGCCGCCCTATATCGCCGGCAAACGCAAACCCGACGATGCCGACCGCGCCGACTATCAGACCGTCTATGCCGCCCATGAAGGGGCGGTGGCGGCGCCCACCGCCGGCCTGCATTTCACCGATGCGCTGTTCGGCAAACTCGCCGCCGAAGGCGTAATGCGCGAGTCGGTAACGCTGCATGTCGGCGCGGGAACCTTTCTGCCGGTCGCGGTCGCCGATACCGCCCAGCACAAGATGCATTCGGAATGGGCGCAGATCGACGCCGATACCGCGGCGCGGCTGAACCGTGCGCGGGCCGCAGGCGGGCGGATCGTCGCCGTGGGCACCACCTCGTTGCGCACGCTGGAAAGCGCCGCCGACGAAAACGGCATCCGCCCGTTCGCAGGCGAGACCGACATTTTCATCACTCCCGGTTATCGCTTCAAGGCGGTCGATGTTTTGTTGACCAACTTCCATCTGCCGCGTTCGACCTTGTTCATGCTGGTCTCGGCGTTCTGCGGGTTGGACAGTATGCAAGCCGCCTATGCCGAGGCGATCGAAAAGGGCTATCGCTTCTATTCTTACGGCGATGCCTGTCTGCTGTTTAGATGAGGATGTATGACCGCGTTTAAGCTCGACATTGCCGCGACCGACGGGCCAGCCCGCACCGGGATCATCCACACCGACCGCGGGAAAATCCGTACGCCCGCCTTCATGCCGGTGGGCACCGCCGGCACGGTGAAGGCGATGCTGCCCGAGAACGTCGCCGAGACCGGCGCCGATATCATCCTCGGCAATACCTATCATTTGATGCTGCGCCCCGGCGCCGAACGGGTGGCGCGGCTCGGTGGCCTGCACACATTCTGCGGCTGGCCGGGGCCGATCCTCACCGATTCCGGCGGCTTTCAGGTGATGAGCTTGGCGAATTTGCGCAAGATCGACGAAGACGGCGTGCGCTTTCGCTCGCATATCGACGGCGCCGAAGAGTTTCTTTCGCCGGAACGGGCGATGGAGATTCAGCGCCTCCTGGGTTCCACCATTCAGATGGTGCTCGACGAATGTCCCAAGCTGCCGGCCGACGAGGCGACCATCGAAAAGTCGCTGGCGCTATCGATGCGCTGGGCCAGGCGGTCGAAGATTGCGTTCGGCGATCAGCCGGGGCACGCCTGCTTCGGCATCGTGCAGGGCGGCACGTACCCGCATCTTCGCGCGCGTTCGGCCGGCGAACTCACCGAGATCGGCTTCGACGGCTATGCGGTCGGAGGCTTGGCGGTGGGCGAGCCGCAAAGCGAGATGTTCGACACGCTGGAGGCCACCGTGCCGCATCTTCCCGCCGGCCGGCCGCGCTATCTGATGGGGGTGGGCAAGCCCGACGACATCGTGGGCGCGGTGTTGCGCGGCATCGATATGTTCGATTGCGTGCTGCCGACCCGCTCGGGCCGCAACGGCCAGGCCTTCGGCTGGGACGGGCCGATGAATTTGCGCAACGCCAAATATGCCGAAGACACCGGCCCGCTGATCGAGGGCTGCCGCTGCCCGGCCTGCCGGAAGTTTTCGCGCGCTTATCTGCATCACACCGTCAAGGCCAACGAGATCATCGCCTCGATGCTGCTCACCTGGCACAATCTGACCTTCTTCCAGGATGTGATGGCGGCCATGCGGTCCGCCATATCCGAAGGCCGCCTGAACGCCTTCGCCGATGCCTTCTTTGCGCGCTATCCCAAGCGCAGCGAGGACGCAACGCCGTAGACGTCTGCCCCCCCCCCCGCGCTAGTGGAGCGAATTTGACGTTTGAATCCCGTCCGCCGCCCTCTCGTGTTCAAACGTCAAATTCAAAAACTCCACTAGAAACATAAAGATGCAAATGTCGGAATTGAACCACGAGTTGATCGGCGTGGCCACGGGGTTCGGCTGGGACGGGCCGCAGAATTTGCGCAACGCCAACCATACCGAAGACATCGGCCCGCCGATCAAGGGCTGCCGCTGTCCGGCCTGACCGGGACCTGGGTTCCATGCGGTTCGGCCGGGTTATTCCACCGTTACCGATTTGGCCAGATTGCGCGGCTGATCGACGTCGGTGCCTTTGGCCACTGCCGCGTAATAGGCGATCAGTTGCACCGGCACGGCATAGAGGATCGGCGCGATAAAGGGATCGGCTTCGGGCACCTCCACCGAGGTCCAGACCTGCTTGCCGGCCTGAGCAATGCCCCTGGCGTCGGAAATCAGCACCACCTTGCCGCCGCGCGCCATCACTTCCTGCATGTTGGAGACGGTCTTTTCGAACAGGCCGTTGTGGGGGGCGATAACGATCACCGGCACCTTTTCGTCGATCAGGGCGATGGGGCCGTGCTTCATCTCGCCGGCGGCATAGCCTTCGGCATGGATGTAGGAGATTTCCTTGAGCTTCAGCGCGCCTTCCAGCGCCAAGGGATAGCTCGATCCGCGGCCGAGATAGAGCACGTCGCGCGCCTTGGAGATGTCGTCGCCCAGGGCTTTGAGTTTTTCTTCGCCTTCGAGGAATTCGACGATCCGCCGCGGAGCCTCCAAAAGGCCGGCGCACAGGGTCTTTTCCGCCGCTGCATCGAGATGCCCGCGGGCGCGCCCGGCGGCGATGGCCAGCGCGGCCAGCGCGGCCAATTGGCAGGTGAAGGCCTTGGTCGAGGCGACGCCGATTTCCGGCCCGGCGCGGGTGGGCAGCACCACGTCGGATTCGCGGGCGATCGAGCTTTCCGGCACGTTGACGATGGATATGGCGGTCTGGCCGTTGGCCTTGGCGTCGCGGATCGCCGCCAGGGTGTCGGCGGTTTCTCCCGATTGCGAGATGAACAGCGCCAGCCCGTTTTCGGGATAGACCGGATCGCGGTAGCGCAACTCGGAAGCCACGTCGATCTCGACCGCCAGCCCTGCCAGTTTCTCGAACCAGTATTTGCCCACCAGCCCGGCGTAATAGGCGGTGCCGCAGGCCGAGATGGTCAGCCGGGTCGCCTTGGCCAGCGCATCGACCAGTTTCTTGTCGTTCAGGCGCACGCACGGCCCTTCGGGGTCGACGTAGTAGGCAAGGGTGTGGGCGATCACCTCGGGCTGCTCGTGGATTTCCTTGGCCATGAAGTGGCGATAGTTGCCCTTTTCCACCAGGCTGGCCGAAGCGGAGGTGATCTTGATCTCGCGCGAAACTTCCTTGCCGTCGGCATCGAAGATCGTCGCCTGAGGGCCGCGCACCACCGCTACGTCGCCGTTTTCCAAATAGGCGACGCGGTTGGTGAAGGGGGCCAGCGCAAACGCATCCGAGCCCATGTAGCCTTCGGTTTCACCGTAACCGACGGCAAGCGGGCTGCCCATCCGCGCGCCGATCAGAAGCCCGTCCTCGCCGGCGAAGATCATCGCCAGCGCGTAGGCGCCGGTGAAGCGCCGAACCGCGGTCGATGCCGCCTGCTCCGGCGTCAGGCCCTGGGCAAGATATTCGTCGACCATGTGGGCGCAGACTTCGGTATCGGTTTCCGACTGGAAGACGTGGCCCTTGGCGATCAACTCGTCGCGCAAGGTCCGGAAATTCTCGATGATGCCGTTATGCACCACCGCCACCCGTGCGGTGGCGTGGGGGTGGGCGTTGGCCTCGGTCGGCTTGCCGTGAGTGGCCCAGCGGGTATGGCCGATGCCGGTATGGCCGGACAGCGGTTTTGCGGCCAACAGCGCGGCGAGCTTGGCGATCTTGCCGGCGGCGCGGCGGCGGTCGAGCTTGCCGTCGTCCAGCGTGGCGATGCCGGTGGAATCGTAGCCGCGATATTCCAGGCGTTTCAGCGCTTCCAGAATGTCGATGGCACAATTCTTGGTGCCTGCCACGCCGACGATACCGCACATATCACTTTTCCTTCTTGGCTGCCTGCAGTTGCTTTTTGGTTTCCTGCAAGGCCATTTTGCGGGCGCGGTATTTTTCCGCCCAGCCCGGAACGATTTTCTGTTCGCTGCGCGTCAGCGCCAACGCATTCGCCGGCACGTCCTTGGTGATGGTCGAGCCGGCGCCGGTGATGGCGCCTTCGAACACCCTGACCGGCGCCACCAGCGAGGTGTCGGAACCGATGAAGGCGTTTGCGCCGATGTCGGTGCGGTGTTTGTTGAAGCCGTCGTAATTGCAGGTGATGGTGCCGGCGCCGATGTTGGCGTGCGCCCCGACGCGAGCGTCGCCGAGATAGGTCAGATGATTGGCCTTGGCGCCGGCTTCCAGATGCGAATTCTTGATCTCGACGAAATTGCCGACATGGACGCCGGCGTCGAGCACTGCGCCGGGTCGCAGGCGCGCAAACGGCCCGACAATGGCGCCGGGGCCGACTTCGCATCCCTCGAGGTGGGAAAAGGCGCGGATTTGCGCGCCCGAACGCACCGTGACGCCGGGGGCGAAGAACACGTTCGGTTCGATCGTCACGTCCGCTTCGATCACGGTGTCGTACGACAGAAACACCGTCTCGGGCGCGATCATGCCGACGCCCAAAGCCATGAGATCCGCCCGGAGGCGCACTTGCATCGCCGCCTCCGCCGCGGCCAGTTCGGCCCGGCTGTTGACGCCCGTCGCCTCGGTCGCATCCATCGTCAGCACGGTGCAGCGGATGCCTTCGCTTTTAGCCAGTGCCGGCACGTCGGTCAGATAATATTCGCCTTGGGCGTTTTCGTTCTTCAAGGCCGCGGTCCAGCGGAACAATTTTTTTGCGTCGCAAGCCAGAATGCCGGCGTTGCACAGCGAAATTTTGCGCTGGGCCTCGCTGGCGTCCTTGAACTCGACGATGCCGCTCAGGAACCCGTCGGCATCCAGCACCATGCGTCCGTAGGTGGCCGGATCGGCGGGCCGAAAAGCGGCAATCGCCATGCCGGTAGCTTCTTGTGCGGTGAAGGCGGCGGCAAAGGTCTGGGCCTCGACCAGTGGCATGTCGCCATAGGCGATCACCACCGCACCGTCGAACCCGCCCAGTGCAGGGGCGGCGCAAGACGCCGCATGGCCGGTACCAAGTTGCGGGGTCTGGACCGCCGTTTCGGCGCCCATTTTTTCGGCAAAGCTACGTACCGCCTCGCCGGCGGCATGCGTCACCACGACGATCCGTTCGACGCCGGCTTCCCGCATGGCGTTGATGACGTGGCCGAGCATCGGTAGACCGGCTACCGGATGCATGACCTTGGGATGTGCGGATTTCATCCGCGTACCCTGACCGGCGGCCAGGATGAGACCTGCGCGTTTCATGACGATTCGATAGTATCCTGCCGGGACATGGTAAAGTGACAAATGACAACACTATGTTGCCGGGGTCGAGAAAACGTTAATTCCCGCCTCGCGAATAATGTCGGGCGGCGGTTGACCGGACGGGACGCTGCCCATATGGTCCGCCGGCCCAACGGCGAAAAACGAGCCCGTAGCTCAGGGGTAGAGCATCTGACTTTTAATCAGAGGGCCATGGGTTCGAACCCCATCGGGCTCACCAAGTTCTGGTCAAGGCGCCGTTACGCGAGCGAGGTCTTTAACGATCGGCTCGCCTGTCCGAATGTTCTTTGCGTCGTTCCGTCGCAAACCGGATGTGTCCGGCCCGGGGGGCGCACCGTTAAGCGGAAACGGTGCGCCGCGCTATCCCGTTGTTTTATCGTAACTTTCTCATAAAAAAGGAAGCGCCCTTTTGCCCGCACCGCTATGGCCGAAACCGCTTCAATCCATCTCGCACAGCTTGAGTTTCTTGAGGGCTTCCCGCAAGGCGGGCGCGATGTCGGGGCGTTGCAGGCCGACGGCGATGTTGGCCTGCAGAAAGCCGACCTTGTTGCCGCAGTCGTAGCGGGCGCAGGTCGTTTCGACCGCGTGGAACGGCATCTTGCCGATCAGCCGCGCCATCGAATCGGTGAGTTGAATCTCGTTGCCGGCGCCGCGCTCCTGGCGGTCGAGTTCCTTGAAAATTTCCGGCTGAAGGATGTAGCGCCCGATGATGCAGAGGTTCGACGGGGCCTCGGAAGGTTTGGGTTTTTCCACCAGGGCCTTGACCTCGGTGGCGTTGCCCTTCTTGGCGCCGGGGGCGATCACGCCGTAGCTCTTGACCTCTTCATGGGGCTTTTCCTCGGCCGCGACGATGCAGCCGCCGCCGACTTTATCGTACGCTTCGACCATCTGGGCGAGGCCGCCGGGTTCGCCGACCATCAGATCGTCGGGCAGCAGCACTGCAAACGGTTCGTCGCCGATAAAATGTCGGGCGCACCAAACCGCATGGCCGAGACCCAGCGGCTCCTGCTGGCGTATGAACCCGAGCGAGCCGGTCTGCGGCAGCATCTCCAGCAAACCGCGCAGTTCGATATCTTTGGCGCGTTTTTTGAGCTGATGTTCCAGTTCGTAGGCGTGATCGAAGTGATCGGCAATGATGTGCTTGCCGCGCCCGGTGATGAACACGAATTGTTCGATGCCGGCTTCCTTGGCTTCTTCGACGGCGTATTGCACCACCGGTTTGTCTACCACCGGCAGCATTTCCTTCGGCACCACTTTGGTGGCCGGTAAGAAACGTGTCCCCATCCCGGCTACCGGCAGGACGGCCTTGCGAACTTGTCTGGCGTAAGTCATCACGAACCTGTGCGTAAGTTTTTCTTGCAGTTGCGTTTCGCATCTTAAGCAGGCGCTTATTGCGTTTAGGTTTAAGCGCTTTGCGGTTGCTATAAAACCCAAAGTAGAGACGTCTGCAATGGATTTTCGTACCTCGCTTGCCGCCATGATCTGCCTGCTGGCCGCCTTTGGCGCTCCCGCTGCCGCCGAGACCGGCCGGGACTGGATGCAGGCGGGCATGGCGCAGCAAAGCGCGGGCCGCTACGAGGAGGCGGTCGAGAGTTTCTCCAAGGCGCTGGCGGCCAAAGACATGCAACCGGCCGATCGGGTGCGGGCGGTGTACGACCGCGGCGTGGCCAGCGATTCGATGGGAAAGACTGCGGACGCCATCGCCGATTATTCCGAGGCTATCCGACTGGATACCAAATTCGCCCCCGCACTCAACAACCGCGCCAATGCGTACCGCCGTTTGGCCAAATCCGACGAGGCCAAGCGCGATTACTGGGCTGCGCTGGCCATTCCCGGTGCCGGCCATGAATATTCCTATTACGGGCTGGGTCAGATCGCCGAAAGCCAGGAGGACGAGGAACTCGCCCGCGGTTTTTATCGGCGGGCGCTGAAGCTCAATGGGAAATTTGCACTGGCCGCCCAAAGCCTGAAAAGTCTGAACGCGAAAGCGCCGCCGCCGGCAAGGCCGGCCAAGAGCCGGGGGATGCCCGTCGGCGGGGTGCCGGCGCTTCGTCCCGGTATCGCCGATCGCCGGATGTCCGAAGCGGAAAACCGCGCCAAGGCGAAAGACCTGGAAGCCAAAGTCGCGGCGGCAAAGCGCGAGGTCATGGCCCTCAAGCAGGCGGCCCAGCGCCGGCAGCAGCAAAAATCGCAGAAACCGCAGAAGCCGCAGAATCCGCAGACGGCGGGGCAAGGCCGGCCAGCCGCGGCGGTTCAGCTTGCCGCGTTCCGCAGCCGTGGCGAGGCCGAGGACGCCTGGAAGAAAATCCTGACGCGGTCGGGCGGTCTGTTGACCGGCCGCTATCCGCTGATCGTGGAGGTCGTGTTGCCGGAAAAGGGGCGGTATTTCCGCTTGCGGCTCGCCGCCGACGACAAGCGAGCGGCATCGACGCTATGCGCGGCGCTGAAAGCCAAGGGGCAGGACTGCATGCCGGTTCGGGAATAATAATAATTCGCATCGGCTTCCCGGAATTCCCTTTTAACCAAATCCGCCCTATCTTCCGCCTCCCTTTTTCGTCAAGGCGAAACGGCAGCGAAGACATGGTTCAGGGTTCTCGTTTATTTCCGGTCATTCTTTCGGGCGGTTCGGGGACGCGGCTGTGGCCGTTGTCGCGCGCGTCGCTGCCCAAGCAGTTGCTGGCGCTGCACGGCAAGCGGACGATGATTCAGGAGACGGTGTTGCGTGCGGCCCTGCCGGGCGCCCAGCCGCCGATTTTACTGTGCAATCAGAGCCACCGTTTTCTGGTCGCCGAACAGATGCTCGAAATCGAGGTCAAGCCGTCGGCGATCGTCCTCGAACCGGTCGGCCGCAATACCGCGCCGGCGGCGGCGGTGGCGGCGCTGCTGGCGGCGGAGCACGACCCCGAGGCGATCGTGCTGTTGCTGCCTTCGGACCATGTGGTGCGCGATCCGGCGGCATTCGCCGCCGCGGTCGAGAAGGCGGCGGCGTCGGCGGCGGCCGGCTACATCGTAACGTTCGGCATTGTGCCTACGGCGCCGGAGACCGGCTACGGCTACATGCAGCGCGCCGAAGAGGATGCGGGGGCGGCGGGCGTGTATCGGATTAAACGGTTCGTCGAAAAGCCCGATGCCGCGGCGGCGGCCGGCTATCTTGCCGGCGGCGATTACTATTGGAACGGCGGCATGTTCGCGTTCCGCGCCGACGTCATGCTGGCCGAGATGGACCGCTGCGCGCCGGCGATTCTGCCGAAGGTGCGCACCGCGCTGGAAAAATCGCAGCGCGATCTCGATTTCATCCGGCTGGACCGGGATTGCTTCGCCGAAGCCGAAAACATTTCGATCGACTACGCGGTGATGGAGCGCACCGACAAGGCGGCGATGGTGCCGGGAGCGTTCGGCTGGAGCGACGTCGGTTCGTGGTCGTCGCTGTGGGAGATTCAAGAGCACGACGAGAACGGCAACGTATTCATCGGCGATGTGGTGGCGCACAACGCCACCGACAGCTTCGTGCGCAGCGACAAGCGGTTGACCGCCCTGGTGGGGGTCGAGGATCTGGTGGTGGTCAGCACCAAAGACGCGGTGCTGGTGGCGGGCAAATCGCACGCCCAGGACGTCAAGGCGATCATCGACAAGCTTAAATCGGAGGGGCGCAGCGAGACGGCGGAGCATGTCGTCAGCTTCCGCCCCTGGGGCAGCAGCGAAATCATCGACTCGGGCGATCGCTTTCAGGTCAATCACATCACGGTCAAGCCCGGCGGCATTCTGTCGATGCAGTTGCATCATCATCGCGCCGAGCATTGGATCGTGGTCGAAGGCACGGCGCGGGTATCCTGCGGCGACAAGACGACCATTCTGCACGAGAACCAGTCGACCTTCATTCCGCTGGGCGAAAAGCACCGGCTGGAGAACCCCGGCAAGGTGCCGATCAGCCTGATCGAAGTGCAGTCCGGCCCCTATCTCGGCGAGGACGACATCATCCGTTTCGAAGACGTCTACGGCACGGCGCCGAAGGGTTGACTTAACAGCGCTTCGCGAAACGTATCCGCTAGCGGAAAGCGCGCCAAATTGCGATAAGCCGCACATGGCACGCCGGACGGTTTTCGGATAAGACGCGCGGCAGAACGAAAGATGCCGGTTCCCGCGAGTTGCCCATGCTGCAGATTTCCCATCTTCGCCGGCTTGAAGCCGAAAGCATTCACATTATCCGCGAGGTGGCGGCCGAATTCGCCAACCCGGTCATGCTGTATTCGATCGGCAAGGATTCGTCGGTGATGCTGCATCTGGCGATGAAAGCCTTTTATCCGGCCAAACCGCCGTTTCCGCTGCTGCATGTCGACACCACCTGGAAATTCCGCGAAATGATCGCCTTTCGCGATGCGACCGCGCAGCGGCTGGGGCTGAAGCTGATCGTCTACATCAACGAAGATGGGGTGAGGCGCGGCATCAATCCCTTCGAGTCCGGCTCCAACCTGCACACCCAGGTGATGAAGACCGAAGCCTTGAAGCAGGCGCTCGATAAATACGGCTTCGATGCCGCCTTCGGCGGGGCGCGGCGCGACGAGGAAAAATCCCGCGCCAAGGAGCGGGTGTTTTCGTTCCGCAACCGGGCCCATGCCTGGGATCCCAAGAACCAGCGGCCGGAATTCTGGCGGCTCTACAACACCCGCATCAACCGGGGCGAAAGCATCCGGGTGTTTCCGCTGTCGAACTGGACCGAACTCGACATCTGGCAGTATATCCTGGCCGAGAACATTCCCATTGTGCCGCTGTATTTTGCCAAGGTCCGTCCGGTGGCGAAGCGCGACGGCACCCTCATCATGGTCGACGACGAGCGGATGAAACTTCGTCCCGGCGAGGCCGTCGAGCCGATGCTGGTGCGGTTCCGTACCCTCGGCTGCTATCCTTTGACCGGGGCGATCGAATCCGACGCCGATACGCTGGAGAAGATCGTCGCGGAGATGTTCGTCGCCCGCACCTCGGAACGCCAGGGTCGGCTGATCGATGCCGACGAGAGCGCCTCGATGGAGAAGAAGAAACGCGAGGGGTATTTCTGATGGGCGAGACATCCCTGCGTTCCTTCCTCGCCGCACAGGAAAAGAAGACCCTGTTGCGTTTTTTGACCTGCGGCAGCGTCGACGACGGCAAGTCCACCCTGATCGGCCGGTTGCTCTACGACACCAAGCTGTTGTTCGAGGATCAGCTTTCGGCGCTCAAGCGCGATTCCAAGAAGTACGGCACCACCGGCGACATCGACTATGCGCTGCTGGTCGACGGGCTGGAGGCCGAACGCGAGCAGGGCATCACCATCGA
>DBTZ01000045.1:23276-42080 GCA_002307315.1 Alphaproteobacteria bacterium UBA1303
GGCATCACCATCGACGTCGCCTATCGTTTCTTCGCCACCGATAAACGCAAATTTATCGTCGCCGACACGCCGGGCCACGAGCAGTACACCCGCAATATGGCGACCGGCGCCTCCAATTCCGAAGCGGCGGTGATTCTGATCGACGCCCGCAAGGGCGTTTTGACCCAGACCCGCCGCCACGCTTTCATTGCTTCGCTGTTGGGTATCCGCCACGTCGCGCTGGCGGTGAACAAATGCGATCTGGTCGATTTTTCGCAGGACGCGTTCGCGACGATCGCCGCCGATTTCGCCGCCTTCGCCGAACAACTGCATTTTGCCTCGGTGACCGATATTCCGGTTTCCGCCCGCTTTGGCGACAATGTCATCGCCGTAAGCGAGCGCATGCCGTGGTACCGCGGCCCGAGCCTGCTCGACTGGCTGGAAACCGTCGATGTTGATGCGGCGTCGGCGGCAAAACCGTTCCGTCTGCCGGTGCAGTACGTCAACCGGCCCAATCTCGATTTCCGCGGTTTTTGCGGCACCATCGTCGGCGGGCGGGTCAAGCCCGGCGATACCGTCGTGGCGGCGGGATCGGGCCGCGCGGCGAAGGTGGCGCGCATCGTCGCCGCCGACGGCGATCTGCCGGAGGCATCCGCCGGCGACGCGGTGACGCTGACGCTGGATACCGAGATCGACATTTCGCGCGGCGACGTGCTGGCCGCCGCCGATGCCCGCCCGGAGGTTTCCGATCAGTTCGCCGCCCGCCTGCTGTGGATGAGCGAGGACAATCTGCTGCCCGGTCGGCAGTATCTGATGAAGATCGGCACCACGACCGTGCCGGCGCAGGTGACGGCGCTCAAATATCGCATCGACGTCAATACGCTGGAGAAAATGGCGGCCAAGACCCTGGCGCTCAACGAGATCGGTCTGGTCAATCTTTCGCTGTCGCATCCCGTCGCCCTCGATCCCTATGCCGAGAACCGCGACATGGGCGGGTTCATCCTGATCGACCGCTACACCAACGCCACCGCCGGGGCGGGGTTCGTCGATTTTTCGCTGCGCCGCGCCGGCAACGTGCATTGGCAGGCGCTCGACGTCGACAAGGCGGCGCGCGCCGCGTTGAAACACCAAAAGCCGGCGGTGTTGTGGTTTACCGGGCTTTCGGGGTCCGGCAAGTCCACCATCGCCAACCTCGTCGAACGCACGCTGGCGGCGGAAGGGCGGCATACCTACATTCTCGACGGCGACAATGTCCGCCACGGCATTAACCGCGATCTCGGTTTCACCGATGCCGACCGGGTCGAAAACATTCGCCGGGTCGGCGAGATCGCCAAGCTGATGATCGACGCCGGGTTGATCGTGCTGGTGTCGTTCATTTCGCCGTTCCGCTCCGAACGGCGGTTGGCGCGCGAGCTTGTGGGCGCGGCGGAGTTCGTCGAGATTTTCGTCGATACCCCACTGGAGGTCTGCAAGCAGCGCGATCCCAAGGGCCTCTATAAGAAAGCGCTGGCCGGCGGGATCAAGAACTTCACCGGCATCGACAGCCCCTACGAGACGCCCGAACATCCCGAAATCGTACTTCGCGCCGGCGAGGGCGATGCTTCGGATCATGCCCGGGCCGTCGTCGATTATCTGAAGGCGCGCGGGTTTATCGCTTAAGGCTACCGCGCCGGTTTTTCTTGAAGACATAACGGCGGTTGCGCAGGTACAATCGGCCGATATCGCGTGCGGCGATATTGACGCATTTTATATGGGGATTATTTATGCCGTTCCGTTCGCTCTTGTCCGTTTCGGTTGCCGTTCTGGCCCTGGCCGCCTGTGCTTCGCCGCCTCCTCCTCCGTTGCCGCCCGCGCCGCCGCGCCTCAATCCGTTTTTCGAGGAAAGCGCGCTGCCCTATTTTACGCCCGACTTTTCCAAGATCCGGGACGAGGATTTTCAGCCGGCGTTGGAAGAGGGGATGAAGCGGCAGAATGCCGAGATCGATGCGATCGCGGGCAACCCGGCAGCCCCGACTTTCGAGAACACCTTCGTTGCGCTGGAGAAATCGGGCCGGATGTTCGAACGGACCAAACTGGCGTTCGATGCGCTGTCCTCGGCCAACACCAACGATTTCTTGCAGAAGGTCCAAGAGGATCTGGCGCCGAAATTTGCCGCCCATTCGGACGCGATCTTCCTCAATGCGAAACTGTTCGCCCGCATCTCTGCGATCTACGATATGCGCGGGAGCTTGAACCTCGATCCCGAGGCAAAAAGACTGGTCGAGGTTTATTATCGGGAATTCGTGCTTGCCGGCGCCAAGGTGGCGGAAAGCGGCAAGCCGCGGCTTAAGGAAATCAACGCCCGGCTGTCGACGCTGGAAACCGCGTTTGCCAACAAGCTGGTCGCCGCCGCCAAAGACGGTGTGCTGATCGTCGACGATGCGGCAAAACTTAAAGGCCTAAGCGATGCCGAAATCGCCGCCGCGGCGCAGGATGCCAAAGCCCGCGGCATCGAAGGCAAGTGGGTGCTTTCCTTGCAGAACACCACCCAGCAACCCCAATTGCAGGAACTCGAAGACCGCGCGGTCCGCGCCGAACTGTTCGAGCATTCGCTGAAACGCGCCGAACGGGGCGACGCCAACGATACCCGCGCCATTATTGCGGAAATCGCCCAGCTTCGTGCCGAAAAGGCCAAGCTGCTGGGTTTCGAAACGTTCGCCGCGCTGGCGTTGACCGACCAGATGGCCAAGACCCCGCAAGCCGTCGAGGCGTTTCTCGCCAAGCTGGGGCCGGCCGCGGCGAAAAAGGCGAAAGCCGAAGCTGCCGAGATTCAAAAAGCGATCGCCAAGACCGGCGGGACGTTCGAACTCGCGCCGTACGATTGGAACCGCTACGCCGAGATGGTGCGCAAGGCGAAGTACGATCTTAACGAAGATCAAGTGAAGCCGTATTTCGAACTGAATACCGTGCTGGAGAAGGGCGTGCTCTACGCCGCCGAAAAACTCTACGGCATCACCTTCAAGGAACGGCACGACTTTCCGACCTATGCGCCGGACATGCGGGTGTTCGAAGTGTTCGATGCCGACGGATCGGCCATCGGTTTGATCTACTTCGACTACTTCAAGCGCGACAACAAGTTCGGTGGCGCCTGGATGAGCAACTTCGTCAACCAATCGAAGCTCAACGGCACCAAGCCGGTGGTGTTCAACGTCGCCAATTTCGCCAAGCCGGCGGCGGGGCAGCCGGCGCTGATTTCGTTCGACGACGTGACTACCATGTTCCACGAGTTCGGCCACGCGCTGCACGGGCTGTTCGCGGCGCAAACCTATCCGATGCTGTCGGGCACCGCGGTGTCGCGCGATTTCGTCGAGTTTCCCTCGCAGTTCAACGAACATTGGGCGCTCGACCCGAATGTGTTCGCCAATTATGCGCTGCACTATCGAACCCACGAACCGATGCCGCAGGCCTTGGTGGCCAAGATTAAGAAGGCGGCCAAGTTCAATCAGGGTTACGCCCTTACCGAGCTTTTGGCGGCATCGCAGCTTGACATGGCGTGGCACTCTTTGCCGGCCGCCGCGCCGCGTCAGGACGTCGATGCCTTCGAGATTAAGGCGCTGAACGACGCGAAGCTGGCGCTCGATGCGGTGCCGCCGCGCTATCGCTCCAGCTATTTCCTGCACATCTGGGCCAACGGTTACGCTTCCGGCTACTACGCCTATCAATGGGCCGAAATGCTGGACCACGACGCCTTCGCTTGGTTCAAGGCGCATGGCGGGCTGACCCGCGAGAACGGCCGGCATTTGCGCGACACGGTTCTGTCGCGCGGCAATTCCGAGGATCTGGCGGCGATGTACCGGGCTTTCGCCGGCCGCGATCCCTCGATCGAGCCGTTCCTGATCGAGCGCGGATTGGTTGGGAAATAAGTCTAGAGCAACGAGCGCAAAAGTGGAATCGGTTTTGCGCGTAAAGTTGCGACAAAACAAAGGGCTAGAGCGACGGACTGATCGCGTTTGAACGTCCGTCGCTCTATAGGATAAAACCGGGAGAGCCTTGGCTCCCCCGGGTTTACGGCAAAGAATGCCTGTGTCTCAGAAATCCAGAATATTGGTGGTCGAGCTGCGTTTTTCGTTGGCCTTCTTGGCAGGCTCGTTGATCGCATCGACGTTGAAACCGCTTTGGGTGATCACCACGCGATAGACCGCGCCGTCGGCCAGCGGCATGAAGGCGGCGGAACCGAACTGGCGATGAGCGGCCATCGTATGCTCGATCATCCATGCGACGACGCCGTCCGGCAGATATTGATCTACGTCCGGCTTGGGGGCGCGCAAATCGCAGGCGGTAATGGGCTTCCCGTTGCCGACGGCCGGGTCGATGTAGCGGTTGGTCATCTGCTCGACGGTGTAGGTGGCGTTGAGGCCCATCACATTGGCCCACGGCTTCCACTTCTGCACCCGTCCGCCCAGTTCCCACTCGTCGCCCTGGATGGTGCAAACGGTATGCAGCTTGGTGGTGTCGAGCCGGTCGACGGCGACCCGGTACAATCTCTGCGCCGGATCGGTCAGCTTGACGGTAACCAGCGCCACCGGGGATTCGAAGCTCAGCCGGGCGTAGGTCTGCAGGTTGAGCGCAAACAGCCCGACCGCCAAGCCGGCAACGGCGGCGATTCCGCCAAGCCCCATGCCGGCGCCCGCCCTTATCCATTTCAGCCGGACCAGATTGCCCAGCCCGACCAGAAAGAACAACGCGCCTACGGCCGCTACGCCCAGCGGCAGATAAATCCAGATCGTATCCATGACATCCCCCCTTTACCGTCCGCCACACTCTAGATGAAAACGCGGGCGGACGGAACCAGGGGAAGGGGAATTAGCCGGTCAGCTTGGGCGGCCGACCGAGGTATATTCAAAACCGGCCTCTTTCATCATCGCCGGGCGATAGATGTTGCGCAAATCGACCATGATGGGATTTTTGAGCAGTTTCTTGACCTTTTCGAGGTCCAGCGCCCGGAACTGGTTCCATTCGGTCAGGATCACCACCCCGTCGGCCCCCTCCATCGCGTCATAGGCGTCCTTACACAAATCCAGCTTCAGCCGGGTTTTGGCCTCTTTCGCCCCTTCGGGATCGAAGGCCTTGATGACTGCGCCCTTCGCCTGCAGATAGGGCACGATGTCGAGCGCCGGCGCATCGCGCATGTCGTCGGTGTTGGGCTTGAAGGTCAAACCCAGCACCGCCACCGTCTTGCCCTTCAAGCCGCCGAAGGCGTTTTCGATCTTCACCCCCATCGCCTTTTTGCGGGCATCGTTCACCGCCACCACCGCCTCGATAATCTTGGTCGGAGCGCCGTATTCCTGCGCCGTTTTTAGCAGCGCCAGCGTGTCCTTGGGGAAGCACGAGCCGCCGTAGCCGGGGCCGGCATGCAGGAACTTCGGATTGATCCGGCCGTCCAGCCCCATGCCGCGCGCCACGTCCTGCACGTTGCCGCCGACCTTCTCGCACAAATCCGCCATCTCGTTGATGAAGGTGATCTTGGTCGCCAAAAATGCGTTCGAGGCGTATTTGATGATCTCCGCCGATTCCAGCGTGGTGAACACGATCGGGGTTTCGTTCAAATAGAGCGGCCGATAGACCTCTTTCATCACGTCGCGCGCCTTGTCGGTGTCGGCGCCGACCACCACCCGGTCGGGGCGGCGGAAGTCCTCGATCGCCGAGCCTTCGCGCAGGAATTCCGGGTTCGAGGCGACGTCGAAATCCGCCGCCGGGTTGGCCTTCTTGACGATTTCGGCGACTTTCCGGTTGGTGCCCACCGGCACCGTCGATTTGGTCACCACCACGGTGTAGTTCGTCAGGCTATGGGCGATCTCCTCGGCCGCCGCGAACACGTAAGAAAGATCGGCATGCCCGTCGCCCCGCCGCGTCGGCGTGCCCACCGCGATGAACACCGCATCCGCACCGGGAACCGAGGCTTTCAGATCGGTGGTGAAGCTCAGCCGGCCCTCGGCCACGTTGGTCTTGACCACATCGTCCAGGCCGGGTTCGAAGATCGGAATCACGCCTTTGAGCAACCCGTCGATCTTGCCTTTGTCGTTGTCGACGCAAACGACGTCATGGCCGAATTCCGACAAACAGGCGCCTGACACCAAACCGACATATCCGGATCCGATCACTACGATGCGCATGGGGTTCCTCTCTCGATACGCGTTGCCGTCTTCCGTATGGGACGGTGGACTGTATCCACGGTCGAAACGTTCTTATTTCCATTAGTCATAAAAAAATAGTCACGAATATTATCAATCTTTGACAAGACATGTATATGATGAAACTTGGTGGAGTGGTGTCATGATCGACGTTTGCGATCTGGTGTACGAATATCCGGCGCGGCGCGCGCTCAAGGGTGTGTCGCTGTCCGTCGCCCCCCGGACCATTACCGCGTTGGTAGGGCCGAATGGGGCGGGAAAGACCACCCTGCTGCGCTGCATCGCGGCGCTGTTCGTGCCCTATTCCGGCCGTGTAACCATCGACGGATTGGATACCAGAGCCTCGCCGCGGCAAATCCACGGTCTGCTGGGGTATTTGCCGGATTTCTACGGATTGTACGACGGTCTCAGCGTTAGACGCATTCTAACCTATGCGGCGCTGTCGCACGGTATCGACCGGGATGCCGCGCCGGCGGCGGCCGATAAGGCGGCGGACCGGGTCGGGCTGACCGACCGGTTGGAGGTCACGGCGGGGGAATTGTCGCGTGGCTTGCGCCAGCGTCTCGCCATCGGCCAGACCATCGTGCATGAGCCGAAGGTGCTGCTCTTGGACGAGCCGGCGGCCGGTCTCGATCCTCAGGCGCGGCGCGATCTGTCGGCGTTGCTCAAATCGCTGAAGGATGCCGGGATGACGCTGGTGGTGTCGTCGCACATCCTGTCCGAGCTGGAAGACTATTGCTCGGAGATGGTCATCGTCGAGAACGGTGTGGTGGCAGGCGGCCAAAGCGTCAAGGTGCGCGACGTCGAACGGCCGCGCTACATGCTGGAAATCGCCGAGGCGCGGGGCGATTTGTGCGAGTTTCTCGACGCGCGCGCCGGTATCGACGTGATCGAGGCCGACGAATATCATGCCTTGATCGTCCATACCCGCAATCCGGCGGCGCGGGCGCGGCTGATCCGCGATCTGGTGGCGGCCGGCTTCGAGGTGTCGAGCTTCGGCGAATCCTCCAAGGCGATGGAAGACGCCTATTTCAGGAACATCGGCGGAGGCGCGGCATGAACCCGGAACTCCGGCGCAATCTTTGGCTCGAACTGCCGCTCCGCCGCATGGCGTTCATGACGGGCGCGCTGGTGCTGATTTTCTTCGCCGCGTCGCTGTCGCCCGCCGTCTGGGGCGGACCCGGCGATGCCGCCGTGCTGTTCTATTATCTGATCGTGGTGATGTGGGGCAGCCGCAACGCCGCGCTTTCGGTGGTGGGCGAGATCCGGATGCGCACCTGGGACGGCCAGCGGCTTTCATCGCTTAGCGCCGGCCAGATGGTGTGGGGCAAACTGTTCGGCTCCACCCTGTACAATTGGTTCGGCGGTGCGATCTGTCTGATCGTGATCCTGGCCGACACCTTCAACCGCCAGGGAGCGGGCGATGCGGCGATCGCGTTGGCCTATTATCCGATCATCGGGGTGATCGCGCAAAGCGCCGCGCTGCTCGCCAGTCTGATCGCGGCCGGCCGCGACAAGTCTCACAGCCGGCTCGACGTTTTCCTCTATCAGATGGCGGGTTTGTTCGCCGCGCTGGTGGCTTATTGGATTTGGACGGCGAGCGATCCGTCCTCCGCTTTCCTCAGGCATCGCCCGGATCTGCTGGGGATCGGTTGGTGGGGTATGCGGACGGAAGGGCATGTGTTTCTGCTCGCGTCGCTGGCGGCGTTCGCCGGCTGGCTTCTGGTCGGCTGCCACCGGATGATGCGAGTCGAGCTGATGATGCGCAACGGCCCGCTGATCTGGGTCGGCTTTCTGGCGTTCGTCGGCGGTTATATCGCCGGGTTCGATGGGGTCTATCTGGCGCGGGCGGGCGTCAGGTTCGGCAATGCGGAAATGCGCCTGCTGCAGGCCGGGGTTGCCTTCGCGGTACTCGGCTATTTGATGGTGTTTCTCGAGCCGAAAAACAGCGTGCTCTACCGCTGGATGGCCGGGCAGTTCGCCAAAGGAAAGATCGGTTCGGGCTTAAGCGCCCTGCAAAGCTGGACGATGGCCTATTTCGCCGTGCTGATGTGCGCCATCGCATTGATCGTCTTTCGCGGCGCGGCGGGCGACGGTACGGGGCAGGCGCAAATCGCCGCCATGCTCGGCTTTTTCACCCGCGATCTGGCGCTGGTGATGCTGATCGGTATGTCGGCGCGGCTTCACGGCGATCTGTTCGGCGTGGTGATGCTGGCCGGGCTCTACCTGCTGCTGCCGATGATCCTGCAGGGGGTGCAGCTTTCCGGTGCGCTGGTGTTGTTCGAACCGCGCGAAATTGCTCCGGTCTGGCTGTCGCCCGCCATCGCCTGGAGCGAGGGCGTGCTGGCGCTGGTTTTCGCCGCCGCCTCGATCAAACGGGCGGACAATCGGCGAAACGAGGAATGATTTTGAGCGCTTCACCGAAATGTGGTATTCGGTTTTCCGGTATGAAGCGCTCTATGACATCCGTATAAATACCCTGGTCTGCGGTTCCGGTGGGGCGATTATCCGCATCTGCGAAAGGGTTGCGCCGCCGCAGGTTCCTGTCCATGCTTGCGGCCATGGAAATCTACGATCTTCTGCTCAAAATCCGCGCCCAAAGCCCCGTCGTCCACCATATCACCAATTGGGTGACGATTGCCGACTGCGCGCAGATCGTCAAAACCCTGGGGGCGTCGCCGGTGATGGCGCATGCGTCCGACGAAGCTGCCGACATGGTGGCGATCGCATCGGCCGTGGTGCTCAACATCGGCACCTTGACCCGCGAAACCGTGGCGGCGATGAAAATTGCCGCCGCAGCCGCCAACGCCAAGGCCATTCCGGTGGTGCTCGACGTGTGCGGGGCGGGGGCGACGCCGTTTCGGGGCGCCGCCGTAGCCGAAATTCTCGATGCCGCGCACATCGACATCATCAAGGGCAATGCCTCCGAGATCGCATCGGTTGCCGGCGAAGCGGTACAGACCAAAGGCGTCGATACCGCCGAGGTGGCGGCCGATCTGGCGGTTCTGGCCCAAGCGCTGGCGGAGCGGCGCCAGGCTTGCGTGGTGGTCACCGGCAAGGTCGATATCGTTGCCGGCGGCGGCAAGCTCTATCGGGTGGCCAACGGCCACGAGATGATGGCGCACATCGTCGGCACCGGCTGCATGGCGGCGTCGGTGATCGGCACCTTTGCCGCCATCGAACCCGATTTGGCCGTTGCCGCCGCAAGTGGACTGTGCGCCTACGAAATCGCCGCCGAGCTGGCGGCCGAAGACGCCCATGCCCCCATCGCCTTCAAGCACGCGTTGCTGGATCGGCTTTATGCGATCGACCGCCGGTCGGTCGAGGCGAAGGCGAAGATTTCCCGATGAGGGGCTATTACTTCATCACCGATGCGGGGTTGAGCCGCGCCGGCAACGAGGCCGATGTGGCGGCGGCGGTCGATGCGGGCGTGCCGTTCGTGCAGTATCGCCGCAAAACCGGCGAGACCGGTGCGCTGTTTGCCGAGGCGATGCGGTTGCGTGCGCGGTGCCGCGGCAAAACCAAGTTCGTCGTCAACGACCGGCTCGACATTGCGCTGGCGGTGGATGCGGACGGCGTGCATATCGGCCAGGACGACATGCCGTTCGGTACCGTCCGCCGGCTGTTGGGGCCGGATCGCCTGATCGGTCTGACCGTGCATTCGGTGGCGGAAGCCATCGAGGGCGAACGGATGGGGGCGGATTATCTGGGTGTCTCGCCGATCTTCGCCACCGCGACCAAAAAGGATGCCGGAGAACCCGGCGGGCTTATGCTTCTTAGAGACATTCGCGCCGCGGTGTCGTTGCCGCTGGCCGCCATCGGCGGCATCGGTCTGGGCAATGCCGCTTCCGTGATCGCCGCCGGTGCCGATATGGTGTGCGCCATATCCGCCGTCGTGTGCGGGGACAATGTCGGCAAGCGTATCGCCGCCTTCCAGCGTTTGGTTCCCGGCCGGAATTAAAAAAACGCGGTCACGCCAATTTGTCGCGGCACGCACGGTTGTGTTGATCGCATATTATGTATTACCAGTTGCAAAAGTGACGTATCCAGATTTAAGATAACGCGTTAACCATAATTATGTTGCCGCCTTGGTCATTACTTCGGCAGGTTTCAGTTGAAAAACATTCTGAATTCAACACGCCACCGAGCGCTGGTAGAGCTGCTTATTCAAAAGCGGTTGGATGCGCATATGACACAAGCCGAATTGGCGGAACGGTTGGGCGAATATCAGTCCTTCGTTGCGCGGCTGGAAAGCGGCCAGCGCCGGGTCGACGTGGTCGAATTCATCGAATTGTCGGAAGTACTTCATTTCGATGTCGCCAAGGCGATCAACGCCATCGCCAAGACTTAGCCGCCATTAACGTACGCGAATGTATTCGCCGTTCCGGTCGAGGGCGGCCAGCATCATCGTCAGGCTTTCCATCAGCGCGGTATGATCGACGCTGCGTACGCGGCGGTGCCGCATGCCGTCGCTCCGCGCCGCGCGGATGTGGGTTTGCCCCGTCGTCAGATCGTGCCGCCAGCATTCCTTGCGCACCGCAGGCGAGCGGCGTTTGAGAGCGTCGATGATTTCTTGGGCCGCGTCGTGCGGGAGTGATCCTATCAGATACAACTCGCCCAGGGTGGCGATCAGGGTGGCGTTGGCCAGTTGTCGTGGTTTGTAGCGGCTGGCATTGGTTTTGGTCTCGACGATGAGAATGCGCCGGCCGAAAATTCCTTGCCGCACGAACAGCCCGTCGATGCCGGCTCCGCCGCCGCCCAGCTTCGAGGGCAGTTGCCGCCAGCCGTGCGCGGTCAAATACGCGGCGGTCAGAAGTTCGCCGAACGCGCCCTGATCGTTGGTGGCGATAAAGCCGGGGCGAAGGCGCGACGGTGGCCGGAACGCGATGCGCGCCCACCATACGGCCAGCGCAGCAAGCACGATCCCCAAGCCTGCCAAAACCCACCCCATGAGAGAGAGTATACAACAGCGCGGGGCGAATGCCGAACGGGATTTCTCAGTCAGTCCGGCAACCAGCACGTCACCGGCCCGGGTAGGGCCGAGACCGTCGCCTTCTGCAGCGATATCCGCGCTTCCGCCTCATAGGCGATCATGCTGGGCGTTTTTGCTGTGTCGGCGGCGTATTTCGGTGCTTGCACCATTTGTTTCTTGTACGCATTGCCGCAATCCGGCCGGGCGTCGGCGGGAAGCCCCGTCTGTGCCATGACGGTCTTCCAGCACCCCGCCGGATCGGTAAAAAGCGAACAGGGAGCCATCCAGGTTCGGCGAAACCGCACGAAGATATTCGTGCCTTCGATTTTCGCGGCGTGAAATTCACCGCCGTCGTAGCTGTCTTCCAGCAGGACCTTGCCCTGAGCCGAAACAACGATGAATGGCAGGCCGCTGTTTACGCCGTCTCCGTCATCGAAGAAAAAGGCATACCCGATTTTGCCGTGGTAATATCCGCTCCAACCCGGGGCGGCGATGGCGATCTCGTGCGCATTCGCGTCGCCACAGGCGGGCGAGGCGGCATTCGGTGGAATCGGAACCAAGGATTGCCGTTCCGCCCCCACTTCGCCCCAATCGATCTCTTTCACCATGATGCCGGGGTAATAGAAGCAGGTGCGCGTCCGCTTGGCTTGCGGGTTCAGCGCGTCGGCCGCAAGCGGAACGATCTTCTTTTCGATCGGAGTTTCGAAAACCGCCGCTGGCTTTCGCGATGCGGCCGGATCGGCCTTGGGCGCCGCCAGCCGCTTGGCGCAGGTGCCGGAGGCTCCGTCGATGGCGGCGATAACCTCGGACAGGTGCGCGATCGAGGCTTCGTCGGTGGCCCTGGCGGCGATGTCGAGAAACAGCGCGCACGCGGCGTTGCGGGTCCGATCGTTCCGGGTTGCCGCGCGCATGGCGCGTTTGACCGCCGCGCCATAGTCGATCGGCTTCAGCGGTTCGACGCGGGCCTGGGTATTCGGGAAGTCCCGCTCGTCAAGCAAATCCATCGCTTCGGAAAGGGCCACAACCAGCGGGCAGTCGGCTTCGCGATGGGGCGACAGGGCGCCGATCTGGAACTTGTCTTGCAGATTCGTCGCCGCCCCGGCGCATTTCGACGCTTGGCCGGCCGCCGCCGGCAAGCCGACGCAAACCACCGCCGCGATCGCCGGCAGTAAACGCATGATGCTTGCGCGCATTGTATCTCGTGTTACTCAACTACGCCTTGGCGATGGGGATTACCCCTCCGGCCGGTGACGAGGCAAGGGGCGCGGGTGGCGGCCGAAACGCGGATGCGCGCCCGCATATGGCCAGCGCCGCAAGCACAATCCCCAACGCCGCCAGACCCCACGCCATGGGGAACTATAACACGCCTATCGGCAATACGCTCGGGTAGCCGGCGACAGAAGAAACAGGTTTTATAATAAAACAACTATGAAATTAAAAAGGCACACTAGGAAAATCTATAACTTGTTATCACTATCCGTATCTGGCGATACTTTTCCTTCGCCATCAGGGTCACTATCATTTTCATCTTTATCTTCCGAAGCAAAACGGATTTGTCCGGTTATTAATGCTGTTGAGACGGCAATTGCCGCAGGGGTGAGAAATAAAGCCGCCCCCCAAACGCTTTTGGCAACCAGCAGGGCAATCAACGCACATGCTACCAAGAGCACCATGATTGATACCCCAAACCATTGCCCTCTCAAGGGGAGTGCTGTTTGAGCTTTAACGATGGAAGTATCGCAGTGGTGACGATGCTTCTGTTCTTCCTCTGCCATATGCACGATACGTTCTGCCAACCCCGGCAGAATTTTTTCATACTCGGCTAATTGCCGCGATGGAGGTAGTGGGCCCTTATGGTGCTCAGCGTAAAAAATCCGCTCTATCCGTTTTACCGTTCCTGGCAGTTCTGCCGCCGGCACTACGTTCGAGAGCGCCTTTTCAATTTCCGCACTGGATCTGCTGTGACCGTCCGCGTCTAGCGGGTGAGACGCCTCATCAGTAGACTTGGCAGCTTTATCATCTCTACTCATTTAGCTTGCCCGCTGATATGCGAGCTTTTTAAAACTTTGCGGAAATCATCCCCGATCGCCCGCCAATCACCCTTGGACGTTCCCAATGGGCACAAATTGTCAACATTTAACGGCAAAAAAAACATCGCTGGCGAAGAAAGCCCCAACAAAAAACCTCCCCAAAATGCAGGCACGTCATATCGCCTGTACCTAAGGTTAATTTTATATCGACTACCCTCGGACCTCTTCAGCTTCGTGGTCGTGCGATGCATGGCCATTCCTTTCGGTATGAGGGGGTATACCCAAAGCCAACGCTATAACTTAGACCTGAATCTAAGCTTAAATCTAGTCTCTACAAGAGGCTCCTCCCTCAGTACGCCCTTGCGATCAGGATTTCCTCGACGCCGGGGCGGCCGGTGAAGATGCAGGGGCCGTGCGCGGCGGGCTGGTCGAGCGGCGCATTGCGAAGGGTCAGCTTCAAGCCTTTCAGTTTCTCGTCGATTGTCTCCAGTTCGGCGCCTTCCGGCCGTGCCCAAGACGCTTTCACCCAACCCTTGAAGCCGTCTTCGTCGCCTTTGAAATACTCGACGAGTCCATCGAACGAGGTGATGTCGGTGCGGATGTTGGATGCAAGCCGTGCCTTGGCTTCGGCAAACAGTGCGTTCTGGATTTCGACCAGAAGCCCCGCCGCCTCGGCCGCGAATTGTTCGCGCGGCGCATTGTGCGATTTCACCTTGTCGCCGTCGCGCAAAACATCGCGCCGCATGTAGGTGACGGTGCCGCCCGCCATGTCGCGGCCGCCGACCTCGACGATCAGCGGCGCACCACGGCGTACCCAGTTCCAGCGTTTCTCCGCCGACTTCTGGGCCTTCTTGTCCAAGAGAACGCGCAAAGGCTCGCCGAAGGCGATTTTTTCGCGCAAAGCCTTCGCCAAGACGTCGCAATATTCGAGAAGCGCGGCATCTTCCGGTTTGTCGCGCAGCATCGGCACGATGACGATCTGCTGCGGCGCGCAGGCCGGCGGCAGGCGCAAGCCGTCGTCGTCGCCATGGGTCATGATGACGCCGCCGATCAGCCGGGTGGAAACCCCCCAACTGGTGGTGTGGCAGAACTGAAGTTCGCCGGCATCGTTCTGGAAGCGGATGTTCTGGGCCTCGGCGAAATGCTGGCCGAGATAATGCGAGGTGCCGGCCTGCAGCGCCTTGCCGTCCTGCATCATCGCCTCGATCGAATAGGTCGCAACCGCGCCGGGGAAGCGTTCGTTGGCCGATTTCTCGCCGGCGATCACCGGCATCGCCAGGGTGCCTTCGGAAAATTCGCGATAGACCTGAAGCATCTTCATGGTTTCTTCGCGGGCTTCTTCGCCGGTGGCGTGGGCGGTGTGGCCCTCCTGCCAGAGGAATTCCGCCGTGCGTAAGAACAGTCTTGTGCGCATTTCCCAGCGCACGATGTTGGCCCATTGGTTGATCAGCACCGGCAAATCGCGATGGCTTTTGACCCAGCGGGAAAACGCGTCGCCGATGATGGTTTCCGAGGTCGGCCGCACGATCAGCGGTTCCTCGAGTTTGGCTTCCGGGTCGGGCTGAAGCTTGCCGTCGATCATCTTCAGCCGGTGGTGGGTGACCACCGCCATTTCCTTGGCGAAGCCGGCGACGTGCTCGGCCTCCTTGGCGAAGAAGGACAGCGGGATGAACAGCGGAAAGTACGCGTTCTCGTGCCCGGTTTCCTTGATCCGGCGGTCGAGCACCTGCTGAATTCTTTCCCACACCCCGTACCCCCAGGGCTTGATGACCATGCAGCCGCGTACCGGCGAGGCTTCGGCCAAGTCGGCTTCGCGCACCACCGCCTGATACCAGTCGGGGAAGGCTTCACGGGTAACGGAAAGGGCTCGCTGCATGACAAATCCATTAGTTGCTTGTTTTATCGCGCAATTCATTCGGAAAACCGCTTCACACTTTTCCGATTGCGCTCTAGAAGTACCTCATGCTTTTCCGTGCCGAAAGGGCCTGAATGTCCGATCCGCAAACTAATGTATCCGGGCCGGCCGCCGTGCGGCCGTTTGCCCCCTTCGAGTGGATGCTGGCCTTTCGCTATTTGCGCGCCAAGCGCAAGGAAGGCTTCATCTCGGTCATTTCGGTGATTTCTCTGGTCGGCATCGCGCTCGGGGTGGCCACACTGATCATCGTCATGGCGGTGATGAACGGCTTCCGCCACGAGCTGATGGCGCGCATCCTGGGGGTGCAGGGCCACGCTTTGGTGCAGGGCGCTACCGGTTATCTGCCGGATTACGATGCGGTGACCGGCAACATCCTGAAAGTGCCCGGCGTGATCAAGGCGACCCCGATGGTCGACGGGCAGGTGGTGGCGGGCGCCAACAAACTCAATTACGGCGCGATGGTGCGCGGCATGACGCTGAAGGATCTGAAAGCCTTCGCCATGGTGTCGAGCACCCTGTCGCCCGGTGCGCTCGACCGCTTCGAAGACGGCGAGCATGTGATTATCGGCGAGCGGATGGCGCGCCGCTTCGGCCTCGCCCCCGGCATGCAGATCACCTTGATGATGCCCTATGGCGACGTGACGCCGATGGGCACCACCTACCGGGTCAAAAGCTATGCCGTTGCCGGCACCTTCAAGATCGGCATGAGCGAATACGATCAGACCTTCGTCTTCATGCCGCTTTCCGAGGCGCAGGCTTTCTTCAACACCGGCGAGGGGGTGACCGGCATCGAGGTTATGGTCGAGGATGCCGACGGGGTGGACAATCTGGTGCCGGCGATGCAGGCCGCCGCCGGATCGACCGCCCGCGTCACCACCTGGCACGACCGTGATTCCAGCTTCTTCGATGCGGTGCAGATCGAGCGCAACGTGATGTTTCTGATCCTGACGCTGATCATTCTGGTGGCGGCGCTCAACATCATTTCCGGCCTTTACATGCTGGTGAAGGACAAATCCGCCGACATTGCGATCTTGCGCACCATGGGGGCGAGCCGCGGCGCGATCTTGCGCATATTCATGATCGCCGGGCTTGCCGTCGGCGCCACCGGCACCTTTGTCGGCTTTCTCATCGGCGTTTTGTTCTGCGACAACATCGAGGCCATTCGCCAGGGCCTGTCGGCCCTGACCGGCACCACGCTGTTCGACCCGACCATCTATTTCCTCAGCCGTATGCCGGCCGAGATGGACGTCGGCGAGGTTGTCGCGGTGGTGGCCATGAGTCTTACGCTGACGTTCCTCGCCACACTTTACCCTTCGTGGCGGGCGGCCAGGCTCGATCCGGTGGAGGCGCTGCGCTATGAGTGACGTCATCCCCGCATTGCAGCTGGTCGGCATTTCCCGAATCTTCAAGGAAGGCGAGGGCGAGCTGGAGATCTTCCGCGATCTGAACGCTACCTTGATGCCGGGCGAACTGGTGGCCTTGGTCGGGCCGTCGGGCGCGGGCAAGTCTTCGCTGCTGCACATTGCCGGTCTGCTGGAAGCGCCGAGCGGCGGCGAAATCGTCATCGAGGGGGCGGAAGTCTCCAAACTCTCCGACGAGATGCGCACGGCGATCCGCCGTCAGACCATCGGCTTCGTCTATCAGGCCCACCATCTGCTGCCCGAGTTCTCTGCGCTGGAGAACGTGGCGATGCCGCAGATGATCGCGGGGAAGAAAAAGGCGGATGCCGAACGGGAGGCGACCCGGCTTTTGACCTTGATGGGACTGGCCGAGCGCGTGCAACATCGACCGGCACAGCTTTCGGGCGGCGAGCAGCAGCGCGTCGCCATCGCCCGCGCCTTGGCCAACCATCCGCGCATTTTGCTGGCCGACGAGCCGACCGGGAATTTGGACCCGCGCACCGCCGATGGCGTGTTCGCTGCGTTGACCGAGGCGGTGCGCCTGGAAGGCGTGGCGGTGCTGATCGCCACCCATAATTTGCAGCTTGCCGCCAAGATGGACCGCGCTCTGGTGCTGCACGAGGGTAAGCTGCTCGATGCCGGCAAGCTGGGGGCAAAAGCAAGTTAACGGTCACGTTTTGTTCTTGACGAACAAAGAAAGAACATTATACTGCCCCTAGTGTCGTGGTTTCGAAGTTCGTTTTATTCTCTATATCGGCATGGGTAACGAATTTCGAAACCGAAACGACACTAGGATCAATAGGTTGGCTAGTGTCCTGACGATTCTAAAAATCCGTAAGTACCTGATACCGGAATAAAACGGATTTCGGAATCGGGACACTAGCATTGATGGAGGCAGCGATGGAGTGGTTGAAGGATGCGGCGGCGGGCGTGGGGCTGATGCTTTTTCTGGCATGCTCTTATGTTCTGACCGGTGCGGCTCAGGCGGTGATGGCGGCCGGCTGATTTGCTGTGGATGAACCGGCATTTGCGCTCGCCCGACCCGACGGCGGACCGATACACCAAAACAATGAAGCGCTCTAGGGCCGATGGGATTGGGTCATGGCCGAAGTAAAGCAAATTCCGCCGTTCGTGCATCTTCGGGTCAGAAGCGCCTATTCCATGCTGGAAGGGGCGATCCAGCCTAAGGAACTGGCCAAATGGGTGCGCGGGTCCGACATGCCGGCGGTGGCGGTGTGCGACACCAACAATCTGTTCGGCGTGCTCGACATTACCAATACCGTGGCCAAGGCCGGGGTGCAGCCGATCGTCGGTTGCCTGCTGGCGGTTCAGATCGACGATAGTCCGTCGGTCGGCCTCAAGCCCAAGCCGCCCTATTTGCCGGTGCTGGTGCAGAACGAGGCCGGCTATCTCAATTTGCTGAAGCTGGTCAGCGCGTCTTACCTGGAAGTGGAGGCGGGCGACTGGCCACATGTCACGCTCGACCGGCTGGAAAAACACAGCGACGGCCTGATCGCGCTCACCGGCGGTCCGGGCGGCATCGTCAATACGATGTTGCTCAACGGCCAGCCGGACGCCGCCGCATTGGTCGATCGTTTGTCGGCGATGTTCCCGAACCGGCTGTACGTCGAATTGCAACGTCACAATATGCCCGAGGAGCGTGCCGTTGAAGGCCATCTGATCGATCTGGCCTACGGCAAGGATCTGCCGCTGGTCGCCACCAACGACGTGCATTTCTGTCCCGCCGACATGTACGAGGCGCACGATGCGCTGCTGTGCATTGCCGACGGCGCCTATGTTTCGCAGGAGGATCGCCGCCGCCTGACCCGCGAGCATCGCTTCAAGTCGGCGGCCGAGATGGCGGCGCTGTTCGCCGATCTGCCCGAGGCGATCGAGAACACCGTCGAAATCGCCAAGCGCTGCGCGTTCAAGCCCTATAAGCGCAACCCTCTGCTGCCGAAATTCGAGCCGGCTTCGGGCTTAAGCGCCACCGAGGAATTGAAGGCCCAGGCCATAGCCGGGCTGAACCGCAAGCTGGAAAAGCACGGGCTTTATGCCGACCGCAAGGTCTACGACGACCGGCTGGCCTTCGAACTCGGCGTCATTATTCGGATGGATTTTCCCGGCTATTTTCTAATCGTATCCGACTTCATGAAATGGACGCGGGCGCAAGGCATCCCGGTCGGCGTGCGCGGATCGGGCGGCACCTCGCTGGTCGCCTGGTCGCTCGACATCACCAACCTCGATCCCATCCGCTTCGGTCTCTTGTTCGAGCGCTTCCTCAACCCCGAGCGTATTTCGATGCCCGACTTCGACATCGATTTCTGTCAGGAGCGGC
>DBTZ01000045.1:42356-46492 GCA_002307315.1 Alphaproteobacteria bacterium UBA1303
GTGCATTACGTGCGCGACAAATACGGCCACGATAAGGTGGCGCACATTTTGGCGCTGGGGTCGTTGCAGGCGCGGGTGGCGGTGCGCGACGTCGGCCGGGTGCTGCAGATGCCGCTGGGGCTGGTGGATAAAATCGCCAAGCTGGTGCCCAACCCGCCGGGCAAGGCGATTTCGCTCAAACAGGCGATGGCCGACGAACCGCGGTTGATGCAGATCGCCGAAGCCGAGCCGATGGTGGGCAAGCTCTATTCCATCGTCGAAAAGGTCGAAGGGCTGTATCGCCATACCTCGACCCACGCCGCCGGCATCGTGATCGGCGACCGGCCGCTGGTCGAACTTCTGCCGCTCTACCGCGATCCGCGTTCCGACGTGCCGGTGACCCAGTTCGACTATCACGGATCGGAAGATTCCGGCCTGGTGAAGTTCGACTTCCTCGGCCTCAAAACCCTCACCGTCATTGCCACCGTGCAGAAGTTGATCGCGCTGCGCGGCATCGAGATCGACGCCCAGAGCCTCGACTTCACCGACCGTGCCACCTTCGAAATGCTGGCCAAGGGCGACAGCGTCGGAGTGTTCCAGTTGGAATCCACCGGTATGCGCGATCTGATGCGCAAGATGAAGCCCGACCACATCAACGATCTGGTGGCGTTGGTGGCGCTCTACCGGCCGGGACCGATGGATTCGATCCCCAAATACATCGCCTGCAAGAACGGCAAGGAGCAACCGGAATATCTCCATCCCGCGCTCGAACCGCTCCTGAAGGAAACCTACGGGGTGATGACCTATCAGGAAGACGTGATGCGCATCGCCCGCGAACTTGCCGGCTACACCTTGGGCGAGGCCGATCTGTTGCGCCGGGCGATGGGCAAGAAGATCGTCTCGGAAATGGACAAGCAGCGCGAAAAGTTCGTCACCGGGGCGGCGGCGCGCGGCGTGCAGCAGGAAATCGCCGAACGGATTTTCGAACAGGCGGCGAAGTTCGCCGGTTACGGTTTCAACAAGGGCCATGCCGCCGCCTACGCCCAGGTGGCGTATCAGACCGCCTATCTCAAGGCGAACTATCCGGTCGAATTTCTCGCTGGTTCGATGACGCTCGATATTGCCTCGACCGATCGGCTCAACGTCTTCCGCCAGGAAGCCGAGCGGATGGGAATCAAGGTACTGCCGCCGAACGTCAACCGGTCGGATGCCGCCTTCTCCTGCGATGCCGAGGCGGGGGAGATCTATTACGCGCTGGCCGCGGTGAAGGGCGTCGGTCAGCAGGCGATGGAACATGTGGTGCAGGTGCGGCGCGCCGGCGGGCCGTTTAAATCGCTCGGCGATTTTGCCGCGCGCGTCGATCCCAAGCAGGTCAACAAGCGGGTGTTCGAAAATCTGGTACGGGCCGGTGCCTTCGATTGTCTCGATGCCAATCGCCGCCGTCTGTTCGAATCGTCCGAGGTCGTGCTCGCCGCTGCCGCGCGCAAATCCGAGGAACGGGCCAGCGGTCAGGCCAGCCTGTTCGGCGGCGGGCGGGAAAGCGAATTGCGCCTGCCCAAATGTCCGGACTGGCCGGCGCACGAGCGGTTGAACGAAGAATTTTCCGCCATCGGCTTTTATCTGTCCGGCCATCCGCTCGACGCCTACGGCGTTGCGCTGAAAAGGCTCGGCGTGGTCACCTGCGCCGCCCTGCACGAGGATCGCAGGCGCTCGGATTTTCGCGCCGTGCTGGCCGGCACCGTCATCGCCAAGCGCGAGCGGCGCGGCAAGAACGATCAGCCCTACGCCTTCGTCTCCTTTTCCGATGCCACCGGCATGTTCGAGGTGATGCTGTTTTCGGAAATCCTCAATGCTTCGCGGCCGCTGCTAGAAGAGGGGCGGGCGGTGCTGGTAACGGTGTCGGCCGGCTGGGAAGGCGAAGATCTGCGTCTGCGGGCGGCGGCGATCGGCGATCTCGACAAGGCGGCGGCCGACGCGGGCGAGGGGCTCAAGGTGACGCTGACCGATGCCGGGGCACTCGATGCCCTGGCCGAGGTGTTGAATAGGCCGGGCAAGGGGATCGTCACCTTGGTGGTGCCGGGCGGCGAGGGCGAAGAGGTCGAAATTGCCCTGCCCAAGAAGGTTTCGGTGTCGGTGGCGATGAAAGAGGCGATCCACGTCTTGTCCGGCGTCGCGGCAGTGGAGGCGGTGTAATCCGCCGCATTAGCCTTTCCGTCTATTTATCCACCGGCATTTCGGACGAGGGCGTACCCTTTTCGCCCAACGCAATCTTGGCCAGTGCGGTGGCCAGCATCATAGACTTTGAGCCGCTGACGTTCCCCAGCACGACGACCGTCAGTTTTTTGTCGGGAACATGGAAGAGTTCGGAATTGAAACCGTCGAGGAAGCCGACGTGGCTGATGCCGATATGGCCGTCAAACCGCTGAATGAACAGCCCGCAACCGTATTCGGTTCCCGTCAGGCTCGTCGCGATGAAGGGGGTCGTCATTTTCTTCAGGGACGCCGCCGAAAGCAATTTTCCGCCGAACAGTCCCCGTTCCCACTTGACGAGATCGTGCGTCGTCGAATGCAGAGCGCCTGCGGCATACAGCACATCGGTGTCGATATAACCGGCATTGCGCAAACCGTCAGCCCCGCGCACATATCCCGAAGCGCGGCGCTTGATAAGCTTTCCGGCCGTGTCGTAGCCGGTTTCGTTCAGGCCGAGCGGCTTGAAGATGTTTTCCTCGAGGAAACGGGCATAGCTTTCGCCGGAGACTTTCTCGATGGCGGCCCCGAGTACATCGTAGCCGGTGTTGCTGTAGTTCCATTTGGTCCCGGGCGGGAAATCCAGCGGCATGCCGCGCACCGACGCGATCAACCGGTCCGGCGTGGTCGGGCCGCGACGGCGCGTGGCGAAATCGGGGAGTTCAGTGAAGTTCGGTATGCCCGAAGTATGAGTCAGCAGATGGTAAATCGTGACGCCATCCCAAGCCGTCGGCGCGTCGGGAAGATATTTCCGCACCGGATCGTCGATGTCGAGCTTGCCGCGCTCCTGCAACAGAAAGACGGCAGCGGCGGTGAATTGTTTGGTGATCGATCCGATGCGGAAGACCGTGCCGGGATCGTTCGGGACGTTCCATTCTTGATTGGCGCTGCCATAGCCCTTGTCGAGCAGTGTCTTGCCGTCTTCCACCATCAGCACCGCCCCCATGAAGCTGCCGTCGGCGACGTGGGATTGGACGAACGCATCCAGGCGGGCCGTATCCCGATCCTGCGCCGGCGCCGCGGCCGCCGCCAGCAGCCATGCGGCTGTCCAAATGGCAGCTTGAAGGTTAATACGATGAAAAGTCATGTTTTTTCGTCCATTGCGCCGAAGCGTCTTCGTTCCGTTTGCAGGGGGGATGCGGCCGAAACGGAGTTTGGATGCAGGTTGGGCGAGGCTGTCTTTCGGCTTTTCCCGTTCGGCGCGAGGTGGCTTGCGTCTTGCCGCGGCGCCCCTTATAACCCGCGCCATTCCGCGCGCGAGGTGGGTCTTGCGAAGGGTGTTCCTTTGCCCCCGTCCGGTGCCCGAAAGGGTCACGCCCTCGCGTCAGGTGAACCGGAAAAGGAGAAGTAAATCATGGCTTTGCCAGAATTCAGCATGCGCCAACTTTTGGAGTCGGGCGCGCATTTCGGCCATCGCACCCAGCGTTGGAACCCCAAGATGGCGCCGTATATCTACGGCACCCGCAACGACATCCACATCATCGACCTGACCCAGAGCGTGCCTTTGCTGCACCAGGCCTTGGTGGCCATGCGCGAAGTGGCGGCGCAGGGCGGACGCATTCTGTTCGTCGGCACCAAGCGTCAGGCGGCCGATCCGGTGGCGGCGGCGGCCAAGCGTTGCGCCCAGTATTACGTCAACCACCGCTGGCTCGGCGGCACGCTGACCAACTGGCAGACCATTTCGAATTCGATCAAGCGCCTGCGCAACATCGAAGAAATCTTGGGTTCGACCGAACCCTCGGGCCGCACCAAGAAGGAACTCCTCGGCCTGATGCGCGAGCAGGAGAAGCTGGAACGTTCGCTCGGCGGCATCAAGGAAATGGGCGGTCTGCCCAACATGCTGTTCGTGATCGACACCAACAAGGAATCGATTGCCATCGCCGAGGCCCGCAAGCTGGGCATTCCGGTGG
>DBTZ01000045.1:46740-46974 GCA_002307315.1 Alphaproteobacteria bacterium UBA1303
CCCGCAAGCTGGGCATTCCGGTGGTCGCGATCCTCGATTCCAACTGCGACCCCGACGGCATTGCTTATCCGATCCCCGGCAACGACGATGCCGCCCGCGCCCTCGGCCTGTATTGCGATTTGGTGGCCCGCGCGGTGATCGATGGCCTGTCGGAAAGCCAAGCGGCGTCCGGCATCGATGTCGGCGAGGCGGAAACGCCGCTCGACGATTCCCCCGCGCCGGAAGCGGCTGCGG
>DBTZ01000045.1:47216-47367 GCA_002307315.1 Alphaproteobacteria bacterium UBA1303
TCCCCCGCGCCGGAAGCGGCTGCGGAAGCCGCCGCGGCGCCGTCCGGCGACGCGGCCCAAGCCTGATAATACGTATTGGAGGGTAGTAGTATGGCGGAAATTACCGCTGCGGCGGTCAAGGCGCTACGCGACAAGACCGGCGCCGGCATGA
>DBTZ01000045.1:47634-71337 GCA_002307315.1 Alphaproteobacteria bacterium UBA1303
GGCATGATGGATTGCAAGAAGGCGCTGGGCGAGACGGCCGGCGATATGGACGCGGCGATCGACTGGCTGCGCGCCAAGGGATTGTCGAAGGCGGCCAAGAAGGCCGGCCGTACCGCCGCCGAAGGCTTGGTCGGCATCGCGGTCGATGGCGGCGCCGGCGTGGCGGTGGAAGTCAACGCCGAAACCGATTTCGTCGCCCGTAACGCCGAGTTTCAGGCCTTCGTCAAGCAATCGGCGCTTCTGGCGCTGAAGACCGGCGGCGATCTCGACAAGCTCAAGGCGGCGGATGCCGGCGGCGAGACGGTCGAGACCAAACTCACCAACCTGATCGCCAAGATCGGCGAGAACATGGCCTTGCGCCGTGCCAAGGCGATTGCGGTTTCGCCCGGCGTGGTGTCCGCGTACATCCACAATGCCGCGGCCCCGGACATGGGCAAGATCGGCGTGCTGGTGGCGCTGAAGTCGGAAGGCGATGCAGGCCGGCTCGCGGCTTTCGGCAAGCAGATCGCCATGCACATTGCGGCGGCATCGCCTTTGGCGGTCAGCCCGGCGGACCTGCCCCAGGACGTGGTCGAGCACGAGAAGACGGTACAGCTCGAGATCATCCACGAAACCGCCAAGAACAAGCCGGCGAACATCATCGAGAAGATGCTTGAAGGCAAAATGCGCAAGTTCTTCGAAGAGAGCGTGCTGCTGTCGCAGGTCTTCGTGATCGACGGCGAAAATCAGGTGTCCAAGGCGGTGGAGAATTTCGCCAAAGAACTTGGGGCGCCCGTCGAAGTGGCCGGGTTCATCCGCTTTCAGGTCGGCGAGGGTATCGAGAAACGGTCCGACGATTTCGCCGACGAAGTGAGCAAGCTCGCCGGGAACTGAGAAGGAAGACGATCATGCCGTCAGCGCCGAAATACCGCCGCGTAATGCTGAAGCTGTCCGGCGAGGCGCTGATGGGGTCGCTCGGCTTCGGCATCGACACCGCTACGGTCGACCGCATCGCCGCCGAGGTGAAGACCGTCGCGGCCGATACTCAAGTGTGTCTGGTGATCGGCGGCGGCAACATCTTCCGCGGTCTGGCCGGTGCGGCCAAGGGCATCGAGCGGGCCACCGCCGACTACATGGGCATGCTGGCGACGGTGATGAATGCACTGGCGATGCAGGCGGCGTTGGAACGGCAGGGGCTGGAATGCCGGGTGCAATCGGCGATCCCGATGTCGACGGTGTGCGAGCCCTATATCCGCCGCCGCGCCATGCGCCATCTCGAACTGGGGCGGGTGGTGATCTTCGCCGCCGGCACCGGCAATCCGTTTTTCACCACCGACACCGCGGCGGCGCTTCGGGCCGCCGAGATGGGCTGCGATGCGCTGTTGAAGGGCACGCAGGTGGATGGGGTCTACAGCGCCGACCCCAAGAAAGATCCGTCCGCCGTCCGCTACGACACCTTGACCTATCGCGACGTGCTGGCGCGCGATTTGAAGGTGATGGACGCCGCGGCGGTCAGTTTGGCGCGCGACAATCAGATTCCCATCCTGGTGTTTTCGATCCACACGCCGGGTGCGTTGGCCGCGGTGCTCAGGGGCGACGGGCGCGCCACCGTCGTTGCCGAATAGTCGTAAACCGCTTGTTTTTCCAGCGGTTAGGCGTAATCCTGCAAGGGCCGTTTTTCCGTTGACGGATGAGGGAGGCAAACATGGCTGAAACTTATAGCAAGGATGAAATCGCCCGTCGCATGAAGGGCGTGGTGGCGTCGGCGAAGGGCGATCTGGCGGGCTTGCGCACCGGACGGGCCTCTCCGTCGCTGCTCGATCCGGTCAGCGTCGAAGCCTATGGCAATCGCATGCCGGTTTCCCAGCTCGGTACCGTGTCGGCGCCCGAGTCGCGTATGCTCACCGTGCAGGTGTGGGACAAAAGCATGGTTAAGCACGTCGACAAGGCGATCCGCGATGCCGGCCTCGGCCTCAATCCGCAGGTGGACGGCCAGCTTTTGCGCATTCCGCTGCCCGAACTGACCCAAGATCGCCGCAAGGAGCTGGTGAAGCTCGCCCATAAATATTCGGAGCAGGGTCGCGTGGCGATCCGCAACGTTCGCCGCGACGGCATGGAACTGCTGAAGAAGCTGGAGAAAGACCACAAGATCAGCCAGGACGAGCAGCACAAGCAAGGCGACGAACTGCAAAAACTGACCGACGCGAACATCAAGGACATCGACGCCATGCTCCTGGCCAAGGAGCACGAGATCATGCAGGTCTGATCGGGGCGGCTCCCGGACAGGGTAAAGGGGTTGGAATGGCCGCCGGGTCGGGCAATGCGGGCTTGCCACGTCATGTCGCCGTCATCATGGACGGCAATGGCCGTTGGGCGACGATGCGCCACCTGCCGCGCAAGGCAGGCCATATCGCCGGCGTCGCCGCGGTGCGCAAGGTGGTGCGTGCCGCTTGCAAGATCGGCTTGGAAAACCTCACCCTCTACGCCTTCTCGTCGGAAAACTGGAAGCGCCCCGCCACCGAGGTGGGGGCGTTGATGGGCTTGTTCCGGCTATACTTCCAGCAGGACGTATCCGAATTGCGCGATCTCGGGGTGCGCATGCGCATCATCGGCAGTCGCACCCGCGTCGATCCCGATATCCGCACGATGATCGAAGAGTCCGAACTTTCCACCGCGCACAACAGCGGGCTGAACTTGATCTTTGCCTTCGACTATGGCGGCAAGGAGGAAATCGCCGCCGCCGCCAGGGAACTGGCGCGCGCTGCGGCGGAAGGCCGGCTCGATCCCGAAACCATCACCCCGGAGATGTTGAATTCGCGGCTGTTCACCGCCGGTCTGCCTGAGCCCGATCTCATCATCCGCACCAGCGGCGAGCGGCGCTTAAGCAATTTCCTTTTGTGGCAGGCGGCCTACGCCGAGTTCCTTTTCGTCGATACGCTGTGGCCGGATTTCGGCGAGGCGGAATTCCGCGCGGCGCTCGACCAATTTTCGCATCGCGAGCGCCGCTTCGGCGCATTACCGGACGCCAAGGCATGAAAACGTCCAGCGAGATCGATCCGCCGCCGTCGCGTATCCGCGATAAGCTGGGGGCGCGTCTGTTTTTCGGCATCGTACTGGCGCTCGGCGTGCTGGCGGCCATTTTCGCCGGTCGGCCCTATCTCGAAATCGTCGCCGCCGTGTCGGTCGGCCTGGGGGCGCGTGAGTGGTACCGGTTGATCAAGGGCAGCGCCGTTTCGTTGCTGCTGGCGCTGACGGCGACGACGCTGGCCTTGGCGGCATTCGCCGTTTTCGGCCGGGCAGCGGCGCCGCTGGGCCCATTCGCCATGCCCGCTGCGGCAGGTTTGCTGGCGGCCGGGGCGCTGGCGGTGGCGGTGTCGGAAGCCGTAACGCGAGGCCGTCCTCTCTGGGGCGCGTTCGGCGTGTTGTATCTCGGCGCTCCGGCACTGGCGTTGGTGGCTTTGCGCGACATCGATCCGAACGGCGACGGCGATTGGCTGATCGTCAGCTTGTTTCTCGTCGTTTGGGCGGCCGATACCGGCGCCTATGTCTTCGGCAAGCTGATCGGCGGGCCCAAGCTGGCGCCCGAACTTTCGCCCAACAAGACCTGGGCCGGCTTTTTCGGCGGCATCCTGGCCGCGGCGGTAACCGAAGGCGTGTTTACCTTCTTAATCGGCGGCGCGGTTGGGGCGGCGATGGGGTTCGGGGCCGGTCTTTCGCTGGTGGCGCACGGCGGCGATCTGTTCGAATCTGCCGTCAAACGCCACTTTCACATTAAGGATAGCGGGGGGTTGATCCCCGGCCACGGCGGGGTGCTGGACCGCATCGATTCGACGCTGGCGGCCGCATTGGCGCTTGCCATTCTGGTTTTTATGTTCCACTTCGACCCGTTGTTCGGAGCCAGTTCATGAGGGTGTCCATGAAGGCAATCGCCGCGTCTCGCCATCCTAGCGCCATGCCCGCTCTTGCCGCCGTGCTGCACCGGCGGGTGACGGTGCTGGGATCGACCGGCTCGATCGGCGTCAATACGCTGGACGTCATCGCGCACGCCCGCAAAACCTACGGTGCGGAGGTTTTCCCGGTTGAGGCGCTGACGGCAGGCGCCAATGCGAAAAAGCTGGCCGAACAGGCGCGCGCCGTCCGCCCCCGTCTGGCGGTGATCGGCGACGAGCGGCATTATACCGAGCTGAAAGCGGCGCTTTCCGGCACCGGCATCGAAGTTGCCGCTGGCGCCGAAGCCATCGTGGCGGCGGCCGGCCGGCCGGCCGATGCCGTGATGGTGGCGATCATCGGTGCGGCGGCTTTGAAACCGGCGCTGGCGGCGGTGATGCGCGGTGCCCATTTGGCGCTGGCCAACAAGGAATGCGTGGTGGCGGCCGGGCCGGTGTTCGGCGCGGCGGTTGCGGCCTCGGGCGCCACGGTGGTGCCGGTCGATTCCGAGCACAATGCGGTATTCCAGGTGCTTTGCGCCGAGGATGCCGACGAAATCGACACGGTAACGCTGACCGCTTCGGGCGGTCCGTTCCGCGACTGGCCGATCGAACAGATGCGATCCGTTACCCCCGAACAGGCGGTGGCTCACCCCAATTGGTCGATGGGCGCCAAGATTTCGGTCGACAGCGCTACCATGATGAACAAAGGGCTGGAGCTGATCGAGGCGCATTTCCTGTTCGCCCTGCCGCCGGAAAAGCTGGCGGTGGCGGTGCATCCCCAATCCATCGTCCATGCGTTGATCGGCCATGCCGACGGTTCGACCCTGGCGCATCTGTCGCCGCCCGACATGCGTACTCCGATCGCCCATGCCCTGGCTTGGCCGCGGCGGATATCGTCGCCTTCGCACAAGCTCGATCTGGCCAACACCGTGCCGATTACCTTTCAGGCGCCCGACCCCGAGCGTTTTCCCAGTCTGAGGCTGGCGGTCGAGGCGATGAAGGCGGGCGGCCTGGCACCGACAATCCTTAATGCCGCCAACGAGATAGCGGTGGAGTGGTTTCTGTCTCGCAAGATCGGCTTCCTCGACATCCCGCGGGTGGTGGAAAAAACCCTAAGCGAGTGCGATGGGGCCGCATCTGCTGCAAACAGTCTGGAAGACGTGCTGGCGGCCGACGGCGAGACGCGCATACGCGCCGGTAACCTATGCCGGCGGATGATGATGTGAGGCGGGGCGGAACCGGGGTGAACGAATTGGAGACAAGATGCTGTCCTGGCTGCAAGCGGTGATTTCCTGGGTGCCGGTCGGGTTGCCGGCCTTTGTGGCGGTCATCGTGATCGTGGTGCTCGTCCATGAGCTGGGACATTTTCTGGTGGCGCGGGCCTGCGGGGTTGGCATCAAAGTCTTCTCGATCGGTTTTGCCGGTGAAATTGTCGGTTGGACCGACAGAAAAGGCACCCGCTGGAAAATCGGCTGGCTGCCGCTGGGTGGTTATGTGCAGTTTGCCGGCGATGCCGGCGCCGCCTCGACCCCGGATGCCGAAGCCATCGCCAAGATGACGCCCGAGGAGCGGGCCGGCGCGTTTCAACTTAAACCGTTGTGGCAGCGCGCCTTGGTGGTCACCGCCGGACCGTTCGCCAATTTTTTGTTGGCGATCGTCGTGTTCTCCTTTTTGTTCGCGGCGTTCGGAGCCAAAACCATTTCCACCGAGGTCGGCGGCGTGGCCAAGGGAACGCCCGCGGCCGAGGCCGGGTTGCAGACCGGCGACAAGATATTGTCGGTAGACGGCCGGCCGACTCGCCTGTTTTTCGAACTGACGGCGGCAATTCGCGGCAGCGGGGGTAAACCGCTGGTTCTGGCGGTCAAGCGGGGGCCGGAGGTGGTGCCGGTCAAGGTGACGCCGCGGCTGATCGACAACCGCGACATTTACGGCATGCCGGTCAAGACGATGGGGTTGGGGGTCTCGGCGGGGCCGGATTCGCCGGAGAACACGGTTTATCTGCCGGTTCCTCTGCACCAAGCACCCTTGGCGGCGGCCAGCCAGACTTGGCGAATCGTCGATCTGTCGTTAACTACCATCTGGCGTATGGTTCGCCAGCAGGCGGATAGTAAAAGTCTTAGCGGTCCGATAGGAATTGCGAAGGTCACCCGCACGGAAGCGGATGCCGGTTTTTATGCCTTTGCCTCTCTGATAGCTTTCATTTCTGTAAGCATCGGGTTGCTCAATCTTTTCCCGATTCCGCTCCTCGACGGGGGACATCTTCTGTACTATGGATGCGAGGCCGTTCTGGGGCGCCCGCTGAAAGAGGAGGTCCAGGAGGCCGGATTCAAGGTGGGGCTTGCGTTGGTGCTGGGTTTGATGATTTTCGCCACGCTGAACGACCTAGTCCGGTAGGCAACCCGGGCGCTTCTTACGGGGTGGGAAGCGCATAAACGAAGCTGGAGAGAATTGCGCCTTCTCGGGAAGGTGAGGTTTTTCTCCGTGAAACCTCGGTCTGCGGCGCGAGGGGTATCGCGCCGGATCGAAGCGTGTCGGAAAGACGAGTGGATGATCGCTAACGCTCTGTTCTCTAAGATGAAGTGCTTCAGGCCAGCTCCGCTGATTGCGGCCTCGCTGATGATGGGCGCGTCGGTTTTTGCGCTGACCTGCGCTTCCGCCGACGCGAAGGCTCCCGCGGCAAAGTCCGCATCCGCCGCGATGCCGTCGCAGGCTCCGGCCGGAATCATCCGTCGCATCGCGGTCACCGGTACCCAGCGCGTCGAGCCGACGACGGTGCTGTCCTACATCACCGTTCGCGAAGGCGACGATTACAGCGATCAAGTCGGCGACAAGACGCTGAAGGCGCTGTTCGCCACCAATCTGTTTTCCGACGTCAAGATCGGCTGGGACGGCTCGACCCTCACCATCTACGTGGTGGAATACCCGATCATCAATCAGATCGATTTCGAGGGAAATTCCAAAGTCACCACCAAGGATCTGCAGAAGGAAGTTCAGGTCAAGCCGCGTCAGGTGTTCACCCGTTCGAAGGTGCAGTCCGACGTGCAGCGCATCATCGAGTTGTATCGCCGTAACGGCCGCTTCGCCGCCCAGGTCAGTCCGCAGATCATCCAGCGGCCGCAGAATCGCGTCGACGTGATCTATTCCATCACCGAGGGGCCGACCACAGGGGTTTCGCGCATCACTTTCGTCGGCAACAAGGCGTTCAACGACGACACCTTGCGTTCCAAGGTCGTCACCTCGGAAAGTGCGTGGTGGCGCATTTTGTCGACCAGCGACAACTACGATCCCGATCGGCTGATGTACGACAAGGAGCAGCTGAGACGATTCTACGTCAACCACGGCTATGCCGATTTTAAGGTGGTTTCCGCGGTTGCCGAACTGACCCCCGATCATTCCAGCTTCTACATCACCTTCACCGTCGAAGAAGGCAAGCAGTACAAGTTCGGCAAAGTCGAGATCCAATCGAAGGTCAGGGAGCTACCGCCGCAGGCGCTACGCTCCTATGTGGCGATCAGGCAGGGCGACCTTTACGACGAAGAACAGGTGAGCAAGGCAAAGGATGCGCTGGTCAATGCCGTCGGAACCAAAGGCTATGCCACCGCGGACGTCGGTATGCGCCTGCGCCGCAATCCGGAAGCGCACACCATCGATGTGGTGTTGAATATCGATCAGGGGCCGCGGGTCTACATCGAAAAGATCGATATTGCCGGCAACAGCCGTACCCTCGACAAGGTCATTCGCCGCGAGATGCGTCTGACCGAAGGCGATGCCTTCAACCGCGACTTGGTCGATCGTTCGCGTACCCGCATCCGCGCGCTCGGCTTTTTCTCGGACGTGACGATCAAGAATTCCCAGGGGTCGCGCCCCGACCGCACCGATCTGTCGGTGAACGTGGCCGAAACGTCGACCGGCGAAGTTTCGGTCGGCGCCGGCTATTCTTCGTATAGTTCCTTCGTCGGCGAAGTCGCCTATACCGAGCGCAACTTGTTCGGCCGCGGCCAGTTTTTGCGCGCTTCGGTTTCAGCCTCGACGGTCTCCAAGCAGTATCAGCTCAGCTTTACCGAGCCGTGGTTCCTCGACCGGCCGTTGGCTGCCGGTATCGATCTTTACAAATGGGTTACCAATTACAATCAGGCCGACTATCAGAGCGACGTGACGGCCATCGCCTTCCGGTTCGGGTTTCCGACGTCGGAATACACGTCCGTCAGCCTGCATTACACCTTGCGCTACCAGAAGGTCTCGCCCTTCTCGTCGGCATCCTATGCGGTGCGCCAGTATTCCGGCACCAGCACCACTTCCGAATTCGGCTACGACTTCATCTACAATACGCTGGACGACAACATCAAACCGACCAACGGTTCGGTGATGAGCTTCTCCCAGACCCTCGCCGGTATGGGCGGCAACATGAAGTACATGCGCGTCGAAGGCAGCTGGGTTTCCTACGCCAAGCTGATCGGCGACGATTACGTCGGTTCGCTGTCGCTGTCGTCCGGTTACGTGCAAGGCTACGGCGGACGGTCGGTTCCGGTGCAGGAACGCTTCTTCAAGGGCGGCGATTCGTTCCGCGGCTTCAAAATCGCCGGTATCGGTCCGCGCGATGCCGTGGTCAGCGGCGACTACGGTGCGGTCGGCGGCGATTTCTATGCCATCGGTTCGGCATTGCTGCGTCTGCCTGACTTCGTTCCCAAGGATTACGGGATGAAATTCTCGTTATTTTCCGACTTTGGCACGCTCGGACACACCTCGGGCTTGAGCCGAAGCTGCACCAGCAGCTATTGCATCAAGGACAATCTGGCCTTCCGCGCGTCGGTCGGCGTTCAGATCGGCTGGAAATCGCCGATGGGACCGGTGCAGATTGCTCTGGGTATTCCGCTCGCCAAGGCGAGTTACGACAAGACCGAGTTTTTGCATTTCAGTGCCGGTACGGGGTTCTAAATCCATGATGAAATCGAAGCTTTTTGCATGCAGCCTAGTTGCGGCGGGCGCGTTGACGCTCGGCGCTGCCGTTGCGGTTCAACCCGCTTATGCCGCCCCGAAAGATCCGCCGCCGGGAGGGGCGCCGTCGGCGCGCGTTCTGATGGTCGACTTGCGAAGGGTGATTGCCGAATCGAAAGTCGGCCACGACATCCAGCGTCAGGTCGATGGCCTCAAGGCGCAAGCGACCCGCGATCTCGAGACCGAAGGTAAATCGTTGCAAGCCCAGCAGGTGCAGTTGCAGCAGCAGGCCGCTATTCTCGCCGCCGACGTCAAGGCACGCCGGATCAAGGAATTCGAGCAAAAGCGCGAAGTCTTTCAGGAGAAGGTTCAGAAGCGCGGCGGGATGATCCAGGGCGGCGTGATGAAGGCGCAGGCGCAGGTCGAACAGGCGCTCGGTCCCATTCTGCAGGGCATCTTGCGCGAACGCGGCGCCACCGTTTTGTTGGATCGCAGCTCCGTTCTGCTGGCGCCTAGCGCCATCGATGTTTCAGCCGTTGCGGTACAGCGGCTCGATACGAAGATGTCTACGGTCAAGGTGGAACTGGCCGACGTGCCGGCTCAGTCCGGCGCCGGTCGGAGGTAAGCAATAATTGCGGAAGGAAATCCTTTTGCATTCTCGGGCGAGCCTGAATGGCCGATCCTCGTTTTTACGATAATCGCGGCCCTTTTTCGCTGGCGCAGGTGTGCGTGGGCATCGGCGTGCCGTTGCCGGAAGGGGCTGAGGGATCGGCCGTTGTGTACGATCTTGCCACTTTAGGCGCCGCCGGAAGAGGACAGTTGTCCTTTTTCGCCGGCGGCAGGCTTTCCGAGGATTTCAGCCGGACCGCGGCGGCGTTTTGTCTGGTGCCGGCGAAGCTGGGGCGCGCCGTGCCGCCGGCCGGTGCCGTGTTGATTCCGTGCGCATCGCCGCCGCATGTCTTCGCGGCGGTAGCCAATATGTTCTACCCCGATGCGAGTTTGGCGATATGGCTGCAGGATAGGGCGATCGACCCCACCGCCGAAATCGGCGAGAATGTCAATTTGGCGCCCGGCGTCGTGATCGGTCCCGGCGTGCAGGTGGGAAGCGGCACCCGCATCGGGCCGAACGTCGCCATCGGCCGCGGCGTCGCCATCGGCCGCGATTGCGAGATCGGCGCCAATGTATCGATTTCCCACGCGCTGATCGGCGATCGGGTGACGATTCTGCCGGGCGCGCAAATCGGCTCGCCGGGGTTCGGTTTTGCCAATGGCGAAACCGGCCACACCAAAATTCCCCAACTCGGACGGGTCATCGTTCAGGACGGCGTCGAAATCGGCGCCTGCACCGCTATCGACCGCGGCGCGCTGGCCGATACGGTGATCGGCGAAGGCACCAAGATCGACAATCTGGTGCAGATCGGCCACAACGTCCATATCGGCCGCCATTGCATCGTGGTCTCGCAGGTCGGCATATCCGGTTCCTCGATCTTGGGCGATTTCGTCGTGCTGGGCGGGCAGGTCGGCGTATCCGACCACTGCAAAGTCGGCGATCATGCGCGTCTGGGGGGCCGCACCGCGATGATCGTGGCCCAGGAACTCGAAGGGGGCAAGGACTACGCCGGCGCGCCGGCAAAACCGCTGATGGAGTGGATACGCGAGTTGCATGCCGTGGCGGGGCTGATTAAAAGACCGAAACGGAGCGAACATGACTGACCAAACACCTCTCGATATCGTACTCGACGTCGAGGCCATCACGGATTTGCTGCCGCATCGCGCGCCGTTCTTGTTCGTCGAGCGTCTGTCCGACATCGTGCCGTTCGAAAGCGCTACCGGCCGCAAGGCAGTGGGCTACAACGAGCCGTATTTCATGGGGCATTTTCCCGCCTTTGCGGTGATGCCGGGCGTCTTGATCGTCGAGGCGCTGGCGCAGACCGCGGGGGCCTTGGTGATGCATTCGCTCGGGCTCAAGACCGAAAACCGCATCGTCTACTTCATGACCATCGAGAAAGTGAAGTTCAGACGGCCGGTTCGGCCCGGCGATATGCTGGTCATGAAGGTCAAGGCCATGCGCCGGCGCGGGTCGATGTGGTGGTTCGAAGGCAAGGCGTATGTCGACGATGTGCTGGTCGCCGAAGCGCAGTACAGCGCCATGATCCAGGTTCCGACCAAGGACGGCAGCAACGATGAAAATTCATCCGACGGCAATAATTGAGGACGGCGCGGTCTTAGGCGCCGATGTCGAAATCGGTCCCTTCTGCACGGTATCGGCCCTGGCGAAATTGGGCGACGGCGTGCGGCTGATTTCGCATGTGGCGATCATGGGAGAAACCTCGATCGGCGCACGCACCGTGGTGCATCCCGGCGCGGTGTTGGGCGACGAGGCGCAGATCCACGGCAACGATTCCTCCGGCACGCGCCTCGAAATCGGCACCGACAACGTCATCCGCGAAGGCGTCACCTTGCATCTGGGCAGCCAAAAGGGCCACGGCGTCACCAGGGTCGGCTCGCATAACATGTTCATGGCCTTTACCCATGCCGGCCACGATTGCGCGATCGGCGATCACGTTACCTTCGCCAACGGCGCGGTGCTGGCCGGCCATGTTACCGTCGGCGATTATGTGGTGCTGGGCGGGGTTTCGGCGGTGCAACAGTTCGGCCGCATCGGCCGCGGCGCCATGCTGGGCGGCGTGTCCGGCGCCAACGAAGACATCATTCCCTTCGGCATCGCCCACGGCGCGCATTGCAAGCTGGCGGGGCTGAACATCGTCGGGCTGAAGCGCCGCGGCGTGCCGCGCGAAAATATCCATGCCCTGCGCCACATGTACCAAACTATTTTCCTCGACGAAGCCGGACATTTCTCCGACCGGGTGGCGTCGGCCAAGGCGCAATTCGGCGGCGTACCCGAAGTGGACGAGGTTATCGCCTTCATCGAAGCCCCGGCCAGGCGGCCGGTCTGCCGCGCGTATTGGCACGGCGAAGCGACGCTGGCGTGAACGCGAAGCCGCCTCTCGGTATAGTTGCCGGCGGCGGTGCTCTGCCGCTGGCGGTTGTCGAAGCCGCCGTCGAAGCCGGCGGCGACGTGTTCGTCGTCGCGTTGCAAGGCTCGGCCGATCCGTGGGTGGAGGACTATCCGCATCGATGGGTCGGGCTGGGCGAGGCCGGCAGCACGGTCAAGGCGCTGAAGGGCGCGGGCTGCACCCGCGTTCTGATGGCCGGCAAGCTGCAACGGCCGAAATTTTCCGAACTTCACCTCGACGCCAAGGGCATGATGTTGGTGCCCAAGCTGATTGCGGCGGCGCGAAAAGGCGACGATGCGATCTTGCGCGGGGTCTCCGATTTGTTCGCCGCCGAAGGGTTCGCCGTGATCGGCGTCGCCGAAGCGGCCCCCGGTCTGCTGGCGTCCGCCGGCGTGCTCGGGGCGGTAAGCCCAAGCGAGACGCATGAGGCCGACATCCGACGTGCGTTTGCCATCGTGCGCGCGCTTGGGGTTCACGACGTCGGCCAGGCGGCGATCGTCTGCGAAGGATTGGCGCTGGCGGTCGAAGCGGCGGAAGGCACCGACGCCATGATCGCGCGCATTGCGCATTTGCCGGAGCATTTCCGCGGCAGCGAAAAAAAACGCCGCGGCGTGCTGGTCAAGGCGATGAAGCCGACCCAGGACGGCAAGACCGATCTGCCGGTGATCGGGGTCGTTACGGTGCAAAACGCCGCCGCCGTCGGGCTGGCCGGCATTGCGGTGGAGGCCGGTGCGGCGCTGATCCTGCGCAAGCGCGAGGTGGCCGCCGAAGCCGACAGGCTCGGCCTATTCGTTGCGGGCGTGGCGCTTTAAACCGTCGTCCGTGAAAAAGTCCTTCGGCCTAAAGGCCTCAGTGTACTTTTTCACGATTTCATCAGGGCAACCCCTTGCTTAGTGCGCTCTGGGGCGGAACTCTTGGTCGCCACAGGCGGGTGTGTTTTACGCCACCTCGGCAAGGAAGGAGAGCTGCCCGCTTTTGCCGCCGGTATTGTCGGTCAGCGAAATCGGATAGTCGCCCGAGAAGCAGGCGTCGCAGAACCTGACGTTGGCCGGATCGCGCCCCGGCTCGCCCATCGCGCGATAGAGGCCATCCATCGAAATGAAGGCCAGGGTGTCGGCGCCGATGAAGCGGCGCATTTCCTCGATCCCCATCTCATGGGCCAACAGCTCGTGTTCGTTGGGGGTGTCGACGCCGTAGAAGCAGGAATGGGTGGTCGGCGGACTGGCGACGCGGAAATGCACTTCCTTGGCGCCGGCATCGCGCACCATCTGGACTATCTTCTTCGAGGTGGTGCCGCGCACGATCGAATCGTCGATCAGCACCACGCGCTTGCCCTGAAGCGTGGCGCGGTTGGGGTTGTGCTTGCGGCGGACGCTGAAATGGCGGATGCCGTCGGTCGGTTCGATGAAGGTGCGCCCGACGTAGTGATTGCGGATGATGCCGAGTTCGAACGGCACGCCCGACGCATGCGAATAGCCCAGCGCCGCCGGCACGCCGGAATCGGGCACCGGAATGACGATGTCGGTATCGACCGGCTTTTCCTTGGCCAGTTCCTCGCCGATGCGTTTGCGGGCTTCGTAGACGTTGATGCCCTCGACCGTCGAATCCGGGCGGGCGAAATAGATGTATTCGAACACGCAGAAGCGTTTCGGCTGCGGCGCAAAGGGGAAATAGGACTGGCAGCCTTCGGCGGTGACGACGACGACCTCGCCGGGCTTGATGTCGCGCACGAAGTCGGCGCCGATGATGTCGAGCGCGCAGGTTTCCGATGCCAGTACGGTGGCCCCGTCGAGCCGGCCCAGCACCAAGGGGCGCACGCCGAAGGGATCGCGTACGCCGATCATCTTCTTGGCGGTCATCGCCACCAGCGAGTAGGCGCCCTCGACTTGCTTCAGGGCGTCGACCAGTTTGTCGACGATCGTGCCGCAGGTGCTGCGGGCGGTGAGGTGGATGATGACCTCGGTATCCGAGGTGGATTGGAAGATGGCGCCGTCCTGCACCAGCTTCGCCCGCAAACCCCGCGCGTTGGTGAGGTTGCCGTTGTGGGCCAGCGCGATGGCGCCGCCGGCAAGATCGGCGAACAACGGCTGGATGTTGCGCGAAAACGAGCCGCCGGCGGTGGAATAGCGGTTGTGGCCGATGGCAAAATTGCCGACCAGCTTTTCGGCGTGCTTGCCGTCGCCGCCGAAGATGTCGCCGACCAGACCCTGGTGGCGCTCGGCGATAAACTGATGGCCGTCGAAGGCGACAATGCCGGCCGCTTCCTGGCCGCGATGCTGCAAGGCATGCAGGCCGAGTACGGTCAGCGCCCCGGCACCGGGATGCCCGAACACCCCGAATACGCCGCATTCCTCGTGAAGAGTGTCGTCGGCGAACGACGCATCCCCGGTCAGGCCCGTCATGGCTTGCCGTTCTTTCCGTCTTGCGTAGTTTCGATCAGCTTCTCTAGCGCCTGGCGGTCGTGGGCGCCATAAATCTTTTTGTGGCGATGGGACGCGGCGGACTTTTCGGCCGGTTTGGTTACCGTTTTCTCTTCGACTTTCTCCGGTTTTTTCTCAACCTGCGTTTCGATAACCGTATTTTGCTCCGTCGTTTTCGGGGGGGCGGCCGCCGGGGACGATTCGTCGGATTGGTTCGGCACCAGCGAGGAGATCACCTCGGCCGAGCCGTCGACCAGCGGCAGGCTGTAGGATCTGGCGATCCATGTCGGCTGATTGCGCGGCGGCACGATCATGCCGAAAAACAGATAGAGCAGCCCGAGAACGAACAGCGCCCGCACGATGCCGAACACCCCGCCGAGCGAACGATCCAGCGGCCCGATTTGCGATTTTTTGACCGACTGCGATAGCCGGAAGGTCATGAACGACAGCGGAATAAGGACGAGCAGGAAAATGCCGACGAACCCGCATACCTCTCCTACCCATTTCTGGGGGGCCGCGGCGCCTAATTTTTCCGCCACCGTCGGGCCGAAATAAAGCGTCGCCAGCGCCGCCGCCAGCCACGAGACGATCGACAAGGTTTCGTTGACGAAGCCGCGATAGACGGCATAGCCCGTCGAAACGACGATCACCGCCGCCACCACCAAATCGAGCGCTTGGAACGAGGCATCCATGATTCGATTTTACGGCTTGCGGCGGATTTTGTCATCGTCGCAGCCGGCGATTGCCATCAGATCGGCAACCTGCCGCACCGTGCGCAAGGTCATGCCGTCGATCTGGGCGCGGCAGCCCTCCGCCACGACCGCTCCGGTAAAACCCAGCTTTGCCGCCTCTTTCAGCCTAAGCTCTGCCTGCGGGGGGGGGCGTACGTCGCCCGACAGGCTGATTTCGCCGAAAAACGCCGTATCGGGCGGCAGGGCCTTGCCGGAGAACGACGACATCAAGGCGGCGGCGGCGGCGATGTCGGCAGCCGGCTCGCCCACCTTCAGGCCGCCCGCGACATTGAGATACACGTCGTGGCCGCTCACCCCCAGGCCGCAGCGCGAATCCAGCACCGCCAGAATCATCGCCAAGCGCCCGGAATCCCAGCCGACCACCGCGCGGCGCGGGGTGCCGTAGGCGGCGTCGGCCACCAGCGCCTGAATTTCCACCAAAAGCGGCCGCGTGCCCTCCAGCCCGGCGAACACCGCGTTGCCCGGCGAGGCCGAATTGCGGTCGCCGAGGAACAGCTCGGACGGGTTGGCGACTTCGGCGAGGCCGGTTCCCGTCATTTCGAACACGCCGATCTCGTCGGTGGGGCCGAAGCGGTTCTTCACGCTGCGCAAGATGCGGAAATGGTGGCCGCGTTCGCCCTCGAAATAGAGCACGGCGTCGACCAGGTGCTCCACCGCCTTGGGACCGGCGATCTGGCCGTCCTTGGTGACGTGACCGATCAGCAACAGGCATGCCCCCGACGATTTGGCATAGCGCACCAGATCGTAGGAGGCGGTGCGCAACTGCGCCACCGTGCCGGGGGCGGCGTCGATCGCGCCGGTCCAGATGGTCTGAATCGAATCGATCACCAGAATGCCCGGCGGATCGGACGTATCCAGCGTCGCCAGAATGTCCTCGATATTGGTCGCCGTGCCCAAGCGCACCGGATCGTCGGCCAGTCCCATGCGGCCCGCCCGCAAACGCACCTGCGCCATCGCCTCTTCGCCGGAGATGTAGACGGCGCTGCCTCCGGTGCGGGCGAAGGAGGCCAGCGCCTGCAGCACCAGCGTCGATTTGCCGATCCCCGGATCGCCGCCGATAAGCAGCGCCGAACCGGGCACCAAGCCGCCGCCGCAGACGCGGTCGAATTCGGCAATGCCCGTCGGCCGACGCGGCGGTTCCTTATCGAGGGTTTTCAGATCTTCCAGCGCGAAGGGGCGCCCGCGGCCGCGTTTCCTGGCGCCGCCGCCGAGCGGCGGGGGCGGGGCCTCTTCCACCAGGGAATTCCATGCGCCGCATTCGGCGCATTTCCCCGCCCACTTGGTATGGGTGGCGCCGCAGGACTGACAGACGAAGGTTATGGAAGCCTTGGGCATTTTTTTCTTCATTTACCCGCCCCTTCGGGCGGCAGGGCGAATGTGAATAGCTGCGGTTGCAAATGCTTGCACGCGCCGATCCCATCATAACGGATTCGCGCTAATTCCCCATGTCATTCGATGCATGGCATCGAAACCACGCCCCCAAAGCGCCGGACGTTCAAACGCGGTCGGTCCGTCGCTCTTTAAAACACCTTGAGTTCCACCAGCCGCACCGACTTGCCCTTGGGCACCTGGAACCGCACGCGGATCTGGCGGGCCGTCACCGGCGTCCACGCCGCCTTGGCGATGCCGTTGGCGATCGTTCGCGGCGCGGCGACATCGACCCAGCGCTTGTCCTTCAGCACTTGCAGCTTGACGGCGGCGGGTGCGGCAAAGCTTTTGCCGTCGGCATAGAAGGCCAGTTCCGCCGCAGCGACGGTTTGCTCATGGCCGAAATCGACCGAGAACCATTGCGGTCCCTGGGCGCCCTCGGTCGACCAGCCGTTGGCCGCCTCGGGGAAGAACCAGATCCGGCCGTCGAGTGCCGGATGGAGGGAATCGACGGTGGCGTTCGTCGAGGCGTTGCCGCGGGGATAGGCGGTGGGAACCAGATTCATCGCCAGATCGATCGGTCTTGCCGGCGGGGCGGCGTCGCGATGGATCAGCGGCAGACCGGCGATGCGGGTCAGTTTCGGCGCCGAAGCCGCCACTTTCCCGTCCACCAGCACGTGAAGCCCGGCGCCGAGGTGATAGCGCGTGCCGTCGACATCCCACACCACGCCGATCAGATGGCCGTGATAGGGCACGTCGACCAAGGCGAAGAACCGCAGATAACCGGGGTCGGCGGGATTGTCGGGCACCAGCGGATTGATTTCGAGGATGTCGTCCTCGCGCGGACGGATGCCGACCAGACCGGAGATAATCAGATCGTCGAAGCCGGAATGGAAATAATGGTGGCTGCGGTCGAGCCCGACGATCGGCTTGCCGGTGGCGGGATCGTAGTCTTCTTCGAGGTCGGCGCGGCCGTCCTGCAGATGCAGCGCCGCATATTGCTTGAGAAGCCGCATATAATCGGAACGGGTGACGGCGCTCTGGCGATAGTCGTTGAGCAGGTTGGCCATGCCGGTAAGGACTTGCGTGGTCTGGAACGGCCAGGACGGGCCGTTCCATTGGCATTCGCGCCGATTGGTTTTGCCGTCGTAGCGGTATTGGCGCATGTAATATTGGTACGTCGGCTCGGTGGTGCGCGGGCCGTGCTCGCCCAGAAGTTCGTCCGGCGACAGCACGTGCTTCCAGGCGACGGCGAACTTTTCCTCGTCGGGCGCCAGTTCATGCGTCCACGGCAGATAGCCCACCAGTTCGCGCCCGCGGATCGGCTGCCAATATTTGACATACTGGTTGTCGACCTTGTAGCGGTCGATGAAATGCGCGAGCGCGTCGCTCCACAGGCTTTCGACCGTCTCGTCGCGAATGTCGTTTGCCTTGGCGGCGAAGGCTTCGGCGGTGACGCGGTCGTTCGAGAGCGCCGCCAGCCGCGCAATGGCACGGGCATTGGCGAACATGTAGGAATTGATCGAGGGGCGGAAGGCCTCGCCGCCCCAGAAGCCGTCCTTGCCGCCGGAGGCGTCGATCGAGGAGATGGTGTACTCGGTGGCGTCGAGCAGCGGCATGATCCAGTAGAGCCGCTTGGCGGGATCGTAGCGGTCGTCCCAGGCGGCGAAGGTTTTCTTCATCGCCGGCAGGTGGCGCGCCACCGCTTTCAAATCGCCGTCGACCAGAAAGCGCCGATAGGCGGCATCGGCGATCGCTTCGGCGAAGTGGCGGTCGTTGCCGCCCTCGAACATGAAATCGATGTAGTCGCCGGCATAGCGGCGGTCTTTCAGCCACCGCCCTTCGAGCAGGTGAAAGCCGGTGGCGTCGTTGAGGCTGGCCCAAGGGTCGAGCTGCCAGCCGACATCGTCGAGAAATTCGGTGGAGATGTAGCCGCGGGGGCCCAGATCGCGCTGATGGGCGCGGACGATTTGCCAGCGGTAGTAATAAATCCGGTCGAGCAGCGGGTCGGCGGATTCGAAGAATGGGATATTGTTCTCGTACCACGGCGCGTCGTTGCCGAAGCGGTCGGACGCGATTTTGCGTTCGTCGAGCACGGGGGCGGCGGCGGCGAGCGCGGCAAACGCAACGATGCTGCAGACGGCGGCGGCGATACGGGCGATGGCGGGCCGGACAATAGCGGGCATGGTTTCCTCTGGCGGGATTTTCCGCCATTCTGCAGGAATAAGCGGATAAAATACATCACAAAGCGCCGAGGAGGTTTACCGGCGCGTCTTTCGGGGCTAAATCCGAACCCGAGCGGTATCATGCGAGGATCGAAGATGAGAACTGGGTTACGCGCCGCAGCGGCGGCATTCTGCGCGGCGGTATGTGCGTTTGCCGTTGCCTCGGCGAGTGCGCCGCAGGGCTGGACCGGGTCGTGGGCGACGTCCGAGATGCCGATCGAGGCCAAGGATGCGCTCGATGCCGCCGTCTTGCGCGATGCCACCTTGCGTCAAACCTTGCGTCTGAGCCTCGGCGGCGACCGGCTGCGGATCACGCTGTCGAACGCCTTCGGGCGTACGCCGCTGCATCTGGTTGCGGTGCATGTTGCGCGGGCGGTGACGCCGGGCCGCGCCGGGATCGACCCGGCCACCGACCGGACGGTCACCTTCGGCGGCCGCGGCGAGGTCATTATTCCCGCCGGCGCCATCTACATTTCCGATCCGGTGGCGCTGAAAGTTCCGGCGCGGGCCGATCTGGCGATTTCGATCCGCTTCGACGGGCCGCCGGCGGGCGTTACCGGTCATCCCGGCTCGCGGACGACATCCTATCTCGTGCCCGGCGACCATGTCGGCGATGCCGATTTCGCCGCCGATGCCATCAAGGTCGATCATTGGTATCAGATCGCCGCGGTGGAGGTGGAGACGGCAAAACCGGCCGTTATCGTCGCCGCCCTCGGCGATTCGATCACCGACGGGCGCGGTTCCACCACCAACGGCAACGACCGCTGGACCGACGCGCTGTCCGAGCGGTTGCTCGCGGCGGGGCGGCGGATTGGCGTCATCAACCTCGGCATCGGCGGCAACCGGCTCTTGAACGACGGCCTCGGCCCCAACGTGCTTGCCCGCCTCGACCGCGACGTATTGGTGCAGAACGGCGTGCGCGTCCTCATCGTGCTCGAAGGGGTCAACGATCTCGGCACGTTGACGCAGCAGGCGCCGGTCGGACCGGCCGAGCATGCGGCGCTGGTGGATCGCATGATCGATTCCTACCGGCAGATCGTCGTCAGGGCGCATCAGCACGGCATCAAGGTCATCGGCGCCACCATTACGCCCTATGGCGGGACGGACGTTTACCATCCCGATGCGGCAAACGAAGCCGACCGTCAGGCGGTCAACGCCTGGATTCGCGCGCCCGGCAATTTCGACGGCGTGGCCGATTTCGATGCGGCCTTGCGCGATCCCGATCGGCCCGACCGGTTGAAGCCGGTATACGATTGCGGCGATCGCCTGCATCCTTCGCCCGCCGGCTTCAAGGCGATGGCGGCGGCGGTTCCCCTCGGCCTGTTGGGACATTAACGCCGATAGCCTCTTTTCTTTGGCCGCGACAATGCCCATGTTGTGGCGGTCACGGAATAAGGCGGTAACCAATGGCATTGATCGGCTTAGGCAAGCAAAGCGGCGGCGCGGACGGAGGCTCTGCGGAAGGCGGCAGCCCTTACATTAAGGACGCCAGCCTCCAGACCTTCGCCGCCGACGTGCTGGAAGCCTCGAAAGAGGTGCCGGTGATCGTCGATTTCTGGGCGCCGTGGTGCAATCCGTGCAAGCAGCTTACGCCGGCTTTGGAAAAGGCGGTGACCGCGGCCAAGGGCAAGGTGAAGCTGGTCAAGGTCAATGTCGACGAGAACCAGGAAATCGCCGTCCAATTGCGCATTCAGTCGATTCCGACGGTCTATGCCTTCAAAGATGCCCAGCCGGTCGATGCCTTCATGGGGGCGATTCCGGACAGCCAGGTCAAGCAGTTCGTCGACGCCCTGATCGGCCCCGGCGGCCCGGGCGAGCAAGCCGCCGAAATTCTGGAGGCCGCCGAAGCGGCATTTGCCGCCGGCGACGTCGGCATGGCGGCGCAAGCCTTCGCCCATCTGTTGCAGGACGATCCCGGTCATCCCAAAGCGGTCGCAGGTCTCGCCAAATGCTATCTGAAAAGCGGCGATATCGAGCGGGCGAAGAAGACGCTGCAACTGGTGCGCCCCGACGGTGCCGCCGACGAGGCGGTGCGGGCAGTCGAAGCCGAACTGAAATTGCGCGAGCAGGCGGCGAAGGCGGGCGATACCGCCGTGCTGGAGGCGAAGCTGGCGGCGGACCCCAACGACCATCAGGCGCGCTTCGATCTGGCGCTGGCACTCGATGGGGCCGGACGCCGCGCCGAGGCGGTCGATCAGTTGCTCGACATCGTCAAGCGCGATCGCAAATGGAACGACGGGGCGGCGAGGATGCACCTCGTTACGTTGTTCGAGGCGCTGGGGCCGGCCGATCCCTTGACGGTATCGGCGCGGCGCAAGCTGTCGTCGATCCTGTTTTCCTGACGCGATGGGCGGCAGCTACCATAAGCTCGACGAACTGCCGAAACGGTTGGCGGTGTTTCCGTTGTCCGGGGTGCTGCTGTTGCCGCGCGGAAACCTGCCGCTCAACGTATTCGAGCCGCGGTATCTGGCGTTGGTCGATGCTGCGCTTTCGGGCAACCGGCTGATCGGCATGATCCAACCGGTCGAAAGCGAAGAAACCGCGTTGAAGCCTCAACTCGCCGCGGTCGGCTGCGCCGGGCGGCTGATCGACTTTCACGAAAACGAGGATGGGCGCTACCTGATTACCCTCACCGGGCTCTGCCGTTTTGCGCCGGTCGGCGAAACGCCGCAAGATACGCCGTTCCGCGTGGTCGATGCCGATTTTTCCCGTTTCGTCGACGATCTCAAAGTAACGAACGAAAGCGGATTTCCCCGCGACCGGTTGCTCGAAGCCTTGCAGGATTTTCTCAACCGGCGCGATCTGGCGGCGGATTGGAAAAGCGTGTTGGGCGCGCCGCCGGAATTTCTGGTCAATGCGCTGGCGATGCGCTGCCCGTTCTCGCCGGCGGAGAAACAGGCGCTGCTGGAAGCGCCGCGCCTGATCGACCGGGCGGAAACCCTGATCGCCTTGCTGGAAATGGCCAACATGGCCCCGCCCGGCGACGAGACGGTGAATTGAAACGGCGATGATCGACGATCCCAAGCGTATGGCCGATGCCAAATTGCTGGAAATCCTGGTCTGCCCGCTGACCAAGACGGTACTGGCCTACGATCGCGGCAAGCAGGAACTGATCTCCAAAGCCGCCGGCCTTGCCTATCCGATCCGGAACGGCGTGCCGATTATGCTGCCGTCCGAGGCGCGCGAGCTGAGCGAAGAAGAAAGGCAAAGGAAATGAACGCCATCCGGCCGACCGAACTGAGGGTCAACCGCGAGCGGGATGCCTTGAGCGTCGTCTTCGACGACGGGGCGCGGTTCGATCTGCCGGCGGAATATTTGCGGGTGGAATCGCCCTCGGCCGAGGTGCAGGGTCACGCGCCGGGGGAAAAGCAAACCGTCGTCGGCAAACAGGACATCAAAATCGTCCAGCTGGAGCCGATCGGCAACTATGCGGTGCGCATCATCTTCGACGATTGCCACGATAGCGGCTATTTCACCTGGGAGTATCTGCACACCCTCGGCGCCGAGCACCAAGCCCGCTGGTCGGCCTATCTGGAAGCGGTGGCGGGCAAATAGGGCGGGTTGCTCCGTTTCGAGCAATATTCTTTCGGGATAAACCGCAAAAACCGACCCATTTCGCCGGTTTCCAGCTTGAGCGGGGCCGGTTCAGCCGCTAAAACCCGCCCGCTATGGAACCATTCGTCACTTTGAGCGGCGTCGCCGCGCCTCTGCCGATAGTCAATGTCGATACCGACATGATTATCCCCAAGCAATTCCTCAAAACCGTCAAGCGCACCGGCCTGGGCAAGGCGCTGTTCTTCGAACTGCGCACCCGTCCCGACGGCAGCGAGAACCCGGATTTCGTGCTCAACAAGCCGGCCTATGCATCCGCGAAAATTCTCATTGCGGGTGCCAATTTCGGCTGTGGCTCCTCGCGCGAGCACGCGCCGTGGGCGCTATTGGATTTCGGCATCCGTTGCGTGATCGCCCCGTCGTTCGCCGACATCTTCTTCAACAATTGTTTCAAGAACGGCATCCTGCCGATTGCGTTGCCGCAACCGGAAATCGACAAGCTGCTCGACGACGCCTCGCGCGGCGCCAACGCCGTCGTTTCCGTCGATCTGGAAAAACAAGAGATCTGCGGCCCCGACGGCGGCGTGATCCCGTTTGCCGTCGATCCCTTCCGCAAACAGTGCCTTGTCAACGGCTGGGACGACATCGGTCTGACCTTGCGCCGCGAAGGCGATATCTCCGCCTTCGAGAGCCGGCGCAAAACCCAAATGCCCTGGATGTGACATGAGCGCTTATCGAGTTCTTCTGCTGCCCGGCGACGGGATCGGCCCCGAAATCATGGAAGAGACCTGCCGCGTGCTCGGCTGGTACACCGCCAAGCGCGGGTTGGAAATCGTCACCGACAACGATTTGGTCGGCGGCGTGTCCTACGAGGCCAACGGCGTGCCCGCCACCGACGCGATGATGGCCAAAGCGCTTAAGGCCGACGCGGTGCTGTTCGGCGCCGTCGGCGGTCCGCAATGGGATCCGTTGCCGTTCCACTTGAAGCCGGAACGGGCGCTGCTGCGTTTGCGCGGCGATCTCGGCCTGTTCGCCAATTTGCGTCCGGCTTTGTGTTTCGACGCGCTGAAAGACGCCTCGACCTTGAAGCCCGAGGTGGTGTCCGGTCTCGACATCATGATCGTGCGCGAACTGACCGGCGGGGTCTATTTCGGTCAGCCCAAGGAACTCGTCACCCTGGCCTCGGGCGAAAAGCGCGCCGTCGATACCCAGATCTATTACGAGCACGAGATCGAGCGCATCGCCCGCGTCGCCTTTGAATTGGCGCGCTTGCGCGGCAACAAGGTGGCGTCGGTGGAAAAATCCAACGTCATGGTCACCGGCGTGCTGTGGCGCGAGGTGGTGTGGCGGGTACACGATGCGGAATTCCCCGACGTCGAGCTGTCCAACCTGTTGGCCGACAACTGCGCCATGCAGTTGGTGCGCAACCCAACCTCGCTCGACGTGGTGCTGACCGACAATCTGTTCGGCGACATCCTGTCGGATGCGGCGGCCCAGCTTACCGGCTCGATCGGCATGCTGCCGTC
>DBTZ01000045.1:71593-76562 GCA_002307315.1 Alphaproteobacteria bacterium UBA1303
GCATGCTGCCGTCGGCCTCGCTCGGCGCCAAGCAGGACGGCAGGCAGCCGGCGATGTACGAGCCGATCCACGGCAGCGCGCCGGATATCGCCGGCCAAGGCAAGGCCAACCCGATTGCCACCATTCTGTCGCTGGCTATGTGCCTTCGCTATTCCTTCGGCCGGGCCGACGACGCCAAGCTCTTGGAGCAGGCGATCGACAAGGTGCTGGCGGAAGGTTATCGCACCGCCGACATCATGCAGCCGGGCCAAAATCTGGTCAGCACCTCGGGCATCACCGATGCGATTTTGAAGGCATTAGACGCTTTGGTCTGATGCCGGTTGTTCCTCCGGTGCCGGGGACATCTGCGGCGGCAGCAGCGGCAGGGCGTGCATCCCACCGAGGAAGAGTGCGGTGGCGAAGGCCGTGGCGGCGTCGGCGTCGGGCGGTTCTTGGGCCAGCATGAGCGTGCCGACTTCGATCGAGACGCCGATTATCGCCGCCATCATGAAGTTGGCATCCACCGGCGGAAAGAATCCCTTGGCGATGGCGGCTTCGATGTCCTCGCGCAGTTCGTCGAAAGCGGCCAGCACTTCGGGTGTGTCGAGCCGGTGGCGGGTGCTGTCGGTGGTGGTTTGGAACGTACGATAACTCGTCTTCTCCGAGGCGACGAAATCGAAGTAGATGCGAAAGCTGACCCGGATGAACTCTTCGGCGGTGGTAACCTTGCTGCGCGCCTCGTGCAGGTGAGGGCGGATGGTCAGAGCCACCTCGTCGCGCAACGCCTGGTAAACCTCTTCCTTCGACTTGAAGTAGTTGTAGAACGTGCCGGACGCCAATGGAGTAGCGCGGATGATGTCGCGCACCGTGGCGGCGCCATAGCCGATTTCGGCGAAAACCTGGCGGGCAGCGTCGAGAATCATCTGGCGGTTTTGAACCTTGGTCTGTTCGCGCTTCCCCGACGGAAGCGGACGCAGCGGTGCTTTGGGCGTAAACGGTTCCATGCTGGGTTCCTATACGGGAATTCCAGCTGCGACTTTAGTCAGTGATGACATGCCGTCAACTTTTAATTGCGTCGACGTTTACCGGCGGCTGCATAGGTTACGACCCCATGCAGGTCCGTATCATTCCGGCGTGTTTTCCGGTTTCTCGGGTTTTCCGATGCGTTCCACGGCAAACCGGCCAGGGCCCAACAGCGCCACGCACAGGCCACTGACAAGATAGAACATCTCGGTTTCTAGCGGGAAACTGCCGTCAGGCGTCTGCCAGGTGCCGAGCGTGCCGTATGTCAGCGCTATGGCGGCAGCCATGATCAGCGCAATCGTCGCGCCGCCCAACCGCGCGAAAAGCCCGAACACGATCAGCATCGGTGCGATCAGTTCGCCGACATAAACGCCATAGGCGAGGGCGTCGGGAATGTTGTGGCCGGCGAGGATTTGTTTCACCGGATCGAGGCCGTTCAAAAGAAAATGCACGCCGCGGCATAGCAACAGGCCGCCCAGATTCAGACGCAGCAACAACTTACCGAAATCTTCGACCATCCCCACCCCCATCGTAATCTTGAGGAGATTATAGCAGATGTTTGCCATTAACGGGAGAGAGCGGCGAAAACGGCGCGCCGTCTTCGGTAACCATAATAGCCGGCTTTCCCGCGTCGGCCGCATGGTGCAAAGGCGAATGCTCGCCGCGGAACGGCTTGACTCGCACTTTCGCGATCTTGGGCTGGATCAGGCGCACTTTGGCGCGCGCCACGAACGGTTTGGGTGCCTTCGCTACGATGGATGTCGCCCGAGCGGTGCGCGCCTCCGGCTTCGGTGCCGGCGCGGCCGGCGCAACCGGCCGGACATTCAGCGCCGCCCGTTCCGGTTTCTCGTTTTTTAAGGGAAACAGGCTGGTGCGCAAGCCTTCAAGCAACAAATACGACGCCAGTGCAAGGCCAAGTCCGATCGCTATCCTGAGCTCGATCGGCTCGGCGGCAAAAAGCTCCAACGCCCGATGATATACTTCACCCCAACCGGCATGACCCATCGCCGTAAGTCCCCACTCGATATTTTATCCGTCCATTTTACACGAAACCCGGCGTTTTCAAATGATTTCCGACGCGACGGCTTTGCATATCGATGTGTGCATACGAATTGGGCAGCCATCGCCTCTATCGTGCAGTGGGGGAGCACGAAATGCTGAATTTCACGGTTAAGGGGGGGGAAAATCGGCAGCGGTGCCGCCGCCCTATACGATTATTTCGCGTCGGTGCCGACCGCCTGGGCGATCGACGATAGGCCGTCGCGTTCGATCAGGCCGATAAGATCGCGTTTGATGCGATCCAACAGGCCGATGCCCTGGAACACCAGCGCGGTATAGACCTGCACCAAGCTCGCTCCGGCGCGGATTTTGGCATACGCGTCCGCACCGCAAGAAACGCCGCCCACCCCGATCAGTACGAGTTTGTTTCCGACCCGCGCCCGCATGCCCTTGAGCAAGGCGGTGGAGGGCGTCAGCAGCGGCCGGCCCGACAGACCGCCGGACTCGTCCGCGTGCGGACTTTTTAGTCCCGGCCGCGCCAAGGTGGTGTTGGAGACGATCATGCCCTCGATCCTCGAGGCGAGCACTTCGGCGGCGATGTCGTCGAGCGCCGCCTCGTCGAGATCGGGGGCGATCTTGAGCAGCAGCGGGCGCATTACCGTCCCGCGCGCCTCGGCGAGGGTGGACAGCAGCCGGTGCAGTTCCTCGCGCGCCTGCAGATCGCGCAAGCCCGGCGTGTTGGGCGAGGAGATGTTGATCGCCACGTAATCGGCCAGCGGCGCCAGTCGCAAGTAGGCGATGCGGTAGTCTTCGATGCGGTCTTCGCTGGTCTTGTTGGCGCCGATGTTGACGCCGAGGACGCCGCCGGCTTTGCGCCGCATCAGGTGCGCCGCGGCCGCCTCCATGCCTTTGTTGTTGAACCCCATGCGGTTGACGATCGCCCCATCGGCAGGAAGGCGGAACATGCGGGGCTTGGGATTGCCCGGCTGCGGCAAGGGGGTGATCGTGCCGGTTTCGACATGGCCGAAGCCGAGGCGGAACATCGCCGGGTAGGCGGCGGCGTTCTTGTCGAAGCCTGCCGCCATGCCGATCGGGTTGGCGAAGGAAAACCCCAACGCTTCGGTCTTCAGGCGCGGATCGTCGGGCTTCGCGCGCGGGATCAACGGGGCGAAGGCGGCGGAAAGCTCCACCGTCAGGCTGTGGGCGGTTTCGGGCGGCAACAGCCGCAGCAGGGCCACGGCAAGATCCATCATCGTCATGGATGGGGTTAAAACAATCTTTACCGTGCCTGGCAAGTCGGGTCGGCTTGCGTATCGGCCCGAAGCGACGGAAAGTGCCCAACGGCGCGTTGAACGCGTGATGGGAAACGCGATGGGAACCAATCCCGACCCCGATGCCGAGTTGGTCTTGCGTATTGGCCGGGGCGATCGCGCCGCGGCCGAGACGCTGATGCGTCGTCATCTGCCCAAGCTGTTGACGCTGGCCCGGCGCATGCTGGCCGCTCGCGCGCCTGCCGAGGCAGAAGATGCGGTGCAGGAGGCCTTTTTACGGGTCTGGCAGCATGCCGGGCGCTGGAAACCGGGCAAGGCAAGGTTCGAGACCTGGCTCTACCGGGTGGTGCTGAACCAATGCTACGACCGCCTGCGCAAAAAGCCGATGGCGGATCTGGCGGCGGCGGAAGAAACCCCCGACCCGTCGCCGTCGCCGGGCGCCGTTCTGGAGGCGGCCGAACGGGCCAGCACGGTGGAAGCGGCGCTGGCCAGTTTGCCCGAGCGCCAGCGCGCGGCCCTGGTGCTTTGCCATTTCGAAGAAAATACCAATATCGTCGCAGCGGAAGCGATGGGAATAAGCGTTGAAGCTTTGGAGTCGCTGTTGGCGCGCGGGCGGCGTTCGTTACGGACGATGCTGTCCGCCTTAAGGGATGCATGAGGATACCGATCATGGCGCAAGACGAATACGGAAACGAAGATGCAAGGTTCGCCGTCGAGACGTTGAGCACTCTGCCGCCGGTCGATGTCTCGGCCGGATTGGCGGTGCGCATCCTTGCCGACTTCGATCGTGTTGTTGCCCGGCGGCACGGCACGTTGCGGCGCTTCGCCGATCTTTTGTGGCCGGGGGCCCCGCTGTGGCAGCCGGCGACCGCGCTGGCCTTGTCGCTGATCTGCGGCCTGACGGCAGGCGGCTTGCTTCCCGGTGCCGTCGCCGCCGCGGCACAGACCGATCAATTGCTTCAGATCAGCGACATCGTTACGGACCAAGACCAGTTGGGAGACGGCTCATGAGCGAGGAACAGACCGTGCCTGAGAAAAAAGGCAGATGGCGTACGGTGCTTTTGATCGGTTCGCTCTGTCTGAATTTCTTGCTCGTCGGCGCGGTAGGCATGGGGGTGGCGCGGTTCGTCTTCTGGCCGGCACCGGACGGCGCGCGTCCGTCCCATGCGGGGATGTATTTTGGCATCGGGCGAGGGGCCTTCAATCCGGACATGATGGGCCGCATGACGCCGGCAAAGTCCGACGAGATTCGCCGCATCGTCGATGCCCATCGCGGCGAGTTGCAGAATTTGCGCCGCGCCTCGATCGTCGCGCGGGGCGACGCGATGCGGATCTTCGCCGCCCGCGATTTCGATCCCGTAGCCTTCGATGCGGCACTCGCCCGCATCGAGACGGCCGATGCCGCGTTCGAGGCGGGAACCATGAAAGTCGTTTCCGCCAGCGCCGCCCGGCTTTCCGCCGAAGAAAGAAAGCAGATCGTCGATCGATGGCGGATGGTGCGCGGGCATGGCCGGGGCGATGGCTCCGGTGGCGGCCCAGGAGGCGGCCCTGGCGGCGGTATGGGACGATATCGTCCAGCGGACTGATACCGGAATAAAGCAGATCACTAGTGTCCCGATTCCGAAATCCACTTGTTTCTAATATCAGACACTTACGGCTTTTTAGAATCGTCAGGACACTAGCCCACCTATTGATGC
>DBTZ01000044.1:0-5978 GCA_002307315.1 Alphaproteobacteria bacterium UBA1303
CGTTGGTCTCGACCGTCAGCGTCAGCTTGTCGTAGTCGAGAAGCTGACGTTCGCGGGTGTTCTCGACCTTGTAGGACACCTTTTTTACCGGCGAAAACAGCGAATCCACCGGGATCATGCCGATCGGCGCATCTTCCGGACGATTGCGGTCAGCCGGCACGTATCCCTTGCCGGTGTTGATCGCCAAATCCATGCGGAGCTCGATCTTTTCGTCGAGCGTACACAGCACCAGATCGGGATTGAGAATTTCGATATCGGCCACCGACTGAATCTGCCCAGCGGTGACTTCGCCCGGCCCGGTCGCGTGCAGGGAAAGCCGCTTCGGCCCCTCGGCATGCATGCGCAGCGCGATCTGTTTGACGTTGAGCACGATGTCGGTGACATCCTCGCGCACGCCGGGGATCGAAGAAAATTCGTGCAGCACGCCCTCGATCTGGATCGAGGTCACCGCCGCGCCTTGCAGCGACGACAGCAGCACGCGGCGCAACGCATTGCCTAACGTCAGACCGAAACCGCGTTCCAACGGCTCGGCGACGATGGTCGCAATGTTGGCGTTCTCGGGGTTGGCTTCAATGCGCAGCTTCTGCGGTTTAATCAGTTCTTGCCAGTTCTTCTGAAACATCTTTCCTCATCGTTTCCCGGACGCGTCGGACCCGCGTCCAATCCGTTCGAGGGATAAGCTCTATCCGACAAACTCAAAACCCGTCGCATGGCCGGACGAAAAACCTTCCGCCCCGACCGATGCGCCATTACACGCGGCGGCGTTTAGGCGGGCGGCATCCGTTGTGCGGAATCGGCGTCACATCGCGGATCGACGTAACGGTCAACCCGACGGTCTGCAACGCCCGCAGTGCGGACTCGCGCCCCGAACCGGGGCCGGAAACTTCCACCTCCAAAGTGCGCATGCCGTGCTCCATCGCCTTCTTGCCGGCATCTTCGGCAGCCATCTGCGCGGCATAGGGCGTCGATTTGCGCGAGCCCTTGAACCCCATCATCCCCGCCGACGACCAGGAAATCGCATTCCCGGCGGTATCGGTGATGGTGACGATGGTATTGTTGAAGGTCGCGGCAACGTGAGCAACGCCGACGGCGATGTTCTTCTTTTCCTTCTTGCGACCGCGGGGGGCGGACTTCTTTTCTGTTGCGGGAGGAGCCATATTACTTCGTCACTTTCTTCTTGCCGGCGATCGCCTTGGCCGGGCCTTTGCGGGTGCGGGCATTGGTATGGGTGCGCTGACCGCGGACCGGCAGGCTCTTGCGGTGACGTAAGCCCCGATAGCAGCCGAGATCCATCAAGCGCTTGATATTCATCGCCACGTCGCGGCGAAGATCGCCTTCCACCAAGTACTCGCGATCGATGACTTCGCGAATTTGAATGAGCTCCGTTTCGGACAGGTCATGGACGCGACGCTCGGGCGAGATGCCGACCTTATCGCAAATTTCCTTGGCCTTGGCGGGACCGATGCCATGAATATAGCGCAGGCCGATCTCGACCCGCTTCTGGGTAGGAATGTTAACACCGGCAATACGAGCCACGACCGTCTCCGCTCAGGTTAAGCCATTGATATGGCTTTATTTTAAAAAACCCCTCTCGTGCCCGACAGGGGACATCCGCCGTTTTGACGGAAAACCGCATTTCCAAACTTACCGCGGGGCGCGGATTATAGGAATGCGCGCCTCCCAGTCAACTCCCGGCAGTTCCGGTTTTGGACTTTCCGGTCCGCCTAAACCTTACTTCCCTTCGGCCGCATCGATAACCGCGGCAATGGCATGGGTCACCTCGTCGATCGGCGCCATGCCGTCGACGGTGTTAAGCTTGCCCTGCGCCTTATAGTAGTCGAGCAAAGGTGCCGTATTCTTGTAGTAAACCGCCAAACGGTTCTTGAGGGTTTCCGGCGTATCGTCGGCACGGGCGACCCCGCCGCTTTCCTTGATCCGCTGCTCGACCCGCTTGATCAGGATTTCGTCGTTAACCTTCAGCTCGATCACCAGATCGATCGCCTGGCCGGCATTCCCCAGCATCTTATCGAGCGCTTCCGCCTGGGGAATGGAACGCGGGAAACCGTCGAACACCGCCCCGCCCGCGCAATCCTTCTGCGCATAGCGTTCGGCGATGATACCGATGACGATCTCGTCGGACACCAGCTCGCCGGCATCCATGATCGCCTTGCACTTCTTGCCAAGTTCGGTGCCGGCGGCAATGGCGGCACGCAGCATATCGCCGGTCGACAACTGAGGCAGCCCGCGATCGGATTGAAGCAGCTTGGCCTGGGTGCCCTTGCCCGAGCCCGGAGGCCCGAAAAGAATGATGTTCAACGGCGTACTCCTCTCAACTTGGCTTTTTTGATCAGCCCTTCGTATTGCTGCGCGATCAGATGGCTTTGTATCTGCGCCACGGTATCCATCGTCACGCTGACCACGATCAGAATCGAGGTCCCTCCCAGTGCGAACGAAATATCGCTGCGTAAGTATTCGGGTATGATGCAAACGATGGTCAAATACATCGCGCCGACCACAGTGATCCGGGTCAGCACGAAATCGATGTATTCTCCGGTCTTCTTGCCCGGCCGGATACCGGGGATAAAGCCGCCGTACTTTTTGAGGTTTTCCGCCGTCTCCTCGGGATTGAAGACGAGGGACGTGTAGAAGAAGGCGAAGAACACGATCATCAGCCCGTAAAGCGCCAAATATGCCGGTTTGCCGGGGCCGAGATAGATCAGCACGTTCTGCATGAACTCCGACATGTTCTGCGAATTGAACGATGCGATGGTCGACGGCACCAGTAAGATCGACGACGCGAAAATCGGCGGAATAACGCCGGAAAAGTTCAGTTTAAGCGGCAAATGCGAGGACTCGCCGCCGAACATCTTCTGGCCGACCTGCCGTTTGGGATACTGCACCAGCAGACGGCGCTGGGCGCGCTCGACGTAAACGATGAAGCACACCATCGCCACGACGCCGATGAGAATGAGGACGAACAACAAAGGATTGATGGCCCCGGTGCGCACGCCTTCCAGCCCCTGCCCCAAAAGCTGCGGAAACCGCGCGACGATGCCGGCAAAAATAATCAGCGAAATGCCGTTACCGACACCGCGGCTGGTGATTTGTTCACCGATCCACATCAGCAGGATGGTGCCGCCGGTCAACGTCACCACCGAGGAAATCCGAAAGAACGGCCCCGGTTCGAGCACGATGCCGCCCATGTGCTCCAGGCCTACCGCGATGCCGAACGCCTGAACCGCCGCCAACACCACCGTGGCGTAGCGCGTGTACTGATTGATGGTCTTGCGACCCGCTTCGCCTTCCTTTTTCAACGCATCGAGTTCGGGAACGATCGACGTCATCATCTGCATGATGATCGATGCGGTGATGTAGGGCATGATGCCGAGCGCGAAGACGGCCATGCGCCCGACGGCGCCGCCCGCCAGCGTGTTGAACACGTCCAGCAGTCCGCCGCCTTGGGTATTGATGAAGCGCGCCATTTCGCCGGGATCGATGCCCGGCATCGGGATATAGGTACCCAGGCGGGCGAAAATCAGCGCACCCATCGTGAACATCAGACGCTGACGCAACTCCGTCGCCTTGGACAGAGCTTTAAAATTGAAATTCGCCGCCAGTTGTTCCGCTGCCGAAGGCATTACCCGCTCCTATTTCGAACCGACCATACGTTAGCGTTGGCCGGCCCATCTGCAAGCCCTAACGGTCAACCGCCGCGTGCAGCCTTCTTTTCCGCTGCTTTGGCGCGCCGCACAGACTTCTTGCCCGGCTGGCCATTCTTGTTCATGTAGACCTTCTTCTTGAAGGTTGTAACGATGCTGCCGCCGGCCTTTTTCACCGCGCCGATCGCGGAAACCGAGGCGCCGGCCACTTCAATTTCGACCTTGGCGGTGAGTTCGCCGCCACCCAATAGCCTGACGCCGTCGCGCGCCTTGCCGCACAACCCTGCCGCCTTCAGCAAGGCAAAGTCGATCTTGGCGGAAACGTCGAGCTTCTTCTCGTCGATCGCCTTCTGAATGCGGCCGACGTTCACTTCGGCAAAATCGTTGGCGAAGATATTGTTGAAGCCGCGCTTGGGCATGCGCATGTGCAGCGGCATCTGGCCGCCTTCGAAGCCGTACACGGCATTACCGGTGCGCGCCTTGGCACCCTTGACGCCGCGCCCGGAAGTCTTGCCGAGGCCCGAGGAGGAACCGCGCCCGACCTTGGTTTTGCGCTTGTGCGCGCCGGGATTGTTGCGGATTTCGTTGAGTTTCATATCACTTGCTCTCTTCGACGATCTTCACCAGATGCGGGATCGAGGCAATCATACCGCGCACCGCCGGGGTATCCTCCAACTCGCGCACCCGGTGCAGCTTGCCCAGGCCGAGGCCTTTCAGCGTCGCGGTCTGAACCGCCGGACGGCGGGCGGCACTGTGTACCTGTTCGACCTTCAGTGTCTTCTTGTCAGCCATAGTTGGACTTCCTTATGCGGTCGGCTCTTCGGCCTTGTGGCCTTCGCGCTTGGAGATGATTTCGGCTACCGAACGGCCGCGGCGCTGCGCAACGAGACGAGGAGACTGCTGGCTTTTCAAGGCATCGAAAGTGGCGCGCACCATGTTGTAGGGATTGGAGGTGCCCAGCGACTTCGACACCACGTCGCCGACGCCAAGCGCCTCGAACACCGCACGCATCGGACCGCCGGCGATGATGCCGGTACCGGCCGGAGCCGGCCGCACCACAACCTTGCCGGCACCGTGATGCCCCCGGGTCTCGTGATGCAGGGTGCGCCCGTCTTTGAGCGGCACGCGGATCAGCGCGCGTTTGGCCGCTTCGGTCGCCTTGCGGATGGCTTCCGGCACTTCACGCGCCTTGCCGTGGCCGAAACCGACCCGACCGCGCTGATCGCCAACCACCACAAGAGCGGCGAAACCGAAACGACGGCCGCCCTTCACCACTTTGGCCACACGGTTGATATGCACCAGCTTATCGACAAATTCGTTGTCGCGCTCTTCGCGATCGCCGCGGTCTTTTCCTTCACGCGCCACGTGCCTGTGTCCCTCTATTAAAATTCAAGACCACCCTCACGGGCGGCATCGGCGAGCGCTTTGACGCGCCCATGATAGATATAACCGCCGCGGTCGAAGACTACCTGCTTGACGCCCTTGGACAGCGCCCGTTCGGCGATCTTCTTGCCGACGGTCTTGGCGGCGTCGGCATTCCACGACTTGGCGATCTTGGCATCCTTCTCGTTGGTCGAGGCGGAAGCCACGGTGACGCCGGCGGCATCGTCGATTACCTGGACATACATGTGCCGGCCGGAACGGAACACCGAAAGGCGCGGCCGACCGACCGACGTCTGCTTCAGGCGATAACGGGCGCGCGCTTTGCGGCGATCGAATAGAGTTTTGGTCATGGCTATTTCTTCTTGCCTTCCTTGCGGCGGACGTATTCGCCGGCATAACGCACGCCCTTGCCTTTATAGGGCTCGGGCGGACGATAGCCGCGAATCTCGGCCGCGACCTGGCCGACCAGTTGCTTGTCGATGCCAGACACCGTCAGCATGGTGGGCTTTTCAGCCGCAATCGAAATGCCTTCGGGAATCGGATAGTTGACTTCGTGGCTAAACCCAAGCTGCAGATTGAGGGCCTTGCCCTGCACCGCGGCACGGTAACCGACGCCCTGAATTTCCAGCTTCTGCTCGAACCCATGGGTAACGCCGTGTACCAAATTGTTGACCAGAGTACGGGAAAGCCCCCACATCCGGTCGGCCGCTTCCATATCCTTGCGCGGGGTCAGAACGATGCCGTGCTCCGCATCGAGGGCGGCGTCGATTTCCTCGACCAATACGGTTTTTAGCTCGCCTTTGGGCCCCTTGACCTTGACGGTCTTGCCTTCGATCGAGGCGATAACCCCCTTCGGCAGCGGAACCGGCTTCTTGCCGATACGAGACATGGTCTTCTCCTAAAACACCTGACAGAGAACTTCGCCGCCGACGTTCT
>DBTZ01000044.1:6178-10950 GCA_002307315.1 Alphaproteobacteria bacterium UBA1303
GCTTCTTGCCGATACGAGACATGGTCTTCTCCTAAAACACCTGACAGAGAACTTCGCCGCCGACGTTCTTTTCGCGGGCGTTCGAATCCGTCATCACCCCTTGCGGCGTCGAGACGATCGACACGCCGAGCCCCTGGCGATGCGGCTTCAATTCTTTCACCGAGGCGTAGACCCGGCGACCCGGCGTCGACACCCGCTTCAGTTCGCGAATGACCGGACGGCCTTCGTAATATTTGAGCTCTATCTCAAGTTCCCGATGTCCCTTGAATTCAACCTCGGCATAGCCGCGGATGTAGCCCTCTTCCCTCAACACGTCGAGCAGACTGACCCGCAGACGCGACGTCGGGGAATTGATTTTAGCCATGCCGCGAAGCTGGCCGTTTCTGATGCGCGTAAGAAGATCGCCAATCGGATCGTTGACCGCCATATTTTTTATCTCCTTACCAGCTCGCCTTGGTCATGCCGGGGATCTGGCCAAAGTTGGCCAGATCGCGCAGTGCAATGCGCGACAGCTTGAGCTTGCGGTAAAATCCCTTGGACCGCCCCGAAAGCCCGCAACGGTGTTTGATGCGAACCTTCGACGAATTACGCGGCAGTTTCGCCAGCTTAAGCTGGGCTGCGAACCGTTCCTCCGGCGGAAGACTTGCGTCCCTGGACTGGGTCTTCAACGCGGCGCGCTTGACGGCGAATTTCGCCACCATCATTTCGCGTTTGGCATTGCGGTTGATCTGAGAGAGCTTAGCCATGACGCCTCGCCTTAATTCGTGAACGGGAACTGGAAGCCCTTGAGAAGCGCTTCGGCTTCAGCATCGGTCTTCGCAGAAGTGTTTATGATGATGTCCATGCCCCACACGTTTTCCGTCCTGTCGTAATCGATTTCTAGGAAGACGATGTGTTCTTTGAGACCCATCGCATAGTTGCCGCGGCCGTCGAAGCTTTTGGCGCTGACCCCGCGGAAGTCGCGAACCCGCGGCAACGCAGTGGTGATCAGACGGTCGAGAAACTCGTACATCCGCTCTTTGCGCAAAGTGACCTTCACGCCTACCGGACGGCCGGCCGTTATCTTAAAAGTCGAGATCGACTTCTTGGCCCGGGTAATCACCGCCTTCTGGCCGGCGATCGCCGTCAAATCGTTCTGAGCCGACTGGATTTTTTTGGAATCCTGCGCACCCTCGCCGGCGCCGATGTTCAGCACGATCTTATTGATCTTCGGAACCTGCATCGGGTTGGTATAGCCGAATTCCTTGATCAGCGCCTGGCGGATCACTTCATTGTACCGCTGCTTGAAGCGCGGCACGTAACCGGCTTCGCGCGCGGTCTCGCCCACCTTCACCGCGGTGCCGCCGGACTTGTCCTCGCCCTTCTTGCCTTTCTTTTCGGCCTTGGGCACGCCTGCCCCGACCTTGGCATCTTTTGCTTTGGGTTCTTTGGCCTTCTTCTCTTTTCCCGCCTCAGACATCGATCACCTCACCGGACTTCTTGGCAAAGCGCACGCGACGGCCATCGCCGAGTTCCTTCCAACCGATACGGGTCGCCCCACCGGTTTTCGGATCGACATGCGCGAGATTGGACAAATGCACGGGGCCTTCCTTGGAAATAATGCCACCCTGCTGACTTTGACTCTGCTTCTGGTGACGCTTGACCATGTTCACACCGGCGACAAGAGCACGCTCTTCCTTGGGGAAGACCTTGAGCACTTCGCCCTTCTTGCCCTTATCGCGACCAGCGGTGACGATCACCTTGTCGCCTTTTTTGATTTTTGCGACCATCAGAGCACCTCCGGCGCCAGCGAAATGATCTTCATGTGATTCTTTGCACGCAGCTCGCGAGTGACCGGCCCGAAGATGCGGGTGCCGACCGGTTCGTTCTGCGCATTGATCAGTACCGCCGCGTTGCTATCGAAGCGGATCAGGCTGCCGTCCTGACGGCGAACGCCCTTCGCCGTACGCACGATCACCGCCTTGACGACCTCGCCCTTCTTCACGCGTCCGCGCGGAATGGCTTCCTTTACGCTTACCACAATGACGTCGCCGACGTCGGCATAGCGACGGTGCGAACCGCCGAGAACTTTGATGCACATCACGCGGCGGGCGCCCGAATTATCGGCGACATCTAGCTCGCTGGACATCTGTATCATAGCTTATTCTCCCAAATGTCCGCCTGTCAGCCGACGGTGACTCGCTCTACCACTTCCCAAGACTTCAGCTTGGAAATCGGCCTACACTCGCGAATCCGCACGGTATCGCCTTCCTTCACTCCCGCCTGTTCGTTGTGGGCGTGATATTTCTTCGAACGACGCACGATCTTGCCCAAAACCGGATGGACGAAACGGCGTTCCACCTTGACCACGACGGTCTTCTCGTTTTTGTCGCTGACCACGACGCCTTGCAGCACGCGCTTTGGCATTTTTTATATCCCTTATCCTTCAGACGGCCTTCCGGCGCTGCTCCGTCAAAACGGTTTCGATGCGGGCGATTTCCTTGCGCACCACCCGGATGCGATTGGTCTTCTCAAGCTGTCCGTTGGCACGCTGGAAGCGCAGATTGAACTGCTCTTTCTTGAGCGCCGTAAGCTGCTCACCCAGTTCGTCCACGCTCTTGGCGCGAAACTCGTCCGCCTTGGACGACGCCTTCGCCGCCTTGATCTCGTCGGACAATTTTTTCTTCGATGTTTTCTTCTCGGCCATGACTGCCTCACATACCTTCGCGGGCGACGAACTTGGTCGCAACCGAAAGCTTGGCCGCGCCCAGACGCATCGCCTCTTTGGCGGTAACGAGATCGACGCCGTCGATCTCGAACAGAATGCGGCCGGGCTTGACCTTCGCCACCCAAAATTCCGGCGCACCTTTACCCGATCCCATGCGCACTTCGGCGGGTTTTTTCGAAACCGGCACATCGGGAAAAATGCGAATCCATACACGGCCGGCGCGTTTCATCTCGCGGGTGATGGCGCGCCGCGCCGCTTCAATCTCGCGTGCATTCAGTCTTTCCGGCTCTATCGCCTTAAGCCCATAGGCCCCGAAGTTGAGCTCAGTACCGCCCTTGGCCGGACCGTGAATGCGGCCCTTGTGCTGCTTGCGGAATTTTGTTCTTGCGGGTTGAAGCATGGCATTACTCTTTCAAAGGCTATTAAGCTGCCGGAACCGGAGCGGCCGCCGGCGCAGAATTGCGCGGCTGCTTCTGATCGGTGTTTTCGGCATTGCGTCGGTCGGCTGCCATCGGATCGTGTTCCATGATCTCACCCTTGAAGATCCAAACCTTGATCCCGCAAGTGCCGTAGGTAGTCTTGGCAGTGGCGACGCCATAGTCGATGTCTGCACGCAGGGTATGCAAGGGCACGCGGCCTTCGCGGTACCACTCCATGCGGGCGATTTCGGCGCCGCCGAGCCGCCCGCCGCAGTTGATGCGGATACCCTGGGCCCCCAGACGCATCGCCGACTGCACGGCGCGCTTCATCACCCGGCGGAACGCGACGCGGCGCTCTAGCTGCTGAGCGATATTCTCGGCCACCAGTTTGGCATCGATTTCAGGCTTGCGAATTTCGACGATGTTGAGATGCACTTCCGCAGTGGTGTACCTCTGCACGTCTTTCTTGAGCTTCTCGATATCGGCGCCCTTTTTGCCGATCACAACGCCCGGACGGGCCGAATGAATGGTAACGCGACACTTCTTGTGCGGACGCTCGATCACAATGCGGCTGACGCCGGCCTGCTTGAGGGCCTCGCTCAAATACTCGCGAATCTTGATGTCTTCCTGAAGGAGATTGCCGTACTCCTTCTTGCCGGCATACCACCGCGAATCCCAGGTGCGATTGATGCCGAGGCGCAAGCCCGTCGGATTGACCTTCTGACCCATTACGCTTTCTCCTCATCGCCCTTGGGCGCTGATTTCTTTTTAGGCGCTGCCTTTTTGGCCGGGGCCTTCTTCGCCACAGGCTTCTTGACCGCAGGCTTCGTTTCTTCCGACACGACATCTTCGGCCTTCGGCGCGGCTTTCTTGGCCGGCTTCAGTTTTTCCTTTTCCGACACCACGATGGTGATCTGAGAAAACGGCTTCTGAATACTGGCACCGCGGCCGCGGGCGCGCGCCATAAAGCGCTTCATAACGATATTCTTGCCGACCGAGGCCTCGGTGACGACCAGATCGTCGACGTCGAGGTCGTGGTTGTTTTCGGCGTTGGCAATAGCCGACTGCAATACCTTCTTGACTTCGCCGGCAACCCGACGGGGCGAAAAGGTCAATTCGTTGAGCGCTTTTTCCGCGCTCTTACCGCGGATCACCTGCGCAACCAGATTGAGTTTGCGCGGCGATGTCCGAATGGCGCGACCGACCGCCTTGGCCTGATGGTCGGCAAGAACGCGGGCGCGTGCTTTCTTACCCATTATTCCCTCTTCGCTTTTTTGTCGCCGCCGCCGGAGTGGCCGTGGAAGGTGCGGGTCGGCGAAAACTCGCCGAGCTTGTGCCCCACCATGTCCTCGGTCACCAGCACCGGGATGTGCTTCTTGCCGTTATAGACGCCGAAGGTCAGACCGACGAACTGCGGCAGGACGGTCGAACGCCGCGACCACGTCTTGATGACATCTTTGCGCCCCGAACTGCGAGCGGTCTCGGCCTTCTTAAGAAGGTCGCCGTCCACAAAAGGGCCTTTCCAAACCGAACGAGCCATATCTCAACTATCCTTGCGTCGTCTTGCCGTGGCGCGAACGCACGATGTACTTGGTGGTGCGCTTGTTCTTGCGGGTTTTGGCGCCCTTGGTCGGCTTGCCCCACGG
>DBTZ01000044.1:11197-13940 GCA_002307315.1 Alphaproteobacteria bacterium UBA1303
CCTTGGTCGGCTTGCCCCACGGGGTAACCGGATTGCGGCCGCCTTTGGTGCGGCCTTCGCCGCCGCCGTGGGGATGGTCCACCGGGTTCATCGCGGTGCCGCGAACGCTCGGGCGCTTGCCCTTCCAGACATTGCGGCCGGCCTTGGACAGCACTTCGTTCATGTGGTCGGGGTTGGATACCGCACCCACAGTCGCAAAACAATCGAGCCTGACTTTGCGCATTTCGCCAGAATTTAGGCGGATGATGGCGTAGCCGGCGTCGCGGCCGACATACTGCGCATAGGCGCCAGCCGAACGGGCGAGCTGTGCGCCCTTGCCCGGCTTCAGCTCGATATTATGGACGATGGTGCCGATCGGCATCGAACCCAGCTTCATCGCGTTGCCCGGCTTGATGTCGACCTTGTCGCCCGAAATCACCGTATCGCCGACCGCCAGACGCTGCGGCGCCACGATGTAGGCAAGCTCGCCGTCCTTGTACTTGATAAGGGCGATGAACGCCGTACGGCACGGATCGAACTCCAGCCGCTCGACCAACGCCGGCACGCCATGCTTGGTGCGCTTGAAATCGACGATGCGATAGCGCTGCTTGTGGCCGCCGCCGCGCCAGCGCACGGTGACGCGGCCGGTGTTGTTGCGGCCACCTTTTTTGGTCAAGCCTTCGGTCAACGCCTTGATCGGACCGCCCTTGTAGAGGCTGGAACGGTCGATCAGCACCAGCTGGCGCTGGGCGTTGGTCATAGGCCGGTAGTGTTTGAGCGCCATCTCAAAGCCCCGTGGTAATATCGATCTGGTGGCCCTCTTCGAGGGTCACGATCGCTTTCTTGAAATCGCTGCGTGAATACTTAACGCCACGAAACGCTTTTTTCTTGCCCTTGGTCGTGATGGTGTTGACCGCCTTGACCTTAACCTTGAACAGCGTCTCTACCGCTACCGAAATCTGCGGCTTGGTGGCGGTAAGCGGCACCCGGAAGATCACCTGGTTGACTTCCGTCAACTTGGTCGCCTTCTCGGTGATCACCGGCGAAAGAATGACATCGTGATGGGTCTTCATGCCAGTCTCTCCTCGATCGCTTTTATCGCGGCCTGGGTCAGCACCAGCTTCTCGCGACGAACGATGTCGTAGACGTTGAGGCCGGCCACCGGCACCAGCGACACAGCCGCCAGATTGCGGGCCGACATTTCGAAGTTCTTATCGAAGCTGCCGTCGACAACCAGCGCATTCTCGGCACCGAGCACCTTGAGCTGCTTGGCGAGAACGTTGGTCTTGACGTCTTTGGCCGCCGCAGCGTCGAGCACCACCAGAGCACCCGCCTTTGCCTTGGCCGACAAAGCATGCTTCAGCCCTAGCGCACGAACCTTCTTTGGCAGATCGAACTCGTGGCTGTGCGTCACCGGCCCCATCGCCTTGGCACCGCCCACAAACAGCGGGGCCGAGCGCGGGCCGTGACGGGCGCAACCGCCGCCCTTCTGCTTGCCGACGCGCTGCTTGGTGCGATCCACTTCGGCACGGGTCAATATATTGTGGTTACCGGAACGGCGTTTGGCCAACTGCCAAATCACCACCCGTTGGATCAGGTCGGCGCGCGGCTCCAAGCCGAAAATCGCATCGCTCAATTCGATTTCGCCGTTGGCCTTGGCATCGAGGGAAAGAACTTGGGTTTTCATACCTCACCCCCCGCGGCAACCTTGGCTTCGCGCTTCTGCACCGAACCCGGCATCGGCACGTCCTTGGGAAGCGGCTTCTTGACGGCATCGCGCACCATCACCCAGCCGCCCTTGGAGCCAGGCACCGCGCCGCGGATCATGATCAAGCCGCGCTCGACATCGACTTTGGCGATCTCAAGGTTCAGCGTGGTCACCCGGTCAACGCCGAAATGCCCGTGCATCTTCTTGTTCTTGAAGGTCTTGCCGGGATCCTGACGTCCGCCGGTGCCGCCCAAACTACGATGCGATATCGACACGCCGTGGGTGGCTTCCAAGCCGCGGAAGTTCCAGCGCTTCATCGCGCCGGAAAAACCATGTCCCAGGGTCACGCCCGTCACATCGACCTTCTGACCCGCGACGAAGTGATCCGCTTTGATCACATCGCCGATTTCCAGAAGGTTCGCAGGATCGACACGAAACTCTGCCAACTTCTTCTTCGGTTCTACCTCGGCCTTGGCGAAATTTCCGCGATCGGCTTTGGTCAAACGCTTCGGCTTGGCGAACCCGGAGCCGAGTTGAACGGCCGTATAGCCGTCCTTTTCGAGCTTACGCGTCGCCACGACCTGACAGCCGTCGAGCTTCAGTACCGTGACGGGCACATGCTTGCCGTCCTCTAAAAAGAGGCGGGTCATGCCAACCTTCTGCGTGATGACGCCTGTGCGCATCTGCGCACCTCCTTAAAGCTTGATTTCGACGTCGACACCGGCCGCAAGATCGAGCTTCATCAAAGCATCGACGGTTTGCGGCGTGGGATCGACTATGTCGAGGAGACGCTTGTGGGTCCGAATTTCGAACTGTTCACGACTCTTCTTATCGATATGCGGGGAACGATTGACGGTGAAACGCTCGATGTTGGTCGGCAGCGGAATGGGGCCGCGGACCTGGGCACCGGTGCGTTTCGCAGTATTGACGATTTCCCGCGTCGAATGATCGAGGATGCGGTGATCGAAGGCCTTCAGCCGTATGCGGATGTTCTGACCTTGCATTGTTTACTCTCCGAGACGGCCTAAGGCCGATACCCGCTCCTTATTTGAGGAT
>DBTZ01000008.1:0-7053 GCA_002307315.1 Alphaproteobacteria bacterium UBA1303
CTTCCGGAATGCCGGCTTCGACCTTACCCACCATGTCGCCGCCCACGTCGGCACCCTTGGTGAAGATGCCGCCGCCGAGACGGGCAAACACCGAGATCAGCGAAGCGCCGAAGCCCAACGCCACCAGCGAGTCGACGATCTGACGGCCTTGATGCGGATCTTCGAGGCTGAGACCGAGGCCATGTGTGAGGAAAGTGTAGTAACCGGCAACGCCGAGGAGGCCGAGACCGGCGACCAAGAGACCGGTTACCGCACCGGAACGAAACGCCAACGTCAAGCCGGACGATAGGCCATGCCGCGACGCTTCGGCCGTGCGCACGTTGGCACGAACCGAGACGTTCATACCGACGAAGCCAGCCGCACCAGACAAAACCGAGCCGACCAAAAAGCCGACGGCGACTTCCCAGCCCAAGAAAATGAACGCCAGCGCGAAGATCACGACGCCGACGACGGTGATGGTGAGATACTGGCGGCTGAGATACGCAGACGCGCCTTCCTGAATGGCGGCGGCGATTTCTTGCATCCGCTCGTTACCCGGGCTTTTGCCCATCACCCAGCGGACAGTCAGCCCGCCGTACAGCAGAGACAGAACTCCGCATGCTAGAATGATTGCCAAGTTACTCATTGTTTCCTCATTTCCGATTTGAACGTTCCAAGGCCGGTGTCGAGCACCGCATTCGTGTGGCAGTTTCGTTACATCTTCCTGCGCCTTTTGGGGTCGGAAGATGCCAAATGCCGGCTACTTACGCAATTAATGGCTGCTATCTTTTTCATGTTGCGATGTCGCGGGGGGGGAGGATTTCCCCTTGCCATCGCCCGCACTGCTTGCGGCAGGGGCCGGTTCGTCGGCCTGTTCTTCGAACATTCGGCCGTCCGGCGGCGGGTGCAAAGGTGCGAATTTCACGTCAATAAAGACCAGTTTCACTACGTTCCGGGCGCCGACAATACGCCTGATTACGGCCGCAAGGCGTTCGGCCAATGCAGTTTTATCAACTTTTTTCGGATCGTCCGGCAAACTGACGCAGGATCGATAGACGTCGCGCACCAGGGCATCCTGAACGAATGCCAACTTCCCGCGTAAAACTTGCGAAGCCCCCGCCGATGGCGTGACGGCGATCGAGGCAATATACTGGTAGCCGAGAAATTCCCCGCCGACGCTGACCGGCGCGATAAGAAACGGCATCTGGACTTCGGTCGGTGGCGGCTTACCGCCCTTCTTCGTTTGCTGGTTGGTTTCTGTAGCAACCGAAGGTTGCAATACACACGCCCAAAAAATCGCGAGCATAAGAATGCGGCGCATTTTGCCAAATCCGACGAATCACCTCCATCTAGTTTTATCAGAAATGGGAGAACCCGGCGCGCGGAACCGCGATCGCCCCGTCCCGCCCGTTCAGGGTCACACCCCGTCCGGCTTCCACCCGGCCGAGTCGGACGACAGGGACCCCAGCCAGCGCGGCCGCCTTCAGCGCCGCATCTTCAGAAGGTGCGGTAAAGGCTATCTCGTAATCGTCGCCGCTTGTCGCGGCGCGGACGCACGACGCCTCATCATCGCCCCACCACGCCATTAACGCCGGCGATAGCGGAATGGCACCGGCATCGACCACGATCCCTACGCCCGATACCTCGGCAATATGGCCGAGATCGGCGATCAGCCCATCCGAGACATCGAGCGCTGCCGAAGCGACGCCGCGCAGAAGCAATCCCAACGGAAGACGCGGGGTCGGAAGACGGTAGCGAGAAACAAGGTATGAATCGGCTCCGCCGGATTGCAGGACTTCCAAACCGGCGCCAGCATCGCCTATCGTTCCGCTGACGAAAACGATGTCGCCGGGGCGCGCCCCGGCGCGACGCAACATCGCTCCCGTCGGGGTAAACCCCAACGCAGTGACCGACAGCGTCAGCGGCCCCGGCGTGGAAGTGGTGTCGCCCCCCAACAGTGCGATGCCGAAAGTTTTCTGATCTTCGGCAAGGCCGCGGGCAAACGCGTTCAGCCAATCGCCGTCGATTCGTTTCGGCAGCGACAGCGCCAGAAGATAACCGTGCGGTTCGGCGCCCTTGGCCGCGAGGTCGGAGAGGTTTACCCTAAGCGCCTTCCTGGCGACTGTATCGGGTGGATCGTCGGGAAGGAAATGCACGCCCTCGACCAGCGCGTCCGTGGTGACGATCAAGTCGAATCCGGCACGCGGCGGAACAACGGCGGCATCGTCGGTGAGGTTCAAACCGCCCTCGCCCGAGAGCGGCGCAAACAGCTTGGCGATAAGTTCGAATTCGGAGGGACGGTCGGACACTGACAAATACCTCGCCTCATGCAGAACCACTTACGATATTATATCGAGGGGTTCTCGCAACACACGATCAAATCGTATTACCCTATTTTGCTGTCGACATGAACTCCCTCGCGCTCGCTTTCATTTTCGCTTGCACGTGCCGTGGATGATCCCCCGCCCGATCCACACCTCCACCGTTTTCCAAACGTCCACAGCTTCGAGGTCGCGCAAGAGCATATGATAGCCGTGGGGAAATACGTGCGCCTCGACACAAGCTCCGAATTCCTTGATCACCGCCTCGGTAGGCTTTGCCGGCACGATCTGATCGCGCGCGCCATAGAGAAACAGAATCGGCGGCGGATGGTTTAGCCGCATAGGGGCCGCGCGAGCATCATCCATCAGTTCGGCAAGGCCCCATATTGCATCGGCGCGCGTGCGTTTATGCACAAGGATATCGCGCGAATAGGCGCGCAACATCTGAATGTTGTCGGACGGCCAGATCTTCAGTCCCTTGCCGGTGAGCCACATATCGGGCGCAATATGGGCGGTCAGCCATAATGCGGCTTGGTAGGTCCACGGCATGTCGCCCCGGCCCCACACCGCAGGTGCCACCAGGATGACGCCGTCCGCCGGCACCCCTTGAGGCAGTGCCGACAGCACCACCGCCCCGCCCATGCTTTCGCCCAATACGAACACCGGCACACCGGGATGCCGGGCGCGCACCACGGCGACAAATTCCCGCAAATCCTGCCGCATTGTCTCGCCACCCGGCCACAAGCCCAGCATGGGTGCATTGCCGAAGCCGCGTTGATCGTAGGCATAGGTTTTAATGCCGTGCTTCGCCCACCACGTCGCCGGCATGTCGAAAGCATTGGAATAATCGCCCATGCCGTGCAGCGCCACGATAACCGAGTGCGGATTGTCGTCACCCCATTGGCGCAGCGGCAACCGCATCCCGTCGCGGCTGACGAATGCCGCGTCCCGGATGGCCGGAGACAAGTTTTCCAACCCAACGGGCGCGATTACCGGCGCACAGGAGGCCAACGCCAGAAATAATAGGACAACAACCCGCCGCAGCATCGACACTCTGCTTTCCATAACCGCTGTCGCTTAATGACGGAACGATTTATAATCGACAAAAATCTGATCGAAGGAAAGCAGTATGTCGTTCTTGAAATACTCGTTAATCGCCGCAATGTTGACGATTGGCATCGCTCTCGCCGCTTCGCCTGCAACGCCGCCGCTGCTCTATCCGACGTTTCAAGATCACATGGTGATCCAGCGCGACAAGCCGATCAATGTATGGGGCACGGCCGCACCCGGCGCAACGGTGAAGATCGCTATTTCAAGCGCCGATACCCCTCCATCGGACAAGCCGGGGGCGGTACGTCGCGACCTCGTCGGCGATGTTGTCTCGGCCGTCGCCGATGCCGACGGCAAATGGCGGGGTACCCTGCCCGCCCGCCCCGCCGGCGGCGCCTATTTGCTCACCGCCAGCAGCGGCACAGCCGAACAGGTCGTCAAGGACGTGCTGTTCGGCGACGTCTATCTCTGCTCCGGCCAATCCAACATGGAAATGCCTGTGCTGCTGGCGTCGAGCTATTACGGCGAACTCTTTAGCGCGAAAAATGCACTCATCCGCCTGATGCACGTTGCGCGCATTGCCTCGCCCACCCCGCGCGAGGGCTTGGGCGACGGCACGAAATGGGACGTCACCAGTCCCGAAACGGTACGCGACTTCTCGGCCACCTGCTACATGTTCGGCCGCGACCTGCAACCCGACATCAAAATTCCGCTCGGCCTGATCGAAAGCGCCTGGGGCGGTTCGGCGATCGAAGCCTGGCTTCCGGCCGACGCCTTGCGCACGCTCGGATACGGCCGCGATCTCGACGTGCTGAAAATCTATGCCCGCGATGCCGAGGCGGGCAAGGCGACCTGGGACGCCATCGCCAAGGAATGGTGGCGCACCCACGATCCGGCAAGCATGGCCAAGCCGGCCTGGAGCGATCCGACGTTCGACGATTCATCCTGGCAGCAAGCCATACTCGTCGGTTCCTGGGAGAATTGGAACGTTGCCGCCCTGCAGCCCTTCGACGGCGTCGTCTGGTTTCGCAAAACAGTGAAGCTCACCGCAGAACAAGCCAAGGGCGAGGCGGTACTGGCACTTGGTCCGGTCGACGATTTCGATTCCACCTGGGTCAACGGCAAACAGATCGGCGGCGGCGAAGGCTATTACACCAACCGCGTCTACACGATTCCCACCGGAACGCTGCATGAAGGCGACAACCTGATCGCCTTCGGGGTGCTCGATGTCGGCGGCGGAGGTGGTGCCTGGGGTCCGGCCGGAGCCAAGACCCTGACATTCGCCGACGGCTCAAAGCTGGTGCTCGATACCAATTGGCGCTATCGCATTGCCGCCGATCTGGCCACAGTCGGCGGCATGACGCATGCGCCCTGGGATCCCGCCAGCGGCACCGGCCAACTCTACAACGGCATGATCGATCCTTTGGGACCGATCGCGCTCAGAGGCATCGTTTGGTATCAAGGCGAGGCCAACACCTGGAACGCCGCAGCCTACGGCAAGGCCTTGAAAGCACTGGCGGCGAGCTGGCGGCAGCGATTCAATACCGATGCCGCCTTCCTCAACGTGCAGCTTCCCAACTACGGCGATTACCAAGTCAAGCCGACGGCTTCGCAGTGGGCGGATCTGCGCGAGCAGCAACAACAAGCAGCAGCGGAAATTCCCAATAGCGGCCTCGCCGTGACCATCGACATCGGCCAACGCGACAACATCCATCCCACCGACAAACAGAACGTCGGCAAAAGGCTGGCGCTGATCGCCAAGAAACTTATCTACGGCCAGGACACGGTGGCCGATGGTCCTCGCCCGGTGACCGCCGTGCGACAAGGCAAGAAGATCGTCGTCGCCTTCGATCGGGATTTTGTCGTCTCCGAGGCCAACCGGCCGCTCGGCTTTCAACTCTGCGACGGGAAGACCTGTGCGTTCGTCGATGCCGTGGCTGAAGACCGCAATGTCGAAATCGCCGCAACGACGAAGGCAAGCGAAGTGCGGTTCTGCTGGGCCGACAGTCCGATTTGCAACCTCTTCGGCGTCACCGGCCTGCCGGTCATTCCTTTCCGACTAACGATTACCGAAGCGACTAAAAAACCGAAAGCGACCCCATAACCGGCAAACCAAAAGTGGCGGCCGGATAGAGCCACCTTCAGCCGCCGGCGAGCTTCGCCAGTTGGCTCAAGACCGCTTTGACGCCTTTAAGCCGATCTTCCGGTTCCGGCCAGTTGCGCGAGATGACGACCTTCTGATCGGGGCGCACCTTCATCGTGCCCTGGTGCGACGAGATCAAGCCGATCAACCCGGCGGCGTTGACGAACTGGTTGCCGCGGAAACCGATGGTCGCGCCCTTCGGCCCGGCTTCGACCTTCTCGACGTTGGCGATACGGCACAACTGCTTGATCGCCACCACTTCGAGCAAATGTTTCACCTCGTCGGGCAGCGAGCCGAAACGATCGATCATTTCCGCCGCGAAGCGGTCGATGTCGGCGCGCGTCTCGATGTCGGACAAACGGCGATAGAGCGCCATGCGCACGCCAAGATCGGACACATAGGCTTCGGGGATCAGCACCGCCGCTCCGATGTTGATCAGCGGCGACCAGTGATCGACGATCTCGTCGTCGCCGCCGCCGGCGCGCATCAAAGCCACCGCCTCTTCCAGCATCTCCTGGTACAGCTCGATGCCGACTTCCTTGACGTGGCCGGATTGTTCCTCGCCCAAAAGGTTGCCGGCGCCGCGAATGTCCATGTCGTGACTGGCAACGCTGAACCCGGCGCCCAACTGATCGAGTGATTGCAGCACGGTTAAGCGCCGCTCGGCGGTTTCGGTCAGCTTCCTGTCGGCCGGAGTGGTGAGATAGGCATAGGCGCGCTGTTTGGCGCGGCCGATGCGCCCGCGCAACTGATAAAGCTGCGACAGGCCGAACATGTCGGCGCGATGTACGATCAAAGTATTGGCGGTCGGAATGTCGAGGCCGCTTTCGACGATATTGGTCGAAACCAGCACGTTGACTTTCCGGTCGTAGAAGGCGGTCATCACCTCTTCCAGCGCCGAGGGCGACATCTGACCGTGGGCCAGCGCCGACTTCACCTCCGGCACGGTTTCCTTGAGAAACGTCATCGCATCGGCAAGATCGGAGATGCGCGGGGCAACATAGAAGCTCTGCCCGCCGCGGTAATGCTCGCGCAACAGCGCCTCGCGGATCACCAAAGGATCGAACGGGGTGACGAAGGTGCGCACCGCCAGCCGGTCGATCGGCGGGGTGGCAATCAGCGACAGATCGCGCACGCCCGACAGCGCCAGTTGCAGAGTGCGAGGTATCGGCGTCGCGGTCAGCGTCAAAACATGCACGTCGGCCTTCAATGCCTTTAGGCGTTCCTTGTGGTTGACGCCGAAATGCTGTTCCTCGTCGACGATCACCAGACCGAGATTGCTGAAAGAAATGTTCTTGGCGATCAACGCATGGGTACCGATCACGATGTTCACTTCGCCGCTCGCCAATCCGATTTTGGTCTCGCGCACCTCGGCCGCAGGAACGAAGCGCGACAATTGCCGCACTTTGATCGGAAAACCGGCAAAGCGCCCGGCGAAATTCATGGCATGCTGGCGGGCCAAGAGCGTGGTCGGCGCCACCACCGCCACTTGATATCCCGCCATCGCCGCCACGAAAGCGGCGCGTAAGGCCACTTCGGTCTTGCCGAAGCCGACATCGC